>NZ_JBIIOT010000045.1:0-41705 GCF_044336785.1 Tardiphaga sp. | reverse complement strand
AACCTCTCCCCGCTTGCGGGGAGAGGTCGCCTGTAACATGCGAAGCATGTGGAAGGCGGGTGAGGGGGCTCTCCGCCCGCTCGGAGCGAACGGAGAGCCCCCTCATCCGGCCGCGCTACGCGCGGCCACCTTCTCCCCGCGCAGAGCGGGGAGAAGGCACAACAATTACACCGCCAGCGTGCCAGCCTTCGCGGCAGCATAGCGCTCGCCGATCTTGGTCCAGTTCACCGTATTCCACCACGCCTTCAGATAGTCCGCACGGCGGTTCTGATAGGTGAGGTAATAAGCGTGCTCCCAGACGTCATTGCCCATCAGCGCACGCTTGCCGTCGATGATCGGGTTGTCCTGGTTCGGACGCGTCTCGATGGAGAGCTTGCCGGCCTTGTCCACAATCACGAACACCCAGCCCGAGCCGAATTGACGGCCGCCGGCGGCGTTGAAGTCGGTCTGGAATTTCTCCAGGCCACCAAGATCACGATCGATCGCGGCCAGCACTTCGCCGTCCGGCTTGCCGCCATTCGGGCCCATGATCTGCCAGAACATAGTGTGATTGGCGTGACCGCCGAGATTGTTGCGCACGGCGGTGCGGATATTGTCCGGTACGCTGGAGAGATTGCCGAGCACCTCGACCAGCGGCTTCTCGCCGAGCATCGGCGTGTCCTTGGCAAACGTGTTCAGATTGGCAACGAAGGCCGAGTGATGCTTGCCGTGATGGATCTCCATCGTCTTGGCATCGATATGCGGCTCCAGCGCATTCACCGGATAGGTCAGCGGCGGCAGCACAAAGGCGCCATTACCGGCGGTGGGCGTTGCAGCAGGTGCTGCAGCCTGGGCAAAAGCGAGCCGCGGTGCAGCAATCGCGGCAGCCATGCCGGTCGCAGCGAACATCATTTGGCGTCGGGACATCGAGGACATGGTGCGTCTCCTGGGATTTGCGGGCCGGCAATACGGCCTTGGCAATTACGTGCGGTTTGAGTGCCAGTTTCATATGCGGGCAATGTGACGCATCGGCGCAAGATCGATCACGTCACAGCGAGATTGAATCATTTGAAAAGAAACGGCCGGGATCGCTCCCGGCCGTCGGTATTTGTTAGCTCCGCTCAGCGGCGCGGCGGCGCCGTGCCGGGAGGCGGCGGTGGCAGCGACGCCTGACCGCCATTCAGCAGTGGCGTGATGTTGCGGACCGTGACACGGCGGTTCTGACGCTCCGGGCCATCGGTCTGGATCTTCAGATACTGCTCGCCATAGCCCTGCGACGTCAGGTTCTCCGCCGGCACCTGGAATTGCTGGGTGAGCAATTCCGCCGCCGACTGCGCACGGCGATCCGACAGCGACAGATTGTCGACATCGGAGCCGACCGCATCAGTATGGCCCTCGATCAGGAACACCGCCCGCGGATTCCGCGAGATGGCGCGATTGAGACCATCGGCGATCACCTGCAGCTTCGAGGCCTGATCCGGCGGAATATCCCACGAACCGAGGTCGAAGTTGATGGAGTCGAGATCAATGGACGGCATGCGCTGGCGCACGGCCGGGCTGTAGCGGACTTCATCCAGCGTATAGCGACGCTCGATGCGATCCACTGGCGGCGCGATCAGCGTATCGTAGACGAGATCGGGCGAGGCCTGATCGTAATCGACGATGTAGCGGTTCTGCGGAATGCGGATCATCGGAGGCGGCAGATCCACATAGAAGCCACCGCGCGGACCACGCGGCCCGCCGCGGGGACCATCGAACGAATTGTCGATGATGATGATCTCGCGACCATCGCGATCCCGGCGGATACGGCGCATCAACTGGCCGTCGCTGCCGACCACGGTGATGATCTGCGATCCATCGGGCCGCACCACGATGGTGCGATCCTCGTTGCCGACGCGCTGGGTGCGAATGTCGCGCGCGCCGTAACGGAAGCGATCGACCTCGTTGTGGCGGATATAGGATTGCCCGCTCGGATCCTGCACGATGATGCGGCCGGGCTCGGTGATGATGGTGCGACCACCTTCGCGGCGCTCGCTGCGCTGGCCGCGGAAGTCATCCAGACGGCGCGGACCATCCGGCGCGGCACCCGGCGCGATCGGCGCCAGGGCTGCGGCCGGCGGCGGCGCAGGCGGGATCGGCGTCGTCACCTGAGGTGCCGGTGGCTGCACGACCTTGATATTGCCGCCACCGGGAGCGACCACGAGAGGCGCGGCACTCGGGGTCGGCGGTGGAGCAACCGGAGCTGCCGCCGTGGGCGGCGTCCCCGGCGCTGCGCCGGGAGCGACAGCCGCGGGCGGCGTGCCGGGAGCAGCAGGCGCACCTGGAGCGGCGCCGGGCGCACCCGGCCTGCCCTCGCCGCGGCGACCGCCTTCGCGGCCTTCGGGCCCACCGGGACGGCCGGACGGCGCCGCACCGGCTGGCGGAGTCGCCGACGGAGCGGGCGCTGCGGCAGGCGGTGTTGCGGCCGCTGGCGGAGTTGCTGGAGCTGCCGCCGGAGGCGTGGCTGGCGTCGGCGCTGCTGCGGGAGCCTGGCGCGCGGCAGGCGGTGTCGCAGGCTGGGCCGGCGTTTGCGCAGCGGGTGGCGTGGCCGGAGGCGTCGGACGCGCACCGGGTTCGCGGCGCTCGCCATCCGGGCGTTCACGACGCTCGGCGCCGGCCGGTGCTTCGCGACGCTCGGGACGAGCAGCAGCAGGCGGAGTCGGTGCAGCCGGCGGCTCAGCGCGTGGCGCCGGCGCTGCGGCGGGAGGCGTGGGCGGAGTTGGACGTGGCGGCGGCGCAGCTTCAGGGGCCGGACGCGCCGCAGGGGGCGCAGGTGGTGCCGCGCGCGGCGCGGCTGGCGGCTCGGCACGTGGCGCGGGAGCTGCGGCCGGAGGTGCAGGGGGAGCCGGACGTGGGGCTGGTGGCGCGGCGGCAGGAGGCGCAGCTGCAGGCGGAGCGGGCCGTGGCGCGGCAGCCGGCGGCGGCCCCTTCGGCGCAGCCTTGGGCTCGCCTTCTGCTGCAGGCGGGGCTGCCTGTGCGAGCAGGATCGGCGCATCGCCATTCGATGCGTGAGATGTCGCGACTGCGATCTGCGTCACACCGAACGCAGTCGTGGCCAGCAGGACGAGACGAAGTTTTGTCATGATGAGCTTGGGCCCCTCGCTTAAGTAGACTTCAACAAAAGATTTGTCGGCCGAACAAATCGGCAGATCGATGAACGAATAAGCATGGGGCCGGAATGTGGCGGCCCGCAAAGCCACAGTCGTATTTATTTTGCACACACGAACGGCCTGAGCGCGCATTGTTCATGGCGCGTTCAGACCGTTTGTTTAGTAGCGACCGTATTACATCACCGCTGGTGGCTGACCCGGCGTCTCATCCGGATTCGGCACCGGAATATCCGCGGGCAGATCGCCCGGCAATTCCTCCGGCCGCGAGGGCTCGCCGGGATCGCGTATGGGCGGCGGCACTTCGGGCCGCGGATTGCCCGGCGGGCTTTCCTGTGGCGGCTCCGAAGGCTTGCCCGGCGTGATCGGCGGCTCCTCGACAGGCGTATTGCCGGGTGCGGCGCTCGTCATCAGATCGCAACCTTGCGATTGGTGCCGATATCCGGACGCGAGCCGGTCATCGCCGCCGCAGCCATCTTCACATAGCTGATCACGGTGCCCGGCGAATCCCAGAACTCGGCTTCGTCCGGCGTGAACTTCAGCACGCGAATGTTCGGATCATCCGCACTGTCCCACCACGCCTTCGCTGTGGTGGTGAACAACTCCTTGATCTTGGCGCGATCGTTGGACACGACCGCCGTACCACTCACCGACACGTATTTCTGATCGCTCGCATCTGCGAAGGAGAGATTCACATTCGGGTTCTGCTTGATCTCGTCATCCTTGTGACGGCGTGCGTCACTGAGGAAATAGACCGCGTCTGCCGCGCGATCGATATAGGCGGACATCGGCCGGGCGCGCAGCTTTTCGCCATCCTGCGTCACCAGCATGGCAAAGCCGATCTTCGTCATCAGCTCCCAGGCCCGATCGGTATCGCGAGCATTGTCATTGGTCATTTCATTTCTCCCTTCGCAGGGTAACAAGCGCGACCGGGCGATGTTCCGGCACCGATCGGCGCATGGACCGATTTGACAGCCGATCGGGAACCGCCCATCACAGCCGAATTCACCACGCCGTTTGGGGGGATTCGATGCCGTTCGCTTACTGGAGCATTCTGATTGCTGCACTGCTTCCGCTGATCATTGCCGGCTATGCCAAATCAGGATCGCGCGACAACAATACGCCCCGCGACAGCGCTGGCGAGCTCACCGGCCCCAAGCGCCGTGCCTATGCCGCGCATCAGAATGCGTTCGAGAGTTTTCCGTTCTATGCCGTGGCGGTGCTGGGTGCGCTGTTCTTCGGTGCATCGGCCAAGACGGTCGGCGTGCTCGCTGCCGTCTATCTCGCCTTCCGCATCGCGCATGCGCTGTTCTATATCGCCGACAGATCGACGCCGCGTTCACTGGCCTATGCCGGCGGTTTCCTCACCAATGTGGCGATCTTCGCGCTGCCGATGCTGCAGATCAATTTCGTCTGAGCCTTTCCTTCGTCATTGCGAGAAGCGAAGCGACGAAGCAATCCAGTTCTTTCTTTGCATAGCTCTGGATTGCTTCGTCGCCTTTGGCTCCTCGCAATGACGCCAGTTATGTCGCCGGCTTGCGATGACGCAGGAAGCGGCCGAGCAGGCGACGCTTGCCCTTGCGCGGAATCAGATCGATATCGCTCACCAGCTTGGCGCCGCCCTTGCGGCGCTCCAGCACGATCTTGCGGCTATGGAACGCCTCGAGCTCAGCGCGATGCGCCACCGAGACGACGGTCGCCTTGGGCATCTCCTTGGTCAGTAGCCCCATCATGCTGTCCTGACTCTTCTCGTCGAGCGCGGACGTCGCCTCATCCAGCACGATGATATCAGGGTTGTGAAGAAACAGCCGCGCGAAGGCCAAACGCTGCTTCTCGCCGCCGGAGAGTGTCTGATCCCACGGCGCTTCCTCCTCGATCTTCTCCTTGAGATGCGCAAGGCCGACCTTGTCCAGGGCTTCGCCGATCTGCTCGACGCTGAAATCCTCTTCTGCAGCGGGATACGAGGCGGCGCGGCGCAGCGTGCCCGACGGCACATAGGGCTTTTGCGGCAGCATGAAGAGCCGGCGATCGGGATGAAAATTGACGCTGCCGCCGCCCCATGGCCACAGGCCGGCAATGGCGCGCACCAGCGTGCTCTTGCCGGTCCCGGACTCGCCTGCAACCAGAAGGCGCTCGCCCGGATCGATATTGACTTCGGTATCGCCGACAACAGCGGTGCCGTCGTCGAGCGTGACGGACAGATCGTGCAGGCTCAACATGCGGTCATCCGTGGTCTCGCCGCGCTTGATGCGGCCGATACCGTCGCCGAGTTCGGCGCGCTCGAGACCGTCGAGCGACATCATCAGCGAGGCGATGCGGCGTGCGCAGGCATTCCAGTCGGCCAGGCGCGGATAGTTATCGACCAGCCAGCCGAACGCGCTCTGCACGATGGTGAAGGCGGACGCCGCCTGCATCACCTGGCCGAGCGACATGCTGCCATCGAGGAATTTGGGTGCACAGAGCAGAAGCGGCACCACGGGCGCGATCAGGCTCGACCCCTGAGACACCAGCGTGGTGCGCATATATTGCCCGGCAAGCCGCGTCCATTGCTTGAGGACATTGCCGAAGGTCTTGTCGATGCCGCCGCGCTCTTCCTCCTCGCCGCCGAGCAGCGCGATGCTTTCGCCGTTTTCGCGTACGCGGGTGAGGGCGTATCGATATTCGGCCTCGGCCTGGTTCTTGTCTTCGGAGATGCCGACAAAGCGGCGACCGATCGCCATGATCGAGCCCGACGCGATGGCGGCGTAGAGCACCGCGGCGATGACGAGGAAGCCGGGAATTGTGATCACGCTGCCACCAACGGACAGCGTCAGCGCGCCACCGATGGTCCACAGGACCACGATGAAGGTCGCGGCCGACAGCAAGGCAGACGTGACACCCGCGATAAAGTCCACCGGCGAGTCGGTGGCGATGCGGAGATCTTCCGCGATCCGGTATTCCGGGTTCTTGTGATCGCCGCCGACCAGATTGAGTTGATAGTAGCGGCCGTTCTTGAGCCAGCGCGAGATCACCGAACTCGTCAGCCAGGCGCGCCAGCGGCGCTGGATGCTCATGCGCGCGAACACCTGCCCGACGCCGAGCAGTACGCTGCCGATGGCGAGCGGAAAGAACACGCCGGTGAGATGAAAGACGCTCGCCGCATCGCGCTTCTCGATGGCGTCGAAGATCGCGCGATTCCAGACATTGATGCCGTATTGGAAGGCGACATTGGCGATAATCATCAGCAACAGGCCGATGGAAAATGCCCAGGCGAGCTTGTCGCCCGTCTTGCCCCAGAAGCCGCGCGCACTAAGCCAGAACCGCGTCAGCAGATAGTCTTTCCGCGCCTGCTCGACCTCCTCCGGTGACAAGTCCGGATCGGGTTCGACCACTTCGGGCGGGGGTGGATCGATATGGTCGCCGGCCTCATCCTTCAGCGGGACGATCGGGCCTTTTTGGGCATCGTTCTTCGGCTTGGTGGTGTTAACGCTTTGGTGACCCGCAGGCTTGCTCATGGCGCAATAACGCCAAGCCTATCATGGGGTTCCCTGAGGTTCCGCTGTTCTCAGGCAGTCTCCCGCTGGGCCTTGCGCCAGTTGCCTGATTTAGCCAGGACGCGCGAGAGCTGCTCGATGGAATAGGGTTTTTGCAGCAGCTCAAAGCCGAATGTGCCGTTCTGCGCCAGGACGTGGCTGTAGCCGGATGTGAGCACGACGGGCAGATCCGGATAGAGTTTTCGAATCTCCTGCGCGAGTTCGATCCCGGTCATGCCGGGCATCACGACATCGGAGAACACCACGTCGTAGCGACCGGCGCTGCGCTGTAATTCGTCGAGTGCTTCCTCGGCGCTGTGCTTGAGGACTGTGGCATAGCCGAGCTCGGACAGTGCGTCGGTCGTGAAGGTGCCGACATCGCGATTGTCTTCCACGATCAGCACTGAGAGGCCGTGGCCATCGATGGGCGGCGCCTCGCTTGATACGATTGTCGGCGCGACATTGCCGACGACGCGCGGCAGATAGAGCGTGAAGACGCTGCCCTTGCCGACTTCACTGACAACCGTGACCTCCCCGCCGGATTGCTTGGCGAAGCCGAATACCTGCGAAAGACCGAGACCTGTGCCCTGCCCGACTTCCTTTGTCGTGAAAAACGGCTCGAAAATGCGTTCGAACTGATCCGCGGGAATGCCGCTGCCGGAATCTGCGAGGGCCACGGCGACATAGCCATCCTTGCGCGGCATCGGCGCCGATGGCAGCCGCTCGCTGGCGGTGACGCTGATGATGAGGCGGCCCTCGCCCTTCATGGCATCGCGCGCATTGACGGCGATATTGATCAGGGCCGTCTCGAACTGGCTGAGATCGGCATCGACAAACAGTGGCTTGTCCGGCAGATGCGTGACGATCTCGATCGGCGAGCCCGTCAATGTGCCGATGATGTCGGTGACCCCGTTGACGCAATGGCCGACATCGAACACTTCGGGCTTCAGCGTCTGCCGGCGCGCAAAAGCGAGCAGCTGAGCCGTCAGCTTGGCCGCGCGGTTCACCGTCTCCGATATCGCCGCGATATAGCGGGCGCGACGCTCGGGTGCGAGATCCGGTCGCTGCAGAAGATCGACCGACGAGCGGATCACCGTCAGCAGATTGTTGAAATCATGCGCCACGCCGCCGGTGAGCTGGCCCAGCGCCTCAAGGCGCTGGCCGTGTTTCAATGCTTCCTCGGCCTCGCGACGCTTTGTGGCCTCAAAGTTCAGCCGGCGGGTGCGGCGAAGCGCGAAGAGCAGCAAGCCGAACAACAGCAGTGTGGCCGGAACGCCGAAAATCAAATGATAGCTGATCGCTTTCAACCAGCGATCGCGGATGGCCGAAGTTTCCAGGCCGGCGGCGACATAGACGGGATAGCCTGCCAGCCGCCGATAACCGATGCGGCGTTCGACATTGTCGCCGGGCGCGCTGATGGTCACGAGCCTGCCGTCGGGATTGGTCGATAGCACACGCCCGACCGGCCCTTTGGGATCGAGCCGCGCGGCCGCTGCGAGCGCCGGATAGCGCGCAAGGATCGATCCGTCGGTCAGCCCCAGCGCGAAGAAACTGCCCGGCGCGCGGCCGATGCGGGCATAGAATTTCTCGAAATATTCGGGGAACACCGACGCCTGCACGACACCGGTGAAGCTTCCGTCCACGCTGGTGCGACGGCGGCTGACGCCGAAGAACGCCGCACCCTGATAGGGCGGCCGCGGCAGCAGATTTGCACCGATAAACGTGCCGACATCCTTGTCGATGTGGGACTTGTAGTAGTCACGATCGGAAAAATCGAGATGAGGCAGCGCAAGATTGAGGCTGTTGACCAGTGCGCGGCCCTTGTCGTCGAACACCCAGACCGATTTCAGCTGCGGCAGCGCATCGGTGAGCTGCCTGAGCCGCGCCGACATTGCATCCGCCTTGAACCGCAGCTCGTCGTCGCTGCGATCGCGAACAATTTCGTTCACCTCCGACAGGCTGCGATCGATGGTCTCGAACACTTTCAAGGCGTGTTCATGCGCGACATCGACCGTGCGATCGATCTCGCGATCGGCAATATCGTTGGTGGAAATCCAGGAATTGGTGGCGGCGAAGGCGAAAAGCGCAATGGGAAACGCCAGGGATGCGGCCATCATCCACTGCAGCATTTTCAGAGAATTGTGCTGTTCTGTCTTCACAGTCCCTGCCCGCGTCGCGCCAGTCTAGCGCATGACGCGGGATCGACCAACCCATGAGGGTTGATCGAATGCAGAGGTGTGACGTGTTCGCTAGCCGGCGTTCATCTGCGAACGGAAAGCCCAGCGCGTCGAACGCTGCTCGATCCAGGCAAAAACCGCATACATCAGCACGCCTTCGAAGGCGAGCAACAGCAATGCGGCATAAACATTCGCCATGCGGAAACTGGCACCTTCCTGCGCGATCAGAAAGCCGAGACCGGCATTGGCACCGAGGGTTTCGGAGACAACGGTACCGACGAAGGCCAGCGTGATGGCGACTTTCAGTGAACCAAAGAAATATGGCAGCGCACGCGGAATGCCGACCTTCAGCATGATATCCAGCTTGCCGGCACCGAGCGCACGCAGCACGTCTTCGAGTTCGGGCTCCGTTGTCGCAAGACCGGTGGCGATATTGACGACGATCGGAAAGAACGAAATCAAAAATGCAGTGACGATGGCGGGCACTTCACCGATACCGAACCACAGGATCAGCAGCGGCACGATGGCCACTTTCGGAATCGTGTTGAAGCCGATCATGACGGGATAGAGACCGCGGTAGATGGTCTGAGACCAGCCGACCACGAGGCCGAGCATGACGCCGAACACCACCGCCAGCGCGAAGCCGACCGAGGTGACCCACAGTGTCGCCCAGGAATGATAGAGGAACACCTTCCACAGCTTGAACATTGCGGCAAAGGCAGCCGATGGTGGCTGCAACACCGATGTGTTGATCTTGAACACCGCGCAGGCGCCTTCCCAGATCAGAAAGATCGCGAGCGTGAAGATCCAGGGCGAGAGCTTTTCGACAACGCGCGAATTCATGATTTACGCGCCTCCGCGATCTTCTGGCGCAGCTCGTGCACGATGTCGCCGAAGCTCTTGTCATAGGTGACTTCGAGATCGCGCGGCCGTGCAAATTCGACCGGCTTGATTTGCACGATATGGCCGGGACGCGCGCTCATGACATAGATATTGTCGGCGAGGAAAGCGGCCTCGCGCAGATCATGGGTGACGAGGATCACGGTGAAGCCGAGGCGCTGCCAGAGATCGCGCAGCACGCACCACAGCTCCTCACGCGTAAAGGCATCGAGCGCCGCAAAGGGCTCATCGAGCATCAGCAATGCGGGTTCGTGGATCAGCGAACGACACAGCGACACGCGCTGCTGCATGCCGCCCGATAATTCCCATGGATAGCGATCGCCGAAGCCAGCCAGGCCGACGGTTGCGAGCAGTTGCTCGGCCTTGGCGCGAAACTCGGCTTTCTTCGATCGATATTGCGAGCGATAGGGCTCGACGATTTCCAGCGGAAGCATGACGTTGTCGATGACCTTGCGCCATGGCAGCAGATTCGCGTGCTGAAACGCCATGCCGGCCATCTTGACCGGTCCCTTCACTTCCTTGCCATCGATGGCAATCGTCCCGGCAGTCGGCTTGTGCAGGCCGGTGACGAGACGCATCAAGGTGGACTTGCCGCAGCCCGACGGGCCGACCACGGCGGCGAATTCGCCGCGCGCGATCTTCAGCGTTGCATCCTGCAGCGCGACGATGTCCCCCGCCGCGCCGCGATATTTCAGCGTGACGCCATCGATATCGACGAATGCTTCCATGCGAACTGATCCGACCTTCTTGTCGCGCTGGTCGGTCAGAGCTTGCGTTCGCCGGCCGGGGGCAGATAGTCCGACGTGAACAGGTCACCGGCCTTCGGCTTCGGATTCTTGAACTCGTAGGTGACGGCGATCTGCTCGATGGCATCGCTCATCCGCTTGTCGTCGATGCCGCCGACGCCGTTGGCCTTCACCCAGTCGGTAATGAAGTTGTCCTTCAGCGACATCTTCAGGCGCGCCAGCTCGATCTTCTCGTCGCCGGTCTCGTTGCGCTTCATCACCGATTTGATCGCGGCATCAGGATCCTTCGCCGTGTCGATGATGCCCTTGATGGTGGCGCGCACGAAGCCGGCGACCACCTTCGGATTGGCCTTGGCGAATTCCGGATTGACCATGATAGCATTGCCGTAGAGCACGATGCCATGATCGGCCATCAGCATCACCTTGATGTCCTTCTCGGCGATGCCCTTGGCCAGCAGGTTGAAATAGGACGAGAACGAGAATCCGGTGATGGCATCGACCTTGCCATCAGCGAGCATCGGCTCGCGCACGGGGAAGCCGACATTCTCGATCTTCACCTTGGCGTCGTCGATCTTGTTCTCCTTCACGAAAGCCTTCCACTGCGCGAAGGCGCCATCCGGCGCGGGCGCGCCCAGAATCTTGCCTTCGAGGTCCTTCGGCGCATTGATGCCGGACTTGGCGATGGAGACAATGGCGAAAGGCGGCTTGTCATAGACCATCAGCACGGCCTTGACGTCCTTGTCCGGGTTCTGGTCGCGGAAGCGCGCCAGCGAATTGATGTCAAAGAAGCCGATCGGATAGGTGCCGGCGGCCACGCGGGCGATACCGGCGACCGAGCCCGGCCCGGTATCGATGGTGACGTCGAGCCCTTCGGCCTTGTAGTAGCCCTTGTCCAGCGCGACGAAATAGGGCGCCGACGGCCCTTCATATTTCCAGTCGAGCGCGAATTTGACGGCGGTCTGCGCCTGCGCCGACATGATGGACGTCAGCAGCGCGGCACCTGCAATTGCACTGAGACCCAATTTGCGAAGCATGGAAAAATCCCCTGATCGAATGTCCGATACAGGCTAGCACAGACCATGCCAGCATTGGCCTCGGCAATATCACGCTGTCCCCCGAAACGCACGGATGTGCGCGCGGGAGATGCCGGCCGGCCACAGGTCGCAGAACGGCTTATGCCGGCCGCGTCCGGAACTCGCGGCCTTCGTCCAGCCAGCGGATCCGTTCGTCCCGCAGCATGGTCCGGCGCACCTTGCCGGCATCGTCGCGGACGGCGTCCTGCGAGAACTCGTAGCTTTCGGGATGCTTGGGCCGGGCGAGGTTTTCGGCCAGGAAGCCCGGCATGGCGGCAGCCAGCCCCGCGCTTTCGGCGCCGGGTCGCAGCTGCAGGATGGCATGGATGGACGCACCGAGATCGGGATGCGGCAGGCCGATGACAGCACAGCTCTCGATATCGGCATGCGCCAGCAGCGCCGCCTCGACCTCGGCGGGATAGACATTGGCGCCGCCGCGCAAAATGAGATCGGTGCGGCGATCGGCCAGCCAGATATAGCCTTCGGCATCGATATGGCCGATATCGCCGAGGGATTCCCAGCCATCGGCAGAGCGCTTCGGCTCGGCGCCGAGATAGTGATAGGTCGTGCCGGCGCCCTCGACCGATTTCAGATAGATTTCACCGATCTCGCCCGGCGGCAGATCGCGGCCGTCCTCGCCGACGATTTTTGCAGCGCCGATCTCGACCCGCCCGACCGAGCCCTTGCGCTTCAGCCATTCGGTGCCGGGAATGACGGTGGAGGCCTGCCGCTCGGTGCCGCCATAGAGCTCAAAGATGCGCTCGGGGCCGAGCCAATTGATCCAGTCTTCCTTCAGCCGCGGCGGCATCGGCGCGGCCATGTGGAAGACGGTGCGCAGGCTGGAGACATCGTATTTCGCGCGCACATCGTCGGGCAGCGCCCAGATGCGGCTCATCATGGTGGGGACGAAATTGACCCATTCGAGCTTCCAGCGATCGATCAGCCTGAGCGCCTCCTCCGCATCGAATTTCGTCATGCCGACAATCGTGCCGCCGGCAAACAACCCCACATGCGCCACCGAGAATGGCGCATTGTGATAGAGCGGGCCGGGATTGAGCAGTTGCACGCGCTCATGCACGTTCAAGGGCTGCAGCTTTGGATCGGTGACCGCAGGCTGATGATCGACGATCACCTTGGGCCGGCCGGTCGATCCGCCCGAGGTCATGGCCTTCCAGTAACGCCCGATCGGGCCATCGATCGGCGCGTCGGAAAATCCCTCCGGCACGAAATCCGCGGGCAACCGCTTCGGCGCTTTCCAGTCTTCCTCGCCGCCGATGACGAGGGACGGGCGCAGCAATTCGAGAATCGCCGAGGCCTCGCCGCGCGGCAGCCGATAGGACAGCGAACACGGCGTGGCGCCGCATTTCCAGATCGCGAAGGTAGTTTCGAAGAAGGCGTTGGAGTTCGGCAGGCCGACCGCGATGAAATCGCCGGGCTTGACGCCATGCTGCATGAAAGCGCGCGCCCGCCGATTGGCGTTGCGCTCGAGATCACCCCAGCTGAGCGCGACATTGTCGTGCACGACCGCAGGCTCATCGAAGCCATTTCGCTCCGCATGCCAGCGGGGGATGTCAGCCATCGGGATCAGCATTGCGGTTCTCGCTTGTTGTTATTGGAGCGTTCTGACTTCACCTCTCCCCAGCGGGGAGAGGTGTTTCGAGCGCCATCGCTTCGTTAGTTCATTTTCGCTTCGATCACCGGCCCAAAACTCTCCCACTGATCGCCCTTGAAGCGGATCATCTGCATCTGCTTGATGGGGAAATGATCGCCGGGTGCGGTGTTCATGGTGATGCCCGGCAGCAATGATGTCGGCGCGAGGCCCTTCAGGCTGGTGGCGATCCGCATGATGTTGTCGCGCGACAGATCATCGCCGGCCTGCTTCAGGATATATTCCAGCGTCTGCGCCGCACCGTAGGAATACAGGACGAGGCCGTTGCTGCGATCCACATCGGGCGCATATTTGTCGACGAAGGCATTGAACTCCTTCATGCCGGCATCGTCCTTCCAGGCGGGATCGATGGGATCCTTGGTATAGTTCGCGCCGATCAGCCCCTGCGAATGATCGAGACCCGCAGGCTTCAGCACGGCACCGGTGGACTGGCTGACCTGATTGAGAATCTGGATCGGCTTCCAGCCGATTTCACCGATCTTGCGGATGGCCATGGCGGCGAATTTCGGCGTCGAGAGATTCAGGAACATGTCCGCTCCCGATGCCTTCAGTTTCACGATCTGCGAATCCACCGTGGGATCGGAATTGTCGTAGGTCGCCTCGCTGACGATCATCGAGATCTTCTCGCCGAGCCCGTCGCGCACGCCCTTGTAGATATCCTTGCCGTAATCATCATTGGCCGACAGCACGGCGATCTTGGCATTCGGATGATTGTCGATGATCCATTTAGCATAGATGCGCCCCTCGGCCTGATAGGGCACGTTGAAGGGCATGGTCCATGGATTGGCCTTGGGATCATCGCCGAACCGCGTGCCGCCGCTCGACAGCATGATCTGCGGCACCTTCTTGGTGTTCAGATATTTCATGACGGCGGTGTTCGACGGCGTGCCCAATGTCTGGAACAGCAGCAGCACCTCGTCATTCTCGACCAGCTTGCGCGTCTGCTCGACAGCCTTCGGCGGCGAATAGGCGTCGTCATAGGACAGCCAGTTGATCTTGCGCCCGTTGATGCCACCCTTGTCGTTGAGCATCTTGAAATAGGCGCCGTTGATGCGGCCAACCATGCCGTAGGCCGATGCCGGCCCGCTATAGGGCACGAAATTGCCGATCTTGATTTCCGTATCGGTGACGCCCGGACCGTATTTCTTCTGGGCCGCTGCAGGACCTGACGCGATGACAAAGCACGCGCCAAGCGCGGCAAGAATGCGCGCTCGCATGGATGTTTCTCCCTTGTTTTATCGTCATTGCATCACCGCATCGGTGACGGGCGTTCCGCTGTTTTTGTTTGCGGTGCGCGAATAGTTTCTGCTTCGATCTGGGAAAGCAAGGCTGTTTGCAGCAAGCCAGATTTCCGCTCGACGGAACGATTGATCACGTCGCTACTGAGCGATCGGACTACATATTCTTGCGCACGTCCGGCACATCACCGGCAAGTCCATAGCTCGCCGGATCGTCTCCCAACTCGGTGATGCCTTTCGCCAATCCCTGACGCAGCATCGACTGCAGGCTTTCGTCATATGTCGCGAGGCTCTTACTGATGGCGTCTTTCCATGCGTCACCGCGATCCCAGGCCTCCATGAAGGCCGCTGCCATATCCGCCTGCTGGTAATTCATGATGAGCGCCTGGAAGATCGAGCGCGCCTGAATCCGGTCCTTGGCGCTTTTCGCCATCACGTCGCGATCGTCCCGCCGACGCGAGGCGACGATGAGCTTGTGCACGGCGTATCGCTCCGGCGACGGAATGGTCACCGGGACGCCTGCGCCATGTAGAAGCACGGCGCGGATCGGATACCGGATCAGAAAATCGAGGAAGCGGAGAGGATAGGCCGCTGCGCCGCCCAGCGCCGGCATCTGCACCGGCTTGTCGGCGACATCGTCCGGTCCCCGATTGGGCGTCAGGAATTCGACCTTGAACTGGTCGCGCGACACGAATTGCGTCGATACCCGCCCGTCCGCCGAGCTGGGCACCTCGCGAAACGTGGGATCGACCTTTTTGAGGATGCCCAGGATCGGCGGCAGGCTGTCGCCGATGGCGACCGAGATCTCCCGGAACTGAGCGAAATCGGCGTCGCCGGTTTGCATGGCGGCCGCATCGAGCCGCCGCGCCAGCACGGCCGAATAGCATTGATAGGCGACAGTGCCGACCAACACCCCGCGCAACCTGAAGAAACCGGCATGTGCCAGTTCCTCGACCACCCGGCCCGTGGTGATCGGCGGCTTTGGGAGATAAGCCTCCCGCGTCAGGGTGGATACGAGGCGGCGACGTCCCTTGATGTCCGCCTTGAGGTCCTTGAATTCCTCGACGCGCCTAGTGATGTCGGGATCCTCTTGCGGACCCACGTAACGCCGGTCCTGTCCGCCGCCTTCAGGCTTGGGCGTGTCAAAGTACCAGTATTTGCGGCCCTTGACCTCGACGGCGACAAACCGGCCATCGGACGAAAATTCGGAGGTGAAGCTGTCGTCAAGGCTGCGCTGCACGAGCTCCGAGTACAGCGTCTGAAAGGTAATATCGACGCCCGCAGCCTTGGCCATGGAACCCCCGCTATACTATTTCCGCAATAGCAGTATAACGCGGCTAGACCGCCGATTCAAGCTGTTATACTGTTTCTGCGAAAACAGTATACCGAACGAACATGACCGTTGGGCCAACGAAAAAGGCCCGCAAATGCGGGCCTTTCCACGACATGATCGTCGCCTGACAATCGGTGTTTCAGCTCGCTTGAACGTCAGACCTGACGTTCGACCATCTTCATCTTAAGCTCGGCAATGGCTTCCGACGGGTTGAGACCCTTCGGGCACGCCTTGGCGCAGTTCATGATGGTGTGGCAGCGATACAGGCGGAACGGATCTTCTAGATTGTCGAGACGCTCGCCAGTGGCTTCGTCGCGGGAATCCTTGACCCAACGGGTGGCCTGCAGCAGTGCGGCCGGGCCGAGGAAGCGATCACTGTTCCACCAGTAGCTCGGGCACGAGGTCGAGCAGCAGGCGCACAGGATGCACTCGTAGAGGCCGTTGAGCTTCTCGCGATCCTCGTGGCTCTGGCGCCATTCCTTCTGCGGGGTCGGCGTGGTGGTCTTCAGCCACGGCTCGATCGACGCATACTGGGCGTAGAAGTTGGTGAGATCCGGCACCAGGTCCTTCACCACCGGCTGATGCGGCAGCGGATTGACCTTGATGGCGCCGTCATCGACTTCGTCCATCGCGCGGGTGCAGGCCAGCGTGTTCTGGCCATCGATATTCATGGCGCAGGACCCGCACACGCCTTCACGGCAGGAGCGGCGGAAGGTCAATGTCGGATCGATGTTGTTCTTGATCCAGATCAGGCCGTCCAGAATCATCGGACCGCAGTCATTGGTATCGACGTGATAGGTGTCGACCGACGGGTTCTTGCCGTCATCGGGATTCCAGCGATAGACGCGGAACTCACGCGTCTGCGTGGCACCGGCGGGCTTCGGCCATTCCTTGCCGCCGGTGATCTTGGAATTCTTCGGGAGTGCGAACTCAGCCATATTCTCGAGCCTTCGCTTTCTCAGTACACGCGCGCTTTGGGCGGGATGTACTGCACGTCATTCGTCATCGTGTAATCATGCACCGGGCGATAATCGATGGTGGTCTTGCCACCCTGCTCGACCCACGCCAGCGTGTGCTTCATCCAGTTCTTGTCGTCGCGATCCGCAAAATCCTCGCGGGCATGGGCGCCACGGCTTTCGGTGCGGTTGGCGGCGGAGTCCATGGTGACGATGGCCTGACCGATCAGGTTGTCATATTCCAGCGTCTCCATCAGGTCCGAATTCCAGACGAGCGAACGATCGGACACGCCGATATCGTCGATGCCGTCATAGACCTTGTGAATCAGCGTCTTGCCTTCGTTGAGCACGTCGCCGGTGCGGAACACGGCGCAGTTGGTCTGCATGACCTGCTGCATGCTCTCGCGCATCTTCGCCGTGGGCGTGCCGCCCTTGGCATTGCGGAAGTGATCGAGACGGCCGAGCGCCATTTCCGACGAATTCGGCGGCAGATCGGGCTGCTTGGCATTCGGCGTCAGCTTGTCGGCGAGACGCAGCGCGGCGGCGCGGCCGAACACCACGAGATCGATCAGCGAGTTGGAGCCGAGACGGTTGGCGCCATGCACCGACACGCAGGCGGCTTCGCCGACGGCCATCAGGCCCGGCACCACCGCATTGTCGTCGCCGTCCTTCTTGGTGACGACTTCGCCGTGATAGTTCGTGGGAATGCCGCCCATGTTGTAGTGCACGGTCGGGATCATCGGGATCGGTTCGCGGGTCACGTCGACACCGGCGAAGATGCGCGCCGATTCCGAAATGCCCGGCAGGCGTTCATGCAGGATCGCCGGATCGAGGTGATCCAGATGCAGGAAGATGTGATCCTTCTTCTTGCCGACGCCGCGGCCTTCGCGGATTTCGATGGTCATCGCGCGCGAAACGACGTCGCGCGAGGCCAGATCCTTGGCGGACGGCGCATAACGCTCCATGAAGCGTTCGCCTTCGGAGTTGACGAGATAGCCGCCTTCACCGCGGGCACCTTCGGTCACCAGACAGCCCGAACCATAGATGCCGGTCGGGTGGAACTGGACGAACTCCATGTCCTGCAGCGGAAGACCCGCGCGGAGCGCCATGCCGCCGCCGTCGCCGGTGCAGGTATGGGCCGAGGTACAGGAGGCGTAAGCGCGGCCATAGCCGCCGGTGGCGAGAATGACGGTCTGCGCCTTGAAGCGATGCAGCGTGCCGTCGTCCATCTTCAGCGCGATGACGCCGCGGCAGGTGCCCTGGTCGTCCATGATCAGGTCGATGGCGAAGTATTCGATGAAGAACTCGGCGGCGTGACGCAGCGCCTGGCCATACATCGTGTGCAGCATGGCGTGACCGGTCCGGTCGGCGGCGGCGCAGGTGCGCTGCGCCTGGCCCTTGCCGAAATCCATGGTCATGCCGCCGAACGGGCGCTGATAGATCTTGCCGTCTTCGGTGCGCGAGAACGGCACGCCCCAGTGTTCGAGCTCGTAGACCGCGTCCGGCGCGTTGCGCACCATGTATTCGATGGAATCCTGATCGCCCAGCCAGTCCGACCCCTTCACGGTGTCGTACATGTGCCAGCGCCAGTTATCCTCGTGCATGTTGCCGAGCGAGGCCGAGATGCCGCCCTGCGCCGCAACGGTGTGCGAGCGGGTCGGGAACACCTTGGTGATGCAGGCGGTGCGAAGACCCGCTTCGCCACAGCCGACGGTCGCGCGCAGGCCGGCGCCGCCGGCGCCCACGACGACGACGTCATAGGTGTGATCTTCGATGGGATAGGCGTAGCCGTTGGTGGCGGGGCCGCCAACGCCGTTCGCGCCATTGCCGTTCGCGGCCATGCGCTACACTCCAGATGATAGTTTGAAAATGGCGTAAGCCGAGGCCAGCGACACGACAGCGGCGAAGAAGTTGTTGGCGATCGCGCAAACCAGCTTCAGCTTCTCGTCATGCACATAGTCTTCGATCACGATCTGCATGCCGATCTTCATATGCACCACGCTGGCGACGATGAAGAGCAGCAGGATGATGGCGACCAGCGGCGAACCGAGGATCTG
Source organism: Tardiphaga sp. (assembly GCF_044336785.1). GTDB lineage: Bacteria > Pseudomonadota > Alphaproteobacteria > Rhizobiales > Xanthobacteraceae > Tardiphaga. The sequence goes on along the minus strand of NZ_JBIIOT010000045.1, from coordinate 22,919 downwards.
TGCGGCCCCCGCCTGATTGCGGCCAAGCAGCGACATGACGATAAAAACGATCGGAACCAGGAGCAGCAGCATGGCCACCGCCGAGGTACGCTGGCGCCAATGATCCGACGTGCCGGAATGGCCCGAACCGTGGTTGCGGACGCGGCCGAGCGGCGTGCGCATGGATTTCTGCGAATTGCCGCTCATCGTGCGCCTCCGCTCATATAGGCCACGACCCAGAGCAGGATGGTGATGACGATGCCGGCGATCAGCGCTGCGCGGGTCAGCCATTCACGCTCGGTCGGCTTGAAGCCATAGCCGAGGTCCCAGACCAGATAGCGGATGCCGCTCATGGCGTGATGGACCAGTGCCCATGTGTAGCCAAAGGCGATCAGGCGGCCGATGATGCTGCCGGCAAAGGCCTGCACATATGCGTAGGCTGCGGGGCCTGACGCGGCGGCGATCAGCCACCAGACAAGCAGCAGGGTGCCGAAATACAAGGCAATACCCGTCGCGCGATGGATGATGGACAGGGCCATCGTCAGCGTCACGCGATAGATTTGCAGATGTGGCGAAAGGGGGCGTTCGATCCTGGTGGCCATTCAACAACTTTGACAGGTTAATGGGCAAACTCTGCTCGATATGGGATCGCGTAGAGCAATTCTATTTACGAAGTCGATACGGCGAGTGCAATCGCGAAATGACATAATCGGAATGCATGTTCAGAGTTTGAAATCAGCATTGCGCGTGGCGGGATTGACACTTGGCATGCCACGGGCGCACAGCCGATGAAGCGCGATTCAGGCAAGCTTTATGGCGCGATTGCAAATATAAATCGGGGCGGGACATGGCAGGCCTGAGTATCACCGAAGTTGTCGAACTTGCGGTCCTTCTGGTGGCGGTGGGAGGACTGAGCGGTTTCCTTGCCGGGGTGTTCGGGATCGGCGGCGGAGCCATTCTTGTGCCCGTATTTTACGAGTGTTTTCGCATTGCCGGCGTGCCTCTGGAGGTGCGGATGCCGCTCTGCATCGGCACCTCGCTGGCCATTATCATCCCGACCTCGCTGCGCTCGTTCCGCGCCCATCTCGCCCGCGGTGCAGTGGACATGGAGATCCTGCGCAAGTGGTGGCTGCCGATCCTGGTCGGCGTCGCCGTGGGCAGCGTGACCGCCCGCTTTGCCCCCGAAAGGCTGTTCAAGATCGTCTTCGTGGTGGTGGCCTGGTCCGCTGCTGCACGGCTGCTATTCGCTCGTGAGGGGTGGAAACTCGGCGACGACCTGCCCGATGGACCGCTGATGAAGGTCTATGGCTTCTTTGTCGGCCTGCTCTCGACCCTGATGGGCATCGGTGGTGGGCTGTTTTCGAACCTGCTGATGACTTTTTACGGCCGCCCGATCCATCAGGCGGTAGCGACCTCCTCCGCGCTGGCGGTGCTGATCTCGATCCCCGGCGCGCTCGGCTACATCTATGCCGGCTGGCCGGCGGCCGCGACCTATCCCGACGTCGCGCCGCTGCAGCTGCCCTTCGCGCTCGGCTATGTCTCGCTGATCGGCGCCGTGCTGGTGATGCCGACCAGCCTGCTCACCGCGCCGCTCGGCGTGAAGGCGGCGCATGCGATGTCCAAGCGCACGCTGGAGATCGCGTTCGGGGCTTATCTATTCATCGTGGGAAGCAGGTTCGTGGTGGCGCTGCTGTAATGCGTAGGCCGGCGGATGAGCCGAAGGCGTCATCCGCCGGCCTAGCTCAAAGCTGAAACTCCGCGGCGGATGACGCTTCGCTTATCCGCCCTACAGCCCCGCGTAATACTATCCGTAATAGTATCCATACGCAGTCTTGTTATGGATGCCGCATGGCTCACGATCACAACCACGATCATGCGCATGATCACGATGACCATGCCGGACATTCACATGGCCCCGGTGGACACGTCCATGCGCCGGCAAACTTCGGCAAGGCCTTTGCCATCGGCATCACGCTCAACACCATCTTCGTCGTAGTCGAAGCGGTCTATGGCTATGCCGCCGGGTCAATGGCACTGGTCGCCGATGCCGGGCACAATCTCTCCGACGTCCTCGGCCTGATCGCCGCATGGACCGCCGCTGTGCTGTCGAAGCGCGCCGCGACGCCCCGCTTCACCTACGGCCTCAAGGGCTCGTCGATCCTCGCAGCCCTGTTCAACGCTGTGTTCCTGCTGGTCGCCGTTGGCGCGATCGCCTGGGAGGCCGTGCATCGGCTGTTCAATCCGGAACCCGTGACCGAACTCACCGTCATCGTGGTCGCCACCATCGGCATCGCCATCAATGGCGTCACCGCCTGGCTGTTCGCCTCCGGCCGCGACAGCGATCTCAATATCCGTGGCGCCTATCTGCACATGGTTGCGGATGCTGCGGTGTCTGTCGGCGTCGTCATCGCCGCCATCGTGATCATGTTCACCGGCTGGCTGTGGATCGATGCCGTCACCAGCCTTGTGATCTGCGTGCTGATCGTGTGGGGCACATGGAGCCTGCTCCGCGACTCCACCGCGATGTCGCTGGCCGCCGTGCCGCGCGGGATCGATCCGGTCGCGGTGCGCGCCTATCTGGAGAAGTGCCCAGGCGTGGCGCAGGTGCATGACCTGCATATCTGGCCGATGAGCACCACCGAGGTGGCGCTGACCTGCCATCTGGTGATCCCGACAGGCGCGCCTGGTGACGCCTATCTCATGGATATCTGCGCGCGGTTGAAGCGCGATTTCGGGATCGAACACACGACGATCCAGATCGAGACGGATATGAATTCGGCATGCGCGCTGGCGACAGCGCATTGATCTGACATACACCACCCTCATCCTGAGGAGCCGCGCAACGCGCGGCGTCTCGAAGGATGGCGGCAAGCTCCGAGCCCAGCCAGCTCATGGTTCGAGACGCGCGCCAACAGGCGCGCTCCTCACCATGAGGGGTGGAGTTACTTCTTGTAAATATCCTTATACGTCTCGCGCAGCACGTTCTTCTGCACCTTGCCCATCGTATTGCGCGGCAGGTCGTCCACGAAGATCACGCGCTTCGGCATCTTGAATTTGGCGATCTGGCCATCGAGCGCCTTGATCACCGAAGCCTCATCCAGCGCCGTCTTCTTGTCACTCACCACCACGGCCGTGACACCCTCGCCGAAATCCGCATGCGGCACGCCGATCACGGCGCTTTCCACCACGCCCGGCATGGCGTCAATCTCGCTTTCGATTTCCTTGGGATACACATTGAAGCCGCCGGAGATCACCAGATCCTTGCCGCGACCGAGAATGTGCACATAGCCCTTGGCGTCGATCTTGCCGAGATCGCCGGTGATGAAGAAACCATCGTCGCGGAATTCCGACTTGGTCTTTTCCGGCATCCGCCAATAGCCCTTGAACACATTCGGGCCCTTCACTTCGATCATGCCGATGGTGTCTTTCTCGAACTCCTTCCCGGTTTCCGGATCGGTGACGCGCACGGACACGCCGGGCAGCGGGAAGCCGACCGCACCCGGCACGCGCTCGCCGTCATAGGGGTTCGAGGTGTTCATGTTGGTTTCGGTCATGCCGTAACGCTCGAGCACCGCGTGGCCGGTGCGCGCAAACCATTCGCGATGCGTATCGGCCAGCAGCGGTGCCGAGCCTGAAATGAACAGCCGCATATGGCTGCAGGTATCCTTCGACAGGTTCGGCGACTGCAGCAGTCGCGTATAGAACGTCGGCACACCCATCAGCACGGTGGACCGCGCCATCAGCTGGATGATGCGCTCGGGATCGAGCTTCGGCAGGAAGATCATCGCCGCGCGCGAGAATAGCGTGACATTGCTCGCAACGAACAGGCCGTGCGTGTGATAGATCGGCAGCGCGTGGATCAGCACGTCGTCCTTGCTGAAGCGCCAGTAATCGACGAGCGAGAGCGAATTGGATGCGAGATTATCGTGGCTCAGCATCGCGCCCTTGGAGCGGCCTGTCGTCCCCGACGTGTAGAGGATTGCGGCGAGATCGTCATCGCCACGCGCGATCGTGGCGAAGTCCGGTTTTTCTTTCTCGGCCGCATCCGTCAGCGAGCCCTTGCCATCCGCGCCGAGCGTCTCGACCTTCGCGCCAACCTTGGCGGCAATGGCTTCGATGCCGTCCTTCTTCGACGGATCGCAAACGATCAGCGACGGCTCGGCATCGGTGATGAAGTAATCGAGCTCGTTCAGCGTATAGGCCGTGTTGAGCGGAAGATAGACCGCGCCGGCACGCACCGTTGCGAGATACAGGACAAGGCCCGGCACCGACTTCTCGGTTTGTGCTGCAACGCGGTCGCCCGGCTTCACGCCGCGCGATACCAGCACATTTGCCATCTGCCCCGCCAGGCCGATCAGATCGCCGTAGCTGATATGCGCGCCCTCCGGCGTCTCGATAGCGAGGCGCTTCGGATCTTCAAGGTTGTCGAACAGGCGGGAGAACAGATTCATGTCAGGATCACGCACGGTTATGAGGAGCCCAGACAATCGCACCTATGAGAGACCTGCGATTGCGTCAAATTGTCCGGCTTCTTACCAAGATCGGCCCCTCTTGCGCAACGCGCGCGCGAACGCGGCGCGTGCTGGAAAGTTTCAAAGGCCGTGAAAAATATAGGCTGAAACTGGCCTGTTTAGCTCCCGTAGCTCGGACATCGACGACGCATCGACCTCCACTTCGGGCCTCGTCGAAAGCCTCTTTCATCGTGCCGGTGCATGTGCATCCGGCCGCCCAAGAACAACCGGGAGACGATCCATGTCCAAGCGTATTGCACTTCTGTCGGCCGTCGCATTCAGCACCCTCGCCATCACCGGCGCCGTGCTTGCTCCGGCCCAGGCCAAAGACAAGATGATGAAGTCTGAAATGTCGGGCGAGAAGACCGTGATGGTCGGCGGCGCGCCGATGTATCCGTCGAAGAACATCGTCGAGAACGCGGTCAATTCGAAGGACCACACCACGCTGGTCGCCGCCGTGAAGGCTGCCGGCCTCGTCGACACGCTCGCCGGCCCGGGCCCGTTCACCGTATTCGCGCCGACCAATGCCGCTTTCGGCAAGCTGCCGAAGGGCACCGTCGAGACCCTGGTGAAGCCTGAGAACAAGGCGACGCTGACCAAGATCCTCACCTATCATGTGGTGCCGGGCAAGCTGAACGCCGCTGACCTTCAGGACGGCCAGAAACTCACCACCGTGGAAGGCGAGCAGCTGACGGTGAAGAAGTCGGGCGGCAAGGCCATGATCGTCGATGCCAAGGGTGGTTCGTCCACCATCACGATCCCCGACGTGAACCAGTCGAACGGCGTCATTCACGTCATCGACACTGTCGTGATGCCGAAGGCGTAAACAGTCCAGGAACCACAATCACGCGCGCATCCTGCACCCCCAACCGGGCTGCGTGCGCTGACAGAGAGCGAGCCGGGGCAACCTGGCTCGCTTTTTTGTGATCACCGGGATAAATCCGCTCACGCGGTGGTTTATGTGACAAACGTAACGATTGCCGATCCCCGCCGTAATGTCGGGACAGGCCCAGACCACGGATTACGCCATGTCCAGCATCGCTGCCGATCACGAACGCACCGAACCCGCCGGCACCACCACAGCCAAGGTGATCCAGCCGGCCTGGGTGCGTGTACTGCACTGGATCAATGCAGTCGCCATGGTGATCATGATCATGTCGGGCTGGCAGATCTACAATGCCTCGCCGCTGTTCGGCTTCGTGTTTCCGCCCAGCGTGACGCTTGGTGGATGGCTTGGCGGCGGCATCATGTGGCACCTCGCCGGCATGTGGCTGCTGGTGATCAACGGCCTGCTCTATGTGACGCTGGGCTTCATCACCGGGCGCTTCCGCAGAAAGCTGCTGCCGATCTCCGCATCGGGCGTGATCGATGACACCAAGGCCGCGCTGACCGGCAAGCTCTCGCATGCCGATCTCTCCACCTATAACCAGGTGCAGAAGCTGCTTTATGCCGGGATCCTGATTGTCGGCGCTCTCATCGTGCTGTCCGGCCTCGCGATCTGGAAGCCGGTCCAGTTTCAATATCTCACGGCGATCTTCGGCGGCTACGATGCCGCGCGCTATGTGCATTTCGTGATGATGGCGTCCATTGTCGGCTTCCTCGTCATCCATGTGGCGCTGGCGCTGCTGGTGCCGAAGAGCCTGCGCGCGATGATCATCGGACGCTGAGGAGCCAATCATGCTGAAGAAAATGCGCTCGCTCATCATCCCCGGCGTCGACAAGCAGCTGCTGGTCAAGGACGCCGTGAAGCTGATGCCTGATCTGTCACGCCGCCGCTTCATCGCTTCCGGCGCGAGCTTCGGCGCGCTGACGCTGCTGACCGGCTGCAACGTCTCGGACAGCCTCTCCGCGGACAACCTGCTGACCCATATCTCCAAGTTCAACGACATGGTGCAGGCCAAGATCTTCAATCCGAATGTGCTGGCGCCGACCTATGCCGAGAAGGATGTGCGCCGCCCCTTCCCGTTCAACGGCTTTTACTCGGAAGACGAAGCCCCGCAGATCGACGGCAAGGAGTGGAAGCTCGAGGTGTCCGGCCTCGTCGACAACAAGAAATCATGGACACTGGACGAACTGACCAAGCTGCCTGAAGTCTCGCAAATCACACGCCACATCTGCGTCGAGGGCTGGAGCGCCATCGGCTCATGGCAGGGCACGCCGCTGCGCGATTTCCTGAAACTGATCGGTGCGGACACGAACGCGAAATGGGTGCATTTCCGCTGCGCCGAGGATTATTACACCTCGCTCGATATGCCGACCGCGTTACATGCGCAGACGCAAATGACGTTCAAGTTTGATAATAAGACCCTGCCGCAGTCGCTCGGTTTTCCCATGAAAGTCCGGGTGCCCACCAAGCTCGGTTTCAAGAACCCGAAATATGTGACGTCGCTCGAAGTGACGAATGACTACAAGGGCGGCTATTGGGAAGACCAGGGATATAATGATTTTAGCGGGAGCTAGGCTCCATCCCTCATGGTGAGGAGGCGCGAAGCGTCGTCTCGAACCATGAGCTAGCATGGCGCAGAGATTGCGGCCATCCTTCGAGACGCGCGCGGGAGCGCGCTCCTCAGGATGAGGATGGAGATGAATGGCTGAGCTCCTGCTGAAACGCCGACATCACCGCGCCCACCGCGAGTGTCGCCGCTGATACCACCAGCGCCGAGGTCAAACTTCCCGTCGCGTCCGAAATCGCGCCCACCGCGATCGGGCCCATCGTCTGCCCGATACCGAACACGATGGTCACCACCGCGATCGCTTTCGGCCAGGTCTCCTTCGGATAGTTGAAGCGCACGAAGGCTGTCGTTGCAGCGACGACGGCAAAGAATGACACACCAAACACTGCGGCCGATACACCAAGCACCAGCGGCGAATGGCCGAGCAATGGCATCGCCGCGCCCACCGCATTGGTACCGAGAATGATCGCCATCGCCCGCCCGCTCTGGCCCCGCGCCAGCACGCCGCGCCACAGCCATGGCGAGGCAAATGAGCTCGCCCCGATCACGCACCAGAATGCGCTCTGCGCGACCGCGCTGCCGCCGCCGTCACGCACATAGGCGATCATGAAGGTCATGTAGGCGATATAGCCGGCGCCGAACATGAAATAGGCGATGAGGAAAATCCACATCGGCCGGATCGCGACGGCAGGCGCAGCCTGGGTCGAGGTGCCTTCGCTGGCATCCACCAGCTTCCGCAGCAGCGGCAGGCCCATCACCACCGAGACGAGGCCGATCACGAGCCAGACGATCCACCACGAGCCCGCGCCAACCCCCTGCAACACAAAGGGGGCGATCAGGCCGGACACCAGAATGCCGATGCCAGGCCCGGCATAGAAGAGGCTGAGCAGATAGGACGACCGCTCCGGATGTTTCAGCCCGATGGTTGCCGCCAGCGCACCACCGGCCACGAAGGAAATTGCTGCGCCAAATCCGGTGACGAAACGGGCGATACTCAGCAGCGTGAAATCCGCCGTGACGCCGCACAGCAGCAGCGACGCGATACAGGCGACGGTGCCGAGCTGGAGCACCGCAAACAGGCCGTAGCGCTTGCCGAGGCCTGCTGCGGCGAGTGCGCCGAGCAGATAGCCGGCGGCATTGACGGTATTCATGAAGCCCGCGGCCGAATAGGACCATTGCAGGCTGTCGCGCATATCCGGCAGCACCAGCGAATAGACGAAGCGGCCGATGCCAAGGCCGATGGCCGGTGCAAGCGACAAAGCAAGGATCAGCAACGCCGGATTGCGGCGCGAAAGCGAAGTGTCGGTCAAAGTCAGGCGTCTCCCGGACGCACTGTCGCAGCTTTCGCAGCGCTTGCAATCGACGCGTGCAGCAAGGCTGTCTTGCCAATATGGCAATGACGGCTTAGCACTCGCCCGAAATTCGATGGTCAGAGAAGGAAACGATCATGGCGGCGCATAAACTGCTGGTTCTCCCCGGCGACGGTATCGGTCCGGAAGTGATGGCGGAGGTGACGCGCCTGATCGACTGGCTGGATGCCCAGGGCATCGCCAAATTCGACACAGAGACCGGCCTCGTCGGCGGCGCATCCATCGATGCCGACGGCCTGCCGATCACCGACGCCACCATGGCCAAGGCCGACGCAGCCGACGCCATCATCTTCGGCGCCATCGGCGGTCCGAAGTGGGACGGCGTGGCTTACGAGAACCGCCCGGAAGCCGGCCTGCTGCGCCTGCGAAAGGATCTCGGCCTGTTCGCCAATCTGCGCCCGGCGGTCTGCTATCCCGCGCTCGCGGATTCCTCGAGCCTGAAGCGCGAGGTGGTCGAGGGCCTCGACATCATGATCGTGCGCGAGCTCACCGGCGGTGTCTATTTCGGGGAGCCGAAGACCATCACCGATCTCGGCAACGGCCAGAAGCGCGCCATCGATACCCAAGTCTACGACACCTATGAGATCGAGCGCATCGCCCGCGTCGCCTTCGACCTGGCCCGCAAGCGCCAGAACAAGGTGACCTCAATGGAGAAGCGCAACGTCATGAAGTCCGGCGTGCTGTGGAACGAGGTCGTGACGCAGGTGCATGGCCGCGAATACAAGGACGTCACGCTGGATCACCAGCTCGCGGATTCCGGCGGCATGAATCTGGTGAAGTGGCCGAAGCAGTTCGACGTCATCGTCACCGACAACCTGTTCGGCGACATGCTGTCGGATATCGCAGCGATGCTGACCGGCTCGCTGGGCATGCTGCCGTCGGCCTCGCTCGGCGAAGTCGATAGCAAGACCGGCAAGCGCAAGGCGATGTATGAGCCGGTGCATGGTTCAGCGCCGGACATTGCGGGCCAGGGCAAAGCCAATCCGCTGGCGATGATCGCCTCCTTCGGCATGGCGCTGCGCTATTCGCTGGATCTCGGCGATCTCGCCGACAAGGTCGATCAGGCGATTGCGGCCGTGCTGGCGAAGGGTTTGCGCACGGCCGATCTGAAGTCGGAAGGCGCGACGATCATCTCGACGGCGCAGATGGGTGAGGCTGTGCTCGCTGAACTGCAGGCGCTGTACAAGTAAGAAGACAAGTGGGCCTCATGGTGAGGAGCCCGCCTCTTGCGGGCATCTCGAACCATGGGGCGGGTCGCTCGCTTGCGGCCATCCTTCGCGACGCGGTCGAAGACGACCGCTCCTCAGGATGAGGGCAGAGTTTACGAGTTGCTCCCCTAAAACAAAAATGCCCGGCTCGCGCCGGGCATTTTCGTATCTCTCGCTTTCGCGCCGTTCTCAATAATACGGGATCGGAATGCGGTTCGGATAACCACCGAGATCGTAGTCGCTATACAGCGGCTGGCGATCGATCGGGCGGTTCAGGTTCTGCGTGCCGAAAGACGGACCGGGCGGATAGGCGTAATCGGTGAACTTGCGGTCGCCGGGCAGCACTTCGGTGCCGGCATCGAGCCAGGAACGGCGCGAGATATAGACACGGGTACGCGGGCCCTGCTGGTAGGACACGTTCGGGCCACGCGGGCCGTAATTGTAACGGCCGCTATCGACGGTGACCTGCTTGCGCTTCTTGGTCTGGGTCTGGGCATCGGCCGGGGTCGCAAAGCCGATGGTGATGACGGCAGCCGCCGCGAGCAGTGCACCGGTCAGTTTGGCGGCGGAGAATTTCAAGGTCATCTAGTCCTCTTGGCACTCTGATTCTTCGTCAAGAATCGCATTTCGCAAGTTCCCGGCAATTTAGCTGGCCGGATGGCAGCCCTACAAGGTCTAACCGGCCACACCTTGGGAGAATAATTCGCGGTGTGGCCGAATGTTGCATGCATTCCAAGGTCTTGGTCGCAGCATCGTCACAGGCTGCCCCGCAAAAGCGGGTTCTGGGCGCCGGTGACCCAATCCGAACCGGCCGCAGACAATGCCGGGCCGCTCGCACAGCCCGTCCGCTTCAGTTCGGCATGGGCGAACAATTCTGCAAGCTTCGGTTCGCCGCCGGCCGTCAAAAGCATGAGACGGTCGAGCATGCAGGCGACAGCCGCGCGGCGCGCCGGCAAGCCTTCGCCCTGGCAGGAAAAGCCGGAAATGCGGAGATTTTCCGCATCCAGATTGCGGGTGAAGCCGAGGCAGCGCTTGGCATCCTGGCGGCGATCCGCAAAGCCGAACAGCGCCACCGGGCCGAATTTGCTGTCGATGATCCCCTCGCCCACCGTTTCGCGCGGGCCGCTCGGGTCCATCCTCAGAGCAACGTCAGCAACAGAGGTGTCTTCCAGAGCTTCGCCGCCGAGACGATAGAGTTCGAGCTCGGCAAGTGGCCGTCCTTCAGCCGGCATCCAGCGCAAGACGTCCTTGCGGCCGCCAGCGGGATGCCGCTGGATTTCATAAGCTGCTGTAATTCCTGCCACATCCGCCTGCCGGACGGCGAAGGCGGGATACGAGCGATCGGCCACCGTCCAACCGGGCTTTGCAACCGCAGCCGGCGTCCAGTCCAGCTCCAGATGCTGGAATGCGGCCACTGCAGCCATGGCAAGCAGCGCCAGACAGCCCATATAGGCAAGCATGCGTCCGGCCACGGCCGTGCATTCGTCGGCGAAGCTATACACCGCCGGGCGGAAGTCGAATTCGCGCTCGCGGTTGTGGGCTGTCGGATTTGAACGCATCAAGGCACTGAGGACGCTTACAACGTTGTGTTTGCGTGATTTCTCGCATAGAAGCGCTCGCGCTTCGGTTTCCGCGGATGGCGGATCGAAGGCATTTTTCTTCGGAGAGTGAACGATGGGTTACAAAGTCGCGCTGGTCGGAGCGACCGGCAATGTCGGGCGTGAAATGCTCAGCATCCTGGACGAACGTAAATTCCCCGCTGACGAGGTCGTGGCGCTTGCGTCGCGCCGCAGCATGGGCGTTGAGGTTTCCTTCGGCGACAAAACCCTGAAATGCAAAGACCTCGCGACCTACGACTTCAGCGATGTCGATATCTGCCTGATGTCGGCCGGCGGAGCCGTGTCCAAGGAATGGTCGCCGAAGATCGGCGCAGCCGGTGCCGTGGTCATCGACAATTCGTCGACCTGGCGCATGGACCCCGACGTGCCGCTGATCGTGCCGGAAGTGAACGCCGCGGCGATCGATGGCTTCTCGAAGAAGAACATCATCGCAAACCCGAACTGCTCGACTGCGCAGCTCGTGGTGGCGCTGAAGCCGCTGCATGACAAGGCGACCATCAAGCGCGTGGTGGTCTCGACCTATCAGTCGGTGTCGGGCGCCGGCAAGGATGCGATGGACGAGTTGTTCTCGCAGACCAAGGCCGTCTACACCAATGCCGAACTGGTCAATACCAAATTCCCGAAGCGTATCGCCTTCAACGTGATCCCGCAGATCGACGTGTTCATGGAAGACGGCTACACCAAGGAAGAGTGGAAGATGATGATGGAGACCAAGAAGATTCTTGATCCCAAAATCAAAATGTCCGCGACCTGCGTGCGCGTGCCGGTGTTTGTCGGTCATTCCGAAGCGGTCAATATCGAATTCGAGAATCCGATCTCGGAAGACGAAGCCCGCGACATCCTACGCAATGCGCCGGGTTGCCTCGTGATCGACAAGCGCGAACCCGGTGGCTACGTCACGCCTTACGAGGCGGCCGGCGAAGACGCGACCTATATCAGCCGCATCCGCACCGATGCGACCGTCGATAACGGTCTCGTTCTGTGGTGCGTCTCGGACAACCTGCGCAAGGGCGCGGCACTCAATGCCGTGCAGATCGCGGAAAGCCTGATCAACCGCAAGCTGATCACCGCCAAGAAGAAGGCGGCCTAAGCAACTGATGTCGGAGCCGACTCAAGAAGAAGCTGAATCGGCTCCGCGTCGTTCGCATCCCCTGCTCAGGGGGATCGAGCTGATCATCGAGCATGTGTTGTTCAACAGCCGTTGGCTGATGGCGCCGTTCTATCTCGGCCTCGTCATCGCCCTCGTCGCGCTGCTCTACAAATTCGGCGTCACACTCGTCGAATTCGTGCTGCATACCCCGACCGCCAAAGAGACCGACACGATCCTGGGCGTGCTGAGCCTGATCGATCTGTCGCTCACCGGCAATCTGATCCTGATCGTCGTATTTTCCGGCTACGAGAATTTCGTCTCGCGCATCGATCCGCGCAACCATCCGGACTGGCCGGAATGGATGACCAAGGTCGATTTCGCCGGACTGAAGCAGAAGCTGCTGGCTTCCATCGTCGCCATCTCGGCGATCCAGGTGCTCAAGGCCTTCATGAATCTGGATGGCGTGTTCGAGCCGCAGAAACTCGGCTGGCTCGCGGGGATTCATCTGCTGTTCGTGGTGTCAGCACTGCTGCTGGCGCTGTCGGATCGCTGGAATACCGATGATCACGACGGCAAGAAGGACAACAAGAAGTAGGCTTGTCATCGCCCGGCTTGACCGGGCGATCCAGTAAACTCAGTCCGTGCGGTGTCTACTGGGTCACCCGATCAAGTCGGGTGACGACAGCGGGGCTTCTCTGCCCCACCATTCACCCCGCCGACTTTGCCTGCCCGACCGGCTTGAACACCTTCTCGACCTTGTCCAGCACCGACAGCGAACCGATGGCGACGCCGAAATAGGCGCCGTGCAGCAAGAGATCGCCGGCATCGACGCGCTTTTTCACGAAGGGGAAGCTCATCAGGTTTTCGAGGCTGCGGAACACCGCGGCCTTTTCGATCCGCGTGACGAAATCCTGCATCGACTCGTGATCGCGGATTTCCACGGTTTCGCCGGGCTTGGTGAACATCGACATCCAGCGGCCGATGAAATCGCCCGGCGATAACGGCGCGGCCTTATCGACGAACGCACGGATACCACCGCATTGCGCGTGGCCAAGCACCACGATGTGTTTCACCTTCAGCACCTGCACCGCATATTCCAGCGCGGCCGAGACGCCGTGGGCATTGCCGTCGGGCTGATAGGGCGGCACCAGATTGGCGATGTTGCGCACCACGAACAATTCGCCGGGCGACGCATCGAAGATGACCTCCGGCGACACGCGCGAGTCGCAACAGCCGATCACCATCACTTCCGGGAACTGGCCCTTCTCGGACAATTCGCGAAAGCGCGACTGTTCTGTGGGCAGGCGCTCCGATGCAAAAGTCTGGTAGCCGGCGATAAGTTGCTGCGGGAATGTTGCGGTCATGTTGTGCCTCGTGGGTTCACACGGATAACCATAGCACGCAGCTGCGAACAAGCCTTCCGGACGCCAATCTGAGATGCTATCGCGGTTGCCAAGCCCATAAGCAGACACCGTTTTCGAGGGAACAACGCCATGATCCGCCCGCGCCGCAGCCATTTGTTCATGCCCGGCTCCAATCCGCGTGCGCTGGAAAAGGCGCGGACCGTGGCGGCCGACGGCATCATTCTGGATCTCGAAGACGCCGTGGCGCCGGATTCCAAAGGCACCGCGCGCGACGCCATCGCCGAAACGCTGGGCAAAGGCGGTTTCGGCAAGCGCGAAATGCTGGTCCGCATCAATGCGCTGGATTCACCCTGGTGGATCGACGACGTCGCGATGGCTGCCAAGGCCAAGCCCGACGGCATTCTGGTGCCGAAGGTGTCCAGCATCGAGGATCTCAATGCGGTGGCGGATCGTCTCAGCGATCTCAATGCCGACATGTCGATCAAGGTCTGGGCGATGATCGAGACCTCGCGGGCGATCCTGCATGTGGAAGAACTCGCCGCCTGCTCCAGGGATGCGGAAGTGCGTCTCGCCGGCTTCGTGTGGGGCCCCAATGACATCGCGCGCGAGACACGCATCCGGATGACGCCCGGCCGCGCATCGATGCTCGGCATGATCACCCAATGCGTGCTGGCCGCACGGCTTTACGGCCTCGACATCCTCGACGGGCCCTACAGCAATTTCAACGACAATGAAGGCTTCATCGCCGAGGCCGAACAGGGCCGCGACATCGGCTTCGACGGCAAGACGCTGATTCATCCCGCGCAGATCGACGCCAGCAACAAGGTGTTCACGCCGCCGGCGGACGAAGTCGCACAGGCGCGGCGCATCATCGCGGCCTTCGAACAGCCGGAAAATGCGAGCCGCGGCGCGATCCAGATGGACGGCAAAATGGTCGAGCGCCTGCATGCGGAGATGGCGAAGCGGACGATTGCGATCGCGGACGCGATCGCAGCGATGGGGTGAGGCTTTCTTCTCCCTCCCCCAAGCGGCGAAGCCGCGCAGCGGGGAGGGTGGATCGAAGCGAGCGTTCAGTGAGCTTTGAGACGAGTGGGGTGCTTCCCCAAACTCCGACGTCACGTGGGGAGAGACCCCACCCGGCGCTACGCGCCACCCTCCCCATTCGCTTCGCTCCGGGGAGGGAGGCCATTAACGCCTCAGCTCACGCCCAGGCGCGCTCGCTCTTCAGCTTCTCTTCATACCCATCGATGGAGGTCTTCTTTTCCATCGTCAGACCGATATCGTCGAGGCCGTTGATCAGGCAGTGCTTGCGGAACGGGTCGATCTCGAACTTCACCGTGCCGCCATCGGGGCCGCGGATCTCCTGGTTCGGCAGATCGATGGTGACGATGGCATTGGCGCCGCGCTCGGCATCGTCGAACAGCGCGTCGAGATCGGTCTGCGAGACGCGGATCGGCAGCACGCCGTTCTTGAAGCAGTTGTTGTAGAAAATGTCGCCGAACGAGGTCGAGATCACGCAACGGATGCCGAAATCCAGCAGCGCCCACGGCGCGTGCTCGCGCGACGAACCGCAACCGAAATTGTCGCCGCCCACCAGGATCTTCGCCTGGCGATAGGCCGGCTTGTTGAGCACGAAATCCGGATTCTCGCTGCCATCGTCATTGTAGCGGGCATCCGCGAAAAGACCCTTGCCGAGGCCGGTGCGCTTGATGGTCTTCAGATACTGCTTCGGGATGATCATGTCGGTATCGACATTGATCACCTTCATCGGAGCTGCGACGCCTTCCAGCGTGGTGAACTTGTCCATGAGCGTGTCCTCGGAATTGAGCGCGCTTTTTAGCGCGGGAGGGCGGGCGCTCCAAGCGGCATTTCTGCAGTGCTGGGATCGGGTTAGCCTAAGCCCCTCATCCTGAGGAGCCGCGCAGCGGCGTCTCCCAGCGAATGGCGCAGCCATTCGCAAGGGATGGCCGCAGGCTCGGAGCCTGGCCAGTTCATGGTTCGAGACGGCGCGGAAGGCGCGCCTCCTCACCATGAGGGGGAGCCTAGTCCGTCACCTGCGCCTCGATGGCCTCCATGTCGTCGTCCGAGAGGCCGAAATGGTGGCCGATTTCGTGGACCAGGACGTGGCGGACGATATGGCCGAGGGTTTCGTCATGCTCGGCCCAATAATCCAGGATCGGGCGGCGATACAGCCAGATCATGTTGGGCATCTGGCCGGAGATCTCCTGCGACTGGAACGGCAGGCCAACGCCCTGGAACAGCCCGAGCAGGTCGAATTCGGTTTCGGCCTGTAGCTCCTCCAGCACCTCATCGGTGGGGAAATCATCGACACGGATGATCACACCCGCACAGAGCTTGCGGAAATCCTCCGGCAGGACGGCGAGCATGGCATGGGCCATCTCTTCCATTTCGGCGAGGTCGGGAGCTTTTGCCTGATGCCACATGGGTTCCTGTCTAGCCGATCCGGCTTTGTTGGCAAGGCGTCCGCAGCGGTTGACGCGACCGCCTCAATCAGAGACTTTGCGGCGAGAAAACGACGGCAGTTTGGGGCGTAGCATGCGGATCATGACAGCAACTTTGGCAGTGGCGACACTGGCCCTCGGCAGCCTGTCGATGGACGGCGCCACAGCGCAGACCACGCCGTCTGCCAAGCGCTCGACCGACATCTCGGCCCAAAGCAGCAGCGCCCGCCCGCGCGTGCGCATCTATCGCGACGACGACACCCGCGGCGTCTATCCCCGCTACAATCCCGGCCCGAACGCCGTGCGCGATTGCACGGCGCAACTCGTGCAGGAGCATCGCCCGAGCGGTACCGTGATCGTGCCACGCACGAATTGCTACTGGCGCCGCGGCTAAGCACAGGCATCGCAGCTTCACGTCGCGCGCAGAACCAAGCGCAACCATGCTTGTGCGCGCGCATTTCAATCCCTTCGTTCCCCATTCTGCGACCAAAAACCGTGCGGCATATCGCGCGGCTTATATTCATTTCGCGTTCACCTCCCGAGACCTAGCGTCATCACATGGGCAATGAACCCATGCAGCGTGCACGTTCAGATGCCCGCGGAATTAGGAGAGAACACGTGAACTTGAAAAAGCTATTCGGCCTTGCCGCCATTGCAGGCCTGATGTTCGTGGCCGCGCCGGCGCAGCAGGCGAACGCGGTCTCGCTCAACAATCCGGGCGTTGCGGCCACGGTGCAGGGGGCCGGTGAAGGCCTGACCACCCAGGTGCAGTATCGTCACCATCATCGTCACGGCTATCGCCACCACCATGTGCGCCGTCACCATGGCTGGCATCGTCCGCACCATGTGCGCCGCCATCACGGCTGGCATCGTCCGCACTTCCATCATCATCGCCGCCACCACCACTGGCGCTAACGAGATCGCGCGATGTGGAGCCATTCCACATCGCGCATTTCACCGCGTCCCCTTGTCGCGGGAAATCGAAGCACTTTGAAACGTTATGCGATCAAGGCGACGACAAAAGAGACTTCAACGAGGACAATCATGAAGACATGGGTAGGCGCAGCTCTGATGGCTGCTACTGTGACACTCGGCGGTACATTCGCAGCAGCGCCTGCGCTGGCCGCAACGCCCGCGAAGGCTGCCGCACAGAACAAGGCGCCGCTAACGGACTTCAGCTCGCAGCATCGCCACTGGCACGGCCACCGCCATCATCACTTCGGCCACCGCCACTGGGGACACCATCGCCACTTCGGCCACCGGCACTATGGCTATCGCCCCTATTACGGACCGCGTTATGGCTACGGCTATCGGCCGGTCTATCGCTCTTATTACGGCCCGGCCTATTACGGCGGCGGCTATGGATATCGGCCCTATGGTTATCGCCCTTACGGCGCCTATGGCTATGGACCGGGCATCGGCTTCGGCGGCGGCCCGCTCAGCGTCGGCTTCTCGTTTGGCCGCTGGTAAGAACAGCATATCGCAAAGCGATCATCGCGGGCGCCTTCACGGCGCCCGTTTCATTTTGACGCGCTCATTCATGGCGCGTTCAGATCACCGCTCCTAGTTTTCGTGCCAAGGGCACACCAGTCACGCACGGCCACCGCTCGCAGATCACGATCTGCGGCAACGCTTATCCGTGCGTCGATGACACCTTCGGGAGGGTGATTTCGATGAAACCAGATCGCGTGTCTACAATCCGAAACGTCGTGACGCGCTCGCTCGGCATCGCTGCGGCAGCGGGCGTGATGTTGTCGCTTGCGCCTGCCGCGCACGCGCTATCGCTGAGCAATCCCGGCATGGCACCCGCCGCTAAACAGGCGCGCGACGCGCTCACCACCGAGGTCCAGCATCGCGGCCATGGCGGCGGCGGATTTCGCGGTGGCGGGGGTTTCCGCGGTGGTGGCGGAGGCTTTCATGGAGGAGGATTTCGCGGCGGCGGGCATGCATTCCACGGAGGCGGGTTTCGCGGCGGAGGCTTTCGCGCAGCCGCGCCAGCTTTCCGCGGCGGCGGCTTCCAGCATCGTCCCGCTTTCGCCGGCGGCGGGTTTCGACGCGGACCTGCATTTCACGGCGGCGGCATCCGCTATGGCGGACCGGCCTTCGCGCGCCGCAGCTTCTACGCCCCGGCCTATTATGGCCATCGCCGTCACGTCCATCGCCACCGTTACTTCGCGCCGCGCTACTATGGCTATGCCGGACCCCGCTACTATTCGTATGGTCCGCGCTATTACGGCCCTCGCCGTTTCTGCCGCGTGATCTGGACCTATTACGGCCCGCGAAAGATCTGCCGCTATCGCCCGTGGCACCATCGCCACTGGCATCATCGGCGGCACTTCAATGTGTATTGGTGAGCTGGAGCCGTAGGGCGGATGAGCGAAGCGTCATCCGCCGGCCAGGCGCGCAGCTGAAACTCCGCGGCGGATGACGCCTTCGGCTCATCCGCCCTCCTCACTACGGGTCGAGCTGAAATGCCTCGAAGCGATGCAGCTCTTCCTCAATGCGCCGCTTCCATTCTTTTCGCGGCGCTTTCTTTTCCGCGCCCTCGCCCACCCAGCTCCACTGCTGCATCAGCAGTTTCTTATTCTGCCGATCAGTCTTGAGATCGATCGCCGCGACGATCTTGTCGTCCACCAGGACCGGCAACGCGAAATAGCCAAGCTTGCGTTTGTCCTTCGGCACATAGGCCTCGAAGCGATGATCGTGACCGAAGACGAGATGTGCGCGCTTGCGCTGAATGATCAGCGGGTCAAATGGCGATAACAGATGCACGAGACCATGCGGCGCGGTCTCGCTTGCTTCGATGCTATCAGGCGTCGCCCAATGCTCCTGCTTGCCGGCGCCTTCAAGTGCGACCGGCATCAACTCCCTGCGCTTCATGCGCGCCTCGATGATCTTTCGCACGCCGGCCTTGCTCGGCGCATCGAGATGACAGATCGAATCGAGACTGACGATGCCTTGCGACCGCAGCGCCCGATCGAGCAGATAGGCGAAGCACTCGTTACCCGTTGCAGCCTTTGGCAAACTCTTCAAATCAAAATGGCGCAACAGGAGATCATAGGTTTTCAGCATGCCCGTGCGTTCGGAGACCGTGAGATGGCCCTCAAAAAACGCCAGTTGCAGCGCGCGCTTCGACGGCTTGCGGCTGGCCCATTCATGATCCTTCTCGCGCAGAACATCGTCATCGATGTCACGAATCGATAGCGGCCCTGATTTCGCCAGCCGCATCACCTTGCGCTTGTCTGCCGGCGTCACGGTTGCGCACCAGTCATGACCATTGGCGCGATAATATTTCATGTCCGGCACGAAGAAGCGCAGATCGGCGGCTGGCACGTAAGCCAGCGCGTGGGTCCAGTATTCGAACACGCTCTTGTCGATGGACTGCGCCTGCTTCAGATCGCTGCGTTTGTAGTTCGGAATCCGCGCAAACAGGATGTGATGATGACTACGCTCGATGACATTGATGGTGTCGATCTGCACATAGCCGAGATGCTGCACGGCCCGCGCGACGGCATCAGCGCCCTCACCGAACGGCGCGCGCTCATCCAGCCGCTGCGCCCGCAGCCAGACGCGGCGGGCGTGAGTCTGGTCCATGGCGATCGGCTGGGTGGGTGAGCGCGGCATTTGCAAAGCGTGTGGTGGCGATGGACGCTGCGCGTTCCTATATGGAACCAAGAGCAGCGTCTTGAGCAGGAAGGGTTCGACCTTGAACAAACCAGAGTCCGCCATCGAGACGCAACTCGAAAAGAGGGCGCGGGTCGCGCGCGACGGCAAAGTGGCGATGGACGAGCATGCGGCACGCGTCGCCTTTGTCGCCAACAACACCGAAAAGCTGCGGGCATTGCGGCTGGCCAAGGAGGCCGCCGATCGCGCCGAGGCGCTTGCCAATCCGCCACCGCCCAAGGTCAAACGCATACGCAAGGCGAAGACGGCGGCCTGAACGATGTCGCCGCGTGCATTGCGGCGGCAAACTCAAGATTCATCCAGACATAAAAAAGCGCCCCGCCGTTTCCAGCGGGACGTTCCTCAGGCCTTCGTTTCAGTACATCCGTGAAACGCTTGCCGCGTCAGCTTATGCCAGCGAGAGATTCTCAGCGCTGACCTTGCCACGCATCTTATCGGTCTTCAGCTCGAAATTGACCTGCTGGCCTTCATTCAGGCCGCTGAGGCCCGCACGCTCGACGGCGCTGATGTGAACGAACACATCCTTGCTGCCATCGCTCGGCTGAATGAAACCAAAGCCCTTGTCGCTGTTGAACCACTTCACGGTACCGGTCGCCATAACACTTCTCCAAGAAACAATCGGCCGATTTGTGTGCATCAACGCGATGCCGGCTACGACTGTGTGTTGTTCCACACGACCTCCGTGCGGAACTATCCAATCTCAGCGAAGTCTTGGGCGAAGGGCTGCTTGTGCAGCTATCGGCGAAGTCAGAGCCGTCAAATCGAATATGTCGGCACCATAGAGCAATCCACGGGAAATACAAGCGCCGCGCTAGCTGCCATGGAATGTTCGCACATGGGTTGTTTTCGTGGCAACACGCATCACTATCGTGTCAACGAAAACGGCCCGTCGAAGCGGGCCGTTTTGTTAGTTCATGCTGCGGTGGCCATTAATGCCACTCGCGGATATCGACGAAGTGGCCCGCGATCGCTGCTGCTGCGGCCATGGCCGGCGACACCAGATGGGTGCGGCCCTTGTGGCCCTGGCGACCTTCGAAATTGCGGTTCGAGGTGGCGGCACAGCGCTCTTCAGGACGCAGCTTGTCCGGATTCATCGCCAGGCACATGGAGCAGCCGGGCTCACGCCATTCAAAGCCGGCCTTGATGAAGATCTTGTCGAGACCCTCGGCTTCCGCCTGCTCCTTCACCAGACCGGAGCCCGGCACGATCATGCCCGACACATTGCCGTTGATGGTTTTGCCCTCGATCATCTTCGCGGCGGCGCGCATGTCCTCGATGCGGCCATTGGTGCAGGAGCCGATGAAGACGCGGTCGATCTTGATGTCGGTGATTTTCGTGCCGGCGGTCAGGCCCATATAGGCCAGCGCGCGCTCCTTGGAGAGACGCTTGGCTTCATCGGCAATGTCAGCCGGGTTCGGCACCTTGCCGGCGATCGAGATGACGTCCTCAGGCGAGGTGCCCCAGGTGACGATCGGCGGCAGTTTGGCGGCGTCGAGACGGATCTCGTGATCGAAATGCGCGCCTTCGTCGGTGCGCAGCGTATTCCAATAGGCCACGGCCTTGTCCCACAACTCGCCCTTCGGCGACATCGGGCGGCCCTTCAGGAATTCATACGCCACGTCGTCCGGCGCGATCAGGCCGGCGCGGGCGCCGCCTTCGATGGACATGTTGCAGACCGTCATGCGGCCTTCCATCGACAGCGAACGGATCGCCTCGCCCGCATATTCCAGCACATAGCCGGTGCCGCCGGCGGTGCCGATTTCGCCGATGATGGCCAGGATGATGTCCTTGGCGGTGACACCGTCCGGCAGCTTGCCATCGACGACGGCGCGCATGTTTTTCGCTTTCTTCTGGATCAGCGTCTGCGTCGCCAGAACATGCTCGACTTCCGACGTACCGATACCATGCGCGAGCGCACCGAAGGCGCCATGCGTCGATGTGTGGCTATCGCCGCAAACCACCGTCGTGCCGGGCAGCGTAAAGCCCTGCTCGGGGCCGATGACATGGACGATGCCCTGGCGCTTGTCGAACTCGTTGTAATATTCGATGCCGAATTCGCGGACGTTTTCCGCCAGCGTGCGGATCTGCTCGGCGCTTTCCGGATCGGGATTGGGCTGCGTGCGATCGGTGGTCGGCACGTTGTGATCGACGACGGCAAGCGTCTTCGACGGCGCATGCACCTTGCGGCCGGCGGCGCGCAGGCCTTCGAACGCCTGTGGCGAGGTCACTTCATGCACCAGATGGCGATCGATATAGAGCAGGCAGGTGCCGTCATCGGCTTGCTCGACGACGTGGTCGTCCCAGATCTTGTCGTACAAAGTGGTCGGCTTGGATGTTGTCATTTTGATTGAGCCTGACTTGGAAATTTCGGACCAGTCGCGCGCTGCTGAATGATGTGCCGCTTGGGCGGCGCAAGGCGTGCAACTGAAAGCAAACGGCTTAACGCGTGAGATTGCTCACGCGCTTCTAAGCGCACCCACGATCGAGGTCGTGAAGCGACCAAAGAAACGACCGGGCAAGCGGCTGTGATCGTCGATGACGATGCGCAAGGCGTGCTGGTGCAGGTCTAGAAACATTCCAGTCATATAGCATCGAGAAAACGCAACGCCAATGCGACAGAGGTATGCCGCACCAGCACAACAAAAAAGCGCGGCTTGCGCCGCGCTTTTCCGAAATCCTGAAATCTTCGCGCGAGGCGACAGATTACTCGGCGGCGGCAGCTGCCGCGACCTTCTTGGCCGGGCGCTCGGTCTTCTTCTCGGTGATGCGGGCCGACTTGCCGCGCAGATCGCGCAGGTAATACAGCTTGGCGCGACGCACCTTGCCGCGGCGCACGACCTTGATCGAGTCGATCATCGGGGAGAGCAGCGGGAACACGCGCTCGACACCCTCGCCATACGAAATCTTGCGCACGGTGAAGCTCTCATTGATGCCACCGCCGTTACGGCCGATGCAGACGCCTTCATAGGCCTGCACGCGGGAACGCTCGCCTTCGACAACCTTCACGTTGACGATGACGGTGTCGCCCGGACCGAATTCCGGAATCGACTTGGTTGCGGAAAGGCGATCGAACTGCTCTTTTTCGAGCGTCTGAATGATGTTCATCGAAATCTCCATCGGCGGCGCGCCCAGACGTCGGCGCGGGCTGCGCTCGAAACTCTTACCCTGCCAGTGCACGG
>NZ_JBIIOT010000191.1:0-3000 GCF_044336785.1 Tardiphaga sp. | reverse complement strand
AGCGGGCTGGATTTCCAGAAGAAGCTCGCCGATCTCGGCAAGGCGGTGCCGATCGTGTTCATGACCGGCCATGCCGATGTGCCGATGACCGTGCGCGCCATGAAGGCGGGCGCGGTGGACTTCCTGCCAAAGCCGTTTCGCGACCAGGAGATGCTGGATGCGGTGGCCGGCGCCGTCGAGCGCGACCGGGTGGCGCGCGAGGCGCGGGACACCATCGCCGACATCAAGGCGCGCTATGCGACGCTCAGCCCGCGCGAGAGCGAGATATTGGGATTGGCGACCGCGGGGCTGCTGAACAAGCAGATTGCGGCCAAACTCGTGCTCAGCGAGATCACCGTGAAAATCCATCGCGGCAAGATGATGAAGAAGATGGAGGCGCGGTCTTTCGCCTCCCTGGTCAAAATGGCCGAGGCGATGGGCATCAAACCGGCCCCCGGTACCGCCCGATAAACCACAGTATGATTCCGCAAGCCCGCGGATTTTGGCACATACACTCTCGAAACGGCTCGACACTGGGGTCGCTGTCACAGCCGCCGGGTGAAGATGACGTTGCCATCAGACCAATCCATCGCGATCATCGACGACTCTGCTTCCGTCCGCCGCAGCCTCGAAAGCCTGCTGCGCTCGCTGGGATTCACTGTCGCGAGCTTCGAGTCCGCGCAGGCCTTCCTCGCCGCCGGAAAGCGCGTGTCGTGCGTCGTCACCGATGTGGAGATGCCGGGCATGACCGGCATCGATCTCTATGAGGCGATGCGGGCGGGCCGGGACACGACGCCGGTGATCTTCATCACCGCCGCATCCGAGCAGCAGGTGCGCCAGCGCCTTGGCAGCGAGCTCTGCGTGCTCGGCAAACCGTTCGAGGCCTCAGACCTCACCGCCTGCATTCACCGCGCCATCAGCCAACGCTGAAACGCGGCTCCCAGGCCGGCTCGCCGTCCGGCACCGGGCTGCCCTCGCCGAGCTGGATGCGGCGGATGTCGCCGAATCCCCGCGGGCTGCGGTGGGCGATCAGCACGATGGTCGCCTGCGGCAGCTCGCTGCGCAGCAGGGCCATCACATTGCATTCGGTCTCCAGATCGAGCGCGCTGGTGGCCTCGTCGGCGAACACCCAGTCGGGCTTCGCCACGATCAGACGCACGATGGCGAGGCGCTGCTGCTCGCCGACCGACAGGCCGCTCGCATGATCATCGCCTGCATCGAGCCGGGCGCCGAGGCCGACGGCGCGGAGCAACCGCTCCACCGTCTCCGCCGGGACGCTGCCGGGATCGGCGGGATAGACCGCGGCATCGTGCAATGAGCCCAGCGGCAGATAGACCTGCTGCGGCATGAAGACGAGATGGCCCGCGGGCAGCGTGATGCGGCCATCGGTCTGCGGCCACAGGCCGGCGAGCGCCTTGATCAGCGTGCTCTTGCCAAGGCCCGAGGCGCCGCTCAGCCAGACTGTTTCGCCTTGCGCAACGGACAGCGCCGGGATCTCCAGCAAGGTACGGCCATCGGGCGCGCGGATATGTAGATCGCGGATGTCGAGGTCAGTCCCCGCAGAGACCTGCCGCTGCAGCGATCCAGCCGGATGCGCCGCACCGTCGGTGGCCGTCATAAAGCCCTGCAGACGGCGCGTGGTCGCGACCAGGTCGGACATGAATTTACAGTTGAAGATCAGCCAGGACAGCGTGGTCACGACATTGCCGAAGGCTGCCGCGAGCTGCGTCAGGCCGCCCAGCGTGATCTTGCCGGCGAGAAATGCGGGGAGCGCCAGGAATGTCGGAATGCGCAGCACGCTCTGGAAATACGGCCGCGTGAACATGCCATAGATGAATTCGCGGCGGATGACGCGACGCCAGACGCCGAACAAATCGTCGAACCGGCGCGCGATCACCTTCCGGTCGGCTGCATCACCATGCGACAGCGCGATGGCCGACGCGTTCTCGCGCAGATTCACCAGTGCGAAGCGAAAGTCCGCCTCGCGCCGCTGCTCTTCCATCAGCAGGCCCGGCAGCTGGCGGCCGAGCAGATGGGTGAGCACAGTGGACAGCAGCACATAGATCGGCGCGGCCCAGACCATGTAGCGCGGGATCTCGATATCGACCCCGAACAGCGAGACCTGCAATGCGAAGGTCGAGAGCTGCCACAGCAGCATGACATAGGAGACGAGCCCGATCAGGCTCATGATGAAATCGAGCACGCCGGTGCGGCCGACACCATCTACGCCGCCGAGGATGAATTCCGGGAACATGCTGCAATCTTCGGCGATGCGCTGGTCGGGATTGTCGATGCTGTGATCGGAGCGCAGGCTCGGATGCAGAAACCAGTAGGCTTTGCCGACGGTCCAGCGATGCAGCAACGTTTCCGACAATCGCTGCCGCCAGCGGAATTGCAGCAGGCGCTTGCAGTAGCGCGCGATCAGATAGAGGCTGGCCGAGATGCAGACCAGAATGGCGAAGACGCCGATCTGGGTGATGGCCGCTGGCCCGTCGATCTTCTGCAGCGCGTTGAAGAAATCCGCGCTCCACTGCACCTGCCGCAGCGTCACCTGAATGGCTGCGAGCTGACATGCGATGATCACGGCGAGCAGGAACAGGCTGACGTAACGTCCCGGCCCGGTGGAGGCGATCCAGACGAAACGCCAGATTTGCTTCAGAATATCGCGCATGACGTTTGTCCGTTTCAAATGCGTCGGTAATGACGAAGCCGGAGCAAGCTAACCGTGCTCGCTCCGGCTCCTCGTGTCGCGTGATCGATCAAAATGCGTAGCTGGCACCCAGCTTGAACGTCCGGCCGGGAGCCGTGCGCAGTTCGATGGGATTCCCCATGGCGACAGCTGCCGACGCCGTGTTCGTGTAGGTGGTATTGCCCGTGAGCGACGGGAAATAGCGGGTGTCGCCGATATTGAGGACCGAGGCACGCAGCGTCAGGCCCGGCGCCATCTGCGGCCGATAGCCGACGATCGCATCGAACACGATGTAGCTGTCCGGGCGATAATAGGTGGGATCGCTGCGCGAC
>NZ_JBIIOT010000094.1:0-19821 GCF_044336785.1 Tardiphaga sp. | reverse complement strand
AGGAGCCGCGCAGCGGCGTCTCGAACGATGGCCGCAGGCTCTGAACCCGGCCAACTCATGGTTTGAGACGCGGCCTACAGCCGCTCCTCACCATGAGGGACTGAGTGTACTGCGCTTCATGGACCGCATTTCCAGTCAGACTCTGAAGAGCCGCGCAGCGGCGTCTCGAAGGATGGCCGCAAGCTCCGAGGCCCGCCATCTCATGGTTCGAGACGCGCGCAAGAGCGCGCTCCTCACCATGAGGGCGGCGGGCGTCTCAACGCGGAAACTCGCTAGCGCATCGGCACCACGAATTCGGTGCCCTGGCCGGTTTCGCCGCCCGCCTTGATGCTCTGGTCGGACACGATGATCGAGCCGCCGGTGGCGATCGCCTCGGCGATCTGCGCCATGGCGTCTTCGGGGATGGTGATGCGATCCAGCGCCTCGGCGGCGCTGCCGGGGAGCGGCGGTACCTCCGCCGCAGCGGTCTGCTTGCGGCTGGCCGCTGTCGCCGCGCGATGCGGCACGGCAGGCAACGACACCGCCGTCCAGTGAATGCTCTTCGCCTCATCCTTGTCGATGCGTGCGGTGAAGATATGCGTGCCGAGCGGACGCTCGCCGGGCTTGATGGTGATGTCCGTCTCGAACAGCGGCGAGAAATTCTGCCGCACATAGAGCTTGCCGTCCTTGCCGCTGATCAGCACGGCGATCTGGCCGGTGCGCTTCGGCGACGTATCCGCGGGCGGCGGGATGTCGATCGCATCGACCTTGGCCGTTGCCGGCTTGAGTTCGGGCTTGAGTTCGGGCTTGGCCTCGACCTTCGGCGCATCGGCCGGACGGGTGTCGTCCTTCCTGGCCTCGGGTGCCTCGCCAATCTTGGCTGCCGCGGCATCCACGTCCTGACGCGTCACGTGCGCCGCATCGTCGGGCTTGTTCTCTACCGCTTTCGGGACCTCGGCGCTGGCCGCCGACATCTGCGCCATCGCCGTGTTCACATCCGATGCGACGGGCTTGGCCGGCATGCCGACGGCATTGCTGGCATCGGCAGTGACGGTGGTGCTGCGCTCGGCGGAGGTCGCCGGCTTGAGGCGAATATCGTCGGGCTTCACCTCGGTCGATTTGCCGTCGCTCTTGGCGCCCGGCTGCTCGTCCTTCGGAGCCGCCATCGGCGCGGCGGCGACCGGCGCTGGCTTCTGCGCGATCAATTGCGGATGCTTGAATTCCGCCGGCGAAATCTCACCGGGTGTGATGATCACGCGGGCACCCATGCGGGTCCAGGCCCACAGTTTTGTGGAAAACGCCATCGGCATGCGGATGCAGCCATGGGATGCGGGATAGCCGGGGAGTGCGCCGGCATGCAGCGCGATGCCGGACCAGGTCACGCGCTGCATATAGGGCATCGGCGCGCCGCTATAGATGTTCGACTTATGCCACTTGTTCTTCTGGATGATGCTGAATACGCCGGTCGGCGTGTCATGGCCTTTCATCCCGGTGGAGACCTTGGTCTCCGCGAACAGGCCATTGGCGTCGAACACGCGCATGGTCTGCCTGTCCAGCGAGATCATGATCACCACGGGGCCGACCGGCTTGGCATGGGCCTTCGCCTCTTTCTCGAATGTCGCGCCTTGCTGCTTCAGCCGGTTGTCGCGCCGGACCTGCGGCGGCACCGGAGGCGGCGCATCCATCACGCGCGGGCGCATCGGGTCTTCGTCGAACCAGAACACCGCATGCGCCGGCGCTGCCACGCCCAGCGTGAATGTGGCCAGCAAGGCCGCCTGCAACAGGTGACGCGGGGACCATGCGCGACTGGAAACAGACGTCCCGCTCAGAAGCATGCGCTTGCCGGTCGGGCTCCCCGAAAACTGAAAAAACGTCACGCTGAAAATCCTCGAATTCATCTCGAAGCATTAGTGTCGCGGGCGCACAATGCGTTCACCGGCAGGCGAATCGCGCCGCTGCTTACTTGTGTACGGAGGGTAACAAAAAACACTCACATTGGATTAACGCGGCGCCTGCGCTCTACCGCCGCGCGGCGCAATCGCTACATAGACGGGGTGAGACACGGAGAGTTGAATGTCATTGATCGGTTTGAGCTTTCGCTTGGGTTGGATGCGCGCGGCCGCGCTCGCTTTGGTCGCTGT
Source organism: Tardiphaga sp. (assembly GCF_044336785.1). Classification (GTDB taxonomy): domain Bacteria; phylum Pseudomonadota; class Alphaproteobacteria; order Rhizobiales; family Xanthobacteraceae; genus Tardiphaga. Next base: position 17,701 of record NZ_JBIIOT010000094.1, on the reverse strand, counting down.
GGCCATCGGCGCCGGCAGCGTCGCTCATGCGGCCGATGAGCCCGACCTCATCTTCCGCCGCTCGACCGTGTTCAAATGGCTGAGCCCGAACGACAAGCTCGCCACTTACGGTGTGGACGATCCCGAAGTGGAGGGCGTCGCCTGCCATTTCACGGTGCCGGAAAAGGGTGGCTTCAAGGGCTGGCTGGGTCTTGCCGAGGAAGTGTCGGACATCTCGCTGGCCTGCCGGCAGATCGGCCCGATCAAGTTCAAGGCGAAGTCCGATCAGGGCGAGGACATGTTCCGCCAGCGCCGCTCGCTGTTCTTCAAGAAGATGCAGATCGTGCGCGGCTGCGACGCCAAGCGAAACGTGCTGGTCTATATGGTCTATTCCGACCGGATCATCGAGGGGTCGCCGAAGAACTCGACATCGTCGGTGCCGATCATGCCGTGGGGGCAGGCCGACACCGCCATCCAGAAATGCGGCGATTATATCAAATAGCGGCTAGCTGGCGCGCAGCGCCGCCTGCTGGCGGCGCAGGCGGTCCCAGGAGGCCGCCGTATCGACGGACGGCCCGCGATAGCCGACCAGCCGCACCAGCTGCTGCTGCGAGCATTCGTTGTCGCGCAGGCAGGATGGCGTCTGCTTCAACGCGGCGGCGGTGCTACGCACATCCGGCGCAATGGTGACACGCAGCTCGGCGGTGTTGACGATGAGCGTGTCGCGAACCTCGTTGTTCCCGGTCTCGTCTGCCACGGTGGTCTTCCTTCTATCCCCAGCGCAACACAAACGCACAACTGCCTGAATAAGTTGCATTCTGCGGGCCCGCGCCCCGCTTAAAGCGCATCACGGTTAAGCTCAGGTGACGCCCGTGTGACCAATCCACGCCGGCGATTGTTTCGTGGCGCCGGTTCCGACGAAACATACGCGGGCACCGACGAAACCACTTTGCGCTTGGCGTGCCGTGCCGCCGAAACGGCCGCCGGCTATCACTCTCCCCACGACACGGCGTCTGGTGCCGGTCACGGGAGATGTCAGATGCGCTTCGCCAGCCTCATCCTCGCTTTCGCGTTCCTGTTCGCCGGCCCGTCGCTGGCGGGATCGACCGATGGCGGCCTCCCGCATGCTGGCAGTTTCAGCTTCAACGGCGCGCCCGCGGCGCCGGCTGTGCTGCTCGTGGCGTCCGTGCGCTGACCGGCGATCTTTTGCGTCCACAACAAGAAAAGTCCGGAATGGTAAAAGTCCAACTCGCCGCGGTTACTCACCTCCTTATTTTCTTCTTGGGCCTCGGCAGCCATGCCGCCCACGCCCAGCTGTGGGACGCGTCGGGCTTGCGAAAACTGCCCGATCGGCGCGCCGAATTCGTGCGCCAATGCGTCCCGCATATGGTGGGCCGCTGGGCCCATCCGAACAGCGTCTGCGCCTGCCTGCACGACCACGCGGTCGCTGCTGTCGAAGACCAGGACCTGCGGGAGGCGCTGCTGCGCGGCATTTCCGAGCGCGGCGTACCGAGCATCGACAAGGACTGGGTCCCGGCAGCCAAGCAATCGCTGATCAGCGCGACTTTCAGTCAGATCGCCAAGCCCGCTCTGCAATGTATGTATGATCCCGCACTGGACTGATGGCCCAGGGTGGTCGCGTGTAGGAGGTATAATTTTCTTCCACACCCTCGGAGCGAATTGAAATATTGCTACGAACCAGCCTGGCGCGCTATCGTTCAGTCGGGAATGCAGTGCCGGAAGCCTCTGGAGTGCATGTTTCAGGGGATTGGAATGGCGAGCGTGGGTCGGTTGGCAGGCAAGGTGGCGATCGTCACCGGTGCGGGATCGCGTGGCGATGGCATCGGCAACGGACGTGCCGCCGCGGTGCTGCTGGCCCGCCACGGCGCCAAGGTTGCGCTGGTCGATCTCAATCCCGACTGGGCCGAAGAGACCGCGCGTCTCGTCAAGGCCGAGGGCGGCGCCTCGCAGATCTATGACGGCGATGTCAGCGACCCCGCCACCTGCGAAGCCATTGTCGAGCGCACCATTGCCGGCTTTGGCCGCATCGATATCCTGGTCAACAATGTCGGCGTCACCGGGCCGCGCGGCGATGCCGTCGAGGTCGATGTCGGATCATGGGACGAGGCGATGCGCATCAATGTCGCCTCCATGATGCTGATGTCGAAATACGCCATTCCGGAAATGGTGAAGACCGGCGGCGGCTCGATCATCAACCTGACATCGGTGGCTGGTCTGCGTGGCGGCCATCCGAGCCTGCTCTATCCCACCTCGAAATCGGCCGTGATCGGCCTGACCCGCGCCATGGCCGCGCATCACGGCCGCGCCGGCATTCGCGTCAACTGCATCGCGCCTGGCACGGTCTATACGCCGATGGTGACATCGCGCGGCATGAGCGAGGACATGCGGCAGGCGCGTGCCGAGGTGACGCTGCTCGGCACCGAGGGCACGGGCTGGGACATCGGCTATGGCGTGCTGTTTCTCGCCAGCGACGAAGCGCGCTGGATTACCGGCGTGACGCTGCCGATCGATGGCGGCGCCAGCGCCGGCCAGAGCAATCTGCCGGTGCCGCCGAGCGAGCAACCGAAGCATTAGCGTTTTTCCGATTGAGACGACCACCGCCTTCATGGTGAGGAGCGCGCCCATTAGCGCGCGTCTCGAGCCATGGCGTGTGTCGCCATTCGCTGGGAAACACCGCGCAAACGCGCGGCTCCTCAGGATGAGGGAGAGTGGGTGGACAGGGCGCCTCATCTCAAAATGAAACGTTCTAGAGACCGTCCAACTCAAGTCTCGGCAAAGTGATCCCGTCCGCATGACGCGCGATGATACGGCTTCCGCGCGCAACATTTTGGCTGCGTGGAAGAGGGATCATGACAATGCGTTTTTCAATCGGGCTGGTCGCAGCTTTGCTGCTTGCCACACCAGCGATTGCAGCGGACACAGCGACGCTCGAAGCCAATAAAAAGACGGTGGTCGAGTTTTACGAAAAGGGTCTCAACCAGAAGGATTTTGACGCTGCCGCGAAATATTTCGGGCCGCGCTACGTCCAGCACAATCCGACCGCGCCGGATGGCATCGAAGGCTTCAAGAAATTCATCACCTTCCTGCGCGAGAAATTCCCGGACTCCCATAGCGAGATCAAGAAGGTCTTTGCCGATGGCGACTATGTGATCCTGCACGTCCACGCGGTGCGCGAAAAGGGCACCCGCGGCAATGCCATCGTCGATATCTTCAAGCTGGAAAATGGCAAGATCGTCGAACACTGGGACGTCAACCAGCCGATCCCGGAAAAGGCCGCGAACGAGAACGGGATGTTCTGAGGGCCTGAAACTTTGATGGAGCAGAGCGCTGATACCTCTCCCCTCCAGCGAAGCATAGCTTCGCGCCGGGGGAGAGATGATGGCGCGCTCCTGTTCAGGTCTCTCGTTGGCAGGCCTTAGCGCACTTTTGTCCCGCCGCGCGGTACGCATTTCTTGACGCGGGCGACGCCGCCGCCGCTTGCAAGCGTCGCGCCCATCACTTCCTTGATCTGGCCGGTGGGGCAGGAGCCGTCATCCACCCAGATGCGCTGGCCGAGCCGCAGATCGACGATGTCAGCCTCGCGCGACACCTGATCGACGGCGAGGGCCGGCGAAGCTGCGGTGACGAGTGCGAGGATGCTGAAGGCGAGGGCCGTGCGCATAAGGAGATCCGTTACTTGTTCTGAACCTTGACCCCGTTCGGGCCGAGATTGATCTGCAGGCCTTCGGGCTCTTTCTTCTCCTGGTAGAGATTGTAGCCGAGGACGCCGATGCCGACGATGAGCGCGCCGATGATGAGGAAAAGCACGTTGCGATTGCCGGACATGAGGTCTCCGTGAGGCCGTTGGTGATGCAATTTACGGACGCGCACCCGATTCTGAAAGCACGCGGCCGTTCCCCCTAATTGCGATCCCCCCGCAACGGTTCCATGACGCGGCATCGTCTTCGTTTCAGAGTGTCCAGCCAGACACATACGTGGCCGCGATCCGAGATGAGGATAGTGCTCGGCCTGCATGGTTCGAGACGCCCTCACCATGAGGGACGTCTATCGCGACACTCTTCCCTCATCCTGAGGTGCTCGCCCTCTTGGGCGAGCCTCGAAGGATGGCCACCGAACTCCGAGGCCTGCCACCCTTGGAAGCTCGCAAACTTGCAGCCGACGCCTTGGCCAATGTCTCCGCCGCAGCCACCAGCTTGCGCATGGGATGGCCGGAAAAGCCGAGCACAAAGCCGGGCGCGGGTCGTGCGCGCAGATAAGTGTCCGCGAGCAGCCAGCCTTCGACGCCGGCGGATGCCTTGGCATCCGCGGCAATCTGCAGCGGCGTCGTTGGCGCAAACCGCGCGACCAGATGGAGGCCCTGCGACGGCACGGGCACTGAAAGCTGTCCGTCCGACGCCTCGATCAGTGTGTGCGCCAGCGCGTCGCGGGCCTCGCGATAGCGGCCGCGCATCTTGCGCAGATTGGCGGCGAAGGCGCCGGAATTCAGCATGTCGGCGATCGCGCCTTCCATCACGGTGGACGGGAAACGATCCATCGCCGCGCGCGCTGCAGCGACAGGGCCGATCAGGCTCTCGGGCAGCGCGCAGTAGCCAATGCGCAGGCCGGGAAACAGCGTCTTCGCAAAAGTGCCCATATAGACGACGCGGCGCAGGTGATCGATGCCGGCGAGCGACAGTAGCGGCGCGCCGTCATAGCGGAATTCGCTGTCGTAATCGTCCTCGAACACGAAGGCGTTGGCCGCACGCGCCCAGTCGAGCAATTCCAGCCGCCGCGGCATCGCCATCTGCACGCCAAGCGGAAACTGATGTGAGGGCGTGACATAGGCCGCGCGTGCACGGGGCGCTGCCGCTCGGCCCTTGGCGACGATCATGCCGTGATCATCCACCGGCACCGAGATCGGCTTGCCGCCATAATGCTCGATGGATTTTCGCGCGGCGGGGTAGCCGGGATCCTCCACCCAGATCTGCTCGCCGGGTTTGAGGATCGCCGACAGCACGATGCGCAAGCCATGCTGGGTGCCGGATGTCAGCATGATCTGGTCGGGATCGCAGCGCAGGCCACGCGCAGACAGCAAATGGTTGGCGATGGCGATGCGCAGCTCACGGCTGCCGCGGGGATCGCCGTAATGCAGATGCTCGCTGCCGAAGGCGCGCATGCGCCGGCCGACGAAAGCACGGAAGTGGCGCAGCGCGGTCTCGTCGATATCGGTGCAGCCAAGCGCCAGTATGCCGCGCTGGGGTTCGGCAATGGCGATCCGCTTCGGCGCCTTTGCATTGATCGCCGATGGAATGCGCTCCGCCACGAATGTGCCGGAGCCTACGCGTGCCACAGCAAAACCATCGGCGATCAAACGCTCATAGGCATCGGTGACAGCGTTGCGGCGAAAGCCGGTCTGTTCGGCGAGGTGTCGCGACGGCGGCAGTGCCTCGCCGGGCTTGGCAACGCCTGATGTGATGGCGTGGCGCAGCGCTTGATAGAGGCGCTCCGGTGCGGAGGCCTGCTTGTCGATATGCGCGCCATCGAGATCCAGCGGGAGCTCATGAGGGCTGGCCGAGACCGACTTTTTGGCGCGTGAATTGGTCGGAATTTTTTGCATGGAATTGGCACTATCGCAGACCAATCCGGCGGCTACAACTGTTTCGAACGCTTCCAATCCACGGGGACATGCTGTGAGCACCGCCGAACTGAAGACCTCAGACGACACCACGCCGACCTATCCGCTCACCGGGCGCAACCGCGTGAAGCGGCGGCACGATCGCGGCTTCTATGACCACGAGACCGTGCACAACATCCTGGACGCCTCGATGATGTGCCACGTCTCCTATGTCATCGATGGCCAGCCTTACTGCACGCCGACCTTCTTCTGGCGCGAGGGCACGACGTTGTACTGGCATGGCTCGAGTGCGAGCCGCATGCTGAAGAACCAGACCGCCCATCAGCGCGTGTGCTTGACCGTTGCTTTCCTCGACAGCCTCGTGCTGGCGCGCTGCGGCTTCAATCATTCTGCCGACTATCGCGCGGTGATGGCGTTCGGAAACGCCTATCTCGTCACCGATCCCGAGGAGAAGGAGCGCGCCGGAATCGCGATGGTCGATCGCTTTTTCCCCGATCGCACCGCGAGTCTTCGCGCAACCACGGCGCAGGAGATGAAGGCGACATCATTCATCGCGATGGAAATCGAGGAAGCCTCGGCAAAGATCCGCGCCAAGGGTGTCGCCGACGATGACGAGGATTATGAGTTGCCGATCTATGCTGAGCGGATTCCCGTGAGAACTGTGATTGGCGCGCCCGAGCCGTGTCCGCGCCTGCTGCCAGGTGTTGAGCGCCCAGCGTCGTTGCAGATTTTCAGCGAAGGCCGGTTGCTCGATGATGCACTGACGGATGCCTATTATCTGGAGTACCCGAAGGGATGAGGGGAGGCTAGGTTGCCGACGCCATGTGACTGATTGCCGGAGCCTGCTGAATGACGACCACCGATACGCAACGAAAAATCCTGGATGCCGTTGATGACAGCTTCGACGCGCAATTGCAGACGACAAAGGATTTCGTTGCGATCCCGTCGACCCGCGGGGCCGAGGGGCCGTGCCAGGACATGATCGGCGATCTCCTGCGAACGCGCGATTACGAGGTCGATGACTGGCACATCGATATGGACGAACTCGTCGGCCAACGCGGCGTCGGCATCATCGAGCATGATTTCTCGAAGGCCCGCAGTGTGGTCGGCACCTATCGGCCGACCACGATGGCAGGCAAATCGCTGATCCTGCAGGGCCACTGCGATGTGGTGCCGGCCGGCCCGCTCGACATGTGGGACACGCCGCCATTTGCGCCGGTGATCAAGGACGGCAGGATGTATGGCCGCGGCGCCTGCGACATGAAGTCGGGCACCATCGGCGCGCTCTATGCGCTGGATGCGATCAAGGCGGCAGGCCTCAAGCCGACGGCGCGCATCCATTTTCAATCGGTGATCGAAGAGGAAAGCACCGGTGTCGGCGCGCTCTCGACCTTGCAGCGCGGTTATCGCGCGGATGCGTGTTTCATTCCCGAGCCCACCGGCGGCAAGATGGTGCGTGCACAGATCGGCGTGATCTGGTTTCGCATCAAGGTGCGCGGCTTCCCTGCCCATGTATTCGAAGCCGGCATCGGCGCCAATGCGATCAAGGCGGCGTATCATCTGATCCAGGCCGTCGAACAGCTCGAAGCCGATTGGAACAAGCGCGCGGAAAGCGCGCCGTATTACGACAAGGTCCATCATCCCCTGAACTTCAATCCCGGCATCATCAAGGGCGGCGACTGGGCCTCCAGCGTACCGGCCTGGTGCGATGTCGACTGCCGCATTGCCATTTTGCCGGGCTGGTCGGTGAAGGACTGTCAGGCCGAGATCGTCGCCTGTATCGACAAGGCTGCGCGGGCGCATCCTTTCCTTGCCAACAATCCGCCGGTGGTGGAGTGGTCGGGCTATCAGTCCGAAGGCTATGTGCTGGAGAATGCCGAAGAACCGGAAGCCGCTTTCGCCAAAGCCTTCGACGCCGTCTATGGCGGCGGCAGGCCGGACGACCTCATCTTCACCGCGCTCACCGATACGCGCTTCTACGGTTTGAACTACGGCATCCCCGGCCTCAGCTTCGGTCCCGAAGGCAAGGCGATGCACGGCTTCAACGAATATGTGGATGTGGAGTCGGTCCGCAAATGCACCAAGGCGATGGCGCTGTTCATCGCCGAATGGTGCGGGGTGGAGCAGGCGTAGGGCGGATGAGCGCAGCGTCATCCGCCATTCTTCGCCACATGCACTCGGCCGGCGGATGACGCCTTCGGCTCATCCGCCCTACGGCCACAACGCCGCGACGATCGCATCGAGCCCATCCGTCAACGCCGCCGGTCCCGGTTGCAGGATCAGCGGCGACTTGATCTCGACGATGCGATTGTTACGCACCGCCGGAATGTCACTCCATCCCGGCCGCTGCCTGATCTTCTCCGGCACAACCTTCTTGCCGCACCAGGAGGCCAGGATGACATCCGGCATCGCCTCGCGGACCTGATCCGGCGACACGATCCGATCCTTGGCCGCTTTCTGGAACCGCATTTGCGGGAACACGTCGATCCCGCCGGCCAGCTCGATCAATTCCGACACCCAGCCGATGCCGGTGATGAGCGGATCGTCCCATTCCTCGAAATAAACCCGCGGTTTTGCCTGCCTCGATTTTGCCGCGGTGTTGACGCTGGACAGCCGCAACGAAAGTCGCGCAAGCAACTCATCTGCGCGGTTTTTCGCGTCAACCAGCGCACCCAAAGTGCCGATCATTGCGAAGATTCCGGCGACGTCGCGCTGGTTGAAAACATGCACGGCAACGCCGGCGCGGATCAACGCCGCGGCGATCTCCGCCTGTAAATCCGAAAAGCAAAGAACGAGATCCGGTTCCAGCGCGAGAATTTTTGGCACATCGGCGGAGATGAACGCCGAGACCCGCGGCTTCTCGCGCCGCACCTGCGGTGGCCGCACCGCATAGCCGGAGACGCCGACAATGCGGTCCTGCTCGCCGAGCAGATACAGCGTCTCCACGGTCTCTTCCGTGAGGCAGACAATGCGTTCGGGCGGGTAGCTGCGCATGGCATCGCTATGCCGCGGAAACGGGGGCTTGTCACGATGCGCCGCATCCGTCTCCATAGGCCATCAGTCCGCGCCACGATGGACGATCTTACAGGGAGAAAGTGATGACTCTGCTCGACAAGATCAAAAGCATTCCGATGCCGTTCTCGGTGTCGATGGGCGTCACCTTTGTCGAAGCCGAGCCCGAGCGCGTGGTCGCCACCATGCTGGTGCGCGAGGATCTCTGCACCACGCGCCACACCATCCATGGCGGTGCGGTGATGGCGCTGGCCGATGCGGTGGGCGCCGCGGCCACGGTGATCAACCTGCCGGACGACGCCAACGGCACGACGACCATTGAAAGCAAAACCAATTTCGTCGGTGGTGCGGCCGCCGGCATCACCGTCCGCGCCACGGCGACGCCCATCCATCGCGGCCGTCGTACCCAGGTCTGGCAGACCCGGATCGAGACGGAGGAGGGCAAGCTGGTGGGGGTCGTCACGCAGACCCAATTGGTGCTCTGAGGCTGCGGATGGTCAATTTCCATTAACTTTCAAAGCTATTGCATAGCTCGCCTGCGGCGGGCGCGGTCTTGTCGCAGGCTTCGATCTTGTAATTTGTTGTGCGATGCACAATATTGGGGTCGTACAAGAATCTCAGGTGTTCCAGGCGGCTAACCGCCGGAATTTGATCATGTTTAGCCCCGCAACCATCATCGCAATCGCCAACCGCGCGCCCAAGGCTTCAGCCAAGAGCGGACCGGTCCGCATCCTCGCAGCCCATGAGCTGCCGCTGTTCCGGGACCATCTGCTGCGTCTCGACCGTGACAGCCGCCGCGACCGTTTCAACGGTTCGCTGTGCGACGACTGGGTTGCGAAATATGCCGAGCGTTCGGTGCAGGATGGCACCGTGATCCTGGCCTATTTCGAAGATGGCGTCATTCGCGGTGCGGCCGAGCTGCATCAGGCCGATCTCGTTAACATCGAGCCGGAAGTCGCTTTCAGCGTCGAATCCTGCATGCGCCGCAAGGGCGTCGGCAGCATCCTGTTCACCCAGCTGATCGCGAAGGCGAAGTCGATGGGTTACAAGACGCTGCGCGTCACCACCGGTGCGCAGAACGATGCGATGCGTGCGCTGGCCGGCAAGTTCGGCGCCAAGCTGTCGTTCCGCCACGGCGAATCGACGGGGCTGATCGATCTGAGTGCGGAGCCCGTGAAGGCTGCGCCGCAGGCGAAGGCTGGTGCGGTCGATGTCGCCAAGGCCGTTGGTGACTATAACCGCGCGGCATGGCGCGCCTGGTTCAACGCAGCCGGCTTCGGCAAGCACTGATAAATTACACTCCCACCTCATCCTGAGGAGCCGCAAAGCGGCGTCTCGAAGGATGGCGGCGAAGGCTTCAGCCAGGCCAGTTCATGGTTCGAGACGGCGCTATGCGCCTCCTCACCATGAGGGCACGAGCGGGTGGTCAAAACAAAAAAAAGCAGGGCACAGGCCCTGCTTTTTTCGTTTGAATCGATGCCTTGGGATCAGGCGCGCTTGGCGACGGCGATCTTGCGGGTGACGCGACGCTCGACGACCACCGTGCGCTGCGCGCCCTGTTCGCCGGCAATGACGCGGCTGACGCGCAACAGGCCGGTCGGGCGGCTGGCCTTCTTGACCTGCGCCTGAACGTCCTCGACCGGAAGTCCCATCAGCGAGGCTGCGATCTCGGCCTGCTGGTCGAGGTCTTCCGTGATGCCGATGGCTGCGAAGATGGCCTCGTCCAGGGTCGGCGGATCATGCCGCACGCGCCGGGTGCCATATTTCGTATTCCACTCGCCGCTCATCGTCGTGCCTCTGATTGTATATTGCTTCCTAACGAAGCGATTGTTGCATTGCAATATGAAAAACCCATGGCAAGGCTGCCATGCGTCAATGCGTCCAGGGATCTGCGAACCGCTTTGATGGGTAGCTTTATTGCAAAGCTGAGTCCGGGGCCAGGTCGCGGATCGGCTGCGGCCATTTTTCCAGGGCCTGATGGCCGATCGGCGTCAGCCCATAGATGCCGCGCGAGACCGGTTCGAACCAGCCGTAGACATTCCGGTGCAGGATCTTTTGCGCATCGGGATAGACCGGCTTGAGCTCTTTCAGATTGCGCGGGCCCAAGGCGAGGGCGGCGGCGCAGCCGAGCGCCTGCTGGCGATAGGCCGTCATGATCGGCGTCTTGGTGCTGCCGCCAAGGGCAGGGTCGCCGATCCGCTTCTTGTGTTCGGTGACGAGACGCGCGCGTTTCTTCGGATTACGGCGTGGCGCAGTGGTCGGCGGCTCGACCAGCACCTCGACGGTACCCGCGTCAGTCACTCCCAGCATGCCAAAGCCGAGGCGGCGGCACAGATTGCGGTACCGCGCATCGCTCTCGCGGCCCTTGCCGCGGATCGACATCTTTGCCGCGATCCAGAGTTCGTCGCAGGCGCCAGCGCGCTCCACGGCCTGCAGGATCAGCTCCAGGTTAAAGGACAGCTTGAGCTCGCCGATCACCACGATCGGTGGATCTTCGCCCTTCAGCGCGACGAGATCGCAGCCCTGAATCTCGCCTTTCACCGAAAAGCCGAGGCCTTCGAGGAAGCGTTTGACGGGGAGATAAAGCGAAGTTTCCAAGGCGACGTCCGGTCCGTGGCGACAGATTGAAGCGGGCATGCGGTGGATGGAACCGCGACTCGCTGCGCGGAGTTTAACCGCGCCATCGCGACTTGGCATTCTCAAGCACCTTGCGAACACCATCGGAGCTCACGTGAAAACATTGCTGGAAACAACTGATAGCTTTGGTGTTTTGCCGCATCTTGTTGCTCTTTCGATTGCTTATATTTTAGCGCTCCCGATCGGCTGGAATCGCGAACGCGCCGAACGCAGCGCGGGTCTGCGGACTTTTCCGCTGGTGGCGCTCGCGACCTGCGGCATCGTTCAGGCGACCGAAGGCATTCTGAACGGCCACCCCGAAGGGACGGCGCGCATCATCGAGGGCCTCATGACAGGTATGGGATTCATCGGCGGCGGCGCGATCCTGAAGGAAGGCGGCTCGGTGCGCGGTACCGCCACGGCATCCAGCCTGTGGGCAACCGGCGCCACGGGTGCCGCGGTCGGGCTCGGTTCCTATGACGTGGCGGTGGTCATTTCTCTGTTTACCTTCCTGACCCTCTGGCTGCTGGTTCCGTTCAAGGAAGAGGGTGGCAAGGAGGACAAAGCTAAATCCCATAGCGAATTGTAGGCCGCGCATTGAGGGCTGGTCTTTTGCTGCAAAGCAGCGTAGACAGCCGCCATCCCGATACGCTCCGGACTCCCTGGACCCGACGTGACCGTCAAATGAAGGACGGCCGATTCGTTTCCGTTTGGTCCAAGTATCTCGATTTCGAGCATCGCTCGTCGCGATGAGTCCTGGCCGCAACACGCGGCCTGCTGCAACCAAGGTTACATATCCCGTGTCATTTGAATCGACGCCTCCGGCGCTCGCCCGTGCATTGGCTGAGCGCAACTACAGCGAATCCACCCCCGTCCAAACCGCCGTGCTGGCCGACGAGGCCGTCGGCCGCGACCTGCTGGTCTCCGCGCAGACCGGCTCCGGCAAGACCGTCGCTTACGGTCTCGCCATTGCCGCCGATCTTCTCGAAGGTGCCGAGCGGCTGCCGCAGGCCGGCGCTCCGCTGGCCCTCATCGTGGCGCCGACGCGCGAACTTGCGCTGCAGGTGCATGGCGAGTTGACCTGGCTCTATGCCCAGGCTGGCGCCCGTGTCGTCTCCTGCGTCGGTGGTATGGATCCGCGCACCGAACAGCGTGCGCTGTCCGCCGGTGCGCATATCGTTGTCGGCACGCCCGGTCGCCTGTGCGACCATCTTCGCCGCAACCGTCTCGACATTTCGCAGATCAAGGCCGTCGTGCTCGACGAAGCCGACGAAATGCTCGACATGGGTTTTCGCGAGGACATGGAGTTCATCCTCGAAACCACGCCGGAGAGTCGCCGCACGCTGCTGTTCTCGGCGACCATGCCGCGAGGCATCGCCAAGCTGGCGCAGCAATATCAGGACAACGCCTTCCGCATCGAAGTCGCCGGCAGCGAAGGCGGCCATTCGGACATCGAATACCGTGCCATCCGCATCTCGCCGAACGATGTCGATCATGCCGTGGTCAATGTGCTGCGTTATTTCGAGTCGCCGACATCGATCGTGTTCTGCAACACCCGCAACGCCGTGAAGCATCTGCAGGGCGTGCTGATGGAGCGTGGCTTCTCGGTGGTCGCGCTGTCCGGCGAACTGTCGCAGAACGAACGCACGCACGCGCTACAGGCGTTGCGTGACGGTCATGCACGTATCTGCGTCGCCACCGACGTCGCTGCGCGCGGCATCGATCTGCCTAATCTCGGCCTTGTCATCCATGCCGAACTGCCGAACGATCCCGAAGTATTGCAGCATCGCTCGGGCCGTACCGGCCGCGCCGGGCGCAAGGGCATCAGCGTTTTGCTGGTGCCGCCGTCGCGCCGTCGTCGCGCCGAATTCCTGCTGCAGCAGGCCGAAACCGAAGCCGTGTGGGGCGCAGCCCCCACCGTGGATGAAATCCGCGTGCTCGATGAAGAGCGCATGATGTCGGACAAGATTTTCGACGACGCGGCGAATGAGGACGATGCGGTCTTCGCGAAGAAGCTGCTCGAGCGGCATCCGGCCGAGACCATCGCGACTGCGCTGGCGCGGCTTTATCGCTCGCGTCTGCCGTCGCCGGAAGAGGTCGAGGATCCCGGTACGTTCCGTGCCCGCGACCGCGAGGATCGCGCCGGCAGCCGTCGTAAGGCGGAAGATGGTGGCCCCGTCCGCAAGACGCCGAAGAAGAATGAGCCGATGGGCGAGGGTGCGCAGTGGTTCCGCGCGGCCATTGGCCGGCAGAAGAATGCCGAAGCCCGCTGGCTGCTACCGATGATCTGCCGTCGTGGCGGCATCGAGAAGAACGATGTCGGCGCCATCAAGATCTATGACGGTGCCACCGAGTTCGAGATTTCGGCCGCCGCAGCCGAGCGCTTCGTGACCATGATCAAGCGCCCGGACAAGGAAGACAATATCCGCATCGACGCGCTGCCCAATGGCCCGGAAGGCGGCCCCATCACGCCGATGCCGCGCGGTGGCGATCGCGACTTCGCACCGAAGCGTCACCGCAAGGGCGACGACTTCAAGAAGTTCGACGGCGATCGCCCGGACTTCAAGCCGAAAGATTCCTATAAGGGCAAGTCGTGGAAGGAAGACGGACCGCGCGAGCGTCCGCGCAGCGACAAACCCTACGCCGCCAAGAGCTTTGACGACAGGCCGCGCGTGGACCGCAAGCCGAAATACGATCCGATTAACGCCGACCGTGCCCGCGAGCCTTCCGCGAGCTGGGAAGATCGCAAGCCCAAGCGTGACGGCGGTTATGAAGGCAAGAAGCCTTTTGAAGCCCGCGGCGAAGGCAAGAGCTACGAAAGCAAGAAGCCGAACTTCCACGACAAGCCGCGCAAGGAAAAGAAGACCTACGTGGCAAAGGCCAAGCGCGAAGGTGCTGCGAAGTTCGAGAAGCCGGCGTTTGGAAAGAAGAACAAGGCCTGAGGTGTAGGGTGGGGGCACGGCGCTACGCGCCTTTGCCCACCCTACAAGGCCTGAGACGAGCGCGTAGGATGGGTAGAGCGCAGGCGCGTCAGCGCCGGAGCGAAACCCATCATTCCGTCGATGCAGCGGGCTCCGCCGATGGGTTTCGCTTCGCTCTACCCATCCTACAAGAGCGTCACACCCGTCCGCGTACCGGCACCAAGGCGCCGGTCACCGCACTTGCCGCATCGCTCGCCAGAAACAGGATCACGCTGGCGAGTTCGTCAGGCGACACCCATTTTGCAAAATCCGCATTGGGCATATCCCGGCGATTGGCCGATGTGTCGATGGTGGAGGGCAGCACGGCATTGACCGTGACCTTGCCCTTCAACTCCGCAGCTAAAGCCTCCGTGAGTTTATGCACGCCGGCTTTCGACGCCGCATAAGGGCCCATGCCGCTGCCGGCTTCGAGCGCACCGATGGCGCCGATATTCACGATGCGGCCGGCACTCGATTTGATCAGATGCGGAATTGCAGCACGCGATGTGTTCAGCGCCGTGAGCAGGTTGAGACGATGCATCGTCTCCCAGCTTTTGGTGTCGCCGTCAGCGATGGTCTCGAATTTGAACGCACCGGCAATGTTGATCAGCACATCGATACGCCCGAACTGCGCGATGACATCTTCGATGGCCTTGCTGGCTTGCGCAGCATCCGACAGATCGACGCCGCCAACCTGCAAGCGCTGCGGTGTGGAGGAGATGTCATTGTGGCCGTGATCGATCACGGCGACGGTTGCTCCATCATTCAACGCGCGATCGGCGACAACCCGGCCCAGTGCGCCGGCAGCACCCGTGATGACGACGACTTTTTTCTGCATCGGGTAACGTCTCCGCCTAGCTGTGATCCGCTCCCGCTTTTGCTGCGGGCAGAACCCAAAGATAGATGCAGCCGGCGATAAGCGCCATCGCGGACATCAGCCCGGTCATCACCAAAGCGGGGTGGCCGAACGGTTCCAGCACCGCGATCATGGCGCTGGCGAAGGCACCCATCACCATCTGGGTGCAACGCATGACGCCGGCTGCGGAGCCGGCCACATGGGGCAGGTTCGCCAGCGCCTCGTGATTGGTCGAGGGTGCGAGAATGCCGAAAGCGAAGATGGTCAGCGCCATCAGTGGCGTGAGCGAGATGACGGTCACGGCTTTGGCAGGCACCAGCAACAGCGCAGCAAGGGCGCTCGCCACCATCACTATCAAGCCGAAGGCGATGATTTTGCGCGAGGAGACATGACGCGCACTGAGCCGGCCGGAGATCAGTGACGCCACCAACACGCCGCAGGAGGTGAGGCCGAACAACAGCGCGAAGGCGGTGGTGGAAAGACCGAGGCTGCCGATCAGCACCGACGGTGCGCCGGAAATGAAAGCGAACATGCAGGCAAATGCGCAGGCATAGAGCAGGGCGTAGCCGAGGAAGCTGCGATCGGTGAGCACGAAGCGATAGCTCTCGGCGAGTTGTTTTGGATTGAGCGAACGGCGGCTTTCGACCGGCTGGGATTCGACGAGCCCGATGGCGCCGACGATCAACAGGATGACGCCGACCATCGCTTGCGTTGCATAGATCGCGCGCCAGTCGGCAAACGTCATGATCCAGCCGCCGAGTACGGGCGCCAGCATCGGCGCGATGCCGAGCACGGCGGCGATCTGCGACAGCTTTTGCCGGGCGGCGCCGTGTACGAACAGATCACGGACGATGGCGATGGGCAGGATCGCGCAGGCGCCCGCCGCAAAGCCCTGCAACAAGCGGCAGACAAGAAGCACGGTGAAGTTCGGCGCAAGCGCACAGGCGCCGGCGGCAAGCGAGAAGATCAGCAGGCCATCGAGGAGCGTAGCGCGGCGGCCAAAGCGATCGGCGAGCGGACCGCAAATCAACGGTGAGATGGCAAAGCCCGCCATGAACAGGCTCAGCGTCAGCGGACTGCGCCCGGCGGCATCGGGGAATGTCGCCTCGAGAGCCGGGAAACCCGGCAGGCCCATATCGATGGACAGTGGCGGTAGCGCGGTGAGGGTGCCCAGGAAGGCGGTGAAAGCAAAAGTTTCGCGCCCGAGCGCCACAATGAAGTCCTTGAAACGAGAGTGGGCGCAGCCGAAACGCTGCGCGCGATAGGTCTATTCTGCCGGACTGATCTGTGCCGGCAAGACCTTGCGATTGATCAACGTCGTCAGCGCCATCGCGAGGCCCGCGAGTGCCACACAAGCGGCAAGTAGCGGCAGATGTCCATAATGGACGCCGAGATTGATGGCGATACCACCGATCCAGGCACCCACGGCGTTACCGAGATTGAAGGCGCCCTGGTTCAGCGTCGAAGCGAGATTGGGCGCGTCGGTGGCGGCATCCACCACCCAGATCTGCAGCGGCGACACCAGCGCAAAGGCAATGCCGCCCCACAGCACCAGCAATGCGATGGTCGGGATCACCAGATGCGCGACGAGCGAGAGCGCGCCGAGCACGATGGCGAGACAGATGAAGGCGCCGATCACGGTGGAGAGCAGGTTCTTGTCGGCGAGGCGGCCGCCGATCAGATTGCCGATGGTGAGGCCGACGCCAATCGCCAGCAAAGCGCCGGTGACGCCGTGTGGCGTCAGGCCGGTGACGCCTTCGAGGAGCGGCGTGATGTAGGTGAACAGGCTGAACATGCTGACCGAGGCGGTGGTGGAGATCAGCATCGGCAGCAGCACCGGCCAGCGGCCGAGCGCGCGGAATTCGCGGCCGAGGCCGCCCTTTGTGCCCGGCATGCCCGAAGGCACGTAACGCAGGATGGCGATGAAGGCGACGACGCCGATGGCGACCACGGCCCAGAATGCCATGCGCCATCCCGCGGCCTGGCCGAGCGCCGTGCCGAAGGGGACGCCGAGCACATTGGCGAGGGTGAGGCCTGCGAACATCAGAGATACGGCTTGCGCGCGCTGTTCGCGGGGCACGAGGTTGCTGGCGACGACAGCGCCGATGCCGAAGAAGGCGCCGTGGGCAAAGGCAGTCACGATGCGCGCCGCCATCAGCAGATTATAATCGGGGGCAATGGCGCAACCGACATTACCGATGGTGAACAGCGCCATCAGCGACAGCAGCGCTGCCTTGCGCGGCATGCCGGCCGTTGCCATCGCCACCAGCGGGGCGCCGATCACCACGCCCAGGGCATAGCCGGAGACGAGATAGCCGGCCTGCGGAATCGTCACCAACAGGCTGCGCGCCACATCCGGCAGCAGGCCCATGATGACGAATTCGGTGGTGCCGATGCCAAAAGAGGCGGCCGCGAGGGCAAGAATGGGGAGGGAGAGGCGGATAGGAATTCTCCTGAGCGGAAATATTGCGGCGCAATATCAGGAGAAATGTCATGTTCGCGCACTCAGCGCAAAGGCGGCGTACAGGACGCAGCAATGCGCAAAGCGGCGGTCTCGATGTCGTGAACCCTCCCCTGCAAGGGGAGGGTCGATGTACGCAGGCGATGCAAAGCATAGCTTGCGTTCATCGGGGTGGGGTGGCC
>NZ_JBIIOT010000080.1:0-23102 GCF_044336785.1 Tardiphaga sp. | reverse complement strand
ATTTCCCCCAAATGCGACGGCGGTGCTTCATCGGCACTGGCTCCGCATCGCGTCTGCCATAAAGTTCGACGTAAATACGCTCGAGCACGGCTGGCAATTCTTTGGCAATGTCGGAGTTCCAGAAACGCATGACGCGATAGCCTTCTGCTTCCAGCCATTGCTGCCGCTTCAGGTCACGGATGGCTTGACCGTCTTCGTTGTGATGACCGCCATCGAGTTCAAGAATGAGGTGGGCGGCGGGACAAAAGAAGTCGACGACATAAGGACCAATGGGCGCCTGCCGTCGAAAATGCGTACCAACAAGCGGCATCTCTTTCAGCGCTCGCCACAAGATACGCTCATGCAGCGTCGTATTGCTACGGAGCCTCTTTGCGGCTGCACGACGGAGCGATGATGTGACCATTGCGCGTCCCTCGACTGCATTCACCCCACCCCGCTCGCTGCGCGAGCGACCCTCCCCCTGCAGGGGAGGGTGGAAAAATCCAGCCTTACGCTAGTCCAAGTAACAGTGGTTTTCTAGTCGAAGGCGATCTCGATGTGGCGCTCGCGCTTGTCGAGAATGTGACAGGCGCGCGAAAGATGATCGATGGGGATGCTGAGCTTGAAGCGCTCGGGAATGTCCTTGGTGCTCAACACGTCGAGACTGGCACCGACCTCGGACAGGCCACGCACCGTGCAGTCGATGGTGGACTGGCCACCATTGAACGAGATGTGCCCGGCCTTGAACACACGGCGCAGATTGCTGGGCGCCACTTCGCGGGCCTGCCATTCGACGCAGCGATTGCGGCCGCTCTGCTTGGCTTCATACATCGCCGTATCGGCGCGCCGGAGCAGTTCATCGATGTCGCATGCGTTGCGGTCCAGCGTGGCGATGCCGAAGCTGGCGGAGACCGGGATCAGCCTTTGCTTGCCTTGCACGGTGACATTGGCGATGGCCTCGCGCACTTTTTCGGCCACCACCATCGCATCCTCGCGATTGGTATGCGGCAGCAGGATCGCGAATTCCTCGCCGCCGACGCGGCCGATGGAGTCGGCCTTGCGCAGCGTGTCTTGAACCGCCCTTACACATGCCTTGAGAACGCGGTCGCCGACATGATGGCCGTTATTGTCGTTGATCGCCTTGAAGTGATCGAGGTCGAACATGACCAGGCTGAAATTGTGCCCGTGACGGACGGCGAGGGCACTCGCGCGTTTTGCCTCGTCGCGCAAAGCGCGGCGGGACAGCGCGCCGGTGAGGCTGTCCTCCATCAACAACGTGCGCAATTCGAGCTCGCTCAGTACGATGCTGGCAAAGTCTTCCAGCATGGCGGCTTGATCGGATGTGAATGCACGCGGCACAGAATCGAATGTGCAGAGCGTGCCGATGGCATGGCCACCGGCGACACGCAGCGGCACACCGGCATAGAAGCGGACATGCGGCTCGCCGATCACCGCGGGATGCTCGCAGTAAAGTGGATCAGCGAGTGTGTCGCGGATGACGAGCGGGCCGGTCTCGCGAATAGTGTAGTTGCACAATGCTGTGTCGCGGCCGGTCTCGCAGGCTTCAAAGCCCTGGCGCGACTTGAACCACTGGCGGTGGCCGTCGATCAGGCTGATGACCGACATCGGCATGTCGAACACATTGCGCGTCAGGCGCGTGATGCGATCGAAAGCTTCTTCGGGCGGGGTGTCGAGAATGTCGTAGCGGTCGAGCGCGGTCAGGCGGTCGCTCTCCCGGAAATTACTCACCTGCATTGCTCAGTCCGTCGTGCGAAGTCTCATCCCATCATCCCGTTCCCACGGGGATCATGCATGATCCGCACGCACGCGCCAACGCACGAAAGCGTTTTGGCTTAACAACAATGTCGCAGCGGAGAATGGTACCTATACCGGTGGCCAGCTACGCATCGCCATGTCGGCGAGCTTGCGCAATTGCGCGCGAGGCGCGCCGCCGGCGGCCTGCACAGCCATACCCTGCAGGATCGCCGACACATAGCGCGCGAGATCGCCGGCATCCGATTCCGTCGGCAAATCGCCTTCGGCGATCGCGCGTGTGAAACGAACGCGCAGATCTTCCTCGCCCTTGGAACGGCGGGCCATCAATTCCTGCTTGATGGTCTCGGCAGCATCACCGCAACACAGCGCGCCCTGCACGGCAAGGCAGCCTGGGTTTTTCGGATCCGTCACCGCTTCCACGGATTCGTACAGGATATGCTCGACGGTCTCGCGTGCGGTCGGCTTATCCAGGCCTGTGCGGAAGTAACCGCCGGGTCCATCGACATAACGATCGAGCGCCTTGCGGAACAGCTCTTCCTTATTGCCGAAAGCCGCATAGAGGCTCGGCTTGGTGATGCCCATGGCCTCGGTGAGGTCGGCCATCGACGCGCCCTCGTAGCCCTTGCGCCAAAATACATGCAGCGCGAGGTCCAGGGCGGCATCGACATCGAATTCACGCGGACGTCCCATGGCCATCGCCAGGTCCTCCAAAGATTTCTACCACTCAGTAGATAAGTCCCTTGACACTGGATGTCGATAGGCCATCTATACCGGGCGTTACGAATATGTGCATCGCAGCAAGGCTTCCGGAAATCGGGTCGCCGGCGCGGTGCTTCCATCCTTAGCTATTGGAATGACAGGGCTTTCTCAAGCCCTTTGAAAATTAAATGGGGTTCACGATGGCCAATTCTCTTGTCCGAAACATCGCACTTGGCGCCGGAATCTTCGTTGTTTCCGTGAGTTTGGGCGGCGGCGCCGCCCTTTGGGATCTGTCCGGCTTCGCAGCTCAGGCGGAACAGGCGCCGGCCGCTCCTCCGGCGGTTCCGGCCTCGGTGGCACTGGTCGAAGCCAAGGCGACGACGCCGTCCGACGAGTTCTCCGGCCGGCTGGAGGCCATCGAACGGGTGGAAATCCGCTCCCGCGTGGCCGGCGCCGTCCAGGCGATCCACTTTCGCGAAGGCGCGCTGGTGAAGAAGGACGATCTGCTCGTGCAGATCGATCCCGCGCTCTACGCCGCCGAAGTCGATCGCGCCCAGGGGCAGGTGTCTGCCGCCCGCGCGCGCTTGATCCTGACCAAGGCCGATTATGGCCGCGGTCAGCAGCTCACGACGTCGAGCATCACCCAGCGCGATCTCGACAACCGTTCCAACGCGTTCCATGAAGCCGAAGCCAATCTCGCAGCGACCGAAGCTGCGCTGAAGACGGCCGAGCTCAATCTCAGCTACACCGAAGTACGTGCGCCGGTGTCGGGCCGCGTCGGCAAGATCGAGATCACCGTTGGTAATCTGATCGCCGCCGGGCCGTCGTCGCCGCTTCTGACGACTCTCGTTTCCGTCAATCCGATCTATGCCAGCTTCAATGCCGACGAGCAGGTGGTGTCGCGCGCGCTGAAGACGCTTGCCGACGAGAAGACCCCAAATGACATCGAGCGTGTCCCCGTGCAGATGACGACGATCACGGATAGCTCGCCGATGAAGGGCAAGATGCAGTTCATCGACAACCAGGTCGATCCGCGTTCGGGCACCGTGCGCGTGCGCGCCGTGTTCGACAATCACGATGGCCGCCTGATGCCGGGCCAGTTCGCCCGCCTGTCCATGGGCCAGCCGAAGCCGGAACAGACGCTGCTGATCTCTGAACGTGCCGTCGGTACCGACCAGAACAAGAAGTTCGTGATGGTCGTCGATGGCAAGGACAAGGCCGAATATCGCGAAGTTCAGCTCGGTGCTTCGGTCGATGGCATGCGCATCATTCTCAGCGGCCTGAAGGCGGGCGAACGTATCGTCGTCAACGGACTGCAGCGCGTCCGTCCCGGCGTGACCATCAAGCCGGAAATGGTGGCGATGAATTCTGCGTCTCTGCCGCAGACCAAGACCGTCGCTGCTAACTAACGTTTTTTGTCACCTCTCCCCACCGGGGAGAGGTCGTCCGGCCTTTCGATGCGAAGCATCGATGGGCCGGACGGGTGAGGGGGCTCTCCGCGATCGCGAGTCTGCGGAGGCTCCCCTCATCCGTCCCGGCTCCGCTTCGCTACGCCGGGCCACCTTCCCCCCGCATGCGGGGAGAAGGCAGGGCGCCAGCTCCTCTTTCATTGAGTTTTCCCATGAACTTCTCAAAATTCTTCATCGACCGCCCGATCTTTGCCGGCGTGCTGTCCGCGGTGATTTTCCTCGCGGGTCTCCTGGCCATGCCGGTCTTGCCGATCTCGGAATATCCGGAAGTGGCGCCGCCGACCGTGGTGGTGACCGCGAATTATCCCGGTGCCAATCCGAAGGTGATCGCGGAAACGGTGTCGACGCCGATCGAAGAGCAGATCAACGGCGTCGAGAACATGCTCTATATGAGCAGCCAGGCGACCACCGACGGCCGCATGACGCTCAACGTCACCTTCCGCCTCGGCACCGATCCCGACAAGGCGCAGCAGCTGGTGCAGAACCGCGTCTCGCAGGCCGAGCCGCGCTTGCCGGCAGAAGTCCGCGCGCTGGGCGTGACGACGATCAAGAGCGCGCCTGACCTCACCATGGTTGTGCATCTGCTGTCGCCGAACGACCGCTATGACATGACCTATCTGCGCAACTACGCCGTGCTCAACGTGAAGGATCGCCTCGCGCGCATCGAAGGCGTCGGCCAGGTGCAGCTGTTCGGTTCGGGCGATTATTCCATGCGCGTCTGGCTCGATCCGCAGAAGGTTGCCGAGCGCGGCCTGTCGCCGGGCGACGTGGTGCGCGAGATCCGGGCGCAGAACGTGCAGGCGGCGGCAGGGCAGGTGGGCGGTTCGCCCAATGAGCCCGGCCTCGACCTGCAGCTCTCCATCAATGCGCAGGGGCGCCTGCAGACCGAAGAAGAGTTTGGCGAGATCATCGTCAAGAATGGCGACAATGGCGAAGTGGTGCGGCTGCGCGATGTCGCCCGCATCGAACTCGGCGCTGCCGATTATGCGCTGCGTTCGCTCCTGAACAACAAATCTGCGGTGGCGATCCCGATCTTCCAGTCGCCGGGCTCCAATGCGATCCAGATCTCCGACAATGTCCGCAAGACGATGAAGGAGCTGAAGGAGAACATGCCGGACGGTGTCGCCTACGACATCGTCTATGACCCCACGCAATTCGTCCGTGCGTCCATCGAGGCGGTGATCCATACGCTGCTCGAAGCCATCGCGCTGGTCGTGCTGGTCGTCATCCTGTTCCTGCAGACATGGCGCGCGTCGATCATTCCGCTGATCGCGGTGCCCGTGTCAGTGGTCGGCACCTTTGCGATCATGCACATCTTCGGCTTCTCGGTGAATGCGCTGACGCTGTTCGGCCTCGTGCTGGCCATCGGCATCGTGGTGGACGATGCCATCGTCGTCGTCGAAAACGTCGAGCGCAATATCGAACGGGGACTGAACCCGAAGGAAGCCGCCTATCAGGCGATGCGCGAAGTCACCGGGCCGATCATTGCGATCGCGCTGGTGCTGGTCGCGGTGTTCGTGCCGCTGGCCTTCATCACCGGTCTGACCGGCCAGTTCTACAAGCAGTTCGCGTTGACGGTGGCGATCTCCACCGTGATTTCGGCCTTCAACTCGCTGACGCTATCGCCCGCGCTCGCAGCCCTTCTCCTGAAGGGGCATGACGCGCCGAAGGATCCGCTGACGCGCTTCATGGACAAGACGCTCGGCTGGTTCTTCGTGCGCTTCAATCGCTTCTTCACGCGGTCGTCGGACGCCTATGGTGGCGGCGTGAAGCGCGTGATCTCGCGCCGTGCCATCGTCATGGGCCTCTATCTCGCGCTGGTCGGTGTCACCGGTTATCTGTTCCATGCGGTGCCGGGGGGCTTCGTGCCCGGCCAGGACAAGCAGTATCTGGTCGGCTTCGCGCAGTTGCCCGATGGCGCCACGCTGGATCGCACCGAAGAGGTGATCCGCAAGATGGGCGAGATCGCGCTGAAGGAGCCGGGTGTCGAGAACGCCATCCAGTTTCCGGGGCTGTCGATCAACGGTTTCACCAACTCGTCGAATTCCGGCATCGTCTTCATCGGCCTGAAGGGGTTCGATGAGCGCAAGGATCCTGCGCTGTCCGGCAATGCCATCGCGCTGGCGCTGAACAAGAAATATGCGGGGATGCAGGATGCCTTTATCGCCATGTTCCCGCCGCCGCCAGTGGCCGGCCTCGGCACCATCGGCGGCTTCAAGCTGCAGATCGAGGACCGCGCGGGCCTTGGCTATGAGGCCTTGAACGACGCTACCAAGGCCTTCGTCGGCAAAGCGATGCAGCAGAAGGAACTGGTCGGCCTGTTCTCGAGCTATCAGATCAATGTGCCGCAGCTTTATGCGGATGTGGATCGCACCAAGGCGCGTCAGCTCAATGTGCCGGTGACCTCGATCTTCGACACGATGCAGATCTATCTCGGTTCGCTCTACGTGAACGACTTCAACAAGTTTGGCCGCACCTATTCGGTGCGCGTGCAGGCCGACGCAAAGTATCGCGCGCGGGCTGACGATATTGGCCAGTTGAAGGTGCGCTCGGACAGCAACGAGATGATCCCGCTCTCCACGCTGCTGCGCGTGAAGGAGAGTGCCGGTCCGGAACGCGCCATGCGCTACAACGGATTCCTGTCCGCCGATATCAATGGCGGCGCTGCACCTGGGTTCTCGACCGGGCAGGCACAGGATGCGGTGGCGCGTGTGGCCAAGGAGACGCTGCCGAAAGGCATCGACTTCGAATGGACCGAGCTGACCTATCAGGAAATCATCGCCGGCAATTCGTCGCTGATCGTGTTCCCGGTGGCGCTGCTGCTGGTGTTCCTGGTGCTCGCGGCTCAGTATGAAAGCCTGACGCTGCCACTGTCGATCATCATGATCGTACCGATGGGGTTGCTGGCTGCCATGTTCGGCGTGTGGATCACCAAGGGTGACAACAACGTCTTCACCCAGATTGGTTTGATCGTGCTTGTCGGCCTGTCCGCCAAGAACGCCATCCTGATCGTCGAATTCGCGCGTGAGCTCGAATTCGCAGGGCGGAAGCCGATCGAGGCGGCAATCGAGGCCAGCCGTCTGCGTCTGCGCCCCATTTTGATGACGTCGATGGCGTTCGTCATGGGCGTGGTGCCGCTGGTGACCTCCACCGGCGCCGGCTCGGAAATGCGACAGGCGATGGGTGTCGCGGTGTTTGCCGGCATGATCGGCGTCACGGCCTTCGGCATCTTCTTTACGCCGATGTTCTACGTCCTGCTCCGCGCCATGTCGGGTAACCGCCCGCTGACCCAGCATGGCGAAGCCACGGTGGATCAGGACGCGCCGCTGGCTCCGGGATCGCATGATAGCGAGCCGCGCCCGCACGCCACGTTGACAACGCACACGTGACGCTCAGACTGTCTCTCACGTAAACACGCGCACAAAAATTCCGGATGCCGCAATTTCTGCGGCATCACGGGGCGCGGATGTCGGGAGAGAAACATGACGACCGATCGCCTCACCATGTCTCGTCGCCGCGCGCTTGCTATCCTTGGCGCGTCGATCGCCGCACCGCATGTGGCCAGAGCGCAAGGCGCATGGCCGAACCGTAGCGTTCGCTATTACGTCGGCTTCGCGGCTGGTGGCGCCACCGACACGCTGTCGCGCATCTACTGTCAGAAAATGTCCGAACTAACCGGCCAGCAATTCGTCGTCGAGAACCGCGGCGGGGCCGGTGGCGTGCTTGGCGCTGACGCTGTCGCGAAATCGCAGCCGGATGGCTATGGCCTCGGCATGGGCTCCATTGCCACCAACGCCA
The DNA here is from genome assembly GCF_044336785.1 of Tardiphaga sp. Classification (GTDB taxonomy): domain Bacteria; phylum Pseudomonadota; class Alphaproteobacteria; order Rhizobiales; family Xanthobacteraceae; genus Tardiphaga. The sequence continues at coordinate 15,381 of NZ_JBIIOT010000080.1, read as the reverse complement.
TCGCCGTCGGCACCTATGCCAAGCTGCCATTCCAGGCGGGCAAGGATTTTACCTTCATCAGCGGACTCTGGAAGCTGCCGAATGTGCTGGTGGTGAAGAAGGATCTGCCGGTGAAGGACCTCAAGGAATTCATCGCGCTCGCAAAAGCCAATCCCGGCAAATACAGCTACGCATCGCCTGGCATCGGCACCACGCTGCATCTGTCCGGCGAGATGATGAAGAGCGCAGCCGGGATCGATCTGCAGCACATCACCTATAAAGGCGGCAATCCCGCGATGGTCGATCTGCTGGCCGGCCGCGTTGATACGCTGTTCGACAATCTTCCGGGCTCGCTGCAGCAGATCAAGGACGGCGCTGTCCGCGCGCTGGCGGTGACGACCACCAATCGTAGTCCGGCGATCCCCGACGTCCCGGCCATGGGTGAAGTCCTGCCTGGTTATGAGCTCACGTCATGGGTGGCCGTGTGTGGCCCCGCAGGCATGCCGCCGGATCTCGTCTCACGTATCAATGAGTTGTCGCTGCAGGCCTTGAAGGATCCGGCTCTGGCCGCGAAATACGCCGAACTTGGCGCGCAGCCATTTCCGACTTCAACTGCCGATATCACCGCATACCGCGACAAGGAAGAAACCCGGCTTCTGCCTGTGATCAAGGCAGCAGGAATTACGCCAAGCTGACACGGTGCGCTTTCCTTCACTGCGCAATCTCGGCTACACTAGCCGCGGTGCAGTGGGGAATGGTCGGTGCGGACCGGGTTTTACAAATGCGAGTACCACGTCAACGAGGCGGTCGGCCGCAGCGTGATGTATGTGCGCGACGGCACCATGCTCGGCGGCAATTCCGGCTTCGCGCATATCGGCACCTATCGTTTCGAAGGCGACAAGGTGTTTGCCGAGATCGAGAGCCGCCGGCATTGCTTCGAGCCTGACTATGAATCGCTGCTCGGCCAGGATATCGCGACCATCAAGGTCACAGGCGTCGCTTGCGGCGAGACCTATCGCTTCGAGGGCGGCTCGCCGCAGATGCCGGGCGCGTCATTTCGTTCACTGATGACCAGCCTCGACGAAAGCGAATTGCCGCCGGCCGGTGAAGTCGGCGAGGGCGGTATTGCCAATGGCCTGTATTCGATCCAGCTGCGCACCCTCGATGGCATCGATGGCGGCCTGACCGGCGTGATGCTGTTGCAGGACGGCTGGATCCTTGGCGGCGATGCGTCCTTTTATTATCTCGGTTCCTATTCCTCGGCCGACGGCCGCTGGAAGGGCGAGATCCTCAATCAGGAGCACACGCCGTCGCTGGGCGAGGTTCCGGTGTTCGGCGGCTACGAGATCGGCATCGGCTTTTCCGGCACCTGCGATGACAAGGGCGCCGAACTGGAAGCCACCGCGCTGGCCGGCAAACGCAGCCTGCGCCTGCAGGCCAGCCTGAAGCTGATCCGCAAGGCGGAACTGCTGGTGGCTGAGGTCGCATAGACGCAGTGCGTAAGATGGGTTGAGCGTCAGCGATACCCATCACCGCAAGCGCCCGGCCGTGATGGGTATCGCTTCGCTCAACCCATCCTACGATCAGCCTTGGGCAACCATTTGTTTCAAATTGGCCGACTAGGGTGGCCCGACTGAGTCGCCGCTGCGATTCTCCTGGAGCCTGCCGTGAACGAGAGCCTGATCGCCGTCTGCCAGTTGTTTCTGGTTCCGCTGACCATCATGTTTGCTGCGGTCGGCGTCGCCAATGCGCGCTTCGTGAAACTGCTGGTCTGCCTGCTCGGCGTCGGCCTTGCCGGGCTCTGGCTCTATCGCATCTATCTCTGGACCGGCTTGTCACTGATCGACCGCCGCACCGGTTACGGCCTCGCGGGGTCGTTCGCCCTGTGCTGGGTGCTGACGCTGCTGCACCAGATCAAGAGCAGCTTTGGCGGCAATCGCTGACCGCACTCACACATCCGTCCACGACGTGAACAGCGCTGCCTGACCGCGCCGTTGTCCGTGTTCGTCGGTCAATTCCCACACGATGCCGCCTTCGATCCAGAACCGGCGTCCGGATTTGGCGATCCGCATGCCGCGATAGTGATCGATGAAGCCGTTGCGCGCGACGGCATCGAGCAGGCGTTGCCGCTCCTCGCGATTGGGGGCTTCGGCAGACAGGCGCGAGGGAATGGTGATGAACTCATCCCAGCCATATTCGAAGCAACGCTGTGCCGTGCGATTGGCATAGACGAAGATGGGATCCGCAGCGGTGCTGTGGGCAAGCACGGCAAATGGCGCGTCGTTATAGAGCCATGCCGCGTCCTGGCCGGCGCCGATCAATGGCTTGCCCACGGTTCGTGCGTAGCTGTGGCTGAGGAGCCTGAAGAAGGCAGCATCGAGTGCGGCTGAAGGTGGGGGCGTTACGTTGGTCACGGGCATCTCGCATCATTGGTGACGTCGAGATAGCCCGCAATGCCATGCAGGACATCGGCCAGATCAGCGGTGCTGCGTTACTCCGGACGCATGGTCGCCATGGTCAGCAACCGCTTGCGCAACTCATCGCGATCAATCCGCAGATCGGCCGGTACCTGCTGCAGATCCGCGAGCCAGACGCCATCCGCGGCGTAGCGCACGATTTCCAGTTCAGGTGCGCTATCTGTCGCGTGATGCCGCTTGAGGCGGGTACGCAGCCAGTTCGCCCAATGGGTGCGGGCGACGGGATCGGTGAGCAAGGCGACGCAGGTGGACTCCAGCGCTGGTGCATATTCGGCCATGGAAAAATTGGCCTTCACATAAGCGCGCGTGAAGCAGCCATGGCTGTCGCCATCCTGTGCCAGCGTTTCCTCGATGATGGCGTCGAACTTGTCGAGCTGATCCTTCAGGACCGCCTCGATCAGCGCCTGCTTGTTGGGGAAGTGGTGAAACAGTCCACCTTTGGTGACGCCCGCTGCATCCGCCACTGCCTGCACGGTCACGGCCTGTAGCCCGCATTCCGTCGCGAGGCGTGCGGCGTGGTCGATCAGCGCGCGGCGGACCAGCTCGGGTTGTTTTTTGCGTTCGTGGCCTTCGCTCATCGGCTCATCTGGCTGGGCGGGGGTGGTCGGTGCAAGCGCTATCGCTCACGGGATCGTGCTCTGCTGCAATGCACGAAAACGGCTTGAAACGCAAACCAACCGGATGGTATGTTTCTGGGGCGAGTCAATGACCGCATGCAGTTTCCCGCCGTGAGCGCCCTCAAGCCAGCTCCGGCGTTTTTCTTTGATGGTGGCATAAGTGATTGAGATATCGACGTTTCCGATGCGTGTGGCCGGTGCTCTGGCGGTCGCTCTCATGCTCACGGGTTGCGGCGATGGCAAGAAAGCCGGCGCCGATCAGGCGCCACCTGCGACATCGGTAGGCGTCGTCACGGTGACGCCCGAAACCCTGCGGATCGTCAACGATCTGCCCGGCCGCATCGCGCCGACCCGGATCGCCGAGGTGCGGCCGCGGGTCGCCGGCATCGTCGTCGAGCGCGTGTTCAAGCAGGGCACCATCGTCCGTGAGGGCGATGTGCTCTATCGCATCGACCCCGCGCCGTTCCGCGTGCGGGTGACCAGTGCCAGGGCCGCCCTGCAGCGTGCCGAGGCCACGCGCGTGCTGGCGAAGCAGCAGGCGGATCGTCAGGTCCAGTTGAAGGAACGCGATGTCACCACGGGCCAGCTCTATGATCGCGCCGTGGCCGAACTCGCGCAGGCGGAAGCCGATGAGATGTCGGCCCGTGCAGGTCTCGAATCCGCGCAGCTCGATTTGCAATATACCGAAGTCCGTGCGCCGATCACCGGCCGGATCGGCCGTGCGCTGATCACCGAAGGCGCACTGGTCAGTGTCGGCGGCAGCGAGAGCTTGGCGACCATCCAGCAGCTCGAGCCCGTTTATGCGGACTTCACCCAGTCGGCGAACGAGCTGCTGACGCTCAAGCGCGCCGCGCAGGCGAGTGCAAAGGCGCAGGGCGGCGATGCCGCCGACGTCCGTCTCAAATTCGATGATGGTTCGGACTATGCACAGCAGGGACGCCTGCTGTTTTCTGAGGCGGCCGTCGATGCGACCACCGGTCAGGTCACCTTGCGTGGTGAATTCCCCAACCCGGACGGCGATCTGTTGCCGGGCATGTATGTGCGCGTGCAGATCGTGCAGGGCGAGCAGAAGGATGCGCTGTCGGTCCCCGAACGCGCGCTGCAGCGTGATCCCGGCGGTCAGGCGCAGCTCTATGTCGTCACTGCTGAGCGCAAGGCCGAGCTGCGCAGCGTGACGCCGTCGCGTCTCGTCAATGGACGCTGGATCATCAGGGAGGGGCTGAAGGCCGGCGACAGCGTCGTGGTCGAAGGTTTCCAGACGCTCGCGCCCGGCGCCACCGTCGATCCGAAACCCTGGCGCAGCCAGACGGCAGCGAAGTAGGGCGTCACGTCATGTCGAATTTTTTCATCGCACGGCCGATCTTTGCCTGGGTGGTCGCGATCTTCATCATGATCGCCGGCGCGCTGGCGATTCCGAATCTGCCGGTGGCGCAATATCCGAGCATCGCGCCGCCGCGCATCGCCATCACCACCAACTATCCAGGTGCATCCGCCGAGGAGATCTATCAGGGCGTGACGCGGCTGATCGAGGATCAGCTCAACGGCATTCCCGGCCTGATGTATTTCGAGTCCACGGCGGATGCCACCGGCGCGATCCAGATCGACGTCACGTTCCAGCCGGGCACCACCATCGCGCAGGCCACGGTGGATGTGCAGAACCGCATCCGCCGCGTGGAGTCGCGGCTGCCGCGTGCGGTGACCCAGCAGGGCATCATCGTCGAGGAAGGCTCGATTGCATTCCTGCTGTTCATCTCCATGCAGACCACCGATGGCAGCATGGATAGTATCGCGCTCGGCGACTACATCACGCGCAACGTGCTCAGCGAAATTCGTCGCGTGCCCGGCGTCGGCAAGGGGCAGCTGTTCGGCACCCAGCGCTCGATGCGGGTCTGGATCGATCCCGACAAGATGCTGGGCCTTGGCCTGACCTCGTCCGACATCACGGCCGCGATCACGGCGCAAAATGCGCAGGTCTCGGCAGGACGTATTGGTGCGACGCCCAATCCGGTGTCGCAGGAGGTCTCGGCACCGGTGCTGGTCAAGGGACAACTCGGCACGCCCGACGAGTTCGGCGCCATCGTGCTGCGTGCCAATCGCGACGGCTCCTCGGTGCGGCTGCGCGATGTCGCGCGCGTCGAGGTCGGTGGCGAGGATTACAATTTTGCCAGCCGCCTGAACGGCAAGCCGGCGGCCGCTATCGGCGTGCAGATGTCGGCGACGGGCAATGCGCTCGCAACGTCGGAAGCCGTCAACGCCAAGATGAAGGAGCTTTCAAAATTCTTCCCGAAGGGACTGACCTACGAGATTCCCTATGACACGACGCCCTTCGTCAAGGCGTCCATCGAGAAGGTGCTGCACACGCTGGCGGAGGCGATCGGTCTCGTCTTCATCGTGATGTTCCTGTTCCTGCAGAATATCCGCTACACGCTGATCCCGACCATCGTGGTGCCCATTGCTCTGCTTGGCACCTGTGCCGTGATGCTCGCGACCGGTTTCTCCATCAATGTGCTGACCATGTTCGCCATGGTGCTGGCGATCGGCATTCTCGTCGATGACGCCATCGTGGTGGTGGAGAATGTCGAGCGGTTGATGGCGCAGGAGGGATTGTCGCCGCGCGAGGCGACCATCAAGGCCATGAAGCAGATCAGCGGCGCCATCATAGGCATCACGCTGGTGCTCACCGCGGTGTTCGTGCCGATGGCGTTTTTCCCCGGCGCGGTCGGCATCATCTACCGGCAGTTCAGCCTGACCATGGTGGTATCGATCCTGTTCTCGGGATTCCTTGCGCTGACGCTGACGCCGGCTTTATGCGCGACATTCCTGAAGCCGATCCCGAAGGGCCATCACGAGAAGGGCGGCTTCTGCGGCTGGTTCAATCGCGGCTTTGATCGCCTCGCCGGCAGCTATCGCGGCACGGTCGGCTGGGTCACCAACCGAACCGGCCGGATGATGGTGGTCTATCTCGCGCTGCTGGTCGGTCTCGGCTGGGCCTACGTGCGGCTGCCATCGGGCTTCCTGCCGACGGAGGACCAGGGCTATGTCATCACCGACATCCAGGCGCCGCCGGAAGCGAGCCAGTCGCGCACGCTGGAATCCGTCAAGCAAGTTGAAAGCGTGTTCATGAAGGAGGAGGGCGTGGCCAGCATGTTCACCGTGCTCGGCTTCAGCTTCTCCGGCAATGGCCTGAGCTCGGGCATCGCCTTCCCGACGCTGAAGGACTGGAGCGAGCGCAAGGCCAAGGATGCCGCGCCCGAGATCGTGAACCGCGCCAATGCCGAATTCGCCAAGATCGGCGACGCGCAGGCTTTCGCATTGTCGCCGCCGCCCATCGAAGGGCTCGGCAATTCGACCGGCTTCACCTTCCGCCTGCAGGATCGCAGCAGCCGCGGATCGGCGGCGCTCTCTGCCGCTGCAAACCAGTTGATGGCGGCGGGCGCCAAGAGTCCGGTGCTGGTCGGGTTGCGTATCGAGGGCCTGTCGAATTCGGCGCAGCTCAATCTCGTCATCGATCGCGAAAAGGCGAATACCTTTGGCGTGTCCTTCGCCGACATCAATGCCACTGTGTCAGCGAGCCTGGGCTCGTCCTACATCAACGACTTCCCCAATGCCGGTCGCATGCAGCGTGTCACCATTCAGGCCGAGGATGATCGCCGTATGCAGGCGAGCGACCTCCTGAAGCTGAACGTGCGCAATGCCAGCGGCGGCATGGTGCCGCTCTCGGCCTTCGCGCGGACGGAATGGGCGAAGGGGCCGGTGCAGGTGGTCGGCTTCAACGGCTATCCGTCGATCCGCATCGCCGGTGACGCCGCGCCGGGCTTCTCGTCCGGCGACGCCATCAAGGAAATGGAGCGACTGGTCGGGCAGTTGCCCGATGGCTTCGGCTATCAATGGGCCGGGCAGTCGCAGCAGGAAATCGAGTCGGGCAATCAGGCGCCGTTCCTGCTCGGTCTCAGCGTGTTGTTCGTGTTCCTGTTGCTGGCAGGGCTTTATGAGAGCTGGTCGATTCCGCTGTCGGTCATGCTCGTGGTGCCGCTTGGCATCATCGGCTCGCTGCTCGCCGTGATGCTGCGCGACATGCCGAACGACATCTATTTCAAGGTCGGCCTGATCGCGATCATCGGCCTGTCGGCGAAGAACGCGATCCTGATCGTGGAGTTCGCCAAGGAACTACATGCCGAAGGCAAGTCCCTGCGCGAGGCGGCGATCGAAGCGGCCTATCTCCGCTTCCGCCCGATCGTCATGACCTCGCTTGCCTTCATTCTCGGCGTGACGCCGCTGGCGATCGCGACCGGCGCCAGCGCCGGCAGCCAGAACGCGATCGGCACCGGCGTGCTCGGTGGCATGATCTCGGCCACCGTGCTCGCAGTGCTGTTCGTGCCGGTGTTCTACGTTTTCGTGCTGAAGCGGATGCCGTCGAAGCAGCGTGACAAGCAAGAAGCCGCAGCATCGCAGGATGCAGCGTCTCGGGCGAGTTGAGGAGATTCGATATGCCTCGCAGCATGATCTATGAATTCGATCGCGAGCTCGATCCGGATCGCCTGACCTACGGCGACCGGGTCCGCATGTCGCCGCTCGGTCTGGAGCGGCATCCGAGCTATGGCGCCCGCGAGGGTGTGATTGTCGGCATGGGCTCGCCGAACAGCATGCGGGTGAAGTTCGACGACCGTGTTACCGTGCAGGCGATCCATCGCGATTATCTGGTGCGCGTGGCGAACGCGAAGCAACAGACGAACCAGACGAGGCGAGCGTCATGACCTATCTCTATCTGGCGGTGGCCATCCTTTGCGAGGTCATCGCCACCAGCTTCCTGAAAGTCTCCGAGGGCTTTACCAAACCCGTGCCTTCGCTGATCACGGCCGCGGGCTATGCGATCTCGTTCTACTTCCTCTCGCTTGCATTGCGTGAAATCCCGACCGGCATCGCCTATGCGATCTGGTCCGGCGTCGGCATCGTGCTGATCACCACGATTGCCTGGGTGTTCCAGGGGCAGAAACTCGATATGCCGGCGCTGGGCGGCCTCGGTCTGATCGTGGCCGGCGTGGTCGTCATCAATGTGTTTTCGAAGGCCACCGCACACTAATTGGCTATCAGCATATTCCGATAGCTGATCGGCTGATTTAACCCTCGCATCGCTTTCGCTGTTGCTCTAGCCTCTCCCGATAATGCCGTTTCACGTCGCCCAAAGGCGCGATGAAACGGCGCAAAAGGGGAGTGAACGTGAGCATTACCACAGGTCGATGCATTGCCATCGCCGCGGCCATGGCCGCATCGCTGCTATCAGTGGCGCCGGGGCAGGCGCAGCAATATCCGGATCGCAACATCACGATGGTCGTGCCATTTCCGCCGGGCGGAACGACCGACATCGTCGCACGTGTTCTCACCGAACAGCTCAGCACCGAGCTGGGCAAGCAGGTGATCATCGAGAACCGCGGCGGTGCCTCGACCTCCATCGGCGCGCAGTATGTCGCCAGCGCCGACAAGGATGGCTACACGCTTCTATTCGCCGCCGCCACGACCTTCACGACAAATCCGCATCTGCTCGCCTCGATCAAATACAAGCTCGAGGATTTCGCGCCGGTCGCCATGGTGGTGAAAGTGCCGTTCGCCTTCAATGTGAAGAAGGACTTTCCGGCCAAGGACGTCGCGGCGTTTCGCGCCTACGCACTGGCCAATCCGAGCAAGGTCAACAACGCCACCAATGGGCCGGGCAGCACCGTGCATCTGATGGGCGAGATCGTCGCTCGCGGGCTCGGCGTGAAGTTGCAGCATGTCCATTATCGTGGTGCTGCGCCCGCGATGAACGATCTGCTCGCCGGCGTCGTCGATAGCAATGTGGAAGCGCTGACCAACACGGTGCCGAATCACAATGCCGGCCTGTATCGCGCGATTGCGGTTCTATCCGAGGAGCGCCTGCCGCAGCTGCCGGATGTCCCGACCTTCAAGGAGCTCGGTTTCCCCAGCATCGTCGGCTCCACCTGGTTCGCCGTCTTCGCGCCTGCGGGCACGCCGCAGCCGGTGGTGGACAAGCTCGGTGCCGCCATCAACAAGGTGATCAAGACGCCGGAATTCGCGAAGAAGATGGATCCGATGGGTAATCAGCCTTGGCCGATGACACAGGCGGAGCTCGACACCCATGTGAAGAGCGAAAGCGAACGCCTCGGCAAGCTCATTCGCGATGCGAAGATCACGGTCGACTGACCGCAAGACAGACAAGGGAGACTATCCATGAATGCAGCCGTCAGCGCACCCGCCGTCAAAGTCGTCCGCTCCGTGCAGGAGCAGGTGAGCCCGGAGGAGTGGCAGTCCCGCGTCAATCTCGCGGCCTGTTATCGCCTCACGGCGATGTATGGGATGACCGAGATGATCGCCAACCACATCTCCTGTCGCGTGCCGGGAACGGAAGATCAGTTCCTGATCAATCCCTATGGCATGCTCTATGAGGAAATCGACGCGTCGAGCCTGGTCAAGATCGATCTCGACGGCAACACGCTGTTCAACGCGTCCGATTACAGCGTGAATGCCGCGGGCTTCGTCATTCACAGCGCGATCCATATGGCGCGGCACGATGTCGATTGCGTCGCCCACACCCATACGGTGGCCGGTATGGCGGTCTCAGCGATGGAATGTGGATTGCTGCCGGTGGCGCAGACCTGCATGCGCTTCCTTCATGTCGCCTATCACGATTTTGAGGGTATCGCTGACAACCCCGAAGAGCGCGAGCGCCTGATCGCCCATCTCGGCGATCACGAGGCGATGGTGCTGCGCAATCACGGCCTGCTGGTGGTCGGCAAGACCATCGCATCGGCTTTCAACGTGCTGTTCCGGATGGAGCGGGCCTGCGAGGTGCAGGTCGCCGCTCTGTCGTGCAACACGAAGCTCGTCACACCGCCGCAGCATGTTCTGCAGGACACCTATGACCGCATGAAGCCGCGCGACAATGTCCCCGGACTCAGCGGCGAACTGGCCTGGCCGGCGCTGCTGCGCAAGCTCGACAGGGCCGATCCATCCTATCGCAACTGAGTTTGCGCTAGGTCAAATTGACGGGCGAGGCCGGTTGCCGCGGCAGCCGCCGTCGCTTACATCACCGGCATGACAGAGCCGGGTTTCACGAGCTTCCAGCCGTCCCTGACCGAGGAGAATATTGCGCTCCTGGTGCAGACCTTCTATGGCCGTGCGCGGGAAGACGAGCTGCTCGGCCCGGTCTTCAACGCGGCGGTGGCCGACTGGGATCATCATCTCGCGCAGCTGACCGATTTCTGGTCGTCGATGATGCTCAAGACCGGCCGCTATAACGGCCGGCCGATGCGCCCGCATCTGGTACTGCCGCTGACCGGCGCGCATTTTGATCGCTGGCTGCTGCTGTTCGAGCCGACCGTGCGCGAGATTTTTGACAAGGACGTCGCCGACGCCATCAACCTGCGCGCCCGCCGCATCGCCGACAGTTTCGAGATGGGCGTCGCCACCACCCGCGGCGAGATCGCAAGGCCGCGCCACAGCGTTTGATTGCGTATTTGTGTCGTTGCTTCGGGGGAGGGGCGGACGTAGCGTTATCGTGTTCAAGGTGCTGCAAAAGCCACCAACACACGAGGAAACCATGCCCGTCTCACGCTCCCTGGGAAGCCACTGCCAGCTGTTGCCGATCGTCGCCTTTGCACTGATGGCAGCGCAAATGCCCGCGCATGCGCAAGGCGCGAGCGAGAATGCCCTGCAGGTCCCTGCCAAATCCGTGCCGGTGCCGACAACGGTGAGCCCTCAACTGCAAAAGATCATCGGCATGCCGCTGCGCACGAACTGGAACGTGCTGCCAAAGACCGGTGAGGAGTGGAAGGTCGTCGCCGATGCCGGCGCTGCGGCCACCATCAAGAACCTGCCGGGGATGATGGAGCGGCTGAAGGTCAAGGTCGAGAAGACCACCATCGACGGTGTCCGTGCCTTCATCGTCACGCCCGAGACCATCGCGCCAGAAAATGCCAATCGTGTTTTCATCCATGTGCATGGTGGCTGCTATGTCCTCAATCCCGGCGAGGCCGCATTGCCCGAGGCGCTGTTTATGGCCGGCTTCGCCCGCGCCAAGGTGATCGCGGTGGATTACCGGATGCCGCCCGAGGCTTATTTCCCTGCGGCGCTGGATGACGGCATGACCGTCTATAAATCCGTCATCAAGAGCACCAGCCCGAAGAACGTCGCTGTCTTCGGCAGTTCGGCGGGTGGGGCACTGACGCTGGAAATGATGCTCAAAGCCAAGCAGGATGGTCTGCCGCTGCCGGGCGCGATCGCGCCGGGTACGCCGATGTCCGATGTCACAAAGGTCGGCGACACCTTCGTCACCAATGCCATGCTCGATAATGTGTTGGTCTCGCCGGACGGCTTTTGTGATGCCGGCACCAAGGTCTATGCCGCCGGGCATGACTTCAAGGATCCGTTGTTGTCGCCTGTCTATGGCGACATGAGCAATTTTCCGCCGACCATCCTGACGAGTGGAACGCGGGATCTCTTGCTCAGCAATACGGTTCGCGTCCATCGCAAGCTGCGTCAGGCTGGTGTCGAGGCGGCGCTGCAGGTGTTCGAGGGCCAATCACATGCGCAATATTATCGCGATGACACGGCGCCGGAATCGAAGGAGGCCTTCGAGGAAATCTCGCGCTTCTTCGACAAACATCTTGGAAAATAAGCGCGCGAATGCGTCGGTAAATTGATGCCGCATCGATGCCATTGCAGCGTCGTGCGATTGCGCTAGGCTATTGTTCCAACAAATCGGGAGTCGCTAGATGAAACGCCTGTCTGTCCTCGTCCTCTTGAGCATGTTCGCAGCCGCGCCGGGCATCACATCGGCATCGGCGCAAGGCGCTGCCTGCACCGCCACCTCGGCTGACGGCAAGCCGCTGGCCGGCGCCGCCAAGACCAGCCACATGAAGAAGTGCTGCGAGGCCAATGCCAAGAGCGCCGAAGGCAAGCCGCTCGCCGGCGCCGCCAAGAAGAGCTCCATCGACAAGTGCATGAAGGGCTGAGCGCGCAGGCGCATCACTCGTCACACACATGTAAAAAGCCCCGCTCGCGCGGGGCTTTTTCTTGTCTCGGGCAGATCAGGCCTTGGGCGCCTGCGCCTCGATCTTGTCCTGCGTCTTGGTCTCGAAATCGCTGGCGTCATGGCGTTCGCGCAGCTGGCGGGCAGGATCGCCCATGGCGCGGTTGACCATGCGGCCACGTTTCACCGCCGGCCGATCGCCGACGGCCTTGGTCCAGCGCTGCAGGTTCTTGTAGCTGGCCACATCGAGGAAGGTCGCGGCATCGTTGTAGATGACGCCTTCGGCGAGGCCGCCATACCAGGGGAAAATCGCCATGTCGGCGATGCTGTAGTCCTTGCCGGCAATGAATTCGTTATTGGCCAACTGGCGATCGAGCACGTCGAGCTGGCGCTTGGTCTCCATCGCATAGCGGTCGATGGCATATTCGATCTTGGTGGGGGCATAGGCATAGAAATGCCCGAAGCCGCCACCCAGGAACGGCGCGCTGCCCATCTGCCAGAACAGCCAGGACAGGGTCTCGGCGCGCTCGGGCCCATCCTTCGGCAGGAAGACGCCGAATTTCTCGGCGAGATGCACCAGGATGGCGCCGGATTCGAACACGCGGAACGGCTTCGCACCGCTGCGATCCACCAATGCCGGGATCTTGGAGTTCGGATTGATATCGACAAATCCGGAGCCGAACTGGTTGCCGTCGATCTTGATCAGCCAGGCATCATATTCTGCGCCGCTATAGCCGGCTGCCAGCAACTCCTCGAATGCGATCGTGACCTTCTGTCCGTTCGGCGTGGCCAGCGAATAGAGCTGGAACGGATGCTTGCCGACAGGCAACTCCTTCTCATGGGTCGCGCCTGCGGTAGGCCGGTTGGTGGAGGCGAAGGCGCCACCATTCTCCTTGTTCCAGGTCCAGACTTTCGGGGGCGTATAGGGGGCATCGGTCATCGGGCTGCTCCGGCGCAGAGGGAAGGTCGGGAACAGTTAGGGATGGATGCAAATGCATGCAAGTGGCCGGGCCGTGCCTTTTGGGCTACCAGTCCACCATGTTGTCCTCGCCGCCGAAGGCCGCCGGCATAGTAGCGAAATGGGGAAGGCCGTCTTTCACCGGCGCAACGGCTTCGCGGCAATGGATGTGCAGGCTCGGCTTGAAGCCGTCTTTGAGCAGATAGCCGTTGACCGCGCGCATTTCGATCGCGGCCAGTTCGACGACCAGCCGAGTGCCGCATCGGGCGCAGCTGATCCGCGGAGTCGTCTTCAGCGCAAACGTCGTCGTCTCGCCCGACACGATTTCGATGGCGGCGGCCGGATAAATCGATTCCGCCGCATAGGCCGCGCCGTGGACGATCTGGCAATCGGCGCAGTGACACCAGAATTGCGCAATCGGTTCGGCCGAAATCCGCAATGTGACGGCATTGCAGGGGCAGGTGAGTTCCATGAAGCACCTCCAATTGTCGCGCAAGGCTAGCAGCGTGTCCTTCGCGCGGACAATCGCATTCGCTTGCGGCAAATGGCGCCCGTCTCAGGATACCGCTGCGCACTTGGTCGAATTTGGCGCTCCGCGCATCACGACTTAGGGAAGTCGGTTGCGAACCTGTCTAACATGCGCGCGGGTCGGTTGCGTTTTGTCAATATTGCCTGCAATAAGTCCGCGAGTCTTGGGGCAGGCGCCCAGCTGATTGCACGGTGCCCGGCCCCCTGTGGACGGCGCCACGGCGCTGCGAAGATACCGACCGCATGTCAAGGCTGAGCCCGCTGGTTCGCAGCCTGCGCCTGTGTCGTCCGGGACAAAATCAAGGGATGGATCGACCGTTTGAGGTTGCGCTGCATTTGCCGCGCGCGGGCAATTTCCTTTTGCAACGTATCTTTGAATCGAAGGTGATATGATGATCAAGGACGACAACAACTCCGCGCAATCCGGCACACCCACATTCGATCTGGCGATGAATCGTCGTCAGCTGATGGGAACGGCGCTGGCAGGATTGGCGGTGGCCGCCGTGCCCGGATCGTCCGTATTCGCCGCGGCGACCAAGAAGGTCGATGTCCTCCTGATCGGCGGCGGCGTCATGAGCGCCACGCTCGGCGTCTGGTTGCGCGAGCTCGAGCCGACCTGGTCGATGGAAATGGTCGAGCGTCTCGACGGGGTCGCGAAGGAGAGCTCGAACGGCTGGAACAATGCCGGCACCGGGCATTCCGCGCTCGCCGAGCTCAACTACACGCCGGAAAGGGCCGGCGGCAAGATCGACATCTCCAACGCGATCAAGATCAACGAAGCTTTCCAGATCTCGCGCCAGTTCTGGGCCTGGCAGGTCAAGACCGGCGTGCTGAAGAATCCACGCTCCTTCATCAACCATACCCCGCATATGAGCTTCGTGTGGGGCGATGAGAATGTCGAATTCCTGCGCAAGCGCCACGAAGCGCTGAAGGCGAGCCCGTTGTTCGCCGGCATGGATTATTCGACGGATCCCGAGGTGATCAAGAAGTGGGTGCCGCTGATGATGGAAGGGCGCGATCCCAAGCAGAAGATCGCCGCCACCTGGAGCCCGCTCGGCACCGATATGGAGTTCGGCGAGATCACGCGGCAGTTCGTGAGCCATCTGCAGAGCCAGCCGAATTTCAACCTGCAGCTCTCCACCGAGGTGAAGGCGATCCAGCGCAATGCCGATGGCACCTGGCGCGTCTCCACGCGCAGCGCCAAGGGCGGCGATGCCACGATCGACGCACGCTTCGTCTTCATCGGAGCCGGCGGTGGTGCGCTGCATCTGCTGCAGATGTCCGGCATTCCGGAAGGTCGCGACTATGCCGGCTTCCCGGTCGGCGGCTCGTTCCTGGTCAATGAAAATCCCAGCGTGACGATGCAGCATCTCGCCAAGGCCTATGGCAAGGCATCCGTGGGCTCGCCGCCGATGTCGGTGCCGCATCTCGATACACGCGTGCTCGGTGGCAAGCGCGTGCTGCTGTTCGGGCCGTTTGCGACCTTCTCGACCAAATTCCTGAAAGAAGGGTCGTATCTCGACCTGCTGTCATCGACGACCACGGACAATGCTTGGCCGATGATCCGCGTCGGCATCGACGAATATCCGCTGGTCGAATATCTCGCCGGCCAGTTGATGTTGTCCGATGCCGATCGTCTCGCCGCGCTGCGCGAATACTTCCCGCAGGCGAAGAAAGAGGACTGGCGCCTGTGGCAGGCCGGCCAGCGCGTGCAGATCATCAAGCGCGACGCCAAGAAGGGCGGCGTGCTCCGGCTCGGTACCGAGATCGTCAGCGCCAAGGATAACAGCATTGCAG
>NZ_JBIIOT010000011.1:0-85648 GCF_044336785.1 Tardiphaga sp. | reverse complement strand
GCAGCACTGCTCGGCGCGTCGCCGGGCGCTTCGACCGCTGCGCCGATCATGCTGACGCTGTTGCAGAAGGTGTTCGCCGACAAGGTGGCGACGCCCGCATGGCAGGACAAGCTGCGCCAGATCGTGCCGAGCTATGGCACCGAACTGAACGGCGATCCGGAGCGCGTGCAGATGACCTGGGCATCCACCGCCGAACAGCTGCAGCTGCCGACGCCGCCGCAGATCGATGTGGCCGCGTTGTCGAAAGCCGCACGCGCCAGCGCCGCGTCCACCGCGCCCGAGGCCGAACCGCAGAAGCGCGTCCACGATCTCGCGCCATAGCGAGGTATCGTCATTCCGGGGCGCGATCTGACGCGCCCCGGAATGACATGTGCAGTTACTGCGCCGGCTTGATGTCGGCGTCGGTGATGACCTTCTTCCAGCGCGCGATTTCGCTTGTGACGAACGTCTTGAACTCCTCCGGCGTCGAGCCCTGTGGCACGATGCCCTGATCGTCGAGCTTCTTGCGCAACTCCGGATCCGCGAGCGCCTTCTTGGCCTCAGCAGCGACGCGATCGACGATCTCCTGCGGTGTGCCCGCGGGCGCGATGATGCCGGACCAGGTCCCGGAGACGAAATCCGGTACGCCGGCCTCCGCCATGGTCGGAGTATCGCCAGCTGCCGGCACGCGTTCCTTGGCGGCTACGGCCAGCGCCTTGGCATTGCCGGACTTCACCTGCGACATCAGCGGGCCGATCACGTCGAACATCACATTGATCTGGCCGCCGACCGTATCCTGCAATGCGCCGGCCGTGCCTTTATACGGAATGTGCTGCAGGTTCACGCCTTCGCGGCCCTTGAACATTTCCATGGTGAGATGCGCGGCCGAGCCGATGCCGCTGGACGCGAAATTCAGCTGACCGGGCTTCGATTTCGCCAGCGCGATGAATTCCTTCATGTCCTTGGCGGGCAGCGACGGCGTCGCGATCAGGATCAGCGGCGCCACCGAGGTCAGCGACACATAGGTCAGATCCTTCATCGTGTCATAGGGCAGTTTTGGATTGAGCGTCGGGTTCACCGAATGTGCCGCGATCACGGTGCCGAAAGTGTAGCCGTCAGGCGCTGCCTTGGCGACGGCGTCGGTGCCGATCACGGCATTGGCGCCCGGCTTGTTCTCGATCACGATGGTCTGGCCCAGCGCTGTCGCCATTTTCTCTGAGACCAGGCGCGCCATCAGGTCGGTATAGCCACCGGGCGTATAGGGCACGACCATGCGGATCGGCTTGTTCGGCCAGGCCTGCGCACGGGCGCTGCCGGCGCCGGCCAGCAGGATGGCGACTGCGCCGAGGGCGCGGGCGAAACCTCGTGTCATTGCATTTCCTCGATGTCCGGTGCGATCTCCGAGACGGCGGGGAGCGCCGCAGCGCCGGTCCCGAAATCGCAACGTGTTATATTCTTGTCGTTGTCGGCCCGTCCGGCGCGCGCGAGCGCATCGGATTCCCTGAGGGTAAGCTAATACATGTGTTGCCTTGCGGGAAACTAGACGAATGGCGGCTGCGGGATACGGCGCGACCGTCGCGTGGAATTTTGCACGTTTCCAAACTCACGCGCGCCTCCGCGCAACGTGATCACTTGCGAGCAGTGTTGTTCGCGGCTGCGAAACGTATTGCCACAGTCGCGCGTATCTTGAGGCAGGACGATCCGTCGATGCGCGCCGAACGGCTGCGCAGCCCTCGAGCCCGAATGAGCCTGTCATGGCGATGAAGTTTCGCAAACTATCCATCAAGTCGCGCAAGCGCACTTTGGGTCTGGCCGGTCTCGCATTGATGGTGGAGATGGTGGTCAGCCATCCCCGGTTCGACATGGCGGCGGGTGTGGCGCAGGTGGCGCGCGTGGCAGCGCCCGCGGTGATGGCGTCACTGGCCACATTGACCCGGACCGGCAATACGCCACGCGAGACTGTTCCGGACGCGCCGGCATTGGTGCCGGTGGTGGATCACACGGCCGAGTTGTGCGCAAGAATGCGGCGTGTCGAGAGCTGAGGGATGGGGCGGGGCGCGGCGAGGTGTCAGTGGCATTCGTGCAATGCAGCGGCTATGATTTGCGCATGTCACGCCTGATTTGCCTTTGCCTGATTGCCGCTATGTCGCTGTTTGCAGCCGATGCGATGGCGGCGGCACCCAAGAAAAAGCCCCAGAAATGGCAGGGCTACGGCTTCCTGCCGGGCTATCGTCAGCCCATCAACAACAGTGTGCCGCTTTTCATGCAGAAGCAGGCGGACCTGAAAATGGCCAAGCGCGATCGTCGCCACTGGTACATCGACAAGACACCGCAATATTACAATTGGTGGGAAGGCCAGTGGCGCTATCCCGGCCAGCCCGGTTTCTATCGCGGCCAGTTCAATGGCGGCAGCATGGGGCCTTGCTACACGCGGACTCCGATCGGGCCGATCTGGAACTGCGGCTAACCCAAATTGAACGCTGCGGCGCGGCGCATGATGGAGCACGACGGACCATGCAGATATTTTCCAGCACCGTGATTGTCGCGACTCTCGCGATGTCGGCAACCATGCCGGCCTTTGCGGATGCCGGTCATCACGGACATCACGGCGCCGCTGCCAAATTCGCTGCGGGCGAGCCCGGTGATCCCAAGCGCCCGGCGCGGATCGTCAATGTCGCGATGACCGAAAGCGATGGGAAGATGCTGTTCGTGCCGAGCAAGCTCGACATGCGCAAGGGCGAGCAGGTGAAATTCGTGCTGCGCAATTCCGGCGAACTCGAACATGAATTCGTGCTGGCGACCACGGACGAAAACCTCGCCCATGCCGAGGCCATGAAGGCCGGCGCCATGAAGCATGACGACCCGAATGCAAAACTGCTCGACCCGAAGAAGGCGAGCGACATCGTCTGGAAATTCACCAAGGCCGGTGAGTTCGAATATGCCTGCCTGATCCCCGGTCATCGCGAGGCGGGGATGACGGGCACGATCACCGTCAAGTAACGCTGGCTCAGCGCGACAGGTCGGCCAGCTCCACCCAGGCCGGCCGCGGCAGCGTCATGGCGATCTGTTTGGACATGACCACGACGGAGGCTTGCAGGCCTTCTGGCTTCGGTTGAACCGCCATAATGCCGATCCAGACCGTGGCGGCGGCGGCAAAAGCAACAAAGGCAATGGCGCTGGAACGGTCAGGCGAGGGCGCGGGGCGCTGCATCGGGGCCTCCTATGATGGCTCTCAATGGCGCTGGCGTCCGTTGGTTCCGATCGGCCAAAGAAAAAGTTAACGAGTGCCACCGGGCCGGCCATTATCCCGCTTTGGGAAAGTCGGGCCAGTAGTGGCCGTCGGGCGTCGGCCGCTTCCCGAAGATCGCCTGTCCGACGCGAACGACATCGGCGCCTTCCTCGATCGCGGCTTCGAAGTCGCCGGTCATGCCCATCGACAGCTCGACCAGCCCAGCATTGCGTTTGACCACCTGATCGCGAAGCCGTCGCAGCAATGCGAAGCAGGGACGCACGCGTGCCATGTCATCGCTGAACAATGCCAGCGTCATCAGTCCGCGCGGCCGCAGGCGCGGGAATTGATCGAGGCCATCGACGAAGGACGGCAGCGCGTCGGGATGCAGGCCGAATTTGCTCTCTTCGCCCGATGTGTTGACCTGAACATAGACGTCGAGAAAACGATCCTCCCGCTCCAGCCGGGTATTGAGCAGCTCGGCAAGCCGCATACTGTCGAGCGCTTGGAATTCGCGTGCAAAGCGCGTGAGATATTTCACCTTGTTGGTCTGCAGGTGGCCGACGATGCTCCATGCGATGGGAAGATCGATCAACACATCGCGCTTGCTGGTCGCCTCCTGAATCTTGTTCTCGCCGAAGTCGCGGATCCCCGCCTGGAACGCCAGCCGGAGCACATGGGCGGGGACGGTCTTCGTAATCGGCAGCAGCCGCACCGATTCCCGCTCGCGTCCTGCGCGGGCACAGGCGTCCGCGATGCGGGTTTCGACGGCCGCGAGATTGTTGCGGAAGACCGATTGCGGATCGGGGCCGAAGCGGGCGATGTCGTCCGGCGAAAGCGCCGTGCCGAAATCAAGGGTCGTGTCCATCATGTCACCTGTGGCGGTCAGAACGCGCGGTCGCTGGTCTTGCGGATGCGGTTTACAGACATCGCCGGACCATTGAAATATCCGGTTACACTCGATTTTGGCAGTCCAGTTTGATGGCGAGATCGCCAGGACTAATCTGCAGGCGCATCTTTGAATGGCAGCGATCGTGTCAGTTGCCACGGGCCGCCGAGATATTCAAACACCTGTAATCCGCACGCTGATCCCATCCGCATCTGGAAATCCTGCGTCAGCGCTGCGTGCAGCGTACGGGCCGCTTGCGCAGCGGCCTTGTTCTGAATGGTCACATGCGGCCGCCAGCGCTGCCCGTCCTGGCGCGACAGCCCGTCGCCGATGGCGGCTTTCACATCTGCGCGCAATTGTTCGAGCCTGGGTGACGTCGCGCAGATCGCGTTGCCGAAGCCGAGAAACATCACGCCGTCGAATTGCAGCGGGATCGGTTCGCTGGGCAGCGGCATCGCCTGCAGGCGTGCGACCTGCAATGGCGACAGTCGATGAAACATCGTCAGATGCGCCGACAGCACGTTCCGCTCCGGCGGAAAATGCGTTCGGCGCAGCGTGTCGAGCCATGCGAAGCTTTCAGCATCGAGCTGCGCGGTGAGAATGTAAACAGGCTCAGTCGAATCCGACAAAACGCGTCGCTTCCGCCACCGACTTGCGCTCGGACACCACGGCATTGGCCGGGAACGTGTCATCGGGCCAGCCGAGCGCGATGCTCTTCATGATGATCTGGTCGTCGGCAATCCCCGCATGTTCGCGCACCACCGGCGACTGCATGATGCCCTGGCTGTTGATGACGGCACCGAGCCCGCGCGACCAGGCGGCATTGACGAGGGCGGTGGCCACCGCGCCGCAATCGAACGGCGTGTCATCGCTGCCATCCAGCACGCGGTCATAGGTCACGATGATGCAGACCGGCGCGTCGAACTGGCGGAAGCCGCGCAGCACCCAGTCCTGCCGCATCTCCTTGTCGTCGCGCGCGATCCCCATCGCCGAGAACAGCTGCTTGGCGACGCCGACCTGGCGGTCGCGGTGATGGCCCGCAAAAGGCTGACCGGTGCGGAATTCGCGCGATTGCGGAACGCCAGCGACCATCCGCTCGGTATTGCCGGCGCGGATCCTGTTCAGCGGCTCGCCGGTGATGACGTAGAAATTCCACGGTTGGGTATTCATCGAGGATGGGGCGCGCATCGCCAGATTGATGATTTCCTCGATCAGCTTTTGCGGCACCGGATCAGGCTTGTAGCCGCGGATGCTGCGGCGGCCGAGAATGACGTCATCGAACTGCATAGGCGTGAAAGCTCCCTGAGGCGTTTTTGTCTTGCCGGGATAATCCAGCTTTCCGCTGCCAAGTGCAATCGCCTCATGCATGCGCGCGATCAGCGCCGGTTGTCGACCGCCGTCTGCGATGGAAACACAAAGCCGATCAGCGCGAACAGCGAGGCGACGCTGAAGGCGTGCATGCCGATGATCGATCGATATTCCGCGGCGCTATACACGGCGAGCGGGCGGCCGACCAAGGGATCGATCATTAGATAGGCAGCAAACGGACACACCACCACGACCGCCATCGCAAGCTTTTCGGTGGGACGAAACAGCAGCGTCGCAAGCAACACGCAGGGCAGCAGGAATAGCTCGACGGCCGTATCGACCCCGATCAGTTTGACCGCCAACACGCCATTGGCGACGCCCACCACCGGCAGCATCATCCGCCCGGCCAGCGGATGCCGCCGTGCCACCGCTGGCACCGCCGCGAATAGCGGCATCGTCAGCAGCGTCAGCCAGGCCGGCCATGCCGCGAAGCCGACGATCGCATGCAGATAGAGCGGATAGAACGGCTGGTTGCCGGCAATCACCAGCGCCACCGTATTGGAAAGCATCGCCAGCGGATCCGGATTGTCCTTGTAGGCGCTCAGGCCATCGCTGACCGAGCGGAGCACGTGTTGCAGGCGCGACAGCATCTGTCCTCATGGGTGATGGGGGGACCCGGAGCAAAGCGAGCCGATCAGCTCATGACGCGGACGTTACGCGGTTCGGCCTCCGCAGCCGTGCCCACAGCGGAGCTACGATGGCAGTCGCCACCGGAATCAGCGCCGCGCCAAGCAGCAGGCCGACAATGCCGGAGCCGATGGCGGTGACAATCCACGTCACCGCACCCGCGATCGCCGGCACCGCCTGCGCTGCCCATGTGGCGGCAGCGGCAATGGCGTGCTCGATGCCGGTCAGGCCATATTCGGCGAGGCCATGGACGACGATGCCGCCGCCGACCCAGATCATCGCGGCGGTGCCGACAACGCCGAGCACGCGCAGGAAATACGGCATGCCCTTGACCAATGCGCGACCCGTGCCGGCCTTGAACCGGCCCCACACCGAGCCCGGATCGCTCTTGGCCAGTGCCAGGCCGACATCGTCTGCCTTCACGATCAGTGCCACGCCACCATAGACCACGACGGTGATGCCGATCGCCACCACGGCCAGCACCATGGCGCGGGTCGCGAAGGGACCAGGCGGGATCGCCGCCAGCGTGATCGCCATGATCTCTGCCGACAGGATGAAATCGGTCTTGATCGCGCCGGCGACCTTGTCGTTTTCCAGCGTCTGCGGATCGACAGCCTGCGTCGTGATCGCAGCGGCCTCCGACGCGTGATGCGGCATGAGCGCCTCGACCACTTTCTCGGTGCCCTCGAAGCACAGATAGGCGCCGCCGATCATCAGCAATGGCGTGATCGCCCATGGCGCAAACAGACTGAGCAGAAGCGCCGCCGGCAACAGGATCAGCAGCTTGTTGCGCAGCGAGCCGATCGCAATCTTGCGGATGATCGGCAGTTCGCGCGCGGCGTCGAAGCCGACCACATAGCGCGGCGTCACCGCGGCATCGTCGATGACCACGCCTGCCGCCTTGGCGCCGGCCCGCGCTGCCTGTCCGGCAATGTCGTCGACCGAGGCGGCTGCCACCTTGGCGAGACCTGCGATATCGTCGAGCAGTGCGATCAGTCCAACGCTCATGGCGGCCTCTGGCTGGGATGTAGCCGCAGGGCGGCAGATGGCGGCAGGGATGCTTATCGTGCGACGCGCGCGTTGCCTATTGCGGCCGATGTCAATGATGTCGCAGCCATCGGGTTCCGCAGTGGCCGTGGCACTCGCTAGTCGCCGGCTTTGGCGAGCCGTGCAAATTGCTGCGCCATGGCGTTGACCTTGCCGAGATAGAGGGCAACCAGATGATCGCCGCAGCGCTCGCCCGGCAGCGGCCGGAAGCCGCGGCGCACGAATGCGCGGGCGGGCCGGGCGCCGCACAGATGGATCAGCGCGGCGAGATCCTGTCGCTGCTGCGGGCTCGCCGTGGTGCCCGGCGCGGTGGCCATCACCCCGGCGACCTGGCGATCGAGATAGATCGAAGCAAGCTCAATGGCGTGGCTCGGCAGCGTGCGAAAATACAGGCTGGTGAACCAGCAATCGGACACCACGCGATGGTCGCGGATACAGAAGCGCGAGGCCTCGGCAAAGGCCGGGTCGGTCATCTGCAACAGGCCGACGGCGCTGGACGCAGGCTTGTACCATGCCGCCGGATTCCAGCTCCACCGCCAGCGCCAATAGGTGCGCACGACGGGATTGCCGGTGCTCTCGGTCTGCGTCAGCGCCGCCAGCAATTCAGGGCTGATGCGGTCCGTGGAAAATTCGCGGAACGACGCACCGTAGTGCCGCCAGGTCTCGGCAGGTTGTTTGGCGAGCGTTCCGTCGGCAACAAACCACAGCTCGGTCGGCTTGCGGATGACCTGAACAACGAGATTGACGAGTGGCAGACTGATCAGGATCGCGGTGGCGATCACGAGGACCCGAACCCAGGTGGATGTCGTCGCCCATCGCCGTCGCAGCCACCGCGCGGCAAATCTGATCCGACTGGGTTTCTTGCGCGCTTTGCGGATGGGAGAACTGGCGCGCGACGAAGGCATCCGCGACGGTAGACCGTGTTGTTTGCGGCGGCAACCGACGACAGCGCAAGTGCCTCTCCGGATGCCGGGACGCGGCATCCGGGGGACATGTCTGGCGAGCGGTCCAGAGCGCCTTCATTTTGAAATGGCGGGCCTCTCCACGAACTCCTCCTCATCCTGAGGAGCCGCGCAGCGGCGTCTCGAAGGATGGCCGCAGACTCAGCCCCGCCATCTCATGGTTCGAGACGACGCTTCGCGCCTCCTCACCATGAGGCTGGTGGTCATCTCAATCTGAAAATGCTCCAGTTGCGCGGCCGCATCGCAATGCCCATCACGGCATCAGTTCGATGCCGGCGGACGACACGATCTTGCGGTGGATGTCGAGCTGGCGCTTGACCATGTCGCCGAGTTCTTCCGGCGTCGAGGGCGTCAGCGTGATGTCCTGTTCCAGCATGCGCTGTTTCACCGCCGGATCGTTCATGGCCTCGCGAAACGCCTTGTTGAGCGTTGCGATTACATCGGCGGGCATGTCGCGCGGGCCGAACACGGCGGCCCAGGCGGTTATCTTGAGGTCGGGGAAGCCGGCCTCCGCCATGGTCGGAATATCCGGGTAAGACGGGCTGCGCTGCTCGAGAATGGTCGCGAGCGCGCGCAGCTTGCCTTCCTTCACGTGGCCCATCCCGATCCCTGACGTGGCCAGCATGACCTGGATGCGGCCGGTAACGAGATCGGTGATCGCCGGCGGTTCGCCGCGATAGGGGACATGGGTCATGTCGAGTCCGTTCGCCATCGCGAGCGAAGCCACCGACAGGCGGCCGGTGGTGTTGCCGGCGCCATAAGCGAGCTTGCCGGGATTGGCTTTGGCATAGGTGATGAATTCGCTGAGCGTCTTGGCCGGGACATCGCTGTTCACATAGAGGAAGAAGTTGTAGCGGCCGATATTGACGATCGGGCTGAAGTCGGCCGTCACGTCATAGGGCGGGGCCTTGCGCAAGGCGGGCACGCCGGACATGGCGCTGTTGGACGCCAGCATGATCGTGTAGCCATCCGGCGCGCTGCGCTTGACCTCGGTGGCGGCGATGGCACCGTCGGCGCCGGTCTTGTTGTCGATGATGAACTGCTGGCCGAGTTTTGCCGAGACGCTGTCGGCGAAGACGCGCGCGATCGCATCGGTGGAGGAGCCGGCTGGCAGCGGCACGATGAGACGGATCGGGCGTGTGGGGTAGTCCGCAGCAAGTGCCGGTGTAATGCCCAGCAGCATGGAAGCTGCAATCAGAATATTCCGCAAGACGGTGTCCTCTCCCTGATGTTTTGCGCATAGGGCGGAGGACACCCTGCGGTGTCAAATAGTTTGTTGCGAAAGCTATCTGCGGTGGAATCCCGGAGGACGTCACGCGTCGTCCGGGATTTCGCAAATGCTTCAGCCGCGCGGGCGCGAGCGGATCATGTAGCTGTCAAACGTGTGCTCGGCGACCTGCCACCACAGATACTGGTCGTTGCGATAGGCCTGCATCGCCTCGATGGTCTTCTTGAAATCGGCATTCTTCGCCGAGATCTCGCTCCACAGCTCGTTGGTCGCCTTGAGACAGGCATCCATCATGTCGACGGGATAGGGCTTCAGCTGGGTGCCGCTGGCGATCAGCCGTTTCAGCGCCGCAGGGTTCAGCATGTCATAGCGCGCGCTCATCCACAGATTGGCATTGGCCGAGGCATTCGCGATCACCGTCTGATAATGCTTCGGCAGCTCGTTCCATTTGGCGAGATTGACCATGTTGTGCAGCATGGCGCTGCCCTCCCAGAAACCGGGATAGTAGTAGAACTTCGCGACCTTCTGCAGGCCGAGCTTCTCGTCGTCATACGGGCCGACCCATTCCGCCGCATCGATCGTGCCTTTCTCGATGGCCGGATAGACGTCGCCGCCGGCGAGCTGCTGCGGCACCACGCCGACCTTCTGCAACACCTGGCCGGCAATGCCGGCGATGCGCATCTTGAGTCCCTTGAGGTCGTCGACGGATTTGATCTCCTTGCGAAACCAGCCGCCCATCTGCGTGCCGGTATTGCCGGCGGGAATGCCGATCACGCCGTATTTGGCGAAGAACGCATTGCCGAGCGCATCGCCGCCGCCCTGATACCACCAGGAATTCTGCATCCGCGTGTTCAGCCCGAACGGCGCCGCCGTATAGATCGCGAAGGTCGGATCCTTGCCCACATAGTAGTAAGCGGAGGTGTGCGCCATCTCGACCGTGCCGTTCGACGCGGCATCCAGCGCCTGCAGGCCCGGCACGATTTCGCCGGCGGCAAAAGGCTGGATCTGGAATTTGTTGTCGGTCATCTCCGCGACCTGCTTCACGAACAGCTCGGCGCCGCCATAGAGCGTATCCAGCGATTTCGGAAAGCTGGACGTGAGCCGCCATTTCACTTCGGGCGAGGACTGCGCGATGGCGGGCGAGGCGACGGTACCTGCGGTGACCGCGCCGACAGCCGACATTTTCAGAAAGTCACGACGTTTCATGGATGTTTCCCCTGACCGGGCAGTTCGCCCGTTATTGTTGTTCGTGCGCCGATCTTCGGGGGTGTTTGGCGGGGTGTAAAGCTGCGCTGCGGGATGAAGAAATGGCCTCCGTGGTCATCCTGCCGGCGCGACTAAAGTCGGAGCAATGCTGCTTGTCATCATCCTATAGTTGCGCTTTGATGCTCGCATTACGGGGGATTTTTTCATGCGTTTGTTTTTTAGCGCGATGCTTTGCATCGCATTGGGCGGTTGCGCCTCGGTGACCAGAGGCACCACGGAGAGCATTTCGATTGCTTCAACGCCATCCGGTGCGGTGGCCGATGTTGCCGGCCTGGAAGTGCCGACAACCTGCGTCACGCCTTGCGTCGTCCAAGCGAAACGTAACGCCGATATCGTCGTGACGGTGAGCAAGGAGGGCTTCGAGCCGCAGGTCATTCCGTTGACCAAGGATATCTCGGGCAGCGGCGGCGCTGGCTTTGCCGGAAACCTTCTGTTGGGTGGCATCGTCGGCATGGGCGTAGACGCCGCTACGGGCGCAGCGATGGATCACAAGCCTAACCCGGTGATCGTGACGTTGCAGCCCATTCCAGTTGCGCCACCGCCTGTTCGTCGCGTGCCGCCGCGCCCGCGCCCAGTGCCGCCGCCGGTTGCGGCACCCCGCACGGGAACCTGATGCCCATGGCCGATGCCGGTTAACTCGCGCGATTTGATAAGGGAGTTGGAAGCCGATGGCTGGCGCTTCATCGGCGCGATCGGCAGCCACCACCACTTCAAGCATGCGATCAAATCGGGTAAAGTGACGGTGCCGCATCCGAAGCGCGACCTGCATCCGAAAACGGTTCGCTCTATCTACCGGCAGGCCGGTCTGAAGGAGCCACGCTGATGACCAAGGATAATATCAGGGGTTACATCGCACTCGTCCACAAGGACAAGGATACGAGTTATGGCGTCAGCTTCCCCGACGTGCCGGGCTGCATATCGGCCGGCGATACGTTCGAGGAGGCCATCGCCAATGCCGGCGAGGCGCTCGCTGGTCATCTTGCCATGATGCGCGCCGATGGCGACGCCATCCCGCAGCCGCAAACAATCGAAGCCTTGCGCGATAATGCTGATTTCGTTGTGGACGCGACTGACGCCGTGATCGCCTTTGTCACGCCGCGCAGCCATCAGGTCACGGCAGGGTAGCGCAGCTTGAAGTTCGGCACATCTCGGGCGTAAGTGCCCTGATGGCTCTTCTCCTCATTCCCGGTTTCATGCTCGACGAGGATCTCTGGCGCGATGTGGTGCCTGGGCTGCAGCCCTTTGCGCCGATTGTCCATGCAGATACCAGCCGCGACACGTCCATGGCCGAGATGGCGGCGCGGGCACTGGCCGCGATGCCCGGTCGTTTCGCGGTGATCGGCTTTTCCATGGGCGGCTATGTGGCGCGCGAGATTGTGCGCATGGCGCCCGAGCGCGTGTCCGCCTTGATCCTGATCGCCACCTCCGCGCGCGCCGATACCCATGCGCAGACGCGCCGCAAGGCCATGGCGGTGGCACAGATCGCCGACGCAGGTTTCCGCGGCCTTAGCCGGGCCGGGGTTACCCCGTCGCTGCATCCCGACCGCAGCGACGATGACGTCCTGATCGGCCGCATTCAGGCTATGAGCGCACGCCTCGGCGGCGATGTGTTTCGTCGGCAGTCTATGCTGGACCGGCAAAGCGAGGAACGGCTTGGCGAGATCGCCTGTCCGACGCTGATCATCGCTGCGCGCGCCGACCGCTTGCGCTCGGTCGCGGAGTCGGAAGAGTTGCATGCGGGCATCGCGGGATCGGAGATGGTGATTGTGCAGTGTGCCGGCCACATGATTCCGATGGAGACGCCGGACGAACTGCTGGCGATCATCGCGCCGTGGCTTGCGAGAGCGACGGCGCCGGGCAGGGACTGATCGATCCCTCACGGCGCGTGATGCGCGGATCGTAGCGCTATTCGGCGCCCTGCAGGTCCTGCAGCGGCGCGCGCATCTGACACTCCAGCCCGGTGGGCTTGTAGGCGAGGATGACATCGCCGAGGCCGGAAATGCCCGCATTGATGAGCCGCGAGCCGAAGCCGGTATCCGTGGGCGGTTCGACCTTCGGGCCCTTGGTCTCGGTCCACGTCACATACAGTGTTTCGGCATCGGCAGCGCCGTCGATCCGCCACGTCAGTGCGACGAGGCCGGCGCCCAGCGACAGCGATCCGTATTTCAGCGCGTTGGTCGCGAGTTCATGGATGAGCAGCGCGAGGCTGAGCGCCGCCTTGGAGCCCAGGGTCACATGCGGGCCGTCGATTTGCACGCGATCCTTGATGCCGGCATTGGCGACGGCGGCCAGGGCCACGTCTTTCAGTGGCGCCGGCTTCCAGCTCGATTGCAGCAGGATGTCATGCGCCGAGCTCAGCGCCGTCAGGCGATGCTGCAGGGTCTGCGCCCGGAAACGGTCGGTGGATCCGCGCAGCGTGTGGGTCGTGATCGCGCTGACCATGGCGAACAGGTTCTTGACGCGGTGGCCGAGTTCGCTGGTGAGCACTTCCTGCAATTGCTGGGTTTCGCGCAGCACCTCCACCGTCTTCTGAAGCTCCTGTTCGCGCTCGCGCAGAGCCTCTTCAGCGAGAGTGCGTTCGAGCAGGTCCGCCGCCTGCCGCGCCAGGATGTCGAGCAGGCGGAGATCGCGCTGCGACGGCTCGTGCGGGCTGCGCCAATGGGTCGAGATCATCCCGAGCAGGGTGCCGTCCCGGGACAGCAGCGGCGTCGTCTGCGCGGAGCGGATGCCGGCGCGGCGAAACGCGTCGAGATCCGCCGTGCCGGTAATCTCGTCCCAGGTCTCGTAATCGGCGATGATCGCCCGCCGCCCGGTGTGCAGCGCCTTGGTGCAGCTGCTATGGGCGGTGGGGCTGACCCACTGCCAGACCGCCCGGTCGTCATCCGTCAGGCCGCGCGAGACCAGCAGATGCAGGCCGGGCGCGCCGCCGTCGTCGGGCTGGCGCCGCAGCTGCATCGTGCCGAATTGCGATCCGGTGATCGCAATGGCCGCATCGACGATCTTGCCATACAGCGCCGTCGGGTCCTGCTCGCCGATCAGGTCCATGCTGATGGCATGGAGCAGATCGATATCCGACAGCGCGGCCTGCGCGTCCGCGGCGGCGGGGAGCGGATCAATCGTCGAGACGATGCGAAGCGTGCCCATGGGGCCTTCCTGTGGTTGGGATTCGCGCCATAACGCGCGGTGTTCGGCTTTGTTCCGGCCGGACGGCGCCTAGCCCTCCTTCACCTCGCGGATCCCGAGCTTGTTGACGCGCGTCCGCACGGCGAGGGGCGAGCGCTTCATGCGCAGCGCGACCTCGTTGATGCTGCGGCCATTGGCGAGCTGCAGCTTCAGCTCCTCGTCCTGCTGCGCGGTCCAGACATTGTCGGCGGGGTCATGGAGTTTCATGGGGCGCTTTCCGAATGGGGGCTCTCGCCATCTCCGGCGATCAGGCGTGCGGTGGAAATGTCGTCGTTCGACGCGTATGATCGTCGCACGATTTGCCCAGCATCCTAGTCACAAAGCAAAGGACCCACCATGGCTTCCGCCCCCGATCATGCCCTGAAAGACGCCGGCACCGACAGCAACGCTGGCGCGATCGTCGCCGGCGTGATTGCGCTGCTCTTCCTCGGCTTCGTCGTTCATGCCGCGACGCTTGCGCCGTCAGCCGACGCAGGGAAGGCGCCCGCCGCCAGCGCCGGTGCGCCGAAAGCGGCCCACTAGTCCGCGCATTGCGGGCTGCCTCGCGGCCGACACGAATTCGCCTCAGGTGCGGAACCAACTGGCCCCGTGGGCCATTCTCGTTGCGTTGGGACTGAGGAGGACTGCGATGAGAGGACCGGTACAGTGTCCGGACTGCGGCGAGGCGCGTGCATTTGCGGGGTATCTGACGGACGGGGGCAATCCGAGCGAGGAAGCGAGGCTCTTCATCTGCCGGGATTGCAATGTCACCGAGAAGGTGGCGGTCGATGAGTCCGGCTCGATCATTTTCGAACGACTGGACGCCATGATCCCGGCGATGAACACCCCATCTGGAGTAATTGCAGGGCCCGCCTAGTGCGGGCTTTTCTTTTGCGATAAGTCGACGGACTGAAGACTGCAGCCATCCTTCGAGACGCGGCCTAAGAAGGCCGCTCCTCAGGATGAGGGTAGAGTGCTTGGCACCATAAAAGACCCTCATGGTGACGAGCGACGCGGGCGTCTCGAACCATGCAGGCCGGGCACTATCCTCATTCATGGCCGATAGCTCTGGCATGCATCGGAAGCCGGGAACTGTTCGCCGCATCCGGCCTTTTCCTTCCGTGATTGAAGGAATTGAAACATGCGGACATTCATCATCGCGTCAGCGATCGTTCTCCTGAGCGCGGCGTCGGCCTCTGCGGCGCCAGACTATCCCTGGTGCCAGCGCACGCCGGTGACCGACGGCACGCCTGATTGCTCATTCACATCGCTCAACCAATGCCAGGCATCGGTCAGCGGCGTTGGCGGCGATTGCGTCCGCAATCCGTGGATGGCTTATGGCTCGTATCAGGACGAGCGCATTTCGAAGCCACGGCGGATTCGGTAACGATCTCGGCCGCTGATGTCGAATCGATTCACTTACCTTCGGTGGGATACAGAGTATCCATCGAGGCCCTTTATCGCATAATATGCTCTCGACCATCGAAGAACTTCATTACCTTAGCATGGTCCCCTTGTTCACCGTAGATTATTTCCGACAAAGGTCGCCGTGACGCTCCATTGACTGCCTTCATCATGGCTCTCATCAGTTCGGTGGCGGGCTGACTTATCTGAGCTGCCGGATTTCGCTTATCAAAAACGTCTACACCGGTTGGATCGATAATAAATATCTTCGTGCCTGCAATTGCTGCTCGTTGAATGACGTTGTTGATATGGTCGTCACCGAAGCTGTAGCCAATAATCATTAGGCGATTATTTGGACGGGAAATCGTGCAATCGAAAATTCGCTGGTACTCAGCAAGGACCGGCTGAGATTGGATTGTGGCGGTCTTGTTTCCACCCATCACCAATAAGCGTTGGCTTTCCGAGCTCGATTGCCAGTTGAACGATCCGTGTAGCTTGTAGATCGGTTGGAGATTCTCAAAGGAATCGGCTTGGGGATCAGGCGTCATGGGAGACCGGAGCATAAATGGATATCGCTGCTCGGATTCATCAACGAGCTTCATTTTTGGCAGGTACGAGCCCTGCCAGTGCTCCGACCATCGAACGTCTCCAGCATAGTGCGTTTCCAAAAACGTGTCTTGGTTGAGCGTGAAGATCGCGTCGAAGTACGAGAGAAACTTTTGCAGGCGGAGCGAGCCTCCCGTCAAATTTTGTGCAGAAAAAGTTGCCTGCATCTCAGTGAACATCGCGACAAGTGCATTGTTCATCGCATCCAGCCTTCGCAAATGCTCAAGCAGGCCTCCATTTGCATATGTCGCCTGAAGTACAGCCAGAGCAGCTTCAAATCCGCCGCCCTGCAGTTTGTTCTGCCAGAGAATGTTTCGGGTAAACTCGTCAAGCGTAGTTACGCCAAGGAGATATTCGAACGCCTCGTTGGCAAGCCACCCACCCCAATTCCGACTGAAGCCCGCACCTATTAATAGATAGTGGTTCATTTGCGGGCGCCCCAGCCAATTTTTTGCCAGTAGCTATGCTATCATGTGCATACTGCTTTCTGTCAAAATCGCTGCGTTAGAGGCCGCTATGTCGGATGAACTTGCTTACGTTGGTCGAAACCTGAATAGTAGAACGATTTCTGCAGTGCAGAAATTTCAGGTGGAGGTGTCTCGCGTGCAGCGCGAAGCTGCGGCTGCGGGTGCGCTCCATAGCTCTCGGACATTCATGAATTTCTGGGAGGCGGGTATTCGCCTATTAGACGAAGAGGTGAAGTCCGCCATGGAGTTTGCATTCAATGCTACAGGTCGGCACACCGGGGAGGTTTACGAGCAGGTCGCTTTCTGCGCCAACCAGATGGCGGTCCGTATGATCCAGGAAGTAAAAAATAGAGCTGCGACCAATGAGAGTACATTTGGTGGCGGCTATTCTGAGATTGTGGATCGTATGCAGGTTGCGATGCATGAAAAGAAGGATCAAGTGCTGGACGATTTCCAGCATGGAATGATGGGGAGTGAGCGCTTGAAGAGAGATCCATTGGTAAGCGTTGTGAATAACCAGACAAATAGTCCAGGCGCTGTGCAGCAGGTCGGTACGGGCAATTTCAATCAGACAGCATTCAACCAGAATCACCAATCGCTGGTCACAGAGATCGATAAAGCTCTCGCGTCGCCAGAGTTTAAGGATCTTGCCCAAGACCAGAAGGACGCATTCCGGGATGTTGCGGATGTCGTAAGAGTCGAGGCTGAAAAACCAGTGCCTGATGAAGGAAAGCTCAAGCGATGGGGGAAGCGCCTCGTCGATATATCCAGCGATATTGGATTAAAGGTAGTTTCAGGCGCTATCGCGGGAGTTCTGACTAAAATGTATATAGGGCCGTAATCGACGCCGTAGACGCGGTATAGGAAGTCCAAGCGCGATTCGGGTTCCTATTTTATTTCATTGTTCTGAGGCACTTAGTTACGGGCGGAGAGTTCTTTGCCTCAAAATGAAAAACCCGCCTCTCGGCGGGTTTTGCTTTTTCCGGTGTTGCATCCAGCGGATAGAAATATCAGGAACAGCCGGTGGTCGAGCCACATGTATCGCACTTCATACAAGTGCCATTCCGCACCAGCGTGAAGTTCGAGCACTCTCCGCACATGTCGCCTTCATAGCCCTTGGCCTTCGCTTCGGCGCGGCGCTCGGCCTTGCTTGGAGCTGCGGCTGCGGCCGTGCCGGCCTTGCTCCAGGCTTGCGCCTCGAGCTTTTCGGTCGGTGACAGGGCCACCGTCGGCTCTGCGGTCTTCAGCGCCACGGCGCCTTCCGCATGGCCGCCGGCGAAGGCGGTGACGCGGCTGCCGCCGGCAGGGGCGCTGTCATTGTTGGCCGAGACGGCGGTGGCGCCGCCGCGCATGACGACGAGATTGTCGGTGCGCGAGCGGGTCAGGCCGCGCGAGACATATTTGCTCGCTTCATCCGGCGCCTTGCCTTCGTCCTCGCCCTTGCCCAGCGCGTCGAAGCCGGTCTCGGACAGGTCCACATGGCCGAGATCGAAACGCGACATGTAGGAGACGGCGAGTTCGCGGAACACGTAGTCGAGGATCGAGGTCGCGAACTTGATGGAGTCGTTGCCCTGCACCGGGCCCGCGGGCTCGAAGCGGGTGAAGGTGAAGGCGTCGACATATTCTTCCAGCGGCACGCCATACTGGAGACCCAGCGAGACGGCGATGGCGAAGTTGTTGATGAAGGAGCGGAGCGCCGCGCCTTCCTTGTGCATGTCGATGAAGATCTCGCCGAGGCGGCCATCATCATATTCGCCGGTGCGCAGATAGACCTTGTGGCCACCGACCACGGCCTTCTGGGTGTAGCCCTTGCGGCGATCCGGCATCTTCTCACGCTCGCGCATGACGACGATGCGCTCGACGAGGCGTTCCACCACCTTCTCGGAGATCGCGGCGGTGCGGGCCGCCATCGGCTTCTCCATCAGGTTCTCCAGCGCATCCTCGTCCTCGTCCTCATCGCTGATGAGCTGCGAGTTGAGCGGCTGCGACAGCTTCGAGCCATCGCGATAAAGCGCATTGGCCTTCAGCGCGAGCTTCCACGACAAGAGGTATGCGGACTTGCAGTCCTCCACCGTGGCGTCGTTCGGCATGTTGATGGTTTTGGAGATCGCACCCGAGATGAAGGGCTGCGACGCCGCCATCATGCGGATGTGGCTTTCCACCGAGAGATAACGCTTGCCGATCTTGCCGCAGGGATTGGCGCAATCGAACACGCTGTAGTGCTCGGCCTTCAGATGCGGCGCGCCTTCCACGGTCATGGCACCGCAGATGTGCACGTTCGCGGCTTCGATCTCGCGCTTGGTGAAGCCGAGGGCGGCGAGCAGGTCGAAGCCGGGGGCTGCGATGGCTTCCGCCTCGATCTTCAGCGTGTCGCGGAGGAAGTCCTCGCCAAAAGTCCACTTGTTGAAGGCGAATTTGATGTCGAAGGCGGTCGGCAGTGCTGCCTCGACCTTCTTCAGCGCTTCGTCGGTAAAACCCTTGGCCTTCAGCGTCGAGCTGTTGATGCCGGGCGCATTGCTCAGCGAGCCATGGCCGACGGCATAGGCTTCGATCTCGGCAATGTTGGCTTCGCTATAGCCGAGCTTGCGCAGTGCCGCCGGCACGGCGCGGTTGATGATCTTCCAGTAGCCGCCACCGGCGAGCTTCTTGAATTTCACCAGCGCGAAGTCGGGCTCGATGCCGGTGGTGTCGCAATCCATGACGAGACCAATGGTGCCGGTCGGCGCCACGACGGTGGTCTGGGCATTGCGATAGCCATGGAGTTCGCCGAGTTCGAGGGCGTTGTCCCAGGCGAGCTTTGCGCGCTCGACGATATCCGCCTGCGGGCAGGAGGCGTGGTCGAGCGGCACCGGGCTGACGGCGAGCTTCTCATAGCCGTGGCTGTCGCCGTGCGCAGCGCGGCGATGGTTGCGGATGACGCGCAGCATATGGGCTGCGTTCTTCTTGTAGCCGGGGAACGGGCCGAGCTCCTTGGCCATCTCGGCCGAGGTCGCATAGCTGACGCCGGTCATGACAGCGGTGAGGGCGCCGCACAGCGCGCGGCCTTCCTTCGAGTCGTAGGACAGGCCCATGGTCATCAGCAGGCCGCCGATGTTGGCGTAGCCGAGGCCGAGGGTGCGGAATTCGTAAGAGAGTTCAGCGATCGGCTTCGACGGGAACTGGGCCATCATGACCGAGATTTCGAGCACCATGGTCCACAAGCGGCAGAGATGCTCATAGGCATGGATGTCGAAGGTCGAGGAGGCGGTGTCGTAGAAGGTCAGCAGGTTGGCCGAGGCGAGGTTGCACGCCGTATCGTCCAGGAACATGTATTCCGAGCACGGGTTGGACGCACGGATATCGCCGGATGACTTGCAGGTGTGCCAGTCATTCATGGTGGTGTTGAAGTGCAGGCCGGGATCGGCCGAGGCCCAGGCGGAGTAGCCGATCTTCTCCCACAGATCGCGGGCCTTGATCGTCTTCATCACCTTGCCGTCCTTGCGGGCGATCAGGTCCCAGTTGCCATCGGTCTCGACGGCGCGCAGGAAATCGTCCTTGAGCGAGACGGAGTTGTTGGAGTTCTGGCCGGCAACGGTGAGATAGGCCTCAGAATCCCAGTCGGTGTCGTAGATGTCGAAGGCGATATCCTTGTAGCCCTGCTTGGCGAACTGGATGACGCGCTTGATCATGTTGTCGGTGACCAGCGCGCGGCGCGCGAGCTTGATCTCGCGGCGCAGCGCCGGGTTTTTCTCGGGATCGAAGCAGTCGTCGCCCGAACCTTCGCAATTCACGCAGGCCTTCATGATGGCCTTGAGGTGCTTCTGGTTCATCTTCGAACCAGTGACGAGGGCCGCGACCTTCTGTTCTTCCTTCACCTTCCAGTCGATATAGGTCTCGATATCCGGATGGTCGGCATCGACCACGACCATCTTGGCCGCGCGGCGCGTGGTGCCGCCCGACTTGATGGCGCCGGCGGCGCGATCGCCGATCTTGAGGAACGACATCAGGCCCGACGAGCGACCGCCGCCCGACAGCTTCTCGCCTTCGCCGCGCAGCTTCGAGAAGTTGGAGCCGGTGCCCGAACCATATTTGAACAGGCGGGCTTCACGCACCCACAGGTCCATGATGCCACCTTCGTTGACCAGATCGTCCTCGACGCCCTGGATGAAGCAGGCATGCGGCTGCGGATGTTCGTAGGACGATTTCGACTTGGTGAGCTTGCCGGTCTTCCAGTCCACGTAATAGTGGCCCTGGCCGGGACCATCGACGCCGTAAGCCCAGTGCAGGCCGGTGTTGAACCACTGCGGCGAATTCGGCGCGACCATCTGCTTGGCGAGCATGTAGCGCAGCTCGTCATGGAATGCGTGGGCGTCGGCTTCCGACGTGAAGTAGCTGCCCTTCCAGCCCCAATAGGTCCAGCAGCCGGCGAGGCGGTCGAACACCTGCTTGGACGAGAGTTCGCTGACGAAGCGCTCTTTCTCGGGCAAAGCGGCCAGCGCCTCGGTGTCCGGCACCGAGCGCCACAGCCACGACGGAACGGTCTCTTCTTCAACCTTCTTCAGACGGGCGGCGACGCCGGCCTTGCGAAAGTACTTCTGGGCGAGAACGTCGGACGCAACCTGCGACCACGACTCGGGGACCTCGACGCCTTCAAGCTTGAACACGACCGAGCCATCCGGATTGCGGATCTCGGAGGTGGTGTGACGGAAGTCGATCCCGGCATAGGGCGACTGTCCTTCGGTGGTGTAGCGGCGTGTGATCTGCATCGTCGTCGTGCCCCGTCTCATGGCCGACACCACATCTGGTGGGTCGGTGATTTCAGTTAGCAGTCTCAAGTTTGCCGCGAGGCTGCCTCAAGATTGCCGCAGGATTTGCCGGTGAAACCGGTCCTTTTATCTCTGTTCTGGAGCATGGCGGGGCCATTTGCGGCCGCCCGGAACTGCCGGGGTCATGCATCCCAGGACCCGGCGTTTCCGCCTGATCCTAACGCCTCAACGCGTGGTTTGGGCCGGTTTGCCGGCCCACTTTTGCTGCTCCAAAGCTCTGGTGATCAGGGCGCAGATCCCCGATCCCCGTAACCTCCTTGGAGGGACGAAGTGACCGGTCAGGACCCGTTTTGGGAGCGCCCGGGGAGACGACTAACTGCTCGCACCGGACAGTCCGAAAATTAGGCCAAACCGATCTCTCACGTCAAGGATTAGTGACGGTTCCTGAATCAAATACTAAATATGGTGGAAAGGGTGGATAACCAGGGGGCTCGGCCACGCCCTGAACAAGGCCAACTATCGGTGAGTCCTCATGGAATCCCAAGCCGAAAATTTTTTGCAAAGTGTCTGCAAACCGCTCCATGCCCGTTGTTCACAGGCAGGCAGAGTGTTGCATTTTGGCATTGCATCCGGATGACTTTCAGGCGTGCGGCAGCGGGATGGTGGGTTCCCACGACTGGCGGTGGTCGGAAGGCGCGATTGCGCGCATGGTGACGCCGAATCGTCCGCCGGAATGCCCGTTTCATGACCAGTCCCACCTCTACAGATTCGCGTCCGCGAATCGCGTCGCTTGGCCTTTTGTTTCTCGTCGTCACCTCGATCGGCTGGGGTTTCAACTGGCCGATGACCAAACTCATGCTCACCGAATGGCCGCCGCTGACCGGACGCGGGGCCGCAGGCGTGATCGGCGGGCTGGTGCTGCTTGTCCTCGGGCTGCTCCGCGGCGAGAGCCTGCGCGTGCCAGCGGGGCAGTGGGGGCGTCTGGTCGGGCTCTCCATGCTCAACGTATTCGGCTGGATGGCGCTGATGAGCCTGGCGCTGCTGTGGCTGCCGGCCGGCGAGGCGGCT
Source organism: Tardiphaga sp. (assembly GCF_044336785.1). Lineage (GTDB taxonomy): Bacteria > Pseudomonadota > Alphaproteobacteria > Rhizobiales > Xanthobacteraceae > Tardiphaga. Next base: position 63,601 of record NZ_JBIIOT010000011.1, on the reverse strand, counting down.
GTCATCGCCTATACGATGCCGATCTGGGCCGCTGTGCTCGCCTGGCAGATTCTTGGCGAGACCCTGTCACTCCGGCGCATCATCGCGATGCTGATGGCGTTTTCCGGCATTGCCGCGCTGATGCTCGGGGACGGCGTCGAGGTCAGCCAGCAGAAGTTGCTGGGCCTCGTGATGGCCGTGACCGGTGCATTCGGCTTCGCGGGCGGCACGGTGCTCGGCAAGAAGTATCCGCTGAAGATGCCGCTGCTGGCATCCGCTGGCTGGCAGATCGTGCTTGGCAGTTTCCCGGTGATGCTGATCGGCCTCGTCTGCGAGACTGCGCATCCAGCGGCCGTGACCTATGTCGGCTGGGGGACCTTCGCCTATGTCGGGCTGATCGGCTTTTGCGTTGCCTATGTGAGCTGGTTTGCGGCGCTGACCTTGCTGCCGGCTTCCGTTGCGGCGATCGGCACCATGGCGGTGCCGGTGATCGGGGTGGTGGGAGCGTCCGTCATGCTGCATGAGCCGCTCGGAATCGTGCAGATCGCGGCGTTGAGCTTCACGCTGGCTGGCGTGGCGCTGGCGACGAAAGGCTAGCTCTCCTTGCCCGGCCACATGCGCTGCAATTCCGGATGTCCATCCCACCACTGATGCTTGAGGGCAGCAGCGATGTGCAGGCCGACCAGCGCATAAAGCGCATAAGCCAGCCAGTGATGGATGCCGCCGAAGATCCCGTGAAGGCGTTCCTTAAAGGCAGGATCCGTATTCATGATCCAGCCGATGCGCGGCCATTCGAACAGGCCGAACAGATACATCTTGATCTCGCCAGCGGCCTTCCACGCGCTGTCATGCATCCAGCCCGACAGCGGCAGTCCGATCATCAGCACGTAAAGCGCGATATGGGCGGCATGGGCCGTGGCCTTCTCGGCGCGCGGATAGGTGTCGGGCAGATCCGGTGGCCGGTTGGCGGCACGCCATAACAGGCGCATCAGCACGAGGCCGAGCACGGTGATGCCGAACGATTTGTGGCTGTCGATGACCAGCCGGATTCGCTCTTCGGGGATGTAATCGACGCTCCAGATCAGCGCGACATTGATGATGATCAGCAAAGCGATCAGCCAATGAAGGAACATCGCAACGCGGGTGTAACGGCGGACCGGTAATTCTGTGGAGCTCATAGGAATAAGTCTAAACGCGATTTGTGGTGACGTGCATGACGTATTCGTGTTTTCGCCCAGCGATGATCACGCGCTATTTAGCCGCGGCGACGCAACCCGATCACAGTTCGCTCGTAGCTTCTAACGTAAAGCTTTATTCCGGCGGGCCCTTTGATCGACGGCATGACAAACGCGCTTCAACAGGCCTTTGCCGCGGCATCGCCTCGCATCACGCCGCGGCGGTTGCCGGTGATCAGCTTGCTGATTTATCTTGCCGTACTGGCTTTGTGGCTTGTGCTGTTCGGCAGATCGCTGTGGTTGAGCAGTATCTGGGCGTGGTCGGCGGGGATGGTCTACATCGCCTATGACACGCTGCTGATGCTCTATGTGGTCCGCCAGACCTTGCCACTGGCGTTTGCCGCGCGTGTTCCGCAACCCGTCGGCACGACACCAACCGGGGGACGCCCATCCCTTGGCATCCTGATCGCCGCGCATAATGAGGCGGCGTCGCTGCCGGCTGTGCTGGCAGCCATCGAAGGGCAGAGCGACGCGCCGGATCTCATCATGATCGCCGATGACGGCTCGCGTGATGACACCGCATCCGTCTTGCACGATCGCTACGGACTGGCGATTCCGGCCGTGGGCCATGACAGTATTGGAAAGCTCGGTGCGTCGCGGCTGCATTGGCTCCGCCTGCCGCATCAGGGCAAGGCCCGCGCGTTGAATGCGGCCATCGTGAAGGCTGACAGCGATCTGGTGGTCACGCTGGATGCGGACACGTTCATGGCAAGCGATGCCATCGCGGAAATGCGCAGCGCATTCGCGGCCGATGTGAAACTGGTCGCAGCCGGCGGGATTCTCGTGCCGGTCTGTCGCCCCGGCATCGGCGGCCGGTTGATGCAGTGGTTCCAGACCTACGAATATATCCGCAACGTCATCTCGCGTTTCGCCTGGATGCGCGGCAACAGCCTGTTGTTGATCTCCGGCGCCTTTGCTGGTTTTCGCAGGGATGCGCTGATCAAGGTCGGCGGTTTCGATGCCGAATGTCTGGTGGAGGATTATGAACTGACGCATCGCCTGCATCGCTATTCCACCGATCACGATCTTGGCTGGCAGCTGCGCATGATCGGCAGCTCACTGGCACGGACCGATGCGCCATCGACCGTGATGACATTCCTGCGCCAGCGCCGCCGCTGGTTTGCCGGCTTTCTGCAGACGCAATACTGGAATCGCGACATGACCGGCAATCGTCGCTATGGCCGGCTCGGCATGCGCATGCTGCCCATCAAGGCGCTGGACACGCTGCAGCCGATCTATGGCCTCACAGCCTTCGTGCTGCTCGTCGCATTTCTTGCCATCGGCAAGATCGAGATCGCGCTGCCGGTGTTCGGCTTGATCACCGCAAAAATCGTCGCGGATTTTTTCGTCTATCTCTGGACCGTGCATCTGTATCGCCGTCTGACGGGCGGCCGCACGCCGACAAGTTTTGCAGCCGCGACGCTCGCGGCGGTGATCGAGCCATTCACCTTCCAGCTGTTGCGTCACGCCGGGGCGACATGGGGATGGATCGCGTTTCTGCGCGGCAGCAACGAATGGGGATTTGCACCGGCGGCGACGCCACGGCGCGAATTGCCGAACGCCGGCGAGTGATCGTCAGGCCGGGACGGCGGCCAGCGGCACCTTCACCGTGAAATGCGAACCGCGGGTGAGGTCGGATTTCAAAGCGATCTCGTGGCCCAGTGCTTCCGCGGTCCGGCGCACGATGGATAGGCCGAGGCCGAGGCCTTCGCTGGCGGGATTGATCTGGTGAAACGCCTCGAAGATCGATGACAGCTGTTCGCTCGGAATGCCGGTTCCGGTATCGAGCACTTCGATGCTCACCGCGTTCTCGCGCTTGCGGCTGCCGACCAGCACGCGGCCGTGATCGGTGTATTTGATCGCGTTGCCGACGAGATTGCCGAGAATGGCGCGCAGCATGCCGGGATCGCTGACGATCTGCGCCTTGCTCGGCAACACGATAAGTTCGAGCCCTTTGGCTTCCGCATGCAGGCGCCAGTTGGCGAGGATCGAGTCGAACACATCCTGCAGCGGAAATGCGTGCAGGCTTGGTGCACCCAATCCGGCGCCGAGCACGGACGTTTCCGCCAGACGGTCGAGCTCCTCCGCCATGCGCATGCCCGCATCGATGGCGTAGCCGAGCCGCTCGCGATCCTTCTCGTCAGTGAGTTTGTTGCGGATGCGGTCGATGGCCATCACCATCACTTGCAGCGGCTGCTTGAGGTCGTGGCCTGCAACCGCCATCAGGCGGCTGATATTTCGCTGCAGCCGATCGGCGAGTACGAGGGCGCGACGGAATTCCATCTGCGCCATGACCTGGCGGGCAAGGGCGGCCAGTACTTCGCGCTGCTCAGACGAGAGCACGCGCGGTTTGTCGTCGAGGACGCAGACAGTGCCGAGCGGCAGGCCATCGGGGGTGCGCAGCAATGCGCCGGCATAGAACCGCAGATGCGGATCGCCGGTGACCAGCGGATTGCAAGCGAAACGGGCGTCCTTGGTGACGTCCTCGACCTCGAGAAAACTATGCTCGAGAATCGCATGGGCGCAGATCGACTGCTCCATCGGTGTCTCGCGCACACCCAGGCCGATTTCCGATTTGAACCATTGCCGGCCTTCATCGACCAGGCTGATGATCGACATCGGCGTCTGGCAGACATGACTGGCGATCTTGGTGATGTCGTCGAAGGAGGGCTCAATCGCGGTGTCGAGAATACCGTAGGACCGCAGCGCCTTCAGCCGTTCCGTCTCATTCGGGTGCAGTGCTGCGATCTTGGGCTTGTCTGACGCGTCCACTGAATTGCTCACACCACGGGCGCTGACAAGGATTCTGCCAGGCGAATTATGACGCACGAGTTCCCTGAAAGTTTCCGCGTGCTTCTGGCTTTCACTCTTAGATGCTGTGCCGATTGGCGCAACCGGAAACGACACGACAAAGGGCGGCGCCAAGCGCCGCCCTCGATCGGGATTGTATCAGGCGTTACGGGCAGGCGTGACGCTGGCCGTCATAACCGAGATAGGTGCCCGTCCGCACATTGTACGACTTGTAGGTGCGGATGCAGTAATCGACATCTCCGCCGCCGCTCTGCGGTGCGACCTCGACCACATCCGGTGCGTCGTCGTCATAGGCGTAGCTGCTGCCGTAATACGGGCCGCCGCCGTAATAGCCGGAGCCACCGTAGTATCCGGAACCATAGTAGCTATTGGCTGCGATGCCGCTGCCAATGATGGCGCCGGCCGCAAAGCCCGGACCGAAGCCACCGCCACGCCAGCCACCGCCGCCATAGCGCGGACCGCCGCCGTGCCAGCCGCCGCCGCCAAAGCGCGGGCCGCCACCGTGCCAGCCGCCACCACCGCCGCCGAAACCACGGCCACCGCCGCCAATGGCTACGCCGCCGCCACCGCCGGGGCTGCCGATGACCACGCGCTTCTCAATGGCGAAGCTTGGCGTTGCCATTGTCGGGATCGCCACTGCTGCGAGCGCCGCGACGCTCAAGACCTTCAAACCAGTCATCGTGTTCTCCTATCTGGATATGTTCCCAACAGTCTCGCGCGGACCATGTTCCGCAGCGTGACCGCATATCTCCAGGCAATTTCGCGCTTCGCCCGATGTATGCGACATGAACAAAACCAAGCGTTGCCTGCGACTTATCTGTGATTGTCGGCATGTGGCGGAAAGGGGCTGTCACGAACAGTTGCTGGCGACGTTCCGCCGCGCCGGCAACTGGACATTTGGCCGTCCGGATGGCATCAACGGGCGACGAAATCCCTGGAACGGCTCAAAAGATGAAACAGGTTTTGCTGAAAATCTTCACGTGGTGGAGCGGATCGACCTTCGGGACCGATCTGTGGACCTCACGATTCGGCGAACTCGTCGGCACCGACGAGCAGGGCAACCGTTATTACCGCACCAAGGGTGGTGCGATCGACCCGACCCTCGGCTTCCAGCGCCGCTGGGTGATCTATAACGGCTATGCCGAGGCAAGCCGCATTCCGACCGGCTGGCATGGCTGGATCCACCACACCACTGACGTGGCGCCGAGCGAGCAGGACTACACGCCCCGCGAATGGCAGAAGCCGCATCAGCCGAATCTCACCGGCACGCCGGCGGCCTATCGCCCGTCCGGCTCGACGCTGGCCTCCGGCCGTCGCCCGAAGGCGACCGGCGATTACCAGGCCTGGACGCCCGGCTCGTAATCGCGATTCTGGAATTCGAAAAAGCCGCGCATGGCGACATGCGCGGCTTTTTTGTTGGGTGGGGTGTAGGATGGGTTGAGCGCAGGCGCGTCGCGCCGGAGCGATAACCCATCACCGCGAGCGCTTGTGGTGATGGGTTTTCGCTCCGCTCAACCCATCCTACGCATTAGACCAGCCGCTCCGCCGCGCGTTTCGCCTTGGCCTCGCGTGTCTTCCACCCACCGGCGCGTTCCGTCAGCGCCGCCACCACATCCGCAGGCGCCGTCTCCGGCGAACCCGCGCTAAACGGCGGTGCCGGATTGTATTCGATGCCAAGCTGGATCATCTCGGCGGTCCGGCGATCGAACATGATCGAAACCAACGTCAGCGCAAAGTCGATGCCGGCCGTAACGCCGCCGCCGGTGACGCGGTTGCGATCGACGCAGACGCGCGACGTGTCCAACGTCGCGCCAAACTGCGACAGGAACGGCCGTGCCGACCAGTGCGTCGCTGCGCGATAGCCTTTGAGCAGGCCCGCCGCACCCAGCACCAGCGCGCCCGTACAGACCGATGTCACATAGCGCGAGCCGTCAGCCTGCTTCTGCAGAAAGGCAATCGTCGCCTCGTCGAGCATCGCATCGTCCGCACCGGCGCCGCCGGGCACGCAGATGACGTCGAGCTGCGGGCAATCGGCAAAGGTCGTGGTCGGCAGGAATGTCAGCACGGTGTCGCTGGTCAACGGCTCCATGCGTTTCCAGAGCAGATGCACCTTGGCGCCTGGCATCCGCGACAGCACCTGTAGCGGCCCGGTGAAATCGAGCTGGGTGACATTCGGGAAAAGGACGAAGCCGATGTTCAGAGGTGGGGTCATGAGCGTCTCCAATCGTCGCATATGCGATGGATCGTAAGATGGGTCGAGCGCAGCGAAACCCATCCTTTCGTTGGTGCGGCGAACTCCGCCGATGGGGTCGCGCCAGCGCTCACGCCTATGCTCTACCCATCCGAGAGGTCAAAGCGCTTTCAGCCATCCACCAATATCATGCAGCGCCTCATTCGCCTTGGGCAGGATTTTGCCCATGGTGATGAAGCCATGGAATTGGCCGGGATAGGTCTTATCCGTCACGGCCACGCCGGCATCCGCAAGCCGCTCGGCATATTCTGCGCCTTCGTCACGCAGCGGATCGGCGCCTGCGATCAGCACATAGGCCGGCGGCAGTCCCTTGAGATTCTCCGTACGTGCTGGTGACGCGCGCCAATTCTCGATGTCTGCGGGGCTGTTGAGATAGTGATCTGAGAACCAGTGCATCACCGTATGGGTGAGCAGGCAGCTTGTCTCCGGCTCGTGATGCGAGGGATGATCCATCCGGAAGTCGGTGGCGGGATAGATCAGCAACTGGCCCTTGAGCTTCGGTCCGCCATTGTCGCGCGCGTCGATGGCGGTGATGGCGGAGAGATTGCCGCCAGCGCTGTCGCCGCCGACGAGCAGGTGATCGACATTCACATTGAGCTGCACGGCATTGTCCGCAATCCAGCGCGTCGCCGCGATGGCATCGTCGATGGCGGCTGGAAACTTGTGCTCGGGCGCGAGGCGATAATCGACCGAGATCACCAGCATCTCGCCTTCATGCGCGAGGATGCGACAGACCACGTCATGGCTGTCGAGATCGCCGATTACCCATCCGCCACCATGGAAGAAGACGAGGCAGGGCGACAGGCCGTCCTGCTGGCGCAGCGTTTTTGGCGTGTAGAGCCGGGCAGGGATGGCACCGGCCGGCCCGGGAATGGTCATCGCCGTCACCGATGCGAGCGCCGGCGGCTCGGGATTGGCGACCTCGCGGGCCTTCAAATACCATTCGCGCGCTTCTGGTGGCGTCAGCGTTTCGTAAGGCGGGCGACCTGCCTCACGAAAGGCGGTGAGGACGGCATTGGCATCGGGATCGAGAGTGACAGGCATGATCTGCTCTTCTTTGTTTTGGGTCAGGCCGAGGTGCGGCCGCCATCGACGGTATAGGCGGAGCCGGTGACGTAGCTCGCATCATCCGAGGCGAGGAAGGCGACGATGGGCGCGACTTCCTTCGCAAGGCCGAGGCGGCGCTGCGGCACGCGATCCACCACCTTCTCCACCGGCGCTGGCGCGCCGCGTCCGACACGGGCATCGACGATCGCGGACAGCATGCGGCTATCGATCAGGCCGGGGCACACGGCGTTCACGCGCACATCGGTGCCGGTGCATTCCTGCGCCGCGCTCTTGGTCAAGCCGATGACCGCGTGTTTGCTGGCGCTGTAGACGGCGACTTCGGCGGAGCCGATCAGCCCGGCGATGGACGCCGTGTTGATGATCGAGCCGCGGTCCTGTTTCAGCATCACCGGCAGCACATGCTTCATGCCGAGAAAGACACCGACGACATTGACGTCGAGCACTTTGCGAAAATCGGCGAGCGAGGCATTTACGATCGGCGTGATCGTGCCCTCGATGCCGGCATTGTTGTAGAAGATATCGATGGTCCCAAAGCGCTTCACCGTGGCGGCGACATAGGAGATCACATCCTCCTCGCTGGTGACATCGGCGATGATCGCAAGCGCTTCTGCTGAAGCGGGGAGGTCAGCGATCGCGCGATCCAGAGCGGCGGCATCGCGGTCCACCGCGACGATTTTCGCGCCGCGGGCGGCGAGCAGTTTGATGGTTTCGGTGCCGATCACCCCGGCAGCGCCGGTGACGACGGCGATCCTGCCATCCAGACGAATTCCATCGGCCATAGGCGTTCTCCCCAAAACTCCGGTTGTCCCGGATTGTCGGCCGGTCGATCCGGCTCTGCGCCAACTATTTCACGCGTCGATGGGACTGACCAGACGGTGGTATGGGAAGCATGGCGCCCTTCCGTCGCCGCATTCCACGTGTTAACCGGAGGCGATTACGCGGCCATTCCCCTACAATGTCGCGAGCCTGATTCTCGTTTGAGCGCCGCTGCATGTTCCGAACGCCTTTTTCGGCCAGATTTGCCATTGCCGGATTTGCGGCCATTCTGGCTGCGACCTCGCTGTCCACCGTCCCGGTGCACGCGCAGTTCGGCACATTGTTTGGCGATCCGCCGCCGCGGCCGCCGGGCAGCGTGCCGCGTGGCCAGCAACAGCCACCCCCGCAGATGGAAGACGACGAGGACGTGCCCGAACTGCCGCAGGGCCGCCTGTTGCCGGCGCGTCCGGCTCCGGGCATGGGTGCACCGCCCCCCGGCGCCGTGCAGTCGCAGCCGCTGGCCCCGCCGCCGGGCAGCAATGTCACGACCATTCCGCAGAACAATCCACAGGCCGCGCGCCCTGATCAGCCGCCGCCGCTCGGGGTGACGCCGCCCGCACAGCAGCCTGGTGTCGCCAATGCGCCGCCCCCCGGCGCGCCCAATCCGAATGCCAAGCAGGCGCCGCGCAACGCACCGCCACCGGCCGCCACGCTGCAGCCCGGCGACGAGGTCGTTACCGAACCTCCGGCGCAGAAGATTCCCAACAAGAAGGCGGCGTTTTCCGGTCTCGACAAGATCACCGGCCGCATCATCAATTTCGATTCCGATATCGGCGAGACCGTGCAATTCGGCGCGCTGCGCGTGAAGACCGATGCCTGCTACACGCGTCCCGCGACCGAGGCGGCGAACACCGACGCCTTCGTCGAAGTGGACGAGATCACGCTGCAGGGCGAAGTGAAGCGCATCTTCTCCGGCTGGATGTTTGCCGCGAGCCCCGGACTGCACGGCGTCGAGCATCCGATCTATGACATCTGGCTGACCGACTGTAAGCAGCCCGAAGTGGTCGCAGCTCAGGAGACGCGTCCCGTTCCGGCCGCCGCGCAAAAACGCCAGCCGCCGCCGAAGCAGGCGCCGCGTCCACAGCCCCAGCAGCAACTGGCACCGCCGCCGGGCTTCCCGGCATTCAGGCAGTGAGGTCGTAGGATGGGTTGAGCGCAGGCGCGCAGCGCCGAAGCGATAACCCATCGGCGGAGCTTGCAACGCGCGACGGACAGCATGGGTTTCGCTGCGCTCAACCCATCCTACGATCCTGAGATCATCGCCAGCGCGTCCGCCCCCGACATTATCTCCGGCAACGCCTCGAAATCCGCGACGTCATCCAACGCTGCATCGAGCAAGATCCGATAGCGATCGCGCGGCACTTCAATCGCGCCAAAGCTGCGTAGATGGTCCGTCACATATTGCGTGTCGAGCAGGCCATAGCCGCCGGCAATCAGGCGTGCGACCAGATGCACCAGCGCAACCTTGGAGGCATCGCGGGCATGATGAAACATGCTTTCGCCGAAAAATGCGCGGCCGAGCGATACGCCATAGAGCCCGCCGACCAGATCGTCGTTCTCCCATACCTCGACGCTATGCGCGTGCCCCATCTCATGCAGCGCGCCATAGAGATCGCGGATGCGCTTGTTGATCCAGGTGTCTTCACGATCAGGTTTCGGCGCGGCGCATTCCGACATCACGCGCTTGAAGGCGCGATCGACGGTCACGGAGAACTGATCCGAACGCACGGTACGCGCGAGGCGTGAGCTGATACGAAAACCGTCCAACGGGATGACGCCCCGCATTTCTGGTTCGACCCAGAACAGGCCGGGATCATCCGCGCTTTCCGACATCGGAAAGATGCCGCAGGCATAAGCGCGCAGCAATAATTCGGGCGTGATGTCGGTCGATGCGGAGTCGCGTGCGCTCATATCGATAGGCTAACAGAATGAAGCGATAAGCGCGACGGGCTTGCGTGTCGCGGCATCCATCATAGCGTGGATGGGTTGAATGGAGACGAGACAATGACACCTGTTCCTGCTGCGGTTCATGCCGGAGATCATCGCATCGTCGTTGTCGGCGCCGGCTTTGGCGGCCTGGAAACCGTACATCGGCTGCACGGCGTCAAGGCGCATATCACGCTGATCGACCGTCGCAATCATCATCTGTTTCAACCTCTGCTCTATCAGGTCGCCACCGCCTCGCTGGCGACGTCCGAAATCGCCTGGCCGATCCGCTATCTGCTGCGTGGACGCAAGGATGTCACCACGCTGCTCGGCACCGTGATCGGCGTCGATCCCGTTGCGAAACATGTAAAGCTCGATGACGGGCAGGCGCTGCCTTACGACACGCTGGTGCTCGCCACCGGCGCCGGCCACGCCTATTTCGGCCATGACGAGTGGGAGCCGTTCGCACCAGGCCTGAAGACGCTCGAGGACGCCACCACCATTCGCCGCCGCATCCTCACGGCATTCGAGCGTGCCGAGAGCACGAGCGATCCCGAGGAGCGCGCAGCGCTGCTGAATTTCGTCGTCATCGGCGCCGGCCCGACCGGTGTCGAACTCGCCGGTACCATCGCCGAAATGGCGCGCACGACATTGCCGGGTGACTTCCGCAATATCGACACCCGCAAGGCACGTGTCGTGCTCGTCGAAGCCGGATCGCGCGTGCTTGCCAATTTTCCGGAGCAGCTATCTGCCTATGCGCAGCGCTCGCTGGAAAAGCTCGGCGTTGAGGTGGCACTCGGCCATGCCGTGTCGGACTGCAGCGCCGATGGCGTCGTCTATGGCGAGACGCGCTTGCCGGCGCGCACGATCATCTGGGCGGCAGGCGTGCGCGCATCGCCCGCAGCCGAATGGCTTGGCGCCCCGGCCGACCGCGCCGGCCGCTTGCAGACGAGCGCCGATCTCACCGTACCCGGTCATCCCGAGATTTTTGCGATCGGCGATACCGTGAGCATCGCAGCAACCGATGGCTCTCCGGTGCCCGGCATCGCGCCGGCAGCGAAGCAGGAAGGGCGCTATGTCGCCAATGCCATCAAGCAGCGCCTGCGCGGCGAGACACCGGCGCCGTTTCGCTATCGCCACGATGGCAGTCTCGCGCAGATCGGCAAGCATCTGGCCGTTATCGACTTCGGCCGCTTCAGGCTACGCGGTGCGATTGCGTGGTGGATCTGGGGCATCGCCCACATCTATTTCCTGATCGGGGTGCGCAATCGTCTCGCAGTCGCATTGAACTGGCTGTGGATCCATACGCTCGATCAGCGCGGCGCGCGGCTGATCACACAAGGCCGCGCCGTGCTCGGCGGTGCTGCAAAGCCGGAGCAGGACAGCGAGAGGCCGCGGGTCAAAGTGGTTCGGTGAGCGCCCAGGGCGGATCAGCAAAGGCTGCGATCAGGAAGTCCAGAAACACGCGGACTTTGGCCGGCGGATTGCGACCGGGTGGATAGACGCCATAGATGGCGCCGAGCGTCAGCGGCGGCTGATCCAGCGGCAGCGCCACCAGCTCGCCGCTGCGCAAGGAGTCGGCGACGATGAAGGTCGGTTGATAGATGATGCCTTGCCCGGCGATTGCGGCGCGGCGCAGCGCGTCGCCATTATTGGCGCGCAGATTGCCGGACACTTTGACATCCACATCGCCCTTGGTGCCGAACGACCAGCGCTCGATCCCCACCGGGCGCGACAGCGTGTAGCCGAGGCAATTATGCCCGGCGAGATCGGCGACGCTGCGCGGTGTGCCATGGGCGGCAAGATAAGCGGGCGCGGCGCAGACCACGGTGGCGCAGGGCGCAAGCCGGCGCGCGGTCAGCTGCGAGTCGGCGAGGCGGCCGATCCGCACGGCCAGGTCCCAGCCTTCCTCCACCAGATCGACGAGCCGGTCATTGAGCGCGAGATCGACGGTGACATGCGGATAGCGCGCCGCGAAAGCGGGGAGGATCGGCGCGAGATAATCGGTGCCGAAGGAGACCGGCGCATTGACGCGCAACAGGCCGACCGGATCCAGGCGATCGCTGGTGATCGCGGCATCCGCCGCCACCATCTCGGCCAGGATGCGCTCGCCGGCCTCCAGATAGCGCTTGCCGTCCTCGGTGAGGGCAATCTTGCGGGTGCTGCGGTGAACCAGGCGGGTGCCGAGCCGCGCCTCGAGGGCCGCGATATGCTTGGTCACCATGGTTTGCGACAGGCCCAGAGCGCGCCCGGCCGCCGAAAAACTGCCGGTGGCGGCAACGCGCGCAAATACTTCTATTCCGGTGAGCCGATCCAGCATGACGTCCTCATCTCACTCCATGAGTGTGAGCTGGTATCCGATATAGATCAATTATCATCATGTTGAAGGGGGATTATGTCCGGGTGATCGCCATTCAGGAGATCCACCGTGATCGATACCCGCACCGCGCCCTATGCCGCGCTCATCCTCCGCCTCAGCCTCGGCATCCTGTTCCTCGCCCATGCCGGGCTCAAATTCTTCGTCTTCACCCCGGCCGGCACCGCCAAATTCTTCGGCAGCCTCGGCCTGCCGCCGGAGCTGGCCTATCTCATCATCGCTGTCGAGACGGTCGGCGCCATCGCGCTGATCCTGGGCCTGTGGACGCGCATCTCTGCCGTGTTGCTGATCCCGGTGCTGCTCGGCGCCATCGTCACCGTGCATGGCCCGGCCGGCTTCTTCTTCACCAATCCGAAGGGGGGCTGGGAATTTCTCGCATTGTGGATCGTCGCACTTGCATCGCAGGCGCTGATCGGCGCGGGCGCCTATGCCATCGACAATCTGCGCAGCGCTCCGGCGCCTGTGGCAGTGCCGGCATCGGCCTGAACCCAACCGTCATTGCGCGCGTGAAAGGACGCATTCCATGGCTCTTCCCAGCATCTTTCTCTCGCATGGTTCGCCGATGCTGCCTTTCACCGATGCGCCCGCGCGCAGCTTTCTGACAGGACTCGGTGCGTCGCTGCCGAGGCCTGACGCGATCGTGGTGGCTTCGGCGCATTGGGAGACCTTTGCGCCGGAAGTCAGCGGCACCGCGCGCAACACCACCATCCACGATTTCCGTGGCTTTCCGCGCCAGCTCTATGAGCTGCATTACGACGCGCCGGGCGCGCCACAACTCGCCGCAGAGGTCGCGGGCCTGTTGCAGGATGCCGGATTATCCTGCGCCGTCGAGCCGCTGCGCGGCCTCGATCACGGCGCCTGGGTGCCGTTGCTGCTGATGTATCCGCAGGCGGACATCCCGGTGTTTCAGGTGTCGATCCAGACCCATCTCGGTCCCGCCCATCATGTCCGGCTCGGCCGCGCACTCGCCTCACTACGCGAACGCAACGTGCTGGTGATCGGCAGCGGCAGCTTCACCCACGATCTCTCGTCGTTTCGTGGCCAGGCCGTCGATGAGCCGGCGCCCGACTGGGTCAACGACTTCGCCGACTGGTTTGACGATGCGCTTCAGCGCAATGCGATGGATGATTTGCTGGCCTATCGCACGCACGCGCCGCATGCGGTGAAGAACCATCCCACCGATGAGCATCTGCTGCCGCTCTATGTCGCGCTGGGTGCGGGCGGCAAGGCGAGGCGGCTGCATGCGAGTGCCACGCACAGCATCTTGCGTATGGATGTGTATGCGTTCGATGACGCGTAAGCGAACTACTTCGCTGCCGCCGCCTGAAACTTCACCGCGGGCTTCGTCACCGCGCTGAAGCGCAGGATCACCCGCGTGCCGGTATGGTTGGGATCGCGCTCGACCGTTGCATCCAGCTTGTTGGCCATGGCGCTGACGATGCGCTGGCCCATGCCGGTGGAGCGTGGGTCGGCCTTTACATTAAGGCCAACGCCATCATCGGTGATCGACAATTCGAGATCGTCGCCCTGGCCTGACAGCACCACATGGATCGGGCCGGCGCCGTCGGGATAGGCGTATTTGACGGCATTCATCACCAGCTCGTTGACGATGATGCCGATGGCGACTGCGCGGTCCGGATCGATCTCAATGGCTTGCGCCTTCAGCGTCAGCCGTGACATGCGGTTGCCTTCGGCGGAGCGGCGCAGGTCTTCGAGCAGCGCTTCGAGATATTGATTGAGCAGCACGCTGTTGAGATCGTGCGACGTATACAGGCGGCGATGCACCTGCGCGACGGCAGCAACGCGGCCCATCGCATTGGTGAGTGCGACCTTCACATCGTCTTCACGCGCCGAGCTTGCCTGCAGGTGCAAAAGCGAAGCAATGATCTGCAGCGAATTGCCAACGCGGTGATTGACCTCACGCAGCAGCACTTCGCGCTCGGCGGCCAATGCAGCGTAGCGGTCGCGCGAGGCATGTACTTCCGCTTCGGCGTCGTCGCGCGCCTTCATGATCGCAGCCTGCCGGATCGCCGTATCGCAGGCCACGGTGAGCAGCGGGATGAAGTCGCCGGTGGCGTCCTTGACGAGATAGTCGGCGGCGCCGGCCTTGAGCGCGGTGACTGCGATCTTGCTGTCCTGCGAGGCCGTGACGAACACGACCGGCGGCGGCGACGGCAGTTTCTGGATCAGGTCCAGCACTTCGAGGCCGTCCATGCCAGGCATGTATTGATCGAGCGCGATGACATCGACACCGCCCGCTTTGATGCGTTCGATGCCGGCCTCGCCATTCTCGCAGTGTTCGACAAGATAACCCTGCCGCTTCAGCCCACGCTCCACCAGCCGCGCGAGACCCGCGTCGTCATCGATGTAGAGTAGCGTGGGCGTGGCAGTCGTGGTCATGGATTGGCTTGCGGAACCTGAATCACGGAGAAGAACAGACCGAGTTGACGGATCGCGTTGGCGAAATTCTCGTAGTTCACGGGCTTGGTGATGTAGACGTTACAGCCGAGCTCGTAGCAGCGCTTGATCTCTTGCGCGTCGTCGGTGGTGGTCAAAACCACGACCGGCGCAAATTTGAGATATTCGTTCTCTTTGACCCGGCGCAGGATATCGATGCCGGTCATGTCGGGCAGATTGAGATCGAGCAGGATCAGCAGGGCGTCGCCGCGATGTGCCGAGCCGGTGCCATCCTGGCCGAACAGATAGGCGAGGGCGTCTGTACCGTTTGTGAACGGCTTGATCTCATTGTTGACACCGGAGCGCCGGATATTGCGCTCAATCAGACGGGCGTGACCCTCGTCATCCTCGATCATAATAATCGTGACGGGACTGCTCATGATTCTTC
Organism: Tardiphaga sp.; assembly: GCF_044336785.1. Classification (GTDB taxonomy): domain Bacteria; phylum Pseudomonadota; class Alphaproteobacteria; order Rhizobiales; family Xanthobacteraceae; genus Tardiphaga. The sequence continues at coordinate 48,293 of NZ_JBIIOT010000011.1, read as the reverse complement.
GTTCCTGCTCTTGCCCGTCCAACGGGCGGGCAAAGTGACGGTGAAAGTGCTGCCATTGCCGAGTTCGGACGACACCGACATGGTGCCGCCCAGCCGGCGCACAAGGGCACGCACATGCGCCAGCCCAATACCTTGGCCGGGCCTGTCCTGTGTACCCGCCCGGCGGAAAAGATCAAATATCCGCTGGTGATCCTTGGGATCGATGCCGCGGCCATTGTCGATGACCTCGAAGATGGCAAAGCCCATCTTGGTGCGGCCTTTAATGCGGATATCGCCGGGAACGCCGGTTTTCAGATATTTCAGCGCGTTGTCGATCAGATTGCCGAAAATCTGCTCCAGCGACAGACGGTCGCTGACGATTTCCGGCAATGGCTCGACATGGATCTGGGTTTCGGTTTCCGACGCCTGATGCGCGACGGTAGAGGCAATGCCTTCGATCAACTCGCGGGTGTCGATCTTCACCGGCCGGAACTCGCGGCGGCCCTCGCGGGTGAGATTGAGGATCGCGCTGATCAGCCGGTCCATCTTGCCGATCGAGGACTTGATAAAGCCAAGGGCTTCGCTGAAGTCCGATGACAGCTGCTTGTCTTCGGCGGGAAGCGCCGGCTCCGGCAGGTTGCCGTCGGTGTCGGGAACCACCGGCTCTTCATTGGCCAGCGTGGCGATGCGGCGAAAGATGTCGCCGCGCAGCTCTTCCAGCTCGCTGGTGAAGCCCATGATATTGACCAGCGGCGAGCGCAAATCGTGGCTCACGATATAGGCGAAGCGCTGGATTTCCTCATTGGCCTCGCGCAGGTCCGCGGTGCGCTCCTGCACGGTGGTTTCGAGGTTGAGATTGTTGTCGCGCAGCTTGGCTTCGGCTTCGTCGCGGGCATTCGACGATTGACGGACGAGGAAGACGGAAACCGCCGCGAACAGGACGACAAGCGCCGAGCCCGCAATCGTAATGAAGGACGCCCATTGCTGGCTTTCATCCGCAGTGCGCGTGCGCTCGACAAACAGGCGGCCTTCCTCGGCGCGCATGGCACGGGTGATGTCGGCGATGGCTTGCACCGCTTCATTGGCACCGCCACGGCGCAGGATCTCGATGCTGGTCTGGACTTCGTTATTCTTGATGCGATCGATGCCGCGGCCGAATTCGGCGAGACGCTGCTCCACCGCGGCGCGCAGTTTGGCCGAATTGGTGACCTGCGCCGGATTGTCATTGGCCAGCTTCGTGAGCTTATCGACGGCAGGAAGGATCGCCGACGACGAGGTCTCGTATTCGGTGAGGAATTGCGGGCCCGACGACAGCAAGTAAGCGCGGGTGGCACTCTCGGCCCGGCGGATTTCCAGCAGCAGGTTGGAGATCTGGTTCTGGACCTCGACCGTGTGGGTGACCCAGCGCTGGTCGTCTCTGGCGCGGTTGACAAAAATCACCGACGCCGCGCTGATGGCGATCAACACCAGCAACCCCGCCGTGAGCAGGACAATTTGCCAGAATGCACGCTTACGGGCTGCGTCAGCGGTCATGACGAGCCTGGACCAGTTTCAGCAGCAATTTCGACATAGCCCCCGGGAACCGGGAGTTCCCGGCACCCGACAAACGCCGATCTCGCTGTTTGGTTCCATCGGCGCCGCAACTTTCTCAACCGCGTGCTAACCGCCTGATTTTCCGGCCAGATACTGCTCCAGCCAGTGAATGTGGTAGTCGCCCTCGATCATATCCTGCTCGCGGGCGAGCTTGCGGAACAGCGGCAGCGTGGTCTCGACGCCGTCCACCACGATCTCGTCCAGCGCGCGGCGCAGCCGCATCAGGCATTCCGGCCGGTTCTTGCCGTGCACGATCAGCTTGCCGACCAGCGAGTCGTAATAGGGCGGGATCTTGTAGCCCTGATAGACAGCGCTATCGATGCGGACGCCGAGGCCGCCCGGCGGGTGATATTGCGTGATGGTGCCGGGCGAGGGCCGGAAGGTTTCCGGGTTTTCCGCATTGATGCGGCACTCGATGGCGTGGCCGATGATGTTGACCTCGTCCTGGGTGCAGGGCAGGTCGCCGCCGGCGGCGATGCGGATCTGCTCCAGCACGAGATCGATATCGGTGATCATCTCGGTGACGGGATGCTCGACCTGGATACGCGTGTTCATTTCGATGAAATAGAACTCGCCGTCCTCATAGAGGAATTCGATGGTGCCGACGCCGAGATACTTCATGTCCTGCATCGCCTTGGCGCAGATGCCGCCGATCTTGGCGCGCGCTTCCGGTGACAGGATCGGCGACGGACCTTCCTCCCAGACCTTCTGGTGACGACGCTGCAGCGAGCAGTCGCGCTCGCCGAGATGCAGCGCACCGCCGCGGCCATCGCCCAGCACCTGGATCTCGATGTGGCGCGGCTTGGTCAGGTATTTCTCGAGATAGACCGAGGCATCGCCGAATGCGGCCTTGGCCTCGTTGGAGGCGGTGGAGAGCGCCATCAACAGATCGTCTTCGGTCTGCGCCACCTTCATGCCGCGGCCGCCGCCGCCGGCTGCGGCCTTCACCAGCACCGGGAAGCCGATCTCGCGCGCGATCGCCATCGCATCGTCTTCGGGACCGACGCCACCATCGGAGCCCGGCACCACGGGAATGCCGAGACGCTTGGCGGTCTTCTTGGCTTCAATCTTGTCGCCCATGGTGCGGATATGCTCCGCCTTGGGGCCGATGAATGCGAGATTGTGGTCGGCGAGAATCTCGGCGAAGCGCGCATTCTCCGACAGGAAGCCATAGCCCGGATGCACCGCATCGGCGCCGGTGATTTCACAGGCCGCCAGCAGCGACGGGATATGGAGATAGCTGTCCTTGGACGCCGGCGGACCGATGCACACGCTCTCGTCGGCGAGGCGCACATGCATGGCGTCGGCGTCGGCGGTGGAATGCACGGCCACGGTCGCGATGCCGAGCTCCTTGCAGGCGCGCAAGATGCGAAGTGCGATCTCGCCGCGATTGGCGATCAGGATTTTCTCGAACATTCTATTTGCCTTGCTCTGTCGTCATCCTGAGGTGCGCGCTTGCGCGCCTCGAAGGATGGCCACGGGCTCCGAGCTCTCATCCTTCGAGGCTTGCCCTGCGGGCAAGCACCTCAGGATGACGGAGAGTCTTGTTACTCAATAATAACCAGCGGTTCGCCGTATTCGACGGGCGCGCCGTCTTCGACCAGGATCTGGGTCACGGTGCCGGCACGCGGCGCCGGGATCTGGTTCATGGTCTTCATCGCTTCGATGATGATCAGGGTCTGGCCAGCGGTGACCTTGGTGCCGACGCTGATGAAAGGCGGCTTGCCGGGTTCTGGCGCCATATAGGCGGTGCCGACCATCGGCGAGGGCACGACGCCCGGATGCTTGCTGTAGTCCGGTCCCGACGGTGCGGCCGGAGCAGCAGCGATGGCCGAGACAGCAACCGGCGCAGGCGCGGCAGCGACAGGCGCCGGTGCATAGACCGGAGCAGCGGCGGTGGTCACATGAATTTCGCGGGCGACGCGGACATGCAGGCCCGAACGCTCGACTTCGATCTCGGTGAGATTGGTCTCGTTCAGCAGCTGCGCGAGTTCGCGAATGAAGGCGCTGTCGGCGGAGGCAGCTTGCGGCACCGCGACCTTGGGGGCGGCGGCTTTCGGGGCGGCTTTGGCAGGAGGCTTACGGGCCATGGGCAATCCGATATCTGAAGGAGTGGGTTTGAATCAGGTGAGCGGGGTCTTGCCGAGCTTGGCGGCGAGACCGGAGATCGCGAGGCGATAGCCCTCGATGCCGAAGCCGCACAGGCTGGCAAAGGCGGCACGGGCCGTGAAGGAGTGATGGCGGAAGTCTTCGCGGGTGTAGACGTTGCTGATATGCACTTCGACGGTTGGCACTTTCACACCGACCAGCGCGTCATGGATCGCGATCGAGGTGTGCGAATAGGCACCGGCATTGATGACGATGCCGACAGCCTTGGTCCGCGCCTCGTGGATGTAATTGACCAGCTCGCCCTCGATATTCGACTGCCGGCAATCGACCGTCAGGCCAAAACTCGCAGCGGCCTTTGCACACAGCGCCTCGACATCGGCGAGGGTGGCGTGCCCATAGGTCTCCGGCTCCCGGATCCCCAACAGATTGAGGTTGGGGCCGTTGAGAACGAAGACGGTGTTGGCGGCTGAATTGGCCATCGAGGGTCCCGGACAGGCGACAGGGCGCAAAGGCGCGGTTCTGCCGGGACTTATAGGTAACCTCGGCGGTGAGGGGAAGCCTTACCGGGCCGGGTTCCCCCAGCCAAATACCTTGTCTGGTTGATAAAATGCCCAACGGAACCAGTGGATTGGCTCGTTACCTGGCAAGAGCCGCAATGCGGAATAAAACACAGCTCCCATCGGCAAGGCGGCAGCGTCGCTCGCGCAACGGAAAAGGGCGGGTTCCGAAGAACTCGCCCTTTGCTTGAGCCCGGTGATTGGCGCTTACGCGTCGATCACAGCCACGATGTCATAAGTCGCGGGATCGATAATCACGATCTGGCTGCCCACCATGATCAGGTTGAAGCCGCGCCAGGCCGGGTAGATCGTCACGATCTCGGCCGGGACCGGATGGAAGTGAACGTCGCGTGGCACCCGCGTGCCCACCGAGACTGAGAAGTTCACATTGGTCACCGGAGCGATATTCTGCTGCTTCACCACGGTGGTGACCTTGGTGCGCTGCTCGGTGGTAAGCTTGGCGCCGGCCGCAGCCTGGCCGGTGGTCGTGGTGGACTTCTCGGTCGTCGTCGACTTGCTGTCGGCGGTGGAATTCGAATTGGCGGCCGGATTGTTCTTGTCCTCGGCCTTCATGTCTTTCGCGTTCTTGCCGTTGTCACGGGTCTGATCGCTCGCACGCTGATTGCCGTTATCGCGCTGCATCTTGTCGTCCGATTGCGTCTGCTTGGTCGCAGGCTGCTTCTGCTCGGACTTGTTGGTCGTGTCCGTCGCCTCATCGCGCTTGGTCGGTGCGCTGTTGGCCGCCGGTGCCGCACGATCTTCCGCGCCGCCGCGCATGGATGCGCCGCCGCCGGCCGCGCCGCCCGCTGCACCGCCGCCTGCCGGCGCTTCACGGCTCATGGTCGCGCCGCCACTCGCGCCGCTTGCTCCACCCGGGCTCCCGCCGCCGGCACCGCCGGGGCTCTGTGCACTGACAAAACTCGTACCCGCAATCAAAGCGGCAGCAGCGACAGTCGCAAATAGACGCTTGTTCATTTCGGTTCTCCTCGCAGTGGTAAGTTTGCATTGCCCGCCCGACAACGGAGCCCGCATACGGATGTTCCGGAGAAAGTGTAGTTTCTTTGCCGATGTTATGAGCAGTGCCGATTGCGTCAGGCGTGCTGACGCTTGCCATTCATGCTGCATTCACACGACGGCCACGCTCATATTGCGGAACTGCTATCTGTGTCGTCGATCGGCGTCTTGCAGACTTCCTCGCCATTGTCATCGAGCACGATGACCTTGCGGTCGTGGTCGTCACGTCGAATATCCTCCGCGATCTGGCGCGCGATCCGTTCTGCAACAGTTTTGGCTTGCGCGTCGCTATGACAGTCCTGGCCGATCGGGTCTTCCAATCGAAATCCATCGACAATCTCGAAATGATACTTTGGCATCTACAGCCTCCATCCTCTGCAGAACCAAGCCGGCGTGGTCGATCCTGTTCCGCGATTCGGCCATGACGGGCAGGGACTTATGTCGGCGGCGCATGGCAGGAACTAAAGCTGGCGGTTGTGCATTGGCCTGGTTGAAATGAGGATCAGGGCATGACGGCATTTATCGAACGCATGGTGCAGAAGATCGCCGAGGCCGCGCCGATCGAGACGGCGATGTCGGGTCTTGTTGCGGGTGTTCTCGAAAACACCACGAGCAAATTGGAGCGACTACGCCCGGAACTGGCCTTGCTGGACAAGGACGACATCCATGCGGATGGCGAAGCCGCCTGAGTTGCGTTGATCAGCAATTTAAGCCGAACCGTTTTGCGCCGCCCGGTACCCACCACTCAAGTTGGCGGCGCCTTCTTCACTCAAGTTGGCGGCGCCTGCTTCCCGCAGCCGAGTGGATCGCGCCGGCAATATGCCGGCCGTCAGTTCATCGTGACCGACCGACACGCTCGTGGGTCACGGAGGCAGATACCAGAATTGACGCGCGTCAAAGCGCTGCAATAGACAAATGTCGCAACTCACATAACCTGCGCTCCGCGGCCATGGCTGGCGCCGCGGAGCGGATTGTCGATGCGGGTGTGGATTGCCGGGATTGCTGCGCTTGCCGCGCTTTGCGCGGTGCCCGCGCTGGCATGGGAGCATTGGGGCGGCGATGCCGGCGGTACGCGGTTCTCACCATTGTCACAGATCACGCCGGACAATACCGGACGCCTGATCGAGGCATGGACGTTTCATACCGGCGATCTCATCGCCCGTCCGCCGGCGCAGATGCGACGCTCCAAATTCGAGGCGACGCCGCTGCTGGTGGATGACAGCCTGATCTTCTGCACGCCGTTCAATGAAGTGGTGGCGCTCGATCCTTCCACGGGCCGTGCGCGCTGGCGCTACGATCCCGGCATTCCCACCGATTTGAGGCCCGGCAATCGCTGGGTCTGTCGTGGCGTGACGCATTGGCGTGATGACCGCGCAGCGGCGGGCGCCGCCTGCGCTAGCCGCATCTTCATGGGCACCAATGATGCCCGCGTGATCGCGCTCGACGCGAAGACGGGACAGGCTTGCGCCGATTTCGGCAAGGCAGGCGAGGTCAAGCTCGATCCCGGCGCCCCCTTGGAATATGCGGGCGAGTTCCAGATCACGTCGCCGCCGGTGGTCGCGCGCGATGTCGTCGTGGTGGGCTCCGCCTTCGCCGACAATCGGCGCGTGGAGGCGCCGCCCGGCATCGTCCGCGCTTTCGACGCGCGGACCGGCGCGCCGCGCTGGAGCTGGGATCCGCTCATCCGCGATGGCATCGCGGCCGGCCATGCCAATGTCTGGGCGCCGATGACAGTCGATGACGCGCGCGGCCTCGTCTTCCTGCCCACCTCATCGCCAAGCCCCGATTTCTTCGGTGGCAAGCGACCCGGCGACAACAAACACGCCAATTCCGTCGTCGCGCTGAAGATCGAGACCGGCGAACTCGCCTGGGCATTCCAGACCGTGCATCACGATGTCTGGGATTACGACGTTCCCGCGCAGCCGACGCTGGCGCGCATCGATATCGGCAATGGTCCGCGCGATGTGGTGATCCAGGCCACCAAGATGGGCTTTGTCTTCGTGCTCGACCGCGACAGCGGACAGCCGCTCTGGCCGGTGGAGGAGAGGGCGGTGCCGCAAGGCGGCGCGCCCGGCGAGCTGTTGTCGCCGACGCAGCCTTATCCCACGCATGTGCCGCCATTGCTGCCGCAGCGGCTCGACCTCGACAAGCCATTCGGCGTCACCTTCTGGGATCGCAAGGCTTGCGGCGAGCAGTTGACGTCCGGCCGTTATGACGGCCTGTTCACGCCGCCATCGACGGACGGCGCGCTCCTGTTCCCCATGACCGGCGGCGGCGTGAACTGGGGTGGTGTTGCTTATGATCCCGTGCGCCAGATCATGATCGCCAATACCAGCCGCGCCGTACATCGCATCACGCTGATCCCGCGCGCGCAGGCGCAGAACTACAAGCCGCCAGCAGGTACCGATTTCGGCCCGCAGCGCGGCGCGCCCCTTGCGATGACGCGGGCGCTGGTGGCATCACCCCTCGGCATGCCCTGCAATCCGCCGCCCTGGGGCGCCATGGTCGCGGTCGATCTGAAGGCCGGCAAGGTGCTGTGGGAGAGCAAGGTCGGCACCACCGAAGACATCGCGCCGCTTGGCATCGCGCTGAACACCGGAACGCCGCTGGTCAGCGGTGTGCTGGCGACCGCCGGCGGCGTCATCTTCACCGGCGCGATGGATTCCTATCTACGCGCTTTCGATGCCAGCAACGGCAGGGAGCTTTGGCAAGGCCGCTTGCCCGTTCCGGGCGTCGCCAATCCCATGACTTACGCGATCAATGGCGAGCAATATGTGGTCATCGGCGCCGGCGGCCATTCGGAATCCGGCACGTCCATCGGCGACAGCGTCGTGGCGTTTCGGTTGCCGCGTGACGGAGAAGCGCCGTCGCTATGGTCGCTGTATATAGATCGTCCCGGCGGGCGATTGCGGGCAGGAGCGATCATCGGCGGTATGGCGCTCGTGATGTTGATGCTCGCCGCCATCCAAATTCTCCGCCGCCGTAGGATGGGTCGAGCGGAGACGCGTTAGCGGCGGAGCGAAACCCATCACCGCACGCCCGGCGCCCGTTGTGATGGGTTTCGCTTCGCTCTACCCATCCTACGAATTCGCATCAAAAAAGCCGGCTGTTTCCAGCCGGCTTTCGCAACACGATGATCACAATCGCTCTTACGAGCACGCCGCCTTGCCGCAGCGCGCGACATTGATCTTTTCCTTCAGGGCCTCGGCGCCGACGGCGCCGATCACCACCTGGTTGCCGATCACATAGCTCGGCGTGCCGTTCATGCCCATGCTCTCGGCGAGCTTGAAGTTTTCCTCGATGGTGGCGCGCACTTCCGGGCTCGTCATGTCCTTTTCCAGCCTGGCGACGTCGAGGCCGGCGTCCTTGGCGGCTGCCAGCGAGCGGGCCTTGTCGGCCTGGCCGCGGCCGCTCAGCAGCTTCTGGTGGAAGTCGAGATACTTCTTGCCGGTCGGGTCCTGCATGCGCACGGCAACGGCCACTTGCGCGGCTTCCACCGAGCCGGGTCCGAGCACCGGGAATTCCTTCAGCACGACCTTCAGCTTCGGATCGGCCTTCATGAGCGTCACCATGTCTTCCATGGCGCGTTTGCAGTAGCCGCAATTGTAGTCGAAGAACTCGACGAAAGTGACGTCGCCGTCCTTGTTGCCGACGATGACGCCGCGCGGCGAATCGAAGATCAGCTTGGCATTGGCCGTCACGGCCGCCTTGTGCTTCTCGGCCTCGGCCACAGCCTGGCGCTTCTGCAATTCGGCCGAGACCTCTTCAAGGATTTCCGGATTCTGCAGCAGGTAGTCCTTGATGATGGTCCGGATCTCGCCACGCTGCGCGTCATTGAAGCTCTGAGACGCGCTCTGGGCCGAGGCCGGCGCTGCGAACAGCGCGAATGCCATTGCGGCGGAGGCGAGGAGGCGGAACGTGCGCATAGGTAAAATATCCTTTTGGACGAGCGATCGCGTCAGGATCATGTCAGGTGGAATGCTGAATAGCATCTTGTGATCGAAATACGCGGAATTTGTGAATGAAATCACGCGCAATTCATGGCCGCCGGCCGGACGCATCGCGGCGCTCCATGGGAGCCACAAATGCGGTGCCGGTCTGCGACAAAGCGTCTAGGTTGGACCGCGTGTGTTGCGCGGCGAGGGGGCCGGATGAACGCCAGGCTTGAACGGAAGTTGCGGGTTCTGATCTCGATCATGATCGCCGGCTGCGTTGCTGGCGCAGCGTTCAGCATCGCGCACGACCTGCCGGCGCTGCCGGGCATCGTCACCGGGCTCCTGATCAGCGCATGTGTCGGCGGTTTCGAAGTCCTTGTCGGCGACGGCCCCGTCCGCGCCTGGCTCAGTTCACTGCCGTTCACGACCAATCTGCTGATCAAAAGCGCGTTCTACGCAGTCGTCATTCTCGCCATCCAGTGGTTTCCCGTGGTCGATCTCTTGATCGGACGGCGGGCCGAACTGATCGACAATACGTTCTGGTCGAGTCTCGTCTATTCCGTCGTCGTCTCCATCCTGGTCAATCTCGTGCTGGCCATCACCAATCTCGTCGGCGGGCGTGCGCTGGCAAACTTTTTCACCGGCCGTTATCACGCGCCCGTCGAGGAAGAGCGCTTCGTGCTGTTCGTCGATATCGCGGGCTCGACCACACTGGCCGAGCAGTTCGGCGGTCTTGGCATCCATCGCTTTCTTGATCGCACCTTTCGCCTGCTGTCGCTGCCCGTCGTCGATTATCGCGGCGAGGTGCTGGCCTATGTCGGCGATGAAATGATCGTCACCTGGACCAGACGGGAAGGTGCGCAGGACAGCCGGCCACTGCGCTGCTTCATGGCCATGCGCGATGAACTCGCGCGCAAGGCTGCGTCGTTCGAACGCGAATTCGGCGCCGCGCCGCGCATTCGCGGCAGCCTGCATTTCGGCCCGGTCATCATCGGCGAAATCGGCGATGTCAAACGCGCCATCGTTTTCAATGGTGATGTCATGAACACGACCTCACGCCTGGAAGCGCTGAGCCGCGACATTCCTGGCGGCTTCGTCGCTTCGCGCGCGGCGGTCGAGCAATTCAACTCCCGTCTACCCATCACCATGTGCGATCTCGGCCGCCTGCCGATCCGTGGCCGCGTCGATGGCATCGATGCGATGGGGCTGGATGCGGCGCCGCAGGACGGCGCGCCGCATCCAGCGGGCAAAAAATCCATAGCGGCGTTGCCAGCGCGATGAATTCGAGATCGCTCCGCAGCGGCGTACCCGCCCCATCATGGCCCTAGGGCAGCGGTTCGACCTCGCGGATCGGCGCTCGAGAGGTGCAATGAGAGTTGCGCGCGCCGACCAGCCGGCAGCGTGTGCCCGTTAGCGGGAGACCGCCTTCACCTCGATCAGGCCTGCCTTGCCGAGCGCGTCGGTGAGGCGCCGGCTCTCGAAATCCAGCATGTTGCGATGCGCTTCAGGGCTGCGCTGATCGGCAGCGAATTCGACGCGGCCGGCATCCTCGAAACGCTTGCGCGCGAGCGGGCTGGCGAGCGCGGTCTGCAGTGCGCCGTTGAGCTTCTGGATCACGGCGGGCGACGTGGCCGGCGGCGCATAGAGGCCGTGCCAGACCGTGAATTCGAACTTGGCGAGGCCGGCCTCCGACAAGGTCGGCAGGTTCGGAAAGACCGGCAGCCGCGTCGGCGACGTCACGCCATAGGCGGTGACCTTCTGCCCCTCGATCTGCGGGATGGCGGTGGTGGACTGTTCGCACATCACGTCGAGCTGTCCCGACAGCATGTCGTTCATCGCCGGGCCAGCGCCGCGATACGGAATCTCGGTCAGCTTGACGCCGAGCGTCTGCTGGATGAACAGGCCGCACATCTGCGAATTCGAGCCCACGCCGGAATGGCCGAGGGTCAGCTTGCTCGCATCCTTCTTCATCAGCTTGAACAGGTCGGCGGCGTCCGTTGCCAGACCGGGCTTCGAGATCAGGATCATCGGCCCGGCATTGACCACGCCGATCGGCGCAAAATCCTTGCCGATATCGTATTTCACATTGGGATTGAGGATGGGGCCTGCCGGGAGCGCCAGATCCGTCAGCAGGATCGTGTATCCATCGGCATCAGCGCGGGTCAGCCGATTGGCGCCCAGCGATCCGCCGGCGCCCGGCACGTTCTCCACCACGACGGTTTGACGCAGCGGTTCGGACATGGCTTGCGCGAGCACGCGGGCCAGCGAATCCGTGGGGCCGCCTGCCGCGAATGGCACGATCATCGTGATCGCGCGGGACGGATAATCGTCGGCATGGCCGGGGGAAACGAAAGCGGCAAGCGATAGCAAAGCGGCAAGCGCATATTTCATGATCGTGCTCCTGATCCTGTTCCGGACGTCGCGTGGCAGCAGGACGTGACGGTCCCGTGCGATCCCGGCTATGCAGAAAGCGGACCAGAAGTTTACTGATGGAAAACAGGGCGGAATGCTGATCGTGGTGCGCAGTCTGCCGATATGCGCAGCAAATCCGGTCATAAACGCCGGCGCGGGCCGACAGGTTTACTGTGGGGCAGATGATCGGGGCGGCAGGCCGCCTCTTTCAATAGCAGGGCCGTTGTAGGATGGGTTGAGCGAAGCGAAAACCCATCATTCTGGCGTTCAAGCAAAGTGATGGGTTTTCGCAAGTGCTCAACCCATCCTACGCTTTGGCGCTTGTCGTTGCTGCGATCGTACGCAACTATACAAAACCTATTATCAGCGCGTTCGGTGCTTCAATGGCCGATTATCGTCGCAATTTCGTGTCCGGAGGATGCTACTTCTTCACCGTCAATCTGGCTGATCGTCGGCAGCATCTTCTAAGCGACCATATCAATGACCTGCGTGCAGCATGTCGCGAAGTTCGCAGTATTCGTCCATTCACAATCGATGCGATGGTGGTGTTGCCTGACCATCTTCATGCGATTTGGACGCTGCCGGATGGCGACGCAAATTTCGCCACACGCTGGCGTCGGATCAAATCGATCGTTTCCCTGGCCGTTGTGTCAGGTGAGCCAATTTCGCCGAGCAGGGCGGCCAGGGGAGAGCGCGGCATCTGGCAACGTCGCTTCTGGGAGCACACAATCCGCGATGAGCGCGATTATGAGCGGCATGTCGAATACATTCATTACAACCCGGTGAAGCATGGCTACGTTACGCGGGTGAGGGATTGGCCGTATTCGTCATTCCATCGCTTCGTGAAGCAGGGAATATATCCGGACGATTGGGGTGGCGATCACGCCGATGCCGCTGGCGACTTCGGAGAACGCTCTGAATCGTAGGATGGGTTGAGCGCAGGCGCGACGCGCCGGAGCGATACCCATCATCACAAGCGCCGGTGTTTGTTGTGATGGGTATCGCTGCGCTCAACCCATCCTACGGCCGCGGCGCGCTAATTCTTCCCGGCCACCTTCGCCGCAACAATATCATCCGCCTTCACCCAGCCCGGCGTGCCCACCGCAAACCTGGCCTTCGCACGTGACGCGAGATCCCGTGCGGTCTTGTTATCACCACGCAAAAACGCCGCTTGCGCCGAAGCCAGGTCAGCCTCCGCGAGTTCACCCTTGCGGCCATAGGCCATTGCGAGCTGCTGATAGCCGGCGGGTGCTTCGCCTTCTCGTGCAATCGCGCCCTTGAGGATGCGGATGGCTTCGTCCGTATAGGCATTGTTGCCGGATGCGATCAGCGCCTGGCCGAGCATCATCTCGATCAGCGGAGCGTTGCTCGCAAGCTGCACCGCGCGGCGCAGCGGCGCGATGGCCTCATTCGGCTTGCCGCCTTCGAGCAGCGCCTGGCCGCGCAGTTCGTAGAAATACGGATTGGTCGGCTGCGCCTTGATCAACTGATCAATCTGCGCGATGGCAACGCTGAGATCGCCGTGGCGATAGGTGGCGATGGCGCGGGCATATTGCGCGGGCAGGCTGGTGTCGGTCGGTGGATAGCGGCGGAGCACCGTGTCGCGCTGCTCCATGAAGCCCGCGGTCTTGGCGCGCATCAGCTCATGGCGCAGCACCAAAGCCGGATCGTCCTTCTTGTCCCAATAGGGGCTCGATTTGGCGAGGCCTTCCAATGCGGCCACGCGTTCGCGCGGCATCGGATGCGACATCATATAGGGATCGCTGCCACGCGCCGCGAACAGGCTGTCGGACGAGAAACGCTGGAACGTCTCATACATGCCCTTCGCGGATTGTCCGGTCTTGTTGAGGAAGCCGACGCCGGCGCGATCGGCATTTTCCTCGTGCTGGCGCTGATAGGCCAGCATCGTGTTCATCAGCATCGCCTGTGGTGCGGCCACGGCGGCGGCGCCGATATTCCCCATGCTGTTATTGGTGCTGCCGCCGCGCGCGCCGGCCGCCATGGCGCCGACGCCGAGCAGCATGGCGACGATCATCGAGGTCTGCGCTTCGGCCAGCCGCTGGCGCAGCTTTGACAGATGGCCGCCGGCGAGATGGCCGGTCTCATGGGCGAGCACGCCGATCAGCTGGTTCGGCGTCTGCGATTGCATCAGCGCGCCGTGATTGACGAAGATGCGACGGCCGTCGGCGACGAAGGCGTTGAAGCTTGCATTGTTGATGATGACGATCTGGATGTTCTGCTTTTCCATCCCGGCCGCACGCAGGATCGGGCGCGTATAGTCGCGCAGCAGCTGTTCGATCTCCGCGTCGCGGAGCAGGCGGATGTCGCCTTGCTGGGCACGGGCCGCCATCGGTGTCAGCGTGATCGCGGCCGCCGTGAGCAGGGCCGTTAGCCTGGAGAACATCCGGATGGCAGCTTTTTTGGGCTGCGCGTGCTGGTCTTTCATCATTGGCCGACGGTTGGATTCGCGATAAGCCGGTACAGTTCAATATTGCGGCGGGAGCGCGGCGCGCCCGCACGCAGAAACATCGGGGTCGCCGCGCAGATAGCAGATTTTGATGCCCGATACGATCCTCCGTGCCAGCGCCCATCACCTGCTTGCGGCGTCCGGCCGCAGCGATGTTCCCTCCTTCATGGTGATGGACGTGATGGCCGCCGCCGCCCGCATCGAAGCGGCGGGTGGTCACGTCATCCATATGGAAGTCGGCCAGCCCGCAGCGCCCGCCCCGCAGACGGCGATCAAGGCCGCACAGGAGGCGCTGGCGCGCGGGCAGGTGGAGTATACCGCAGCCCTCGGCACGCCTTCACTGCGCGCCCGCATCGCGCGGCATTATCGCGACGCGTACAAATGCGATGTCGATCCCGAACAGATCGTGGTGACGACGGGATCGTCGGGCGCGTTCATTCTCGCGTTTCTCGCATTGTTCGAGCCCGGCGATCGCGTGGCCATCGCAGCGCCCGGTTATCCGCCATATCGGCATATCCTCACGGCACTGGGCTGCGAGCCGGTGCTGATCGAGACGCACGCCGAGACCCGGCATGCGCTAACGGGCGAAGCTTTGTTGAAAGCGCATCGGGAAAAGCCTTTGAAGGGAGTTTTGGTCGCAAGCCCTGCGAATCCCACCGGCACCATGATGTCGCGCGAGGCGCTCACCGAGTTGATTGCCGCCGCGGAAAGCGAAGGCATCCGTTTCATCTCCGACGAGATCTATCACGGCCTCGATTACGCATTTCCGGCGGTGACCGCGGCCGAACTGTCGCCGAATGCGCTGATCATCAACTCGTTCTCGAAATACTTCTGCATGACCGGCTGGCGGGTCGGCTGGATGGTGGTGCCGCCGCCGCTTGTTCGCGCCATGGAACGTTTGCAGCAGAATCTGTCCATCTCGGTTCCGACCTTGTCGCAGATCGCCGCCGAGGCGGCGTTCGACGGGGCGGCGGAGATGGAGGAGATCAAGCACGGCTACCAGGAGAACCGCCGCATTTTGACCGCTGGTTTGCCGCAAGCCGGCCTCACGGAATTCCTTCCGGCAGACGGTGCGTTCTATCTTTACGCGGATGTTTCGAAATTCACGAATGACAGTTTTGACTTTGCGAAAAAGATGCTCGACCAGGCCCATGTAGCCGCGACGCCGGGCGCCGATTTCGATCCGTTTCACGGTAAGTCCTTCATCCGCTTCTCTTATGCGCGCTCCAGCGCCGAGATGCAGGATGCCGTGACGCGCATCTGCAAGTGGCTGGCCTGATCATGAGCGCACAATCCCCAATCGCCGGCGTCTTGTGGCCCTCCAGCGGCAACACAGCGGCAGTCTTGCGACGGGCAGCCATTCTGGCCGTTGCCGGTGTCGCGTTGCTGACCGTTTCGGCCAAAGTGAATCTGCAATTGCCCTTCGTGCCGATGACCTTGCAGACACTCGTGGTGCTGATGATCGGCGCCGCCTATGGCTGGCGGCTGGGAACGGCGACGCTCGTTCTCTATCTCCTTGTCGGTGCTGGTGGATTGCCGGTATTTGCCGGCCCCACAGGCGGCCTGAAGCCGCTCTTCGGCGCAACCGCGGGCTTCCTGTTCGGTTTTGTGGTCGCGGCCTTTACCACCGGCTGGCTCGCCGAGCGCGGCTGGGATCGCTCGGTCGGCTGGCTGTTCGTAGCCATGGGCATCGGCCATTTCATCATTCTTTCAATGGGATGGGCCTGGCTGGCCTTCGGCGTCGGGCTCGGCGTCGGCAAGGCGCTGATCGTTGGCGTGACGCCGTTCCTGGCTGGTGCGCTGCTGAAGAATGCCATCGGCGCACTTCTCATCCCGCTCGCATATGGTGCGGCGGCCCGTCGCAGCAATTAGACGCGTATGCGACCAATTACTCGCTTAATCGTATAACTAATTCCGCCCCGCGGGTTGCGGCTGCGACATTATTGCGTGTAAGGACCCCCAGTTTTGCGACAAACTGGGAGAAAATGTTCAATGTCGGTGACTGCAACGGCAGCAAAAAGTTCTGGTGCCCCTGAGGCGGCCAAGCCCTGGTACAAGGTCCTCTATATTCAGGTGCTGATCGCCATTGTCATCGGCGTGCTGGTCGGTTGGCTGGAGCCGAAATTTGCTACCAATGACTGGATCAAGGCGCTTGGTGACGGCTTCATCAAGCTGATCAAGATGGTGATCGCGCCGATCATTTTCTGCACCGTGGTGTCGGGCATCGCCCATATCCAGGACGCCAAAAAGGTCGGTCGCGTTGGTATCAAGGCGCTGATCTATTTCGAGATTGTCTCCACCTTCGCGCTGGTGCTCGGCCTCATCATGGGCAACCTGTTCCAGGTCGGTCATGGCCTGACGGCAAAGGTCGATCCGACCAACGCCGCCGTCGCCGGTTACGTGAAGCAGGCGGAAGCACAGAAGTCGGTGGACTTCGTGCTCAACATCATTCCGGACAGCGTGGTCGGCGCCTTCGCAAAGGGCGACATCCTGCAGGTGTTGCTATTTGCGATCCTGTTCGGTTTCGCGCTGA
Source organism: Tardiphaga sp. (assembly GCF_044336785.1). Taxonomy (GTDB): domain Bacteria; phylum Pseudomonadota; class Alphaproteobacteria; order Rhizobiales; family Xanthobacteraceae; genus Tardiphaga. The sequence goes on along the minus strand of NZ_JBIIOT010000011.1, from coordinate 31,694 downwards.
TGGCGCTCGGTGAACGCGGCCATAAGCTACGGGATTTGATCGACGAGACGTCGCACGCCGTCTTCGGCGTCATCGCCATCGTCATGAAGGCGGCACCGATCGGCGCATTCGGTGCCATGGCCTATACGATCGGCAAGTTCGGCCCGGCCGCGCTCACCAATCTGTTCAGCCTGATCCTGCTGTTCTACGGGACCGCCTTGCTGTTCGTTGTCGTCGTGCTCGGCATCATTGCCCGCATCGTTGGTTTCAACATCTTCAAGTTCATCCGCTACATCAAGGATGAGCTCCTGATCGTGCTCGGCACCTCGTCGTCGGAAAGCGCGCTGCCGCAGCTGATGGAGAAGCTGCAGCGGCTCGGCTGTTCGAAGTCGGTGGTCGGCCTCGTGGTCCCGACCGGCTATTCGTTCAATCTCGACGGCACCAATATCTACATGACGCTGGCGACGTTATTCATTGCGCAGGCGCTCGGTGTCGAGCTGTCCTTCGGCCAGCAGATCACGATCCTGATTGTGGCGATGTTGACGTCCAAGGGCGCCTCGGGCGTCACCGGTGCCGGCTTCATCACGCTGGCGGCGACGCTGGCCGTGGTCGATCCGCGTCTGGTGCCGGGCATGGCGATCGTGTTCTCGATCGACAAGTTCATGAGCGAAGTCCGCGCGCTCACCAATATCACCGGCAACGGCATCGCCGCGGTGTTCGTGTCGTGGTGGGAAGGCGAGCTCGACAAGGACGTGATGCACGCCAATCTGAACAGGGATGTGGATCCGTCGGATGTCGAGACGGCGATCACGACAGGCTAAGGCGCAAGCGTAACGGCGCAGGATGGGTTGAGCGCCAGCGATACCCATCTATGAAACGAAAAAAAGCCGCCTGGTTTTGCCAGGCGGCTTTTTTGTTTGTGTGTAGCCTGGGTGGAGCGAAGCGCAATCCAGGGCCGGCGTTTCAGCTAACTCGATATCCCCGGATGTCGCTGCGCTCCATCCGGGCTACGATCTCAGCTCTCGCCACCACCAAAGGCGCGGGACCACCAGCCGGCCTTGCGCGGGGCGGCAGGCGCATCCGGTGTCGGAGCAGGTGAGGTCACCGGCGCAGCGACTGGAGCGGGCGCTTCAGCGGCAACGACGGGAGCTACTGCTTCCGGCTCGACCGCAGGAGTCGCGCTCGCGAAGCTTACCTTCTCGCGCACCGTCGAGCGGCGGCGGGCGGGCTTGTCGTCGTCCTGGGCGGGCACTGGCTCAGGCGCTGCAGCGACCGGAGCTGGTGCGGCGGGCGCGGGCTCTGCTGGTGCGAACATCGGCACCGAGTCGTGGTCGCGCTTCGGGGCTTCCACCGGCTGCGCTTCGACGCTTGGCTGATCGCCGTGACCGTTATTGGCGCCCTCGAGATCGGCGACGGCAATGCTGGCTTCGGACTCCGAGGGACCGGCGAGTTCGTCGGCGATCGAGCCGGCGAGGCCTTCCTCATTGCCTTCACCACGCTCACCGCCACGACGGCGGCGGCCACCGCGACGGCCGCGGCGGCGCGGACGACGCTCGCCATCAGCGCCATCTTCGCCACGGACTTCGCGCGGCTGATCATCGGCCTCGTCATCGTCGCCTTCAGCGTCATCGCCGGCGGGCTCGCCAACGGTTTCGATCGCGCCGTCTGTCATGACTTGAGTGTCGCTGACCTGCGCATCGCTGGTCTCACCGCCTTCGCGGCCTTCACCCGTACGACCACCGCGACGGCGACGACGGCGGCGGCGCTTGCGATCGCCACCTTCGCCGTCGGCGGAGGCTTCGGTGCCTTCCTCATCGCCGAGACCTTCAGTCTCTTCGGTCTCGACTTCGGCTTCCGTCTCGAACAGCTCTTCGTCGTCGTAGGGCTCTTCTTCGGGCGGCGGCGGCAGATTGGCGAGCTGCGATGCGAGCAGGGCCTTGGCGGCCTCAAGCGTGTGGATCTGTTCGCCGCGGTCGATCACATAGGACTGCTGACCCGTCACATGCGGATCGGCAAGCACGGCGATCGTGACCTGGAAGCTCTCTTCGAGGTCGCGCAGATGGCCGCGCTTGTGGTTCAGCACATAGAGCGCAACGTCGCTGCGGGTGCGGACGACGAGATTATGCGTCGCGCCCTTCATCAGCACTTCTTCAACGCCGCGCAAAAGCTGCAGCGCGACCGAGGAGACCGAGCGGACGTGACCGGTGCCGCCGCAATGCGCGCAGACCTCGGTGGAGCTTTCCAGCACGCTGGCGCGGATGCGCTGGCGTGACATTTCGAGCAGGCCGAAATGCGAGATGCGGCCGACCTGGATGCGCGCGCGATCCTGGCGCAGGCAGTCGCTCATCTTGCGTTCGACGGCGCGGTTGTTGCGCTTCTCGTCCATGTCGATGAAGTCGATCACGATCAGGCCGGCAAGGTCGCGCAGCCGGAGCTGACGCGCGACTTCCTCGGCCGCTTCGAGATTGGTCTTCAGCGCGGTGTCCTCGATGTGATGCTCGCGGGTCGAACGACCCGAGTTCACGTCGATGGAGACGAGGGCTTCGGTCTGGTTGATGACGATGTAGCCGCCCGAGCGCAGTTGCACGGTGGGCGTGAACATGGCGTCGAGCTGGCTCTCCACGCCCATGCGCGAGAACAGCGGCTGGCCGTCGCGATACATCTTCACGGCGCGCGTGTTGCTCGGCATCAGCATATGCATGAAGTCGCGCGCTTCATGGTAGCCGGCTTCACCGGCGACCTGAATTTCATCGATCTCCTTGTTGTAGAGATCGCGCAGCGAGCGCTTTATCAGCGAGCCTTCCTCGTAGACGAGGGTGGGGGCCTGCGACTTCAGCGTCATGTCGCGGACGGTTTCCCACATCCGGATCAGATACTCGAAGTCGCGCTTGATTTCCGGCTTGGTGCGGGAGGCGCCTGCGGTGCGCAGGATGATGCCCATGCCTTCCGGCACGTCCAGATCCGACACCACTTCCTTGAGGCGCGAACGATCCTGCGCCGACGTGATTTTTCGCGAAATGCCGCCACCGCGCGCGGTGTTCGGCATCAGCACGGCGTAGCGGCCGGCGAGGGAGAGATAGGTCGTGAGAGCGGCGCCCTTGTTGCCGCGCTCTTCCTTGACCACCTGCACCAGCATCACCTGGCGGCGCTTGATGACTTCCTGGATCTTGTACTGGCGGCGCGGACGGAACGAACGCTCCGGCACTTCTTCCAGCACGTCGTCGCCGCCGACGGATTCGACCTGATCCTCTTCGGATTCTTCCTCGTCGTCCTCGTCTTCGTCCTCATTGTCCTCGGCATCGTCGCCTTCGGCCGCATGGTCGGCATCGGTGGGCGCGCCCTGCGGAGCGGCTTCGTCGGCCTGGGTAGCAACCGGCTGTTCGTCGCTCGCGGCAACTGCGGTTGGCTCGACCGTTTCGCTCTGCGCGGCGACAGGCTCGCTGGTCTCCGCGACCACCGGCTCGGCGGCAATGACGGGCTGCTCGGTCTGCGTCCCAGCGGCGACGGCCGGTTCGGAGGTTACGGTTTCGGGCGTGGCAGCGTGGGCGGGCGCGTCAAAGCTCGCCGGCACCCAGCCTTCGAATTCCGCATGCGGCTGTTCGGCCTGCGACGGATCGACGGCAGCGCCCTCGATCACATCGCTGCGCACGCGTTCGCCGCGGTCGCGGCGGCGCGAATTGCGATGACGCGAGCGGCGGCGGTTGGTGCGCTTCTCGCTTTCTTCCTCGGCTTCGCGATGTGCGGCCTCATCGGCCTCGATCAGGGCCAGGCGGTCAGCCGTCGGGATCTGGTAGTAATCCGGATGGATTTCGCTGAAGGCGAGAAAGCCATGGCGGTTGCCGCCATATTCGATGAAGGCCGCCTGCAGCGACGGCTCTACGCGCGTGACCTTGGCGAGGTAGATGTTGCCGCGGAGCTGCTTGCGCTGCGCGGTTTCGAAATCAAATTCCTCGACGCGGTTGCCGCGGACCACGACGACCCGGGTCTCCTCGGGATGCGTCGCATCGATCAACATTTTGTTTGGCATGGAATGGCTCATGGCGGCGGAGTGCACGCGTGGCGGCAAGCGCATTCAGCGCGGCCGGGTGACGCGAGGGTCCACCTGATTCTGGGGTGAGGGGAAGGTCGAAACGCTCACCGTCGCGCGTTGACAACTGGAAGGTCGCCGAAGGTGAGAGCCACAAAGGCAACCGCACGAAGCTGAAGCTTCGCATCGGTGTCCCCGAATGGGTCTCGGTCGGCATCACAGTCTGGCGCATCAAGCGTCGGCCCGTCTAAACTTTTGGGCGGCAAAGGCACCGCCTGCGCTGACGTCCGGCGCCACGCGAATGCGTGCGCCGGTTGTCGCTAACTCGGCCGGTAAGGGCCGGAGTTTTCGGTCATGTCGTGTCTGAAACCGCCCCGTAAGCGAGAAAGAACCAGGGACCGGACACCGCTCGGGCCAGGACCACCTCTTCAAAAACCGCGCCCGGCGCTGGTCTTGGAGGGATGATCAAAAACGCTCAGGTCTCCGATAGGTTATCGGCGAGATGAACGCTGCACCGGGAGGTTGAACGCGACACAACCGGGAGTTAATCCGTCAGCTCTTCGTACATACGTGGAATGAGGGGCGCTGGCAAGGGAAGCGTCACAGGCTTGCAACAGTCCGGGGAATTCGTCGTCGCGTCATTAAACGCAAGTTAACCCTGTGATTCTAATGGGCTAGGGATGGGCTGCTCCGGAGGCACTGGATTCGCTTGACGCGCCGCGCAAACCACACCGTTTTGCTGGGAATGGCGCTTGCGAGCGCCACGCTGGCGTTTGTCTGGTGTTCGGATACCTGGGCCGCGTCGGAAGTTTCCGCAGAAAAACCGGCTGAGGCGTCGCTCCCTGTCGCCTCCGATATCCGCATCGCCGGCGACGAAAAACAGACCCGATTCATCCTCGATCTCGACCGCAAGGTGTCGGTGCGCGCTTTCACGCTGGCGGACCCCTATCGCGTGGTCATCGACATGCCGCAGGTCGCCTTCCACCTCGATCCCGGCGCAGGGACGGTGGCGCGCGGTCTGATCAAGTCTTTCCGCTACGGCATGGTGATGCCCGGTGGCTCGCGCATGGTGCTTGACCTCGCCAAGCCCGTGAAAATCAAGAGCGCCACGGCGCTGGATCCGGCCAATGGCCAGCCGGCGCGAATGGTGATCGAGCTGGAAGCCGTCGATCGCACGACCTTCGTGCAGGGGCTGGCGGTGGAGAACCGGCCAGAGTTGCGGCCTGGCATTACCGGCAGCGTGACGCCACCGCCGGTATCGACGGCCGTAGTGGCGAGCGCCGGACCTGCGACGACGACGGATACCCGCCCGGTGGTGGTGATCGATCCCGGCCATGGCGGCGTTGATAACGGCACCCAGGCGGGCGGCGAGAGCGAAAAGGGCATCGTGCTCGGCTTCGGCCTCGCGCTGCGCGACCGGCTGGAGAAGCTCGGCAAGTACCGCATCGTGATGACCCGCGCGGACGATACGTTCGTCGCGCTGGATGATCGCGTGAAACTGGCGCGGAGCGCGGGGGCGGCATTGTTCGTCTCGATCCATGCCGACGCGCTGCCCAAGGGCGAGGGCGATGCGCAAGGGGCGACGGTTTATACGCTGTCGGATAAGGCGTCGGACGCCGAGGCGCAGCGACTCGCCGACCTCGAAAACAAGGCCGATGCCATCGGTGGCGTAAATCTCACCGAAGAGCCGACCGAAGTCGCCGATATTCTCATCGATCTCGCGCAACGCGAGACCAAGACATTTTCCGGTCGCTTCGCCCGCATGGTTGTGGGCGAGATGAAAGTGACGACCCGGATGCACAAGCATCCGTTGAAATCCGCTGGTTTTCGGGTCTTGAAGGCACCGGATGTACCGTCGGTGCTGATCGAGCTTGGCTATGTCTCCAACAAGGACGATCTGCAGTCGCTGATGTCGGAGAACTGGCGCTCCAAGACGGTGGGGGCGGTGGCCAAGTCCATCGACGGCTATTTCGCCAAGCACATGGTCTCGGCGGGCGCGAATTAATGAGGCCGTAGGATGGGTTGAGCGAAGGCGCGGTAGCGCCGAAGCGATAACCCATCGGCGGAGCCTGCCTGAATCGACAGAATGATGGGTTTTCGCTGCGCTCAACCCATCCTACGAGCGCAAAGCCCTAGTTTGGCCACAGCGCACACTCTATAAAATCCGTACCGCGGCCGGAGAATCGGCCACCGCTTCAGGTGGCTGTGGGCGTCTCTAGTCGTTTGATTTTAGCTGACTTTCGCCCCCGGCGGCTGCCATTTGTGCTATATGGCCGCACAACGACTGAAACGGATCGTCTCAACATGCGTCTGCTCGTGCGGTTTATGGGGTTCTTGTTCGCCGCGGGAACCGTCGTGTTCCTTGTGGGCGTCGCGGCCGCTGCCGGCATGATCTGGCATTTCTCCAAGGACCTGCCGGATTACTCGCAGCTGCAGGACTACGAGCCGCCGGTGATGACCCGCGTGCATGCGACCGACGGTCAGTTGCTCGGCGAATATGCCAAGGAGCGTCGGCTCTATCTGCCGATTCAGGCGATTCCGAAACTGGTCGTGAACGCGTTCCTCGCAGCCGAAGACAAGAATTTCTACGAGCATGGCGGTCTCGACTACACCGGTATGGCGCGCGCCGGTCTGCTGTATCTGCAGAACATCGGTTCGAACCGTCGCCCGCAGGGTGCATCGACGATCACCCAGCAGGTCGCCAAGAACTTCCTGCTCACCAACGAAGTCTCCTTCGATCGCAAGATCAAGGAAGCGCTGCTGGCGATGCGTATCGAGCGGACCTATTCGAAGGACAAGATCCTCGAACTCTATCTGAACGAAATCTATCTCGGCCTCGGCGCCTATGGCATCGCCGCCGCGTCGCTGGTCTATTTCGACAAGTCGGTGAATGAGCTGACCGTGTCGGAAGCGGCCTATCTCGCAGCGCTGCCGAAGGCGCCATCGACGCTGCATCCGGTGAAGAACCGTGACCGTGCTGTCGAGCGCCGCAACTATGTCATCGATCGTCTGGTCGAGAACGGCTGGATCAAGTCGGCCGATGCGGAGAAGGCGCGCAAGGAAACGCTGACCGTCACCGGCCGCGGCAGCCATGCCCACATTTTCGCCGGCGAGTATTTTGCCGAGGAAGTGCGCCGCGACATCCTCGAGCGCTACGGCGAAAAGAAGCTGTATGAAGGCGGCCTGTCGGTCCGCACCACGCTCGATCCCAAGATGCAGGTCATGGCGCGCAAGTCCATGGTCAATGGTCTCGTCAATTACGACGAGGCACGCGGCTGGCGCGGCGCGACCAACAAGATCGACATTTCCGGCGACTGGGGCGTGAAGCTTGCTGAAGTCAAATCGCTCTCCGACATTTCGCCGTGGAAGATGGCCGTCGTGCTCGACGTCTCCGACCAGTCGGCGCGGATCGGCTTCCAGCCCGGTCGTGAGCTCGGCGGGGCGGTCTCTAAGGATCGCCAGACCGGTCTGATCTCGCTCGAGGGCGTGCGCTGGGCCAAGCCTGCAGCCGGTGCGACCCGCGGCAAGACGCCGACGGCAGTGTCGCAGGTGCTGGGCGCCGGCGATGTCATCTATGTCGATCCGCTGACCCAGAAGGACGGTTCGGTGATCGAAGGCCAGTTCCGGCTACGCCAGTATCCGGAAGTGTCCGGTGCCATGGTGGCCATGGATCCAAACACGGGCCGCGTACTCGCGATGGTCGGTGGCTTCTCCTTCGACCAGAGCCAGTTCAACCGCGCCACGCAGGCCTATCGCCAGCCAGGCTCGTCCTTCAAGCCGCTGGTCTATTCGGCGGCGATGGACAATGGCTACACGCCCTCGACGGTGGTGATCGACGCGCCGATCGAAATCGATCAGGGCTCGGGCAACGGTGTCTGGCGTCCGGAGAACTACTCGACCGGCAAATATTACGGCCCGACCACCATGCGCAACGCGCTGACGCGCTCGCTCAACACCGTGACGGTGCGTCTGGCGCAGGATGTCGGCATGCCGCTGATCGGCGAATATGCCAAGCGCTTTGGCGTTTACGACGAACTGCCGAATTATCTGTCCTACGCACTCGGCGCCGGTGAAACCACCGTCATGCGCATGGTTACGGCTTACTCGATGTTCGCCAATGGTGGACGCCGCGTGAAGTCGACGCTGATCGATCGTATCCAGGATCGCTATGGCCACACCATCTTCAAGCACGACCAGCGCGAATGCCGTGGCTGCGAGGCGCCGGAAGGCTGGAAGAACCAGCCCGAACCGCAGCTCGTCGATCGTCGCGAGCAGGTGATGGACCCGATGACGGCCTATCAGATCACGTCGATGATGGAGAGCGTGGTGCAGAGCGGCACCGCGACCGTCATGCGCGAGGTCGGCAAGCCGATCGCGGGCAAGACCGGCACCACCAATGACGAGAAGGATGCCTGGTTCGTCGGCTTCTCGCCGGATGTGGTGGTCGGCATCTATGTCGGCTACGACAAGCCACGTAATCTCGGCCGCGGTGGCACCGGTGGTGTGCTGTCGGCGCCAATTGCCAAGGACTTCATGAAGCTGGCGCTGGCTGACAAGCCTGCGGTGCCGTTCAAGGTACCGGCCGGCATCAAGCTGATCCGTGTCGATGCCAAGACCGGCATGCGCGCCGGTCCGGGCGATACGGGCCGCACCATCCTCGAAGCCTTCAAGCCGGGCACGGCGCCGCCGGACAATTATTCGGTGATCGGCGTCGCCGATGGTGGCGGTGCGCAGCAGATTTCGCCGGATACGGATCGCACCTTCATGCGTCCGGGAACCGGTGGGCTGTATTGATCGGTAAACACAGTCCCTCATCCTGAGGAGCGGCCACTTGGCCGCGTCTCGAAGGATGGCCGCAAGCTCAGAGCCAAGCGATCTCATGGTTCGAGACGGCGCTTTGCGCCTCCTCACCATGAGGGACGGAGTAGAGACGGGTTGAATAAGGCGGGCGCGGCGGTTACACACGCGCCCAACCAAACGGAAATTCCATGCGCGCTGAAATCGAACGCCTCGTAGAAGAGATCAAGCAGTCAGTCGGGCTGCTGAGGAGGCATCTTTGACGTCGATGCATCCACGGCACGACTCGCAGAGCTGAACGCTCTCGCCGAAGACCCCAATCTCTGGAACGATCCCCAGAAGGCTCAAAGACTGATGCAGGAGCGAACCTCGCTTGAGGATTCGCTGCAGGGCATCGGCAAGGTCACGCGTGAACTCGACGACAATGTCGAGATGATCGAACTCGGCGAGGCCGAGGGCGACGCAAGCATCGTGACCGAAGCCGAAAACGCGCTGAAGGCCTTGAAGAAGGAAGTGGCGCGCCGCGAGCTGGAAGCGCTGCTGTCCGGCGAAGCCGATCGTTTCGACACCTATCTCGAAGTCCATGCCGGCGCCGGCGGCACCGAGAGCCAGGACTGGGCCTCGATGCTGTTGCGCATGTATACGCGCTGGGCTGAAAAGCACGGCTTCAAGGTCGAATATCTCGAAGAAACCCAGGGTGAAGAAGCCGGCATCAAGTCGGCGACCATCCAGATTTCCGGGCACAATGCCTATGGCTGGCTGAAGACCGAGGGCGGCGTGCATCGTCTGGTGCGCATCTCGCCCTACGACTCCAATGCCCGTCGGCACACCTCGTTCTCGAGTGTCGCGATCTTCCCGGTTGTCGATGACAGCATCAAGATCGACATCGCCGAATCCGATGTCCGCGTCGATACGATGCGGTCGGGCGGCGCTGGCGGTCAGCACGTCAACAAAACCGAGTCCGCCGTGCGTCTGACGCATATTCCGACCGGCGTTGCCGTGGTCTGTCAGGCCGGCCGCTCGCAGCACAAGAACCGCGCCCAGGCATGGGACATGCTGCGTGCGCGTCTCTATGAGATCGAATTGAAGCGCCGCGAAGAGAAGGCCGCCGCCGATCAGGCTGCCAAGACCGATATCGGCTGGGGTCACCAGATCCGCTCTTACGTGCTGCAGCCGTATCAGATGGTGAAGGACCTTCGCACGGGCGTGCAGACCTCGGACACGTCCGGCGTGCTCGACGGCGATCTCGACGAGTTCATGGCCGCGACCCTGGCCCAGCGCGCCTTCGGCACGACGCCCGGCGCCATCGACGACGTGGACTAAACTCCGGCGACTGCGGCGTCTTGAAACAGAGACGTCGCAGTTCGTTCGCTTTCCTTCCGTATCTCCCTCGATATCATCCCCGTGCCGGAACATGACCGATGCCGCTGGATTGTCCCGGCGCGATCGCTCGTGGTGGCGTCAAATCAAGGGGTATGGGCATGATAAAAATCTTTCCAGTTCTCGCGATCGGCGTGGCCTTGATGGTCAGCGGCTGCGGCCGTGATCCCGGACCGAAGGGTGATCCGGGCGCGCAGGGTCCAGCAGGCCCACAGGGCGCGCAAGGCGTCCAGGGTGTGCCGGGCGCACAAGGGCAGGTCGGCGCGCAGGGGCCGCAAGGTCCGCAGGGCGCGCCGGGCGCCAAAGGCGAGAAGGGCGACAAGGGTGATAAAGGCGAGGCGGCTCCGGCCTTCCGCGCCGTGCAGGCCGATGGCGCGGTCACATGCGATGCGAGCGAGACGCTCGTCTCGGTACTGTGCCCGAGCGGCGGTGCACCGGACGGCGTGAAATGCGCGACGACGCCGACCGTGGGACTTTGTTTGAAGAAGTAAATTTGAGGTCGTAGGGCGGATGAGCCGAAGGCGTCATCCGCCGGCCGACTTCATGGTTCAAACTCCGCGGCGGATGACGCTTCGCTCATCCGCCCTACGTTCAACCCTTGCCGTCGCGTCGCCCGAATGATGGTGGTGCCGAGATCACCAGATAATACTCGCAGGCGCGCGTGGTGCGGTTCTCGAACCAGTGTTCGACATCCACCTCGAAATAAAGCGAGTCGCCTTCGTCGAGCACCGTCTCCGTGTCCTTGGTCTTGACGGTGACCTTTCCACGTGTGGCCAGAACATGTTTCGATGTGCCAGCGGGGTAGGCGGGCAACTCGCCTGTCGAGGTTTTCGGCGGCAGGTGATGCAGCGCGACTTCGACGGACATTCCCGCCATCACCGGAGACAACAGGAAGCGTTCGAAGCCGGTTTCTGCGTCACGGAACACCGGCCGCTGGTCCTTGCGTACGATCGCAAAGGCGCGTCGCGGCCCATCATCGTCTCCCATGAGAGACGAAAACGAGGTGTTGAGGGCCAGCGCAATGCGGCGCGCCACGCCGATGGTCGGGCTCTTCTCGCCGCGCTCGACCTTGGACAGCATCGCCCGACTGACACCGGACTGTTTGGAGAGCTGCTCCAGCGTGAGTTCGGCTTCTTCACGCAATGTGCGGACCCGATCGCCGAATGCGCGGCTGACGGGGTCTTCACGTACGACCGTCCGTACCGCTGCCTTCGCCATATCGCGTGTCGCTCCATCCATAATAAAATCGATTCTACTTTAGGCTCGGTTTTGCGCGATGTCACATCCTGCGGGCCGAAATCAGTGGCGTCGGCTGCATGATCTTCAGGACGCGACGGCGTTAAGAGACGATTAGTCGCGTCTTCTAAAGAGGAAAAATGCGGAACCGGCCGCTTGCGTAAATCTCCCATCGAAGATAATCGTACCCATAGGAGACGCGGCGCGCCAGCCGCCCCAAAAGCGAATATCAGGAGGAAACCATGCACCTTGTCACATTCAGGCACGAAGGCCGGCTGACCGTCGGTATTGCGGACCAGGCGCTTTCCAAGGTCCAGCCGCTGCCGGCCACCGTCGCGCCGGACATGCTCACCCTGATCGCAAACTACGATAGTCTGAAGGACAGCATTGCTGGTGCTGCCGGCGCAGCGCTGCCGATCGCCGGCCTTGAGCTGTTGGCTCCGATCCCGCGCCCGGCGCGTAACGTCTTCTGCGTCGGCAAGAACTATTTCGAGCACGCCAAGGAATTCGCAGGCAGCGGCTATGACTCCTCGGCCAAGGAAGTCGTGCCGGAATATCCTGTCATCTTCACCAAGCCGTCGAGCACGGTGATCGGGCAGGGCGCCGCGATCCCGCAATATCTCGATACGACCGACAGCACGGACTATGAGGGCGAACTCACGGTGATCATCGGCCGCGGTGGTCGTGGCATCAAGAAGGCCGACGCGCTCAAGCATGTGTTCGGCTACACGATCATCAATGACGTGACCGCACGCACGCTGCAGCACCAGCATCGCCAATGGTTCATCGGCAAGGGCATCGACGGCTTCTGCCCGATGGGCCCGGCGATCATCACCGCAGACGCGATGCCGGATCCGACCAAGATGCATCTGAAGACATTCGTGAATGGCGAGCTCCGCCAGAACGCATCGGTCGCCGATCTCGTGTTCGACATCCCGACCCTGATCGAGACGCTCTCCGCCGGCATCACGCTGGAGCCCGGTGACGTCATCGCAACGGGCACGCCTGCCGGCGTCGGGCTCGGTTTCACCCCGCCGCGCTTCCTGAAGAAGGGCGATGTTGTGGCGGTCGAAGTCAGCGGCATCGGACGTCTGGAAAATCCGGTCGGCTGATCGCCTGACGACCGCAATCAGGACGCATGGGGCGATCTCCGCCCCGTGCGCAAAAACCCGCAAGCTTCGAGAATTCCACTCCCTATAGGAGTGGCACGTCCATCGACACACGCATCAGATGTGTTGCCGAATACAATAAACGGGAGATAACCATGAAGCGCCGTGATTTCCTTGCAGGCCTTGGCGGCCTGTCGACCCTTGCCTTGACCGGCCAGACTGCGCATGCGCAGGAAGCCTGGCCCAGCAAGAATATCAGCATGGTCGTGCCGTTCCCCGCAGGCGGGCAGGCCGACATCGCTGCGCGCCCGATCGCGAACTACATGCAGAAAGTGCTCGGCAAGGCCGTGATCATCGACAACCGCAGCGGTGCCGGCGGATCGCTCGGCAATGCGACTGTCGCACGCGCAGCGCCTGATGGGCATACGCTGCTGATGACGCTGTCGTCGCTCGCGGTGCTGCCGGAGTCGGATCGCATCTATGGCCGCCCGGTCGCTTACGAAGTCGATCAACTGCAGCCGGTGGCGCGCGTGCTCGCGGATCCCACGCTGTTCGCCGTGCCGGCCAGCGCACCGTGGAAGACGATCCAGGAATTCGTCGCCGATGCCAAGGCGCGTCCTGGTGCGATCTCCTATGGCTCGTCAGGCCCATTCGGTACGCTTCATGTCTCGATGGAGATGTTTGCGCTCGCAGCCGGCATCAAGATGCTCCACGTGCCGTATCGCGGTGCAGCACCTGCTGTCAGCGATCTTATCGGTGGTACGATTCAGGCGCTGGCCTCGGCCCCGGGCACGCTCAAGCAGCATGTCGATGCCGGCACGCTGCGCGTCCTCGCCAATTTCGGCGGCGAGCGTCTTGCGGCCTTCCCGGACCTGCCGACCTTCAAGGAGATCGGCTATCCCGATGTGGAGTTCTACATCTGGGCCGGCCTGTTCGCGCCGAAGGGCATGCCCGCGCCGGTCTTGACGAAGCTGCGCGACACCATGCGGGACGCGATGAAGGATCCGGAAGTGACCAAGGTCTTTGAGGCAGCCGGCAACATGCCCGCTTATCAGGACTCGGAAGCCTTTGCGGCCTTCGTGGCAAAGGACAGCGAACGCCTCGTTGCTACAGCCAAGAAGATCGGCAAGGTTTAACGAGACATGATCATAGGGCGGATGAGCGAAGCGTCATCCGCCGGCCGATTTGACGGTGGAAACTCCGCGGCGGACTACGGCTTCGCCTCATCCGCCCCACGGCTTTTCCATCGCTCGTATCCCGTCGTAAACCGGCCGCTGTCCCGCTCACCGCCGTGCCAAGCGGCGGTGACGGTGCCATCGCCGGCCACCATGAATACCACGTCGAGCCCCGCCGAGCGGCGCAAAGTCTCGACGGCCTGTTGCGGCGTCTGCGCGATCGGGCCGGCGACATTGAACGACGTGTTGACCGACAGCTCGACGCCGAGATGGCGTCCGAGCGCTTTCAGATACGCGTGCGTGAGTGGATCGTCCTCGGCACGGACGATCTGGATGCGGCCGGTGCCATCAGCATGAATCACCGCCAGGATTTTTTCACGCGCATGCGGCTTCGATTGCGCGGTCAGCACCATGTAATTGTAGGCGTTGTAGTCAGCGTCTGACGCGCCATCCAGCAGATCGAAATATTCCAGCGCCGCTTCGCGGGTCGCCATCGGTGCCAGCGGGCGAATGGCTTCGCGATATTTGACGCGTTCGTTGAGACGTTCGCGCGTGGCTGCGTCGCAGGGATTGGCGAGGATCGAGCGATGACCAAGCGCGCGGGGGCCTGTTTCGGCCGCGCCCTGGTAAAGCGCGATAATGCTGTTTTGTGCGACGAGATAGCCCATCAGATCGGCGACGGCGTCGAGGCCGTCTGACGTCGAGATCTCGCCGATGATCCTTGAGTTGATGTCATCACCCCTGAGAACGGCTGCAATATCTTGCGCCGCCGGTGCATCGCCACAATAGAACGCATGCGTCATCGGTGCGCCCCGCGGCGCGCCGATGAGGTGCGCAAAGATCCAGGCCGCGCCGATGGAGACGCCGGGGTCGCCGGGCGTCGGCGGCATCCATAGATGCAGGCGCGCCTTGCGGCCTTGCTCGCGGGTGAACCACGCCTCGTCGAAATGTTCGAGCAATCGCATGTTGCCGAGTGCATTGAGTGCGACACCGCCGGTCAGCACGACGCGATGTGCGCCCGTCTTGCGCAAGAGACCGGCGACGACATGGATCATCGCATCCTCGAACACGAGCTGCGTTCCTGCGGCCTTGTCGAGGCGATCCTGGGTATCGGGCCGGTGCTGGATGTCCTCGACGCGCAGCACCGCATCGGGATTCCACAATTGATCAGGCTTCAGCGGCGGGCCGAGAATGTCGATCAGCGGCTGCTTGTAGGGATTGTCGAACGGGTCGCAATACCAGTTGCCCATGGCGCGATTGAGCTTGAGCTCGCCGTCAGGGCCGAAGTCCAGCACCTCGCGCAGGCGCGCATAATAGGGGTTGCTGGCGCGATCCATATCCCCCCAGGCGGCAGCGCCCATATAGCGGCCCTCGCTGGAGAGCCATGTCCAGCCGCCTTGGGTGGAGGAAATCACGCTGTAGAAAGCGCCGAGGGAGTCGAAGACACTGTCGTTGCAATACAGTTTTGTGATCGTGCCGCCCTGCGCCACATAGGTCGAGACCGAGCCAAGATCGCCGGTGCCGTCGAGCACGGCGATTGCCACGGGCTCGTCATCAGGGAAAGGCGAGGCGGCAAACGAGAACCATGCATGATTGTCGTGATGCGGCATCATCAAGAGCGGGACGCGCGCGGACAGGCCGAATTGCTTGCGCAGCAGCTTTGGCGTCCGCGTCATCTGTTCGAGACGCTTGGCATCGAAGCTGACGGAATTTTTCGTGCGTAGCAGTTTCAAACCGTCGGGAAACTCCTCCACGATGCTGCGCACCAGCGTGCCGACGAGATCAGGATAATCCCAGCTTGTCAGCCACGCATCGATATCAGTGACGTCTTTGCCCATCGCGTGGAGCGTGCCGCGCATCGCATCCAGCGCCGCGCGTGGATATTGCGTGGTATGCTTGTCGCCGGAGAAGCGTTCTTCTTCATTGTTGACGATCAGGCGCGGGCCGTGAGCCTGCGTGACCTCGACCAGCGCAACACCGGAATTGTGCGTGCCGGGCAATCCCAGGCCGGCGAGATAGACGGTTTCGCCGCGCGCCAGTTTGGCACGCAGTTCATCAATGCGACGAACCGCGAAGTGGCTGTCATTGGCGTGAAAGCCTGCCAGCGACATCACCCATGTCGTCAGCCGTCGCGTGGCGCGGAAGCAGAACCGGCCGAGGCGGGGATAGCGGGGACCAATGCGTCGGGGGGATGTCACGCGGGCGACCTCGATGGGTTTCGATGTCGCTTCAATCACATCGCGGGCAGGCCAACAATGCCCGTCAGTGTCTCAGCTGGCGCTGAGACGAACGCCTGCGCGCAAGAACTTCTGCGGATCGACGGCCTCGCCATCGATGCGGGTTTCATAATGCAGATGCGGACCGGTGGAGCGGCCGGTGGAGCCGACCTGGCCGATCACCTGGCCGATCTTAATGCTGTCGCCGACCTTCACCTGGATCACCGACATATGGCCGTAGCGGGTCGAAAGGCCGTTGCCGTGGTCGATCTCGACCATCTTGCCATAACCGCCCGCATAGGCTGCGGCGACGACGCGGCCATTGGCGGTGGCGCGGATCGGATCGCCGGTGGAGCCGCGGAAATCGAGGCCGGCATGCATGGCCGGGCGGCCGAGGAACGGATCGCTGCGCACACCGAAACCGGATGAGAATTCGACGGTGCCGACAACGGGCTTGCGATAGGGCACCTGTGCCATGGTGCGATTCAGCTTGTCCATCTGCGACCGGGTGAGTTGCAGGCGATAGAGCTGGCGCTCGAACGGGTCCGCATTGGCTGAGAGTTTGACCGGAATATACGGCCCGCCCATCCCGCCACGCGGTGCGGCGGCCTCCAGCTTGGCCATGTTGAGGCCAAGATCCGCGATCGCGCCGCGCATGCGGCGGACCTTGGAGTCGATGGCTTCTTCCGTCGAGCTCAAAGCCGCAAGCTGCTTGCTTTCGACGCGATCGAGCGAGGCCTGCAGGCGGTCGATCACATTGTCGGCGCCACCAAGCTTGGCGACCTGGGTCTGCGGCGGTGCTGCGAGAACGGGCGCGCGTGACTCCAGCCGCGCTTCGCGGTCCGGCGGTGCAACGAATGTGACGGTGTCACTGATCGGCGAGGGCCTGGGCATCGAATTCGTGTCGAGCGATGCGCCGCGACCGGGAGCTTTCGTCGGCGGGATCGAACCGGTGACCGACAGGTCGGGCACACTGCCAAGCGCGCTGGCGCGGGATTCCAGCTGGTTCTGGCGACGCAGCACCTGCTCGAGCTTCTTGTCGAACTGCTCCTGATCCAGCATCTGGCGGCTGGTGGTGCGGTCGATCTTGGCGCGCAGCTCGGCGATACGGTCCTCATACGCGTATTGCATATCGGCCTGACGGGCGATCAGCTTGGTCAGCACGTCGTCGCGAAATGCGAAATAAGTGGCAGTGGCGGCCGACCAGGCGCCAAGCACGGTCACCGTGCCGACGACAATCCAGAACACCACCGGCCCGATACGAACCTGCTTGCCGCGATGCGCGATCGTGTAGTCGCTCTGCCGTGTGGCCATGGAGGCTGGCGGCTTGGCGGGGGCGACGCGGCGCGGTTGAGGCCGTCCGTGGTCGTGAGCGTGGTGCTGAGGGTACTCGGCATATTGGACAGGACGGTTCGACATCAGCACTCCCGCGCCCGCCGGGAGACTCGTCGGCGGGCTCAACTACGGGAGGGATTTGAGCCGGGCATGGTTAATTCCAGCTAAATGACATCCATCAATTTGGAAATGGGTTAATGCCGCAATGTTTCGGCCAGCACCGCATCGGCGTGCCCGTCCACCTTCACATTGCGCCATGCCTTGATGACCTTGCCGTCGCGGCCGATCAGCACCGTGCTGCGAAGAACGCCTTCGAACGCCTTGCCGTACAACTTCTTTTCGCCCCATGCGCCATAGGCCATCAGCATCGTCTGCTTGTCGTCCGAGAGCAGCGGCATACCGAGTTCGTATTTGTCGCGAAACTTCTCCTGGGCCTTCAGCGGGTCGGCGGAGACACCGAGCACGGCGGTGTCGGCAGTCTCGAAGTCGGCGGCAAGGCGGGTGAAGTCGATCGCTTCCTTGGTGCAGCCGGGCGTGCTGGCGCGTGGATAAAAGAAAATCACCAGCTTGCGACCTGCGAAGTCCGACAGGGCGACGGTCGCGCCGCCATCGCGCGGCAGCTTGAAGGCGGGCGCCGTCTTGCCCTCCATCGGGTCAGTCGTCGCCGTTTTCGCTGCTTTGGCCATTGAGCCGTCCCTTCGTCATCCGCGTTTCGTATGGCCGTCTTATCTGAGGCTGACGAACGGCTCCATGGTCGAAATCCGGCGTCGGTGTTGCGACGAGGCGGATGGCCGCAGCGGGGGGCATTCGGGCCATCGATCCGGGTGCGCGGCAGGTCATCCGACTGTCCGGCTTTCGAGGGATTCTCGCGCAATTTCTTGCACATACGCCTTCCTTTCGTCGCTTTCGGACGGTCACTGTGGTTGAATTGCAGGCGTGCTTCGCGGAGCCTCCGGGGTGACGTTGCGGTGCAAAAGCACTGGTCGCGCTGTATGCTGACCAAAGGATTCGAAACGATACACGTTGCCCGCGCCCATAGGTTTTCCACAGTGGGCTGCAACGACCACGACGAGCTAGTATTCACATTCGGGATTGGCAGTCCTGCCGGCAGTTGGGCGTTCGTCACAGATCGATGCAAACTGTCGGTAGCGATCGATCTCGCAATCAGCGCCACCCCTGAGAGGCCCGGCACCTAGAGGACATGGCAAAGAGCAAGCCACCCGCAGCGCCTCGTCCGCGCGCCGATGACCGGTCCACGCAGTGGGACGATTCCGAATGGGATCGCCGGCACTATGCGGCTGGCCATGATCGTGCGCGGAAATTGCTGTCGCCGAAATCCTCGATCTGGCACCGCCTGGGTGATCGCTTTCGGTCGCGCGGCGGACATCGGCCCCGCGGTCGTTGGGGTAAGCGCATCGTCACGGTCTTTGGTGGTCTGTTTATCGTCTCTGCCGTCTGCTTCGCGGTGTTGTGGTGGCGGCTCGGCGCCGGCCCGATCAATTTCGACATGGCCACGCCATGGCTGGCAGATGCGATCCAGGACAACATCGGCGAAGGGAATACCGTCGAGATCGGTGGAACCCAGATCGAACGCGCTGGCCGTGTCCGCATGGCCGTGCGCATTCGCGACATCGTCGTGCGTGATCGGGACCGCGCGGTCATCGCCAGTGCGCCGAAAGCCGAAGTGAAAATCTCCTTCGCGTCTGTTCTGATGGGACGCATGCGGGCCGAGAGCCTCAATCTGGTCGATGTCGCGCTCGCCGTGCGCATCACGCCGGACGGGCAGGTGACCGTCTCGACCGGCAATAATGAGAGGCCGATCGCCACCGGCATGGCATCGCCACGCGTGCCTGGTGCCTGGCTCGGTCCGGCCAAGCAACCGGAACTCACTTTCCCGCGCCAGCCGCAGCCGCCAGTCGTGCAGGTTCAGCCGGCACCGGGCGCGACGCCTGCGCCGCGCGAGGCACCCTCGGGCATTCTCGCCGGTCTCGACTGGCTGGATACGCTGACGCTGTCGGGGCTTGATGGCCAGAACCTCAACGAGGTCGGTCTCAAGAATGGCCGGCTCGTCGTTGATGACCAGCAGCGTGGCAACAAATGGGAGTTCAACAACATCTCGCTGAGCCTGCGGCGGCCGAGCGGCGGCGGCGTCGCGCTCACGGTCGGCGAGGGCGGCAAGGCGCCGTGGTCGCTTGGCGTCAATATCGGCGCCCCCAGCAACGGCGTGCGCTCGGTTGATTTGAAGGCGGACAAGGTCTCGACCAAGAACATCCTGCTGGCGCTGCGGATGAAGGATCTCACTTACAGCGCCGATATCCCGCTGACGGGCGAACTCAAGGGCGAGATCGGCCGCGATGGCGTGCCGACCTATTTGCGTGGCAAGCTGACGGCCGGTGCGGGCGATATCATCGACAATGACACGCCCGATTATCCGATGCCGATCGACAGCGCCGAGATAAGCTTCGAATGGGACGCCGGTCGCCGCGTTTTGCTGGCGCCGTTCAAGGTCATTTCAGGTGCAAACCGCGTGACGCTGCTGGCCCATGTGGAGCCGCCGAACGGTACGTCGAATGCGTGGCAGGCAGGTTTGAGTGGCGGCACCATCGTGCTTGGTGGCCGCACGCCCAGTGAAGCACCACTGATCTTCAATAACATCTCCATTCGCGCCAAATTCGATCCCGACAATCGGCTGGTGTCGCTGACACAGGCCAATATCAGCAATGGTGAACTCGGTGTCGCCGGCACCGGCAGCGTCGATTACGCAAGCGAGCCGCGGATGAAGCTCGGCTTTGCCGGCACGCCGATGAACGCCTCGGCGCTCAAGCGCATGTGGCCGATCCTGATTGTGCCCGAGGTGCGCGAATGGGTGATCGAGCGTATCGAGGCGGGCAATCTGCAGCGCATCGAGATCGGCGTGAATTCGCCGACCAAGAATCTCACACGCCGCGGTCCGCCGATTCCGGATGACGGTCTGAATGTGTCCATCATCGCCAATGATGTCTCGCTGCGACCGGTGGACGGTTTGCCTGCGGTGCATGACGGTGATCTGCGCGCACGGATTACCGGCCGCACCGCAACGGTGACGATCAGCCAGGCCAATGTGGATACGCCCGGCGGCCGCAAGCTCAACCTGAGCGACGTCGTATTCGAAGTGCCTGACATGGCGCCAAAGCCGTCGCCGTCGCGTATCCGTTTCAAGCTCGACGGACCCGCGCCCGGCGTCGTCGAGGTGCTGAATTCCGATCGCTTGAGCGAAGCCTCCGGCAACATGCTCGATCCCAATGCCATCAAGGGCAATGTGACGGCGCAGGTGGCGATGGGTATGCCGATCCAGCACGAACTCACCAAGGCTGACACGACCTATAACGTCACCGCCGATCTCAAGGATTTCTCCGCCGACAAGCTGGTGATGAACCAGAAGGTCGAAGCCAATACGCTGAAGATCGCCGCCAACAATCAAGGCTATCAGGTCCGCGGCGACATCAAGATCAACGGCCAGTCGGGACAACTCGATTATCGCAAGCCGACCGAGGGCGATGCGGATGTGCGTCTCAGCGCGACATTGGACGATGCCAGCCGTGCACGCATGGGCGTCGATCTCGGTACTGCCGTCGTTGGCGCGCTGCCGCTGAAGTTGAACGGCAAGATCGGCAGCGGCGACCGTGACAGCAAGTTCAATATCGAAGCCGACCTGACGCCCCTGAAGCTCGACAATCTGTTGCCGGGCTGGGCCAAGGTCGCCGGCAAATCGGCGAAGGCTGCGTTCAATGTGGTGAAGAAGGGCGACTCGACGCGTCTCGAAGACATCACGGTCGATGGCGCCGGTGCCACGATCAAGGGATCGGTCGAACTCGATCAGAATGGCGATCTTGTCAACGTCAACTTCCCGACCTATTCGCCGTCTGAAGGCGACAAGACCTCGATCAGGGCCGAGCGCGGCAATGACGGTGTGCTCAAGGTGACTATGCGCGGCGACGTGTTCGATGGTCGCGGCTTCCTGAAGGGCGCGATGTCGGGCGGCAAGGAGCCGGACACCAAGAGCAAGGCCAAGACGGTCGATTTCGATATCGACGTGAAGCTCGGCGCTGTCGCTGGCTTCTACGGCGAGGCTGTGCGCAGTGTCGATGCGAAGGTTTCGCGTCGTAACGGCACGATCTCGAAATTCGCGCTGACCGGCAAGCTTGGCCGTGACACACCGCTCACGGGCGACATGCGCGGCAAGTCGCAAGGCGCCGGGCGCGATGTCATCTTCATCGAAACCAACGATGCTGGCGCGTTCCTGCGCGTGACCGACACCTATTCGAAAATGTTCGGCGGCCAGCTCGCGCTGGCAATGGACACGCCTTCCACGGACACCCGTCCGAAGGAAGGCCTGATCAATGTGCGCAACTTTACGGTCAAGGGTGAAGCGTCGCTCGAGCGCGTTGCTGCGTCCGGTGGTCCGCCCGGCGCGCAGAACAGCGGCATCGCGTTCACGCGCTTACGCGCGGAATTTGTCCGGCAGAACGGCCTCATGACCGTGCGTGAAGGCCTTGTGCAGGGGCCATCGGTCGGCGCGACCATCGAGGGCAATATCGACTACAACGCCAATCAGGTGCGCATGAGCGGCACCTTCGTGCCGATGTATGGGCTGAACAATATGTTCGGCCAGATCCCGGTGGTCGGCCTGTTTCTAGGTGGCGGCAGCAATGAAGGCCTGTTCGGCGTGACCTACGAAGTCGTCGGTACGCCCGGGGCGCCGGTACTGCGCGTCAATCCGCTGTCGGCCATCGCACCGGGAATTACGCGAAAGATTTTCGACTTCAGTACAGGCAAGCAGAACAACTCTGTCGAGTTTCCGAACCAGAACAATAATAGCAATTGATCGCGCAGCGTCGGCAGGCGCGCGAAGTCAGTTAGCTATTTGAAGTCTCAGTCTTGAAGCGCTCGATGCATGCCAGAATTGTCGCTGCGGTTTCGGGCCGCCGGTTCAGGCATCGCGATGTTGGGCCTGCAACGACGAGCGACAGCCGTCGGTGATTGACCGGCAGGGGCACTGCGACGCCTGCGAGATCTGCAATATATTCTGCCGAACTCTGATGGTAGCCGCGCGTCGCCGCTTCGTTGAGCGATGTTTCGATTGCCTCAACTGAGCAAGGTGTCGTGTCCGAAAACGGCTCGAACCTGATCTTCCGATAGATGGCGCGCCGTTCTTCAGGCGTTTGCTGCGCGAGAATCGCGCGGCCGACGGAGCTCGCATAAACGGGGACCCGATCGCCGATTTGCGCGAAATAGCGCACCGAATGTGAGCATTCGACCACATCGAGGAAGATCGCGTTGGTGCCCGCGAGTGCGGCAATGGCGGTCGTCTCGCCGGTCTTGTCGGCGATCTCCAGCACCAGCGCATGCACGGCGTCGGGCAGCGGCTCGGCTTCGGCGACGGTGCGGGCGAGGGTGAGCCAGCGGGGGCTGGGATAATAGCCGTTGCGCGCGCGGGGCTCGTACAGCCAGCCTTTGTCGGCAATCGTGCCGACGAGATTGAAGGTGCTGGAGCGCGGCCAGCCGAGGTCGTCGGAGATCTCCGCCAGCGTCGCCGGCCGTTTGCGACGCGCGAAATACTCCATCAATTCCAGAACATTGGCTGCCTGCCTGACCAGCATCGACTTGGTTCTTCCCTGAGGGCAACCCGGCTTCTGGGCGCCTGCATCACTGCACGTTCTGGTTGGCTCGTTACGCCAAATGGCCTTTGGAAGCCATCTGGACAGGTTCGGAGCGTCTTGACATCTAATTCATGTATAGGTCTTATGAATTCATAAACAAGAATTTTCGAGCGACGACGGGTTAGCCGCTGCGTCGCCGATTTCGGTCAGGGGAGGAATAATGACCATTCGCAGTACACTTGCCGTATCCGTGCTGGCGCTGTCGCTCGGCGCTCTGTCGGCGCCTTTGGCGTCGGCTCAGACGCCCGTGAAGCTCGGCGTGCTTGCCGACATGTCCGGCATTTTCTCGGATATCGGTGGCATGGGCTCGTTCGAGGCCACGAAGATGGCCGTCGAGGATTTCAACAAGCTGCCCGGCGCCGACAAGTTCAAGGTCGAGGTCGTCCAGGGCGATCCGCAGAACAAGCCCGACATCGCGCGTAACATTGCGCGCAAGTGGTACGAGACCGAAGGCGTCGATGTGCTCGTCGATATTCCGACCAGCGCCACCTCGCTCGCCGTTGCGCCCCTGACCGCGGAGCTCAACAAAGTCGCGCTGTTCACCGCATCGGGCACATCGGACCTTACCGGCAAGGCCTGCACGCCGAACTCGGTACACTGGACCTACGACACCTGGGCACTGGCGCACGGTACGGCCGATGCCATGACCAAGGCCGGCGGTAAGGACTGGTTCTTCCTCACGGTCGATTTTGCGCTGGGTGCTTCTCTTGAACGCGATGCCACCGCGGTCATCAATGCCAATGGCGGCAAGGTGCTCGGCAGCATCAAGCATCCGACGGATTCCAACGATTTTGCGTCCTATCTCCTGCAGGCACAGGCATCGAAGGCCAATGTCATCGCGCTCGCCAATGCCGGCGGCGACACCATCAAGGCGATCAAGCAGGCATCGGAATTCGGCATCGTTCAGGCCGGTCAGAAGCTCGCAGCGATGCTGATGTTCATCTCCGACGTGCACTCGCTCGGCCTCAGCACCGCGCAGGGCCTGCAGCTCACCGAAGGCTTCTATTGGGATCTCAACGACAAGACCCGCGAATTCGGCGAGCGTTTTGCGAAGCGCAATAACGGCCGCTATCCCAGCATGAACCAGGCCGGCGCCTATTCAGCCGCGCTGACTTACCTCAAGGCCGTTGCCAAGGTCGGCTCGCCGAAGGACGGCGTCGCCGTCGTCAAGGCGATCCGCGAGATGGGCACGTTCGACGATCCGCTCTTCGGCAAGACCACGCTGCGTGAGGACGGCCGCGTGCTGCACGACATGTATCTGCTGCAGGTCAAGAAGCCGGCTGAGTCGAAGAAGCCCTATGACTACTACAACGTCGTGGCCACGATCCCGGCCGAGACCGCCTTCCGTCCGCTCAAGGACGGTGGCTGCCCGCTGATCAAGTAACGTCTCTTACTCCCGAGACTGAGGACTCCCAAGACTTGGACGCGCAGGTGCCGGTAATCCCGCGCTGCGCGTTCTTTTTTATCTTCGTAACCACCACAAGAAGGACAAAACCATGCGTCTCGCCAATAAACTCGCCGTCATCACCGCTGCCGCGTCCGGCATGGGCCGCGCCGGTGTCGAGCTGTTCCTCAAGGAGGGCGCGAAGGTCGCAGCGGTGGACGTCAATGCCGAGGCGCTGACGCAGCTCAAGGCCGACATGAAGTCCAAGGGTTTTGACCTCATCACCATCCAGGCGGATCTGTCGAAAACCGATGAGATGAAAAGCTCGATCGATGACGCAGCGACGGCGCTTGGCGGTGTCGATATCCTGTGGGCGCATGCCGGTACACCCGGTCCGGCCGGTGTCGAAAATCTCGACCTCAAGGCCTATGAATTCGCCATGGCGCTCAACGTCACGTCGGCCACAATCGGCGCGGGTGAGGTGGTCAAGCATATGCGCAAGCGCGGCGGCGGTTCGGTGATCTTCACGTCGTCGGTGTCGGGCATGGTCGGCTCGATGATGAGTCCGATCTATTCGGCTGCGAAGTTTGCCGTGGTCGGCCTCACCAAGTCGCTCTGCCAGACATTTGCGCCCGACCAGGTTCGCGTCAATGTAATCTGCCCCGGCCTCGCCGATACGCCGATGAAGCTCGGCTTCACCGGCCGCTCCGGCGTCGCGGCGGAAGCGGCTGCCAATGAGACCAAGCTGCTCACCGCCGTCCCGATGGGTCGTCTGTGCAAGGCCGAGGACGTGGCGAATGCCGCGCTGTGGCTGGCGTCGGATGAGTCGACCTTCGTCACCGGCGTGGCACTGCCGGTGGATGGCGGCTTCACCGCGCGCTGATCTCCACGACCTCACCAAACAAAAAGGGCGCGGTCAGCGATGACCGCGCCCTTTGCTTTGCGAGAGTTGGATCAGGCAGCGCGAACGCCGGCCAGGAACGTGTTCACTTCGCCGGTGAGCTGCTCGGCCTGCTTCGACAGACCCGAAGCGGCGCTCAGCACCATGGTCGCGGCATTGCCGGTCTCATGCGCCGCATTGGTGACGCCGCCGATATTCGTTGTGACGTCCTGGGTTGCCTGCGCAGTCTGGGTGACGTTGCGGGCGATCTCGGCAGTCGCTGCACCTTGTTCCTCGATGGCCGAGCCGATCGTGGTGGCGATGGCGCTGACTTCCTCGATGGTCGTGGTGATGCCCTGGATCGCCTCGACGGCTTCCTTGGTTGCGCCCTGGATCTGCGCGATGCGGGTGCTGATTTCCTTGGTGGCGCTGGCGGTCTGGCCGGCGAGGCTCTTCACCTCGGTGGCGACCACCGCGAAACCTTTACCGGCATCGCCGGCGCGGGCGGCTTCGATGGTGGCGTTAAGCGCCAGCAGGTTGGTCTGGGCGGCAATGGTCGAGATCAGTTCGACCACGTCCTCGATCTGCTGCGCGCCTTCGGCCAGCGCACGGACGATGCTGTCGGTGCGGCGCGCGCTCTCCACCGCATGGGTGGTGATCTTGGCCGATTGGGCCATCTGGCGCGCGATCTCCGAGATCGATGATGACAGTTCTTCGGCTGCAGCAGCGACGGTCTGAACGCGCGTGCTGGCCTGCGTGGCGGCGGTGGAGACCACACCGGCCTGATCATTGGTGCGGGCCGCGGTGCCGGACATCGACTGCGCGGTGGCTTCCAGTTCGGTCGAGCCCGAAGCCATCAGGCCGACGAGCTGGCCGACCGAGGCATCAAACCTGTCGGCAAGCGCAATCAGCGCATCGCGCTTCTCGGCTTCGCTGCGCTGTTCAAGCGCAGCCTGCTCGGCCTGCAGCGTGCGGGCGGTCAGCGAGGTCTGGCGCAGCATTTCCAGCGTCTCGGCCATGCGGCCGATTTCATCGCCGCGATCGGTTTCGGCCACGTTCTGGTCGAGGGCGCCATTGGCGATCTCGTGCATGCGGGCCTGCAGGCGGCGCAGTGCGCCGAGGATGTCGCTGGCGATCAGCCAGGACAGCAAGGCCATCACGCCGAGCACGGCGGCGCCCAGCGAGCCGAGACGGATGAGCAGGGCGCGGAAGTCGGAGTCGAGGTCGTCGATATAGAGGCCCGTCGAGAATGTGATGTCCCAGGGCGCGTAGTGCCGGGCAAAGACCATCTTTGCCGTCGGCTCGGTCTGGCCGGGGCGCGGATAGAGATAATAGGTCGTGCCGCCATTCACGCTCTGCTTGCCGGCGTCGATGATCGCTTTCGAGATCAGCACGCCGTTGGAATCCTTGGCGCCGGTGAACTTGTCTTCGAGCTTGGTATTGCCGGCATTCACCAGCAACACGCCGTCAGGCTTGTAGGCGACGAGATAGCCCTGCTTGTTGCCGAAGAACATGTTCTTGGCGAGCTGGCGATATTGCATCTGAGCGTCGGCCAGCGTCAGCTTTCCAGCGGTGATCTGCTCCTGCATGCTCTCCGCCATACCGACCATGAGATCGACGCCGGTGTGGAGCTGCTCCATGCGGTCTTCCTGCATGCGCTTCTGACTGAGCGATGCAGCGACTGCGATGACGGCGCAGATCGACGCGGCGGAGACCAGCACCATGCTGGTGAGCTTGGTGCGGATCGTAAAACGGCTGAGCAAACTCATGGCGACCTCAAGGAAGGGCAGAACTGGCATTCTTGTACCAGCGAGTCGCTTATCAATCGTGAATCGTGAGGTACTCAACTTGTTCGCGCGGCGAACGCGGCCAATGTCAGTTGCGCAGCGCCGGCACAACGAGAAATGGGATCATGCCGAGCACGACGCTGATGAGCGCAAAGGCGAGCAGTGAGTTGTAGCTCTGCGTCCAGTCATGCAGAAGACCTCCGCTCCACGAGCCCAACGCGCCGCCAAGGCCGCTGCCGAAGGTAATGGCGCCATAAATCGTCCCAACGCGCTTGCCGCGAAAGATCTTCATCGCTGTTGCGGAGAGGAGGGGGCCGCGCGAGCCGATCATGCTGCCGAAGCAGATCACGAAGCCTGTAAGCAGGATGTAATTTGGATACCATTGCAGCAGCCACAGCATGGCGATGCCGAGCAGGGAGCAAGAATAGCTGAACAGGATCGACGGTCGCCGCCCGATCACGCCGTCTAGCCAGCTGATGCCGATCATGCCGCACAGAAGCGCGATGCCGCTGAAGCCCCATGCGGTCGCCGCCTGCAGTGGTGGAAAGCCTGCATCGACCAGATAGGCCACGACCTGTGGCGTGATGGCGTACATGCCGATGGCAGTGAAGAAGAACGTGCCGAATAGAGCCCAGAAGGCGTGATGGCGCATCGCCGACAGCAGCGTCCAGCCTTCGTCGATCAGATCGTCGCCGCCCTTTTGCTTCTCAAGATGCGGCGAGCCAGCACTGAACTTGCGCCAGGGGAAGAACAGCAAGGGCACCATCAGCGCAAGCGCCGCAAAGCCGAATACACGATAGGTGCCGCGCCAATCCAAATGATCGATCAGCAACTGGGCGAGCGGGAGCATGATGAGGACGCCGGCGCCGGTGGCCGAATAAACGACCGACATCGCCGTCGGCAAACGTTTGCCGAACCAGCGCCCCAGCATCAGTGCATTCGGCACATTGCCGATGCAGGCCACGGCGAAGCCGAAGCACAGCCCCATCGTGAGCTGAAATTGCCAGAGTTGTTGTGAATATGCGGCGGCGAGCAGGGAGCAGCCGAGTACGGCGAGGCCCGTCAGGAAAACCGTTCGGGGGCCCGACCGATCGAACAATCGCCCGACTAACGGGGACGACAGTCCGACACAGAGCGCCGTGAGCGAATAGATCGACACGACGTCGCCGCGATCCCAGCCGAAGGACTGCGACACCGGCAGCAGGAAAACCGTAAAACTCTCCTGCAGCCCGCGGCCAAATAGCGAGAGTGTAAAACAGAGACCGAGGACGGTCAGTCCCGTCCGTTGGGACGACTTCAAATCCATCGGGCGCTCTTCTTCCACGGCGATTGCGATGGCGTCATGGGACGCGCTTCGCTCGCCATGGACAAGTGCGCTGGATGAATGCGGCTATGCAGAAGGCCGTAGGATGGGTTGAGCGCAGGCGCGTAAACGCCGGAGTGATAACCCATCGGCGGAGCCTGCCGCAGCGAAAGGCAGCATGGGTTTTCGCTTCGCTCAACCCATCCTACGGCAGCGTCTTATTCCGGCTTCAGCAAAATATGCCGCTTCTTGCCGAGCGAGAGCTTGATGACGCCCTCCGGCGTCAGCTGATCCGGGGTCAGCAACATCTTCTCATCATTGACGGCAACGTCATTGACCCGCAATCCGCCGCCTTTGATCTGGCGGCGCGCTTCACCGTTCGAGGCGACGAAACCGGCATTCACGAAGGCTGCGAGAACGCCGATTCCGGCATCCAGCTCGGCACGCGGAATATTGACGGTCGGCAGACTCTCGGCCAGCGCGCCTTCTTCAAAGGTTTTCCGCGCGGTCTCGGCGGCAGCGTTTGCTGCATCGCGGCCGTGCACGACAGCGGTGGCTTCCGTCGCGAGGATCTTCTTAGCCTCGTTGATCTCCGAACCGCCGAGTGCTGCAAGCTTCGCGATCTCGTCGAGCGGCAGCCGCGTGAATACCTTCAGGAAGCGGCCGACATCGGCGTCTTCGGTGTTGCGGAAATACTGCCAGAAATCATATGGGCTGAAGAGGTCGCCATTGAGCCAGACGGCGCCGGAGGCCGACTTGCCCATCTTCTCGCCGGATGACTTGGTCAGCAGCGGCGTGGTCAAGGCATAGAGCTGCGGGCCGCCCATACGGTGGCTGAGATCGACGCCGTTGATGATATTGCCCCACTGGTCGGAGCCGCCCATCTGCAGGATCGTGCCATAGCGGCGGTTGAGCTCCG
Source organism: Tardiphaga sp. (assembly GCF_044336785.1). Lineage (GTDB taxonomy): Bacteria > Pseudomonadota > Alphaproteobacteria > Rhizobiales > Xanthobacteraceae > Tardiphaga. The sequence goes on along the minus strand of NZ_JBIIOT010000011.1, from coordinate 2,468 downwards.
TAAAATCGTAGCCCTGCATGATCATGTAGTTGAATTCGAGGAAGGACAGCGACTGGTCACGGTCGAGGCGCAGCTTCACGCTGTCGAAGGACAGCATGCGGTTGACCGAGAAATGGCGGCCGACATCGCGCAGGAATTCGACATAGTTCAGCTTCAGCAGCCAGTCGGCATTGTTGACCATCAGCGCATCTGTCGGGCCGTCGCCATAGGTCAGCATCTTGCCGAAGATTTTCTTGATGCCCTCGATGTTCTCCGCGATCTTTTCGACCGTCAGCAGGCTGCGCTGGTCGTCGCGGAACGAGGGGTCGCCGACCATCGAAGTGCCGCCGCCCATCAGCGTGATCGGGCGATGTCCGGTCTGCTGAAACCAGTACAGCATGGTCACCGAGATCAGGTTGCCGATGTGCAGGCTGGTCGCCGTGGCGTCATAGCCTACATAAGCCGTGACCGGTCCCTTGCAGCAGGCGGCATCCAGTGCAGCGGCGTCGGAGACCTGATGGATCAGGCCGCGCTCGTGCAGCACACGAAGGAAATCGGACTTGTAGGTGGTCATCGGTTCGGGACTCGGGTCTGAAGGTTTTACGCCGCCTCAATCTATCGGCGACATGCTGGCGGCGGTTAGGCCGTGCCAGAGTGCCGTTAGGTATAAGATTGGGCGGTTCGGCACAAGTTTGGACCGGAATTCAGGGGATTTTGCGTGACCAAGGCGCTGTGGGCGATCGGGCTGATGAGCGGAACCTCGATGGACGGGGTGGACGTCGCCATGATCGAGACCGATGGCGAGCGGGTCCTGGCTTTCGGCCCATCCGGTTATCGGCCCTATAGCGAGGCCGAGCGGGCGCTGTTGCGGCAGTCACTGAGGGATGCGGTTGGCTTGACCGATCGTAATGCGCGGCCGGGCGTGCTGACCGAAGCCGAGCGGGTGGTGACGGCCGCCCATGCCGAAGCGGTCGAGGCCTTCCTGTCCGCTCATGACATTGCGCGCGAAACTGTCGATCTCGTCGGCTTCCATGGCCAGACCGTTTTGCACCGGCCCGCCGATCGCCTGACCGTGCAGATCGGCGATGGCGAGGGACTGGCGGCACGTCTGGGTCTGCCCGTGGTCTACGACATGCGTGCGGCCGATGTTGCCGCGGGCGGGCAGGGGGCGCCGCTGGTCCCGGTCTATCACCGTGCGCTGGCGCGGGGGCAGGGTCGCAGTGGACCGTTGATCGTGGTCAATATCGGCGGTGTCTCCAACATCACCTATATCGATGGCGATGAGGTGCTGATTGCTTGCGACACTGGCCCCGGCAATGCGCTGCTCGATGATTTCGTGTTTCAAAACACAGGGCGACCGTTCGATGCTGCTGGTGCGCTCGCAGCGCAAGGGCAGGTGGACGAGGCGTGGGTCGTTCAGGCGCTGCAGAATCCGTTCTTCAGCGTGTCGCCTCCGAAGTCGCTCGATCGCAACCACTTTGCAGCTCTGAGTGTCACGGGCAAATCGTCGAGCGATGGCGCCGCTACGCTCACAGCTTTCACCGCCGCAAGCATCGCAGCGATTGCTCCGCTGCTGCCGAAGCCGCCGCATGCATTTATCGTGGCCGGGGGCGGGGCTCGCAATCCGACATTGCTATCGATGCTCGGCGACCGCATCGCGCCAGCGTTGGTCGAGAGTGCCGATGCGCTGGGCTGGTCAGCCGATGCGATGGAAGCGCAGGCTTTCGCGTTTCTGGCCGTGCGCAGCCTCAATCGGATGCCGCTCACATTTCCGGGCACGACCGGCGTCGCGGCTGCGCTGACAGGCGGCGTGCTTGCGGGACCTCCAGGTTAGCAAGGTGATTCGTAGGACCCTCGCGATCTGCCCATCGCGATGTTGGGACACGCTTGCTAGCAAACACTGATCCGTGATCGCCCCATTAATTCTCGTGATCAGATCGGTAATTTACTGCCTTGGAGACAGGCTGTTTGTTGCTCAAAACACACAGAGCGCAAATGATGCTGCGTCAACCGACCGCGGCCATTGTGTCGCAGGATTGCTGCCAACAGATTGACGTCGAGCGGCCGCGAGTGCGGCCCAAAAAAGACGCGATGCCGGATCGCAGAACGCATGGTCGTTCGCTCTCGGCCTCGCCTTTGAGGCTTCATGACGACGATCAAACAGGTAATTCTCGGTTCGGCGGCAGCACTGATGGCCATCGGCAGCGCGCAGGCAGCGGATCTTCCGGTCAAGGCGAAGGCCGTTGAATATGTGAAGGTCTGCTCGCTTTACGGCGCGGGCTTCTACTACATTCCGGGCACCGACACCTGCATCAAGATCGGCGGCGCGATCCGCATCGATACGACGTTCAATGGCGGCCCCTATGACGCGCCTTTCTGGCAGGGTGGTGCCGGCGGCAACAATCTCTGGACCAAGAACTACTACCTCACCCGCGAGCGCGTGAATTTGACCACGGATACGCGCACCACCACGGAGTACGGCACGGTCC
>NZ_JBIIOT010000139.1:0-9853 GCF_044336785.1 Tardiphaga sp. | reverse complement strand
TGCGCATCGAATGGGCCTCTTGCTCGCTGAAAACGCGGTCTTTTAACAAAGGGATGACAGCGGCGCCATGGCCGGAGAGGGCGATATTTGCGGCTATGGTGAGCGGAAATTCATGGCTTGGGGCGCCACGCCACGCGGCCGTAGGATGGGTTGAGCGCAGGTGCAACAGCGCCGAAGCGATAACCCATCGGCCGAGCCTGCCGCATCGACGGGATGATGGGTTTTCGCTCCGCTCAACCCATCCTACGGCCGCGGCGTTTATGGCCGGTTTGGCCGCATTTGCATCCGCCCTCGCCCGTGCCTAGATCAGACCCTCACGAGGGACCCCATGAACAACCACTTTTCCGCATCGTCAGAGCCGTCGCCCGGCTGGCATGGCACCACCATCCTGACCGTCCGCAAGAACGGTAAAGTCGTGGTGGGCGGCGATGGCCAGGTTTCGATCGGCCAGACCGTGATCAAGTCCAATGCCAAAAAGGTCCGTAAACTGGGCAAAGGCGACGTCATCGGCGGCTTTGCCGGTGCCACCGCCGACGCCTTCACGCTGTTCGAACGGCTGGAAGCCAAGCTGGAGCAGTATCCCGGCCAGCTCACCCGCGCCGCCGTGGAACTCGCCAAGGACTGGCGCACCGACCGCTATCTCCGCCGGCTCGAAGCCATGATGATCGTGGCCGACAAGACGACCTCGCTGGTCCTCACCGGCACCGGCGACGTGCTGGAGCCCGAATATGGCGTGATGGCCATTGGCTCCGGCGGCAATTACGCGCTGGCCGCCGCTCGTGCATTGGCCGACACCGACCAGGATGCCGAGACCATCGTCCGAAAGTCGCTGGATATCGCCGCCGACATCTGCGTCTACACCAACCGCAATCTGACGATCGAGACCCTGAGCGAATGACCGACTTCTCCCCCCGCGAAATCGTTTCCGAACTCGATCGCTTCATCGTCGGCCAGCACGACGCCAAGCGCGCCGTCTCGATCGCGCTGCGCAATCGCTGGCGCCGGCTGCAGCTCACCGGGCTGCTGCGCGAAGAAGTGCTGCCGAAGAACATCCTGATGATCGGCCCCACCGGCGTCGGCAAGACCGAGATCGCCCGGCGCCTGGCCAAGCTCGCCGGCGCACCTTTCATCAAGGTGGAAGCGACAAAATTCACCGAAGTCGGCTATGTCGGCCGGGACGTCGAACAGATCATCCGCGACCTCCTCGAAGTCGGCATCGCCCAGACCCGCGAGAAGAAACGCAAGGATGTGCAGGCACGCGCGCAGCTTGCCGCTGAAGATCGTGTTGTCGATGCGCTGGTCGGCGCCAATGCGAGTGCGGCGACCAAGGAGTCGTTCCGCAAGAAGCTGCGCGCGGGCGAACTCAACGACAAGGAAATCGAGATCGAGGTGTCGTCATCGGGCGGGGCGCCGTCGATGTTCGAGATCCCCGGCATGCCCGGCGCGCAGATGGGCGCCATCTCGCTCGGCGATATCTTCGGCAAGATGGGCAAGGGCACCAAGACGCGCCGGCTCAAGGTCGAGGATGCGCATGAGCCGCTGGTGAGCGAGGAAGCCGACAAGCTGCTCGACAATGACCAGGTGGTGCAGGAAGCGATTTCCGTGGTCGAGAACAACGGCATCGTGTTTCTCGACGAGATCGACAAGATCTGCGTGCGCGATGGCCGCTCGGGCGGCGAAGTCTCGCGCGAAGGCGTGCAGCGCGACCTGCTGCCGCTGATCGAAGGCACGACTGTTTCGACCAAGCATGGTGCCGTGAAAACCGAACACATCCTGTTCATCGCATCGGGCGCATTCCATATAGCCAAGCCAAGCGATCTGCTGCCGGAGCTGCAGGGCCGCCTGCCGATCCGCGTCGAGCTCGATGCACTGACGCGCGACAACATGCGCCGCATTCTCACCGAGCCGGAAGCATCCCTCATCAAGCAATATGTGGCGCTGCTGCAGACCGAAGGCGTGACGCTGGAATTTGCCGATGACGCCATCGATGCGCTGGCGGATGTCGCCGTCGCAGTGAACTCGACCGTCGAGAATATCGGCGCGCGACGACTGCAGACGGTGATGGAGCGGGTGCTGGACGAAATCTCGTTCACCGCGCCGGACAAGCATGGCGAGACGATCCGCATCGATGCGGATTATGTGCAGAAGCATGTAGGGGATCTGGCGAAGAACACGGATCTCAGCCGGTTTATTTTGTAACCGCTACATACTCTCACTGTCATCGCCCGGCTTGACCGGGCGATCCAGTAGACTCGCTCTCACTAACTACACTCTGCCGGCGCTTACTGGATCACCCGCTTTCGCGGGTGATGACAATTGGAGCATCTATCGCGCCCGTCTCACCCTTACATAAAGCGCACCGGCACCACCGTGCCCGATATGCGCTTCCTCGAATCCCACCACCAGCGCCCGAAACTCCGGCAGGCCGAGCCAGATCGGCACCTGACGCCGCAGGATGCCGCGCTCGGAGTCCAGCCCACCGGTGCGGCCCTTGCCGGTGATGATCAGCACGAACGACATGCCGTCATAGCTCGCGCGCTGCAGGAACGTGGCGAGTGCCCGATGCGCGCGCTCCTGGGTCATGCCGTGCAGATCGAGCCGGGCATCGATCTCCTTGCGGCCGCGTGACAATTGCGAACGCTCGCGGCGACCAAGCGTCGTCAGCGGTGGCGGTGGCGGATCTGGATGTTTCACGACCTTCGCCGGCAGCGCATCCACGAGTTTGCGGGACATCGGCGGTAGCGGCGCTGGCGCAGTCTCGACCGCGAGCACATCCATCTTCACCACACGCGTCCGCTTGCGCAGCGGCTTCACCTGTTTGGCGACGCCTTCCCACAGCACGCGTTCGTCCTCGGTGAGAGGACGATGACGGCGGCGGGGCGGATCGATGATCTGCGGGGGACGCGAGCGCTTCATTGCCAGAAGAAACGGAAGGGCGACGACGACCGTGCCGGCGCGCGACGATGGATACGCCGCTTATACGTGGCACGCCGCGGCTTGGCTTCGTGTTTCGCTTCGGGCGGAGTGGTCTTTGCCAGTTGCGGTGCCGATGGCGGCCGCGCTTCCGGCATCGGGATGGCGGCTGCAGCTGCAGCCGCTGGTACTGCGACTGCCGCAAGCTCAACCGGCTTCGGCGCAGGCAGTGGAACGGTGGCCGGCGCCGGTTTGGCCTCCGTCACCGGCTCGACTTTGACCACGGCAGGCTTTTCGGGCGTCACCGCCGGTGTCTTCGGCGCGTCGGGTTTCGCCGCCTCGGCTTTTGCCGGTTCTGTCTTTGCAGGTTCTGGCTTCGGCGGCTCCGCCTTGGCGATTTCGGTCTTTGCAGGCTCGACCTTCGTCGGCTCGCTCGCCGGCGTCTGCGGAAACAATTTTGCGATCTTTGCCGAAGGCCGTGCATCCGGCAGCGGCATGTTGTGCCCGCGCGCGGTGGGATCCAGGCTCTTCGGCACAAGCATCACGAATTTCGCGGGATGCTTGATGCGGCCGGCGATGCGGCCCATCTCGGTGCCGGCGCCGAAATAAAGGTCGGCGCGGGCCGGCCCGACGATCGCCGAGCCCGTATCCTGCGCCACCATCAGGCGGCGGAATGGCGTCTTCGAGATCTCGGTGTCGATCGGCAATTCGCCTTCGACAAAAAACGGCGTGCCATAGACATGCAGCGCCTTGTCGACGGCGATGGAGCGCCATGGCGTTAGCGGCACGCCCTGCGCGCCCACCGCCTCGTCTTTCTCGGCGAGCTGTATTTCGCGGAAGAACACGAATGCCTTGTTCTGCCGGCGCACTTCATTCGCCGCTTCCGGATTCTCTTCAAAGTATTGCCGGATGCGCTGCATGGACATCTGCTCGCGCGGAATGATGCCACGCTCGATCAGCACGCGGCCGACCGGCGTGTAGCGATAGCCATTGTGCGAATCGTAGTTGATGCGGACGAAGCTGCCGTCCTCCATGCGCACGCGCGCCGAGCCCTGGATCTGCGAGAACAGCAGATCCGTCTGGCTCTTCAGCCAGGCGATCTCCAGCCCGCGGCCGGCAATGGCACCGTCCTCGATCTGCGCACGATCGTAGTAAGGCACCAGCTTGCGGCGGCCGATCTTGCGAAACACGTCGCCATTATTGGGCAGGCTGGATGACGCCTGATTATAGCCGCGCACGAACAGGTTCGATGGCCGGCGATAGACCGGCACCGTATAGACATCGGTCTTTGTCTTGGAGCCATCGACGATGGGCTCGTAATAGCCGGTGACAAATCCTTCGGGCTCACCGAGCCGCGAGATGCGCAAAGGCTGGAAATTGGCTTCGAAGAATTTGCGCGCCTTCGCGGCGTCGCTCACATCCGCCGCTTTCGCGGCGACGCAGGCCTCGCGCAGGGAATCGCCGAGTGTCTTGGAATCCGTCGACGGCTTGCGCTGGGCTGCGATGGGGCGACAGCTTGCCTGAAACGCGCTGAACGCATCGCGAGGATCGTCGTCGGTCCAGCCTGCGATCTCCGTCCACGGCACCGGCATATATTGGCTGCCGGGGAATTCGAACGGGAATTCCCGCACCGGATTGTAGCGCGGGACATAAGCCTCGGAATGTCCGCGGCTTTTGTATTTGTGGTTGAGGCTGCGTGCATCCGCTGCGCCCGCCAGCAGAGTGACGACGCACATGGCGGTACACGCGGCAAGCGCCGCGTGTCGCCGGGACTTACTGGCCAGCGCCGGTGCCAACCAGCTTCCAGTTCGGATCGCGCGAGGAAATGTCGCGGGCAAAGGTCCAGACGTCGGTGATATCAGACACGCTCTCGGCATTGCCATCGACGACATTGCCAGCCTTGTCGCGCGTCGCCGAGATCATCTGCGAGACGAAACGGATGGTGAGCTGCGCCGAACGATCGCGGACCTCGGCGCCCACGATCTCCGCCTTGTCGATGGAGACAAAGCGGGTTTCGGTCTTCAATTCGTTGGTCTCGCGCTCCTTGATCGCGGCATCAAAGCTGTCGAACACCTCGGTGGAGAGCAGATCCTTCAGCGCGCGACGATCGCCATTGGCGAAAGCGAGCACGATCATCTCGTAGGCGCTCTTGGCACCGGTCAGGAAGTGACGCGCATCGAAGGACGAATCCTGCTCGACAATGGCATCGAGGCCGGCGGCCAGCGGCGTGCCGGGCTCGGCGATGCCCTTCCAGCGTTCGGCGGGCGAGATTTCGGCAGCCGGTGCAGGCTGGGTCTGGTCGATCGGGCTGCCCGGCATGGACACCACGTTGCCTTCCGGCGGCAGTGCTTCGCGGGCGCTGCGGTCGAAGGGCGGACGTTCCTCCCCGGTGCGCTGTCCGAGCACATTGCGCAGGCGCAGGAAGATAAAGACCGCCAGTGCCAGGAAGATGATGGTGTAAATGTCCACGTCTGTCGCTTTCTGATCAAAGAAGGTGCCGCGGAACACGATACATCATTGGCGGCACAATCCCATCTAGACATGAAACCTAGTCGAGCCAATGGCATGCTCCCCGGAGGGCCTGCGGCAAAGCGGCCCCGATCCGGACGGCAATAACGCCGGACGGGCCCACAAGTTCGCTTGGCCCGACGTCGCCGGGCCACGGAAGCCGCGGCATATCAGCCGGTTAGGGCGATTTGGCGGGGTGATCTGGAGCAATTCTCGGCCATTGGCCCAGTACAATCAGGCGCTGCCGTCCTTGTCGGATACCGCAGGCCTATGATAGCCACTCGCCCGCATAGAGGGGCCGCCTGACGCGGCTTTTCGCGGCGAATCGGCAAAGCCGCCCGGCGGCGCTTCAGGAGATTTTCGACATGGCAAACGGCAACGGCAACGCTCCCGAGGCGTCTCCCCCCCAGCTCAACGTGCTGGCCCAGTACACCAAGGATCTCTCCTTCGAGAACCCGAATGCCCCGGGCTCCCTGGCCCCGCAGGAACAGCAGCCGAACATCAATATCCAGATCAATGTCGGCGCCAACAATCTGTCGGACACCGAATATGAAGTGACGCTGTCCATCGAGGGCAAGGCCGACGCCAAGGGCTCGGTGCTGTTCTCGTTCGAACTGGCCTATGCCGGCGTGTTCCGCATCGTCAACGTGCCGCAGGAAAACCTGCACCCGCTGATCATGATCGAATGCCCGCGCCTGCTGTTCCCGTTCGCCCGCGAGATCGTCGCCACCGCGGTGCGCGACGGCGGCTTCCCGCCCCTGATGCTGGATCCCGTCGATTTCGTCGGCCTGTATCGCCAGAATCTCGAGCGTCAGCAGGCAGAAGCCGGCCAGGCGAACTGACACCACGACTGTCGTCGCCCGGCTTGACCGGGCGACCCAGTAGACACTGGCCTGCGTGACCATACGCAACAGCGGCGGTTACTAGATCGCCCGGTCAAAGCCGGGCGATGACATTTTGAGTAACTGACGACGGCAGAGCGCTACGAAGCCGCCTTGTCCGGCTCGCCCCAGAACTCCGACCAGATCTGCTTGTCACCCAGCGTGCCCACAAAGGCGCGATGCGTCGCACGATCGTCCTCCGTCACCCGCGGCGCCAGGGCGATCTCGCGCTGACGACGCGGTGTATCGCCGGAGCCGCTGCGCACCATGATCGGCGCATCTTCCGCGAGAATCAGCGACGACTGCCGGGCGCCGACGAGATCGATATAGACCTCGGCCAGCAGTTCGGAGTCGAGCAGTGCGCCGTGCTTGGTGCGGCGTGAATTGTCGATCGAGTAGCGGGCGCAGAGATCGTCGAGCCGGTTCGACACGCCCGGATGTTTGCGGCGCGCCAGCAGCAATGTGTCGACCAGGCGATCGCGCGGCACCGGCGGGCGCTTGATGCGGTCCAGCTCCATGTTGATGAAGCCGAGATCGAATGAGCCGTTGTGAATCACCAGCGGCGAATCGCCGATGAATTCCAGGAAATCATTCGCCACTTCATGGAACAGCGGCTTGGTGGAGAGGAACTCCGCCGACAGGCCGTGAACGTTGAACGCCTCCTGCGGCATGTCGCGTTCAGGATTGCAGTAGACGTGAAAGGTCTGGCCGGTCGGCATCCGGTTGAAGATTTCGAGACAGCCGATTTCCACCAGCCGATCGCCGCGGAGCGGATCGAGGCCGGTGGTTTCCGTATCCATGACGATTTCGCGCATCGGTTTCTCGGCTCAGCAAATCAAGGGCGACGTCGGGGCAGTTTAGCAGCCTCGACAAGAATTTCAGCGATCCGGGCGCGCACGGGCTCGATACCATGCGAGGTATCCACCACGAAGTCGGCGCGTTTGCGCTTTTCAGCGTCAGGCAACTGGCGGGCAAGAATGGCGTCGAGCTTGTCTTCCGTCATGCCATCGCGCGCAAGGATGCGTTCGCGCTGCGTCTTGGCATCGGTAGAGACGACGACGATGCCATCGACGCGCTTGTCGCCGCCGGTTTCGAACAGCAACGGGACATCGACAACCGCAATCGGCGCACCCGACGCTTCGGCCTCATCGAGGAATTTCTTGTGATGCCGGGCGAGCAGGGGATGCACGATGCTTTCCAGTTTCTTCATCGCATCCGTATCGTGAACGACCAGCGGCGAGAGCTTGGTGCGATCGACCTTGCCGTCCGCTGTCGTGCCGGGAAACGCCGCTTCGATCAACGGCACGGCCTCGTTCTCATAGACCATGTGCACGGTGGCATCCGCGTCATAGACGGGCACACCGGCTTCCACGAACAATTTGGCGGTGGTCGATTTCCCCATGCCGATCGAGCCGGTCAGCCCCAGGACGCGCATTCCCATTCCCTTTTCTTTCGTCATTGCGAGGAGCCCTTGCGACGAAGCAATCCAGCTCTTTCTTCACGTGGCTTCTGGATTGCTTCGCTGCGCTCGCAATGACGGTGATGATTTGTTCAGATCCCGATCATGCCTTCGCCGCGCAGGAATTTCAAAAGCGGCAGCAGCGGCAGGCCGAGAATGGTGAAGTGGTCGCCCTCGATCAATTCGAACAGATGCACGCCGAGACCTTCGAGCTGATAGGCACCGACGCTCGTCGTCACCTTGTCGCCGGCCGCATCGAGATAAGCGTCGATGACGGTATCGTCGAGCTGACGCATGGTCATATGCGCCACCGAGACATGAGAGAATAATGTCGCGCCATCGCAAGCAACAGCGATCGCCGAATGCAGCTCATGCGTCTTGCCGGCGAGATCGCGCAATTGCTGCGCAGCCTGGTCGCGGCCCGCAGGCTTGTTGAACAGCCGATCGCCGACCGACAATGTCTGGTCCGCACCGACCACATAGCGGCCGGGATGCCGCAGCGAGACAAAGGCCGCTTTCTGCTCGGCCAGCAGGGCTGCGATATCGCCCGGTGCGGTCAGATTCGAGCGCTGCTGAATGCCGCGCTCGTCGATATCCGCGGGGGCTGCGTCGAAAGTGATGCCGGCGCCGGCCAATAGCATGCGTCGCGCCGCGCTTTGCGACGCCAGGATCAGCGGCTGTTCGCCGCGCCAGATGGTCATTCCTGCATCCGTTGCCGCTGGCGATCCGCCAGCAATTTCATGATCGCCGCCGCGGTCTCTTCGATCGAGCGGCGCGTCACTTCCAGCAAGGCCCAGCCATATTTGGCGCTGAGCTTGCGCGCATAGGTCACCTCTTCGGTGACCGACTGCCGGTCGATATAATCGTCATTGGTCGTATCGCTACCGATCGACAGCAGACGGTTCTGCCGGATCTGGATCAGGCGTTCCGGTGTCGCATGCAGGCTGACGACCAGAGGCTTTTTCAATGTCTCGAGCTGGGGCGGGATAGGGATTCCGGGGACCAGTGGAACATTGGCGGTGCGGACACCGCGATTGGCGAGATAGATGGAGGTAGGCGTCTTCGACGTGCGCGACACGCCGACGAGGACGACATCGGCTTCTTCCAGCCCATCGGTATGCTGCCCGTCATCATGCATCATCGAATAATTCAGCGCGTCGATGCGCTTGAAATATTCCGCATTCAGCACGTGCTGCGCGCCGACCCGGCCGGAGGTCGAGGCACCTAGGTAATTCTGGAACAGCTGCATCACCGGGCCGATGATCGACAGGCTCGGCGAATTGATCTCCTGGCACTTGGCTTCCAGCCGCGCCACGAGATCACTTTCCAGCAGCGTGAACAGAACGATGCCCGGCGCTTCCTCGATCTCGGTCAGCACCCGGTCGAGCTGCTTCTGGCTGCGGACGAGAGGATAGACATGCTCGACCGGCGTCACATTGGAATATTGCGCGGCCACCGCGCGGGCCACGGTGATCAGTGTCTCGCCGGTGGAATCGGAGACGAGATGGAGGTGAAAAAAGCTGCCGGTGGTATGCACCATAACCCTGTGTGTTCTGTGGATCGCTGTGGAGCTTTTCAGCGGAATCGGCGGCGGTGGCGAGGCGGTCGGGATAACCCGGCTTTTTCTTCACAGGCCTGCCAGCGGGGACACCGTTCGGCGACCTTTCGGACAATACTGGGGTTATGTGGATTTGTCTCTGCGGAATCCCTGCCGAACCGGCCGGAAGTCCCTGCGCTGCCGATCTTTGTCGATCGCAAGAGGACTCGCAGAAGATTCAGATGCCGGTGTGCACAAGCTTGGGATGACGCGGGGACGGTCTTGTTCGGGCCAAATCCACGGCCAAACAGACTCAAACCTTAAGAATCTAATAATAGATTGGAGGAAGGGGTTCATGAGTACAGGGCGCGGATAACCTGCTTGCGGCTAACCGTGATCCCCGGCAGATGTTCCCCATCGAGACCGTGACACCCTGATAGTGGGCAAGGCTTAGCAATGTATGAATGGGCGAAAGCTCTGCACATCATCGCCGTCATCTCCTGGATGGCGGGGATGCTCTATCTGCCCCGGCTGTTCGTCTATCACTGCGATGCG
>NZ_JBIIOT010000062.1:0-31996 GCF_044336785.1 Tardiphaga sp. | reverse complement strand
TGCGGAGATCGGCTCGAAACAGTCCGAGACCTTCAAGGTGATGGAGCGCCGGCTGCTCAAGGCCATCATCAATCCTGCGATGATCGCGACCTGGATTTTCGGGCTCTACCTGATGTGGTCGGCTGGCTGGTACACGTCCGGCTGGTTTCACGCCAAGCTGCTGCTGGTGCTGCTGATGTCCGGCGTCCATGGCTTCCTGACCGCCCGGGTGCGCGACTTCGCCCTCGACCGCAACACGCGCAGCGCGAAATTCTACAAGATTATCAACGAAGTACCGACGGTCCTGATGATCCTGATCGTGATTCTGGTGGTGGTGAAGCCGTTTTAGCCTTGGCGTTCGGGACACAGCGGAGATTTTCTGCCTCTCTGGCACTTCCAGCGATCTTGCGCGTTGGGCGGATGTCCCATATGTTCGAGTTCTCCCACCCGACGCAGGCGATGTGGTTCGTTCCGGCTTTTCAATCCGCCGGCCGGCACATCAGGCTTGAAGTCTCTTCAGCACCTTCACTGCTCAAGACTTCGTTGCCGGAGACCTGCGGACTCTCGTGACATTTCGGCGTCCGCACCTTTTCCAGCAGCTTGCACTCCCCCTCCGATCTTCCACAGGACCACCCCCAATGCGGGAAATGAAACTTCAAGACCTCAAGGCCAAGACGCCAGCCGAGCTCGTCTCGTTTGCGGAAGAGCTGGGGGTCGAAAATGCCAGCACCATGCGCAAGCAGGAGCTGATGTTCGCCTGCCTCAAGCAGCTGGCATTGCAGGAAACCGACATCATCGGCGAAGGCGTCGTCGAGGTTCTCTCCGACGGCTTCGGCTTCCTCCGCTCGTCGGACGCCAATTACCTGCCCGGCCCGGACGACATCTATGTCTCGCCCTCGCAGATCCGCCGTTTCGGCCTGCGCACCGGCGATACCGTCGAAGGCCATATCCGCAGCCCGAAGGAAGGCGAACGCTATTTCGCACTCCTCAAGGTCAATACGCTGAACTTCGAGGATCCCGAGAAGTCCAAGCACAAGGTCAATTTCGACAACCTGACGCCGCTGTTCCCGAATGAGCGCTTCCGCCTCGAACTGGAAGACCCGACCCGCAAGGATCTCTCACCCCGCGTGATTGATATCGTGGCGCCGATCGGCAAGGGCCAGCGCGCGCTGATCGTGGCGCCGCCGCGCACCGGCAAGACCGTGCTGATGCAGAACATCGCACACTCGATCACCGCCAATCATCCGGAATGCTACCTGATCGTTCTTCTGATCGACGAACGTCCGGAAGAAGTCACCGACATGCAGCGTTCGGTGAAGGGCGAGGTCGTCTCCTCCACCTTCGACGAACCGGCCACCCGCCACGTCCAGGTCGCCGAAATGGTGATCGAAAAGGCCAAGCGCCTGGTCGAGCACGGCCGCGACGTCGTCATCCTGCTGGATTCCATCACCCGCCTCGGCCGCGCCTACAACACCGTGGTGCCGTCGTCCGGCAAGGTGCTGACCGGCGGTGTCGACGCCAACGCCCTGCAGCGTCCGAAGCGTTTCTTCGGTGCCGCGCGTAACGTCGAAGAGGGTGGCTCGCTCACCATCATCGCCACCGCGCTGGTCGATACCGGCAGCCGCATGGACGAAGTGATCTTCGAAGAGTTTAAGGGCACCGGCAACTCCGAACTCATCCTCGACCGCAAGGTCTCGGACAAGCGCACCTTCCCGGCGATCGACATCTCGCGCTCGGGTACGCGCAAGGAAGAACTCATCACCGATCCGCAGCTGCTCAAGAAGATGTATGTGCTCCGCCGCATCCTCAATCCGATGGGCACCATGGACGCCATCGACTTCCTGCTCGACAAGCTCCGCAACACCAAGAGCAATTCGGAATTCTTCGATTCGATGAATACGTAAGGGCGAAGAGATCTGACAATCAAAGGCACCGCTGGAAACGGCGGTGCTTTTTTTGTTGCCTCATCTCAATTGTCATCACCCGCGAAAGCGGGTGATCCAGTAGACACCGCCGTCGTGTTGATCACTGACGCTGGAGTTTACTGGATCGCCCGGTCGAGCCGGGCGACGACAATGGAGGGTTAGGGGCGAGAATCCCGTTGCGCCTCACCTCCACCATCGTCAAATAGGCGATGCACCCACGCGACCAGACCATCTACGCACTCTCCTCCGGCCGGCCGCCGACCGCGATCGCCATCGTGCGTGTCTCCGGTTCACATGCCGGCACAGCGCTACAGCGGCTGGCAAAAAAACTCCCGGCACCCCGCATGGCCACCCACGTTCTGCTGGCCGATGAGCAACTTGGCCCGATCGACGATGCCGTGGTGCTGTGGTTTCCCGCACCGGCCAGCGCCACCGGGGAAGACACCGCCGAATTCCACATCCATGGCGGCCGCGCCGTCCTTGCCGCACTGTTCGGGGCGCTTGCCTCCATCGAGGGTCTGCGCCCGGCCGAGCCCGGCGAATTCACCCGCCGCGCATTCGAGAACGGAAAGCTCGATCTCACCGAAGCCGAAGGTCTCGACGATCTCATTCACGCCGACACCGATCGTCAGCGCAAACAGGCGCTGCGCCAGCTCAAGGGCCTGCTCGGCGACAGGGCGCGCAACTGGCGTCAGCAGATCATCGAGGCATTGGCGCTGGTCGAAGTCGGCATCGACTTTTCCGACGAGGGCGATGTCTCCGCCGAACTGATGGCGCCGGCGCTGGAGAAAGCCGAAGCGCTCCGCCGCGAGATCGCGCAGGTGCTGTCCGCGCAAGGGCGCAGCGAACGTCTGCGCGATGGCCTTGTCGTCGCCATCGCCGGCCAGCCCAATGTCGGCAAGTCCACCCTCATGAACCAGCTCGCCCGCCGCGATGTCGCGATCGTCTCGCCGCATGCCGGCACCACGCGCGACGTCATCGAAGTGCAGCTCGATCTCGATGGCTATCCGGTGACGGTGATCGACACCGCCGGCATTCGCGAGACCCTCGATCCGGTGGAGGAAGAGGGCGTCCGCCGCGCACGTGTGCGCGCCAGCGAAGCAGACCTTGTTTTATGGCTGGTGGATTCAACCGATGCCGCGCGACCGGAAGGCTGGTTGACGGCAAGTGACGCGCCGGTCTGGATCATCAGCACCAAGACCGATGTGAGCGCTGCAGGATCAGACGATGCCAGGCTGACGATCTCCGCCGAGCGCGGCGATGGCATGAGCGAGCTGATGTCGGCGCTGGTCGAATTCGCATCGAATTATTTCGGGCAGGGCGAAGCCGGCTTCATCACCCGCGATCGCCAGCGCGATCTGCTCCGTCGGACCGCAGATCTGCTGCAGCATGCTGCAACATCGGCGCAGCGAGGCGACGAACTGGTCGCCGAAGATTTTCGCGCTGCCGCACATCAACTGGGGCGCTTGCTCGGGCGGGTGGATGTGGAAGATGTGCTCGACAGTATCTTTAGGGATTTTTGTATAGGAAAGTAAATATTCCTTTACTATAAGAGCACCTCCTCCTCGTAGGATGGGTTAGCGCAGGTGCGATGCGCCGGAGCGTAACCCATCGGCGGAGCCAACCGCACTGGAGGAACCCTCGCGGTGTTTCACGTGAAACACGCTGAGGCCGGGCGCTCGTGGTGATGGGTTTTCGCTCCGCTCAACCCATCCTACGGCACCTGCGTCTGTGGCACTGTTTCACGTGAAACACCCTCCCCAAAATTCCCTTCATTCTTGTACACAGGCGCGCTAGAAGCTGCGCCCATGCAGGACAAGTTCGACGTCATTGTTATCGGTGGGGGCCACGCCGGCTGTGAAGCCGCGGCTGCGTCTGCGCGCATGGGCGCGCGCACGGCGCTGGTCACGCATAAATTTGCGACCATCGGCGCGATGTCCTGCAACCCCGCGATCGGGGGTCTCGGCAAGGGTCATCTCGTCCGTGAGGTCGATGCGCTGGACGGATTGATGGGCCGCGTCGCCGATGCCGGCGGAATCCAGTTCCGCATGCTCAATCGCAAGAAGGGGCCGGCCGTCCGAGGTCCGCGGACTCAGGCCGATCGCAAGCTCTACGCCGCCGCCATGCAGGCCGCGATCACTGCTACCGAAAATCTCAGCGTGATTGAAGGCGAGGCCGATGATCTCCTGACGGCCAATGGCCGAGTGACCGGCATCCGCCTGGCCAATGGCCGCGACATCGAAGCCGGGGCCGTGGTCATCACCACCGGCACCTTCCTCCGCGGCCTGATCCATCTTGGCGAAAAGAACTGGCCCGCCGGCCGGATCGACGAGGCGCCGGCGCTTGGCCTGTCCAAGGCTTTCGAGCGCATCGGTTTCACCCTTGGCCGTCTCAAGACCGGCACCCCGCCGCGCCTCGATGGCAAGACCATCGACTGGTCCGCCGTCGAGATGCAGTCGGCCGACGATCCGCCAGAGCCGTTTTCGGTGATGACCGATCGCATCACCACGCCACAGATCCAGTGCGGCATCACCCGCACCACGCCGGCCACCCATGAGGTGATCCGCGCCAATGTGCATCGCTCGCCGATGTATTCCGGCCAGATCAAGAGCTCCGGCCCGCGCTATTGCCCGTCCATCGAGGACAAGATCGTCCGTTTCGGTGATCGCGACGGCCACCAGATCTTTCTGGAGCCCGAAGGCCTCGATGACGACACCGTCTATCCCAATGGCATCTCCACCTCGCTCCCGGAGGAGGTCCAGGCTGCAATCCTGGCCTCGATCCCCGGTCTCGAGCGGGTCCGGATGATCAAGCCCGGCTATGCCATCGAATACGACCATGTCGATCCCCGCGAACTCGATCCGACCCTGCAGGCCAAGCGGATGCCGGGCCTGTTCATGGCCGGGCAGATCAATGGCACGACCGGCTATGAGGAGGCGGCTGCCCAGGGTCTGGTGGCCGGTTTGAATGCGGCGCTCGCGGCTTCCGGCTCTGCCCCTGCCGTGTTCGACCGGGCAGACGGCTATCTCGGCGTGATGATCGACGATCTCGTCACCCGTGGCATCTCCGAACCCTATCGGATGTTCACATCGCGAGCCGAATATCGCCTGACTCTGCGCGCAGACAACGCCGATCAGCGCCTGACGGACAAGGGTATCGCCCTTGGCTGTGTCGGTAGCGCCCGTATCGCCCGGCATACGGCGAAGATGGACGCCCTGATCGCCGGCAAGGCGCTGACCGAGGCGCTGTCGATCACCCCGAACGGGGCATCGAAGTATGGTCTGGCCCTCAATCATGATGGCCAGCGTCGCTCGGCTTTCGATCTCCTGTCCTATCCGGAGACCGAATGGGCCACCGTCACCCGGATCTGGCCCGAACTCTCGGCCATTGACCCAGCGATCGGCACCCATATCGAGATCGACGCCAAATATGATGTCTATCTCAAGCGCCAGACGGCGGATGTGGAGTCGTTCCGTCGCGATGAAGGTCTGTCGCTGACCGATATCGATTACGACGCGGTTCCTGGTCTCTCCAACGAAGCCCGAGCCAAGCTGAAGGCGGCGTCTCCGCGCACGGTGGGGCAGGCGGGACGATTGGACGGTGTGACGCCGGCCGCTTTGGCGATCCTGACAGCGTATCTGCGCCGCGAAGCACGGAAGACGGTCTCTGTCACCGCGGCTTGATCTGTTTCACGTGAAACAGGCTCTAACGGGTAGGATGGGTTGGAGCGGAGGTGCAACGCACCGCAGCGATACCCATCACCACGTGCACCGGCATTTGCTGTGATGGGTATCGCTCCGCTCAACCCATCCTACGGCACCGACTTCCGAGGCCAGAACGCCAATGCTGCGACGAGGCCGACAAACAGCGCGATCGCGACCAGCACCTGAATCACACCGAAGTTCATCGCCTCGCGAGAGACGAACAGCGCGGTGATGGGAGCGGCCAGTAACAGGAAGAACCGTACGATGATGTCCATGATCGTCACCTCCAAGCCTGGTTGGAGTGTGCGCCTGTGGGCTGGAACTGCCTTGATCTCGGACAATTCCATCAGGGCCGGATGGCAGGCTTGTTTCACGTGAAACGCGTGACGGCGAATACCGGCTCCATGGTTCGAGACGGCGCTATCGCGCCTCCTCACCATGAGGGCGGAGCAGGGGCCGATCCGGTAGCCGCGCTCCCAGCTCACACCCTCATCCTAAGAGCCTGACTGGAAATGCGGTCCATGAAGCGCAGTACACTCAGTCCCTCATGGTGAGGAGGCCTGCGGCGCAATTGCGCCGCTGGTAGCGCCGTCTCGAACCATGAGTTGGCCGGGTTCAGAGCCTGCGACCATCCTTCGAGACGCCGCTGCGCGGCTCCTCAGGATGACGGCGGAGTGGGCTGGCTACCGCAGATCTTGGGGGTCAAGCCACCAACTCCGCCGTCATCCTGAGGTGCGAGCGTAGCGAGCCTCGAAGGATGGGCCGCGCACTCGATCGTAGGGCGGATGAGCCGAAGGCGTCATCCGCCGCGGAGTCTCAATTTTGGAAGCGGCCGGCGGATGACGCTTCGCTCATCCGCCCTACAACTGCGATCAGCCGCCATTTCGATAGCCGCCGTCATGGACTCGGAGTATGAGAAACCATCCTCCGCAATAGACATCGAAATCGCATTCCATGGCGCAACGTTCCCAGCCATCCGCTCCCGCTCCGTCGCTCGACCGCGACAAGGCCGCCGCGCTCAAACTCACGCCTGTTTCACATGAAACAGAAGCGCGGCTCGATCGCTATGTGGCGTTGCTGCTGCAATGGCAGGCCAAGACCAATCTCATTTCGCCGGCCACGCTTCCAAATCTCTGGACGCGCCATATCTCGGATTCACTGCAGCTTTTGAAGCTCGCACCCGATGCACGCATCTGGCTCGACTTCGGCAGCGGCGGCGGGTTTCCCGGCGTGGTGCTGGCCTGTGCCATGGGCGATCTCGGCGGCCACGTTCATCTTGTCGAGCGCAACGCCAAGAAGGCGGCGTTCCTGCGCGAAGCACTGCGTGTCACGCAAGCCCCGGGTTCGGTGCACCTCGCTGACATCGGGGATAATGTGGATAGTTTTCCGAAGCGCGTCGATTGCATCACCGCACGTGCCGTGGCGTCGCTAGATATCATTCTCGGTTTCGCGGCTCCCCTGATGACTGGCAGCACCAAGGCGCTGTTTCTCAAGGGTCAAGATGTAGACGCGGAATTGACCGAAGCTACTAAATATTGGAATATAAGCCCACGCCTGCATGCGAGCCTCACTGGCGGACAAGGCTGGATCGTCGAACTGGACACAATCGCGCGGCGCGACCCGTCCGCAGATACCATGATGGCCCACGCAAATGACCGTAATTGATCAGGAATATCAAGAGGATAGCACCAAGACGACCCCTGGCCACCCGCGCATCCTGGCGCTGGCCAATCAGAAGGGCGGCGTCGGCAAGACCACCACGGCGATCAATCTCGGCACCGCACTCGCCGCGATCGGCGAGCGCGTGCTGATCGTCGATCTCGATCCGCAGGGCAACGCATCCACCGGTCTCGGCATCGATCGCCGCGATCGCGCCTGCTCGACCTATGATGTGCTGACCGGCGACGCGCCGCTGCGCGATGCCGTCGTGGTCACCGCCGTGCCGCGTCTGCATATCGCCGCATCGACCATGGATCTCTCCGGCCTCGAGCTCGAAATCGGTTCGGCCCGCGACCGCGCCTTCCGTCTGCGCGACGCCATCGGCGAATTGAACAACAATGTCTCGCCGGGCTCGGACTACACTTACGTGCTGATCGACTGCCCGCCGTCGCTCAATCTTCTCACCGTCAATGCGATGGCCGCATCGGACGCAATCCTCGTGCCCCTGCAGTGCGAGTTCTTCGCCCTCGAAGGTCTGTCGCAATTGCTGCAGACGGTGGAGCAGGTGCGCTCGACGCTGAACCCGAACCTCACGATCCACGGCATCGTCATGACCATGTTCGATGCGCGCAACAACCTGTCGAACCAGGTCGTCGCCGACGTCCGCGAATTCATGGGCAGCAAGGTCTATGACACCATGATCCCGCGCAACGTCCGCATCTCGGAAGCGCCAAGCTACGGCAAGCCGGTGCTGGTCTATGATCTGAAATGCGCGGGCTCCGAGGCTTACTTGCGCCTCGCCACCGAAGTGATCCAGCGCGAGCGCGACATCCGCGCAGCGCCGGTCAACGCGGCGTAACGCGACGGGTATCTTCGTAGGATGGGTTGAGCGTAGCGAAAACCCATCGGCGGAATTTGCCGTGACAACGGAATGATGGGTTTTCGCTTCGACGCTGCGCGTCTTCGCTCAACCCATCCTACGCGATGACGATTTCTACGAGTTTGAGTTTTGGAGTGACCCATGAGTTCAAGGGGATTGGCAATGGCCGATGAAGCGCGTTCGCGGTTGGGCCGAGGTCTGGCAAGTCTGATCGGTGATGTCGGCGGCGAGGCCGCGCAGACCGAACGGCCCGCGCGCAACCAGCGCAAGGTGCCGATCGAATTCATCAAGCCGAACCCGCGCAACCCGCGCCGCACCTTTGCGGAAGCGGAATTGGCCGAGCTGGCCTCCTCGATCAAGCAGCATGGCGTGATCCAGCCGATCGTGGTGCGTCCGGTGAAGGGCGCCCATGATCGCTTCGAGATCATCGCCGGCGAGCGCCGCTGGCGCGCGTCGCAATTGGCCGGTCTGCATGAAGTGCCGATCGTGCCGGTGGATGTCACCGATAGCGTGGCGATGGAAATCGCCATCATCGAAAACGTCCAGCGCGAAGACCTCAATGCGATGGAAGAGGCGCAGGGCTATCACACGCTCGCCGAGACCTACAAACACAGCCAGGACGAGATCGCCAAGATCGTCGGCAAGAGCCGCAGCCATGTCGCCAACATGATGCGTCTCACCAAATTGCCGGACGACGTGCAGGCATTGATCGCCTCGAACCAGCTCTCGAACGGCCATGCCCGCGCGCTGATCTCGCTGCCCGATCCGTCGGCCGCCGCCAAGCGCGTCATCGCCGAAGGCCTGAATGTGCGCCAGACCGAAGCGCTCGCGCATGACGAAGGCGTGCCGGAACGCGCGCCGCAAAAGCCGCGGACGGGATCGGCGCCGAAGGTTGCGAAGGACGCGGATACGATCGCGCTGGAGAAGCGGGTGAGCGACGTGCTCGGGCTGAAGGTGAGTGTCGATCACCGCGATCCCGGCGGCACGGTCATGATCAAGTATCGCGATCTCGATCAGCTCGACGAGATCCTGAAGCGGCTGGATAAGTAAGTCACCGCGACTGTCGCAGCGCCCTCGATTGTCATCGCCCGCGAAAGCGGGCGATCCAGTAAACTCTGGCAGCGTGTCGATTCGAACCGACAGCGTGTACTGGATCGCCCGGTCAAGCCGGGCGACGACAGGGAGTGAGAAGCTCTACCCCCGCCGCCTCGCATTCACAGCAATCGACATCAACGCCCTCTGCGCGATCACCGCGCCGAGGGTGTTTTGCTTGCGGACGTCAAGCGCAGCCACCGCGAGCTGGTCGATGATCGCTGCCAGCCGCCGCGTGGTGAAATTGCGCAATGCGGCTTCCACCGCGCCCTTGCGGGAAAAGTGCAGCCGCGGAAATCCGCTCTCGGCTGCAGCCGAGGCCGGCGTGCCGGCTTCCACCAGCAGGCTCGCTTTATGGAGTGCTGCGGCCTGGCGCTGCGCCGCCATCATGATCATGCCGGGATAGGTGCCGGCGATCATCGCCTTGTTGAATTCGGTTTCCACCAATGTCGGATTGCCGGCGAAGGCGCCGTCCACGATCGGATCGATCTTCAACTCCGATGCATCGGCCACGCAGGCCATCACATCGTCCAGCGTCACTTCGCCGGTGCCGTGCGCATACAGCATCAGCTTGCGCAGCTCATTACGCGAGGCCTGGCGATCGCCGCCGAGCAGCGACATCAAGGTCGCGCGCGCATCAGATGCCATGCGCAGGTTCGCGAGTTGCAGCTCGTCATTGATCAGTTTTGTGAGATCGCGCTCGGTGTCCGGATAGCAGGCGATGGCGACCGCGGTCTTCGCCTTCTCGCACACTTTGCGCAGCGGCGATTCCGGCCGCAGCTCGCCGGCTTCGATGACAATGCGGCAATCGCGGATCGCCATCTCGCTCAGCGTATCGACCCCGCTGGAAAAATTCTTTGAGCCGGCGCGCACGCGAATGGCGCGGCGGCCGCCGAACATCGGGATGGTCATCGCCTCCTCGACCAGGCGCGAGGGTTCGGCGGCGAGGTCGTCGCCATCCATGCGCACCAGCGAGAACGGATCGTTGGGATCATCGACTGCCGATTTCACCAACGCCTCGGCGCGTTCGCGCACAAGGCCGGCATCGGGGCCGTAGAGCAAAATGATCGGCCGGGTCGCGTCCGGCCGGCTCAGGAAGATGTCGATGTCTTTTCCGCGGAGGGCGACCAAGGTGATGTCCTGCTTTCACTTGCTCAGCCCCTCATGATGAGGAGGCGCGCAGCGCCGTCTCGAACCATGAGTTGGTAGGCACCGGCGCGTGCCGCCATCCTTCGAGACGCCGCTTTGCGGCTCCTCAGGATGAGGGCGGAGCGCGGGGACGCCTAGCTGCCCTTGTAGAAGAACGACGCCAGACGCGTGTTGATGTTTTCCGCGATCTCGCCGGCGGCGCGGTTCTCGGCATCGCGGCCGGCGCGGGCGCGGGCGAAGCGCTGCTGCTGGCCGGGGATGTCGTAAGTGACGCGGGCGAAGGTCGAGCCGGTCAGCACCTGCTTGCCGGTGGCGATCTCGATCAGGCCATAGGTGGCGTCGATGCCGTAATTCTCCGAGGTCGGCAGCGCGGTGTTCGGATCGACCATCAGCGAGGTCCGGCTCGGATTGAAGCGGATCTTCAGCGTATAGAGCGGCGGCACGCCGGTGGCGGCGCCGTACATCTTGAACATCAGCGCGTTGCGGATCTCGACGCCGATGCGCGCCTGCGGCGACGCGTTCGGATATTCCAGCGGCGGCACGTCCACGGTAGCGAGCTTTTCGCGCAGCGCCGGCGAGCCGTCAGCCGTCTTGGCGGCATACATCGGCTGGAAACAGCCGGCCGTGAGGGCGCCGAGGGCGACGATGACTGCCAATCGGGTCGTCAGCCGGGTGGCGATTCGGAACTTAGCCGACAACATTCACGATCCTCTGCGGCACCACGATAATCTTCTTGGGCGGCTTGCCGTCCAGCGCCTGTTTTACAGCATCGAGGGCCAGAGCGGCAGCCTCAATTTCCGAATTGGCCGCTTCGCGCGGAACTGTGACTTCTCCGCGCTTCTTGCCATTGACCTGCACGGGCAGGGTGATCTGGTCCTCGACCAGCAGGTCGGCCTCGACCTGCGGCCAGGCGGCCTCGGAGACCAGACCGGTCTGGCCCAGCACGGTCCAGCATTCTTCCGCCAGATGCGGCATCATCGGGGCAAACAGCTGCACCAGGATGGTGGCGGCCTCGTTCAGCGCCCAGCACATGTCCGGTGCCGGGGTGCCGGGCTTGGCCAGCGCCTCGCCAAAGGCATTGGCGAATTCGCGGATATAGGCCAGGCAGACATTGAACTGCAGCTTCTCGACGCCGGTCGAGACCTTGTCGAGCGCGCCATGGGCGGCCTTGCGGACGGCGAGGGCTTCCGGGCTGAAGGTTGCGGGCTTGGCCGACGGCGCATTTTTGCCGTGAGCCGCGGCGTCATTCACCATCCGCCACAGGCGCTGCACGAAACGCGACGCGCCCTTGACGCCTTCCTCGCTCCAGATCACGTCGCGATCCGGCGGCGAGTCCGACAGCATGAACCAGCGCGCGGTATCGGCGCCGTAGGTGCCGATGATGTCGTCGGGATCCACGGTGTTGCGCTTCGACTTCGACATCTTCTCGATGGAGCCGATCTCGACCGGTGAATTGTCGGTCAGCAGCGTCGCCGAACGGGTCGTGCCGTCGCCGGTGATGTTGATCTCGGCCGGCGACGCGAATGTGCCGTCCTGCTTCTTGTAGGTCTCGTGCACCACCATGCCCTGGGTGAACATGCCGGCAAACGGCTCGTCGAGGCTCACATGCCCGGTCGCCTTCATGGCGCGGGTGAAGAAGCGGCTGTAGAGCAGATGCAAAATCGCATGCTCGACGCCGCCGATATACTGATCGACCGGCATCATGCGATCGGCCACCGCGCGCGTCGTCGGGGCCTCGGTGTTCCATGGATCGGTGAAGCGCGCAAAGTACCAGGACGAGTCCACGAACGTGTCCATGGTGTCGGTCTCGCGCCGGGCCGGGCCGCCGCATTGCGGGCAGGTCACGTGCTTCCAGGTCGGATGATGGTCGAGCGCATTGCCTGGCTTGTCGAAGGTCACATCCTCCGGCAGCACCACGGGCAGGTCCTTCGCCGGCACCGGCACCACATCGCACTTTTCGCAATGGATGATCGGGATCGGGCAGCCCCAATAGCGCTGGCGCGAAATGCCCCAGTCGCGCAGGCGGAAATTCACTTCGCGCTTGCCCCAGCCATCCTTCTCGAAGATCGCCAGCGATGTCTTCATCGCTTCTTCGCAAGTCATCACGCCGGGTTCGCCGACCCAGCGGACATATTGCACGGTCTCGCTCTTGGCCGGCGTGAAAGCCGTGTTGCCAACGCGCTCGTCGCTGCCGACGGGCACGAACACGTCGAGCACCGGCAAATCATATTTGCGCGCGAAATCGAGGTCGCGCTGGTCATGGGCGGGGCAGCCGATGATGGCGCCGGTGCCGTAATCCATCAGCACGAAATTGGCGATATAGAGCGGCAGCTCCCACGTGGAGCCAGCCGGATGCGTCGCCTTGATGCCGGTATCGAAGCCGAGCTTCTCCGCGGTGTCGATCTCGGCCTGCGAGGTGCCGAGCTTGTGGCACTCGTCGATGAAGGCCGCGACCTTCGGATCGGATTCAGCCAGCTTCTTCGCCAGCGGATGATCCGGCGAGATGGCCGCAAAGGTCGGGCCATACATCGTGTCCGGCCGGGTCGTGAACACCGGCAGCGTGTCGAAGCCTGCCGGCGCGCCCTTCAGCCCGAATGCGAAACGCAGGCCTTCCGAGCGGCCGATCCAGTTGTGCTGCATCAGGCGGACCTTGTCCGGCCAGCGATCCAGCTTCTCCAGCGCGTCGAGCAGGTCCTGCGAATACTTTGTGATCTTGAAGAACCACTGGGTCAGCTCGCGCTGCTCGACGACGGCGCCCGAGCGCCAGCCGCGGCCGTCGATCACCTGCTCATTGGCGAGCACGGTGTGATCTACGGGATCCCAGTTCACCTTCGACTTCTTGCGCTCCACCAGGCCGGCGGCGAGGAAGTCGGTGAACATCTTCTGCTGATGCTTGTAGTAGCTGGGGTCGCAGGTCGCGAATTCGCGCGCCCAGTCCAGCGACAGACCCATGGTCTGCAGCTGCTTCTTCATCGACGCGATATTCTCATAGGTCCACGCCTTCGGCGCCACCTTGCGTTCGATGGCGGCGTTTTCCGCCGGCAGGCCGAATGCATCCCAGCCCATGGGATGCAGGACGTTGAAACCCTTGGCGCGCTTCAGCCGCGCCAGCACGTCGCCCATGGTGTAGTTGCGCACATGGCCCATATGGATGCGCCCCGACGGATAGGGGAACATCTCGAGCACGTAATATTTCGGCCGCGGGTCGTCATTCTTGGTGGCGAAGATCGCCTTGTCGTCCCACACGCGCTGCCAGCGCGGTTCGGTTTCGCGGGCGTTGTAGCGTTCGTTCGTCATCGATTCGGCAGTCTGTTCCGGGGGCTCTAAGGGCCGGGACTAGGCCACAAAAGACCGCGGTGGGTCAATGGGTTAAGCGTGGGGAGACGGCTCGGCGGACGCCCACGCTGGGCGTTCTTCTCCCTCTCCCGCTTTTGCGGGGGAGGGCCGGGGTGGGGGCAGCCCACGCGCCGGAGTTTGTGGAGGCACCCCCACCCTAACCCTCCCCCGCAAGCGGGAGAGGGAAAGCGTCGGAGCCCATTCTACAGATTAAGCGCTTAGCGACACCGCCGTGTCATAGCTCCGCACGAACCCATGCTCGACCACCGCATTCCGACCCCGCCGTTTGGCGGCATAGAGCGCGGCGTCTGCGGCTTCCAGCAGGTCGCGGGCCGTGTCCAGATGGGCCGGTGCCGCCGCCGCGACACCCACGCTGACGGTCACGCGCTGATGGGTGCTGGTGGCATGCGGCACCGCCAGGTTCCAGATGGCCAGACGCACCATCTCGCCGATCTGGACGCCGCGGGCGGTGTCGGTGGCTGGCAGCAGCAGGCAGAATTCCTCGCCGCCATAGCGGCCGGCAAAGCCGGAGACGCGATCCGCCAGCGCCGACAGCTCCGCGCCGACGCGAGCGAGGCAGGCATCGCCTTCGGGATGGCCGTAGCTGTCATTGAACAGCTTGAAGTGATCGACATCGATCATCAGCAGCGCCAGGTCGTCGCCGGATTGCTGGGCGCGCAGCCACTCGAAATCGAGCCGGCTCTGGAAACCCCTGCGATTGGCGAGGCCGCATAGCGCGTCCACCGAAGCAAGCACCGTGAGCTGTTCATTGCTGGCGCGCAGCTCGCGTTCGCGGCCGCGCAGCTGCGATGCCATGCCGTAGAAGGCGCGCGCCAGCGGCACGAATTCCGCCGGCAGCGAATTGCGCGGCATGCGTGCAGACCAATCGCCGCGGCCAAACCGTTTCGCCATGGTGGAGATGGCCTGGATCGGCTTGATGATCAGGCGCTCGGCCACCACCAGCGCGCCGAGCAGCGCGAACAGGCAGACAATGGCGAGCTGGAGATAGGCATTGCGGATGTCGTGGTCGGCAATCGCCGAGACGCGGGCCTCGTCGATGCTGACGATCAGCTGCGCGCTGGTGCCGGGGATCGTCGCAAAAGAGACGGCGCGCTGGGTATCGCTATCGGTCTTGAACGAGAGCGAACCGCTCTGGCGCTGCGAATTGCGCAGATGCGCCGCGATCAGCGGCAGCAGCGCCAGGTCGTCCATCGGCCGACCGATCGCATCGGCCTTGTTCGGCGGCGCTGCCAGCACGGTGCCGGCGTGATCGACCAGCAGGGCGGTGACACCCGGCCGTTCGCCGAGATTGCTCATCAGTTTCGAGATCCAGTCGAGATTGATGGCCGCGAGAATCACCGCATCGTCGGCGCGGGTCTCGCCGGGCGCGAGATAGGCGGCCATCACTGTCGGCAGATTGGTGAGCCGGCTGAACACATAGTCGCTGACGGTGAATTCGCCGGTGGCGACAGCCGCTTTGAAGTAGGGCCGGTCACCGAAATTGAACTGGTTGTCGACGACCTCCGGCCAGGTCGAACAGCGCGCGATGCCATCGACGCCGGCAACGGTGAGGCTGCGCAGCCACGGCATGTTGTTGCGCAGGCTGGCGCGCATGATCGCGCAGCTGCGGTTCACTTGCGCTGCCGTCGAATAGATATAGGCGGAGGATTTCAGCACGGCCTCGATGGAGGCGAACACTTCGCGCTGCGCGTCGGCGCTGTGTTGCGCGATGCCGGAGAAATCTTGCGATGCAGCAGCGATCTGCTGGGCGCGCACCGTGTGCAGCGAACGGATGCGTTCGGCCATCAGCGGGCCGACCAGAATCAAGGCGAACAGCACCAAACGGGCGCGGATACCGAGGGCCCCCATGAGCCTGGCTTTATTGCGGTTGATACCGATGCGTGACATCTTCGGATCCCTGAGCCCCGCAGGACATAGGTACCTCAAAGCGTTCACAAAGCCTTTCGCGGAACGCTCAAACTGTCTCAGTCCCTACGAAAGTTCGCGTCTTGGTTGAAAATAATTCAGTGCACGGTTCCACGGCGTTAACAGCATCTTCACCCGCTCACGGACTCGCGGCCGTCGAGGCCGAGATTCGTCGCGCGTGCAAAGAAGCCCGTCGTGAGCGGACTTCTGTCAATTTGATCGCGGTGTCGAAGACGTTCGAGGCCGATGCGATCCAGCCGGTGATCGATGCCGGGCAGCGCGTGTTTGGCGAGAATCGCGTCCAGGAAGCGAAAGGCAAATGGCCGGCACTGATCACGGCTCAACCCGCGATTGCGCTGCATCTGATCGGGCCGCTGCAATCCAACAAGGCCAAGGAAGCAGTGGCTTTGTTCGACGCGATTCACTCCGTCGATCGCCCTTCACTGTGCGATGCGCTGGCGAAAGAGATTGCTGCGCAAGGCAGGAGCCCGCTGCTGTTTGTCCAGATCAACACCGGCGAGGAGCCGCAAAAAGCCGGCATCGCGCCCGGCGACGCCGATGATTTCCTTGTGCGCTGCCGCGATCACTGGGGACTCAAGATCGCCGGCCTGATGTGCATCCCGCCAGCGGATGAAGCTCCGGCCCCGCATTTCGCGCTCACGGCAAAGATCGCTGCGCGAAACGGGCTGACGGAATTGTCGATGGGCATGAGCGCGGATTTCGAGACGGCGATCCAGTTCGGCGCGACCTATGTGCGCGTGGGCTCGGCGATCTTCGGGCATCGCTGATCTGCAGGGTGGGCAAAGCGCAGCGTGCCCACCTTCGCGTGCGCGGCTGGTGAAGGTGGGCACGGCGCAAGGGCGCCTTTGCCCACCCTGCAGTCACTCTTCCCCATGAACTCCCTCCCCTCATGGTGAGGAGCGCGCTCTTGCGCGCGTCTCGAACCATGAGCTGGCGAGGCGCGGAGTCTGTGACCATCCTTCGAGACGCGGCCTGCGGCCGCTCCTCAGGATGAGGGCGGAGTTCAAATCGCGGTCACCCCACCACGATCTTCGTCTCCGTCCCGATCCGCGCCAGCAATCGCAGCATCGCGCCTTTCCGCATGGCGACGCATCCCGCCGTCGGTCCCCAGTTCTCCCGCGCCAGGTGCAGGAACACTGCACTCCCACGCCCCGCGATTCGCGGCCTCGTGTTCTGGTCGATCTCGATGATGAAATCATAGAGGTGATCCGCGCGCGCGAGGCGGTCGCCATCCACGCCGCGATCCAGCCGCACCGGCTGATTGTAATGCCGATCCTTGGGATCCTCGCACCAGCCATCCTGCGGCGTGATCAGCCTGATCGGCAGATGCGTCCGCGGCCGCGTGTGCCGGTCGCCGCGCCACCACAGCCGGATCGGGTGAAACACCCCCTGCGGCGTTGCGCCGTCGCCTTCGCGCTTGTTCGCCTTGATTCCGCCGCGGCCCAGCGCGACGGGTATGGTTGTGTGATCGAAGCTCAGCCAGCCGCGCTGCGGATTCCCCGCAGCCGCCCGCACAAGCACCCGCTTCACCGGCCGATCACGCAAGCTTGTTCGATAAGTACCTGAATTAACGACGTTTCCCATCAAATCCCGCCGCTTCGCCTTGGCTGTTTACCGCAAATGTTCTATTTCGCGCTGCAAAACCACATTCACTGAGAATGCTTGGTTTTTTGCGCTAGACTATGCGGATCGCGAAACCGTGATGATCTCCACCCCATCATCGCGTTTCCACACGTCGAAGCCGCAACAGCCGTCCAAAGGATTGTCGCAATGCCCAATGCCCGCAAGATCTTGATCGTGGATGACGACACTGATTTGCGCGAGGCGCTGGTCGAGCAGTTGTCGCTGCACGAGGAATTCGAGGCCTCGGCCGTCGACACCGGCGCCAAGGGCGCCACGGCTGCCAAAGCCAATTCTCCCGACCTTGTGCTGATGGATGTCGGCCTGCCCGACACCGATGGCCGCGAAGTCGTGCGCAGCCTGCGCAAGGGCGGCTTCAAGGCGCCGATCATCATGCTCACTGGCCATGACACCGATAGCGATACCATTCTCGGTCTGGAGTCTGGCGCGAACGACTATGTCGCAAAGCCGTTCCGCTTCGCCGTGCTGCTGGCGCGCATCCGCGCCCAGCTGCGCCAGCACGAAGCCTCTGAAGATGCCGTCTTCACCGTCGGTCCCTACAGCTTCCGTCCGGGCTCGAAGATGCTCACCGGCGCCAATGCCAAGAAGGTGCGGCTGACCGAGAAGGAAACCGCGATCCTGCGCTTCCTCTATCGCGCCGGCCAGCTCGCGGTGTCGCGCGAGACGCTGCTGCAGGAAGTCTGGGGCTACAATTCCGGTGTCACCACCCACACGCTGGAAACGCACATCTACCGGCTGCGCCAGAAGATCGAGAAGGACGCGGCCAATCCCGAAATCCTGGTGACGGAAGCCGGTGGCTACAAGTTGGTGCCGTGATACGAATAGTGGACCGATTCGCCTGTAGCTCCCTGTTGTGTGTTGCGCGTCCGGTCCACGCGGTTTTGCGGTTCGATTTTCTCCATGTCGATTGAAGATGACGTCTCATTGCTCGAGCGCGTCCCGACATTTCGCTTGCTCGGGCGCGATGCCTTGCGCGTGATCGCCATCGGCTCCGAGCAGCAGGAATTCTCCCGCGGCTCCTATCTGTTTCGCGAGGATGAGCAGGCCGATTGCGGCTATGTGGTGCAGAACGGCGCGTTCCGCGTCACCGTCGGTGACGATCACGAAGTGATGGCCGAGCGCGGCACGCTGATCGGCGAACTATCCCTGCTGGTTGCGATGCCGCGCCGCTCGACGGCGGTGGCGGCTGAATATTCCAGCGTGATCCGCATCACGCGCAGCCTGTTCCAGCGCGTGCTGGACAGCGACCCCGATGCGGCGCTGCGCTTGCGCAACGACATGGCGGCGCGGATGAACGATCTCGCCAGCGATTTCGCGCAGGTCCGGGCGAAGCTGGGCTAGCTCCTCTTAACCTCTCCCCGTTCTTTACGGGGAGAGGTCGCCGCGTCTTCGCCGCGGGTGAGGGGCATGGCACACGCTCACCATCTGCTCTGCACTCACGGATCGTATAGTTCGTCGCTTCGATAGATATCTGACGTGGCTGGCCGCGTGCCATGCCCCTCATCCGGTCACGCTACGCGCGGCCACCTTCTCCCCGCGCAGAGCGGGGAGAAGGAAAAACTACACATCCAGCACCACCGTCACCGGCACATGGTCCGACGGCCGTTCCCAGCCACGCGCATCACGCAGCACCTGATAGTCCTGCACCGCATTCTTTAGCGCGCTCGATACCCAGATGTGATCCAGCCGGCGGCCGCGATTCGACGCCGCCCAGTCCGCGGCGCGATAGCTCCACCAGGTATAGATCTTCTCCGAGAGCGGAATGCGCTCGCGCGCCACGTCGATCCAGTTGCCCTCGCTCTGCACCGCCAGCAGCTTCTCGCATTCGATCGGCGTATGCGAGACGATCTTCAGCATCTGCTTGTGCGACCACACATCGTTCTCATGCGGCGCCACATTGAGATCGCCGACAAGAATGTGTCTGGCATCGCCGCGCGGATGCAGTCCGTCACAGCTTTTCATCTCGTCGAGAAAGGAGAGCTTGTGCGCAAATTTCGGATTGGCTTCGGGATCGGGAATATCGCCGCCCGCCGGCACATAGAAATCATGCACGATCAGCGGCGCGGACAATCCCGCCTGCGCGCCAAAGGCCACCGAGATATGGCGCGAATCCAGCTTGTCGCAGAACACGCGGATGTCGGTGGTCTCGAATGGCAGCTTCGAGACGATGGCGACGCCGTGATAGCCCTTCTGCCCGTTCAGCGCGATGTGGTTGTAGCCGAGCTGCTTCAGCCGCTTCAGCGGAAACGCATCGTCGGGGCACTTCGTCTCCTGCAGGCACAGCACGTCGGGCTGCACCGCTTGCAGGAAGTCGGCGACGAGCTCGATACGCAGGCGGACGGAATTGATATTCCAGGTGGTGAGGGTCAGGCGCATGGGGATGGATTGGGCTCCGCTTCCCCTCTCCCCTTGTGGGAGAGGGTGGATGCGCGCCGCAGGCGCGCAGACGGGTGAGGGGTAGCCACAAGCTTCGAGCCCAGTCACCCCTCATCCGGCACCGACTGCGTCGGCGCCACCTTCTCCCACAAGGGGAGAAGGGAAGAAAGCCGGAATACACCGCCCCTACCGCCTGATCGCCGCGGCAAAGCTGCCGCCGCCGACATAGTTGGTGCCGGTAATCATCACCGTGCCACCCATTTCGCCGACCGGGCTGGTGGCCCCGCGCACAAAGCCACCCACGATGGACATATTCCGGTCGCCGACGTCGCCCGCGGCACTGCCGACGAAGGCGACCGTGCCATTCTGCAGCGCAACGGTGCCGTGATAATTCGTGCTGTCCAGCCCGTTGACCGCGACATTTCCGGTGCGCGCGCCAAAGTCGACGGTGTTGGTGAAATTGCCGACGGCTTGCCGCGGGTCGCCATTCGTGGTGCCGACATTGGCGATGACGTGGCCGACATAGCTGGCCGTCCCGGTGGTCGGCATGTCGGTGGCCAGCGCAGGCTGCCCCGCCACCCAGGTGCCGAAGATGCCGAGATTGGGATCCGGCGTCTTCACGCTCCAGAACCCCCAGCGCGTATATTCGCACTGGCAGACGGTCAGGTTCGGCTGGCCGAGACTGGCGCCCAGTTGCCGGGTGCTGGCTGGCGAGAGGTTGGTGATCTCGCCGCTGAAGCCGCTCGGCAGCCCGTCCTTCTTCAGTTGCGCGCTGAAAGTGTTGTAGTCCGTATAGCTGCTCGGCGTCGGGTCCGATGGATTCAGCGATCCGTATTGAACGATCTGATCGCTGTTGCCGGTGCCGTAGGTGGCGCCGAAATTGGCCTGGATGCGATTGGCAATGGCGTCGAGCATCACCACCGCGCCACCGATGATCGACGAATTGTAGGACTGCCCGTTATTGGAGCCGGAGACATACTGGTCACGCACCACGCCGCCGGCGAGGCCCACCAGCACCGTCGTCGGCCGCCCCTCCGTGCCCGACGCCTCCACCGCCCGCGATTGCGCCGAGGTCTGGATCGTCTGATCGAGCGTCTGCGCCACATTGCCGATGCGCGTGATGGTCGGCGCCGGCGTCGTGGTCGCCTGACCAGCCACGCCGCCATTCGATCCTGTCGCCCTCCGCTCCGCCGCAGCAACATTGCGCGGCGAGGCATGGCCCGCCGCCACGCCGCCGCTCTGGCCGCCGGCACTCTGGAAGAACTGCAGCTGCGAGGCGACGTAATTCGGCGGCGGCGGGCCGGGCGGCAGCGGCGGCGCGCCGCCGCCGGGCGTGCGCGTGAATTCGCCGGCGCCAAGCGACACCGTGCCGCCGCGCGATGTCACCGTCGATGAGCCATAGCCCATATACACATTGGGCCCGTTCAGCAGCACCACGCCACCGCGAATGCCGATGGTGGCCGATGACGTCTTGATCTCGGCATTGCCGGCATGGCTGATCAGCCCGCCGACAAAGCGCAGCGCGCCGCGGCCAAGCGTCGCCGCGAGCTTGCCTTCGCCGGATTTCGGATCGAACACATATTCGTCGATGGTGAGATCGCTGTTCGGCCCCACGGTCATCGAGGTCTTGTCCACGAACAGCACCTGCACCGAGCCGCTCTCGGTGGTCCGGATGCGCTCCATATGGCTGATGGACGAGCCGATGGTGATGGTGCGCGTATTGATGGTGGCCGCCGGATTGACGGCGGAGGCGGTGCCGACCTGCTGCGCATGCGCGGCCGTTATGAGAGAGGCCGTCGTCGCGAGTGCGAGAGTTGCAAGACGCATCATCGGGCCACCTCAGAAACGAACCGTCGGGCCGAAGCCGACGGCAAAATTGCTGGTGCGATAGTTGGGCAGGCTGGACTCGATCTTCGAATACTGGATCTGCGTGCGTACGCCGACATTGTCGTAGATCTGCGCATCGAAGATCGCGCCATAGCGCTGTTCGCTGTCATTGCGCAGCGTGACGGGATCGATGATCGCATTCGGCGCGGCGTAATTGGCCCAGCTGAAGCCGAGCGTCGGCGCGATGGTGAACTGATGCGGCTTGCCCAAAATCGGCAGCACGAAATCATAGGGAAAAGCGAAGTCGATCGAATAGCGCTTGTAGCTGTTATAGGCGAAGATCGCCTGGTTCTCGTCATAGCCGATGCGCATCACGCCGCGCATGGTGGTGGTCAGGCGCAGGTCGGTGATCACGCCGGATGAAAGGAAGTCGCCGGTCTGCTCCGCAGCGGTGGGGAAATTCAGCGAATTGAAGAAGGCGCGATGGCGCCCTTCCACAAAGCCTTCGATGAAGCCGAGTTCGCCGATGGCGTGGCGCGCCGAGACGCCGCCGCCGGCGGCGTTGAAGTAATTGGCATCGCCCAGCCACACCATGTCGCCGATGCCATAGACCTTGAACGAGGCATTCTGCCCGACGGCAATGCGCGGGCCGGCCACCACTTCGATCAGGCCGAGATTGAACTGGCTGAGCCGGAATTGCTGTGTGCCGAGTGCCAGAATGCTGGCTTCCATCACATCGCCGCGGGTGTTCAGTTTGTAGCCGACGCTGGCGGCTGCGGTCTGGAAGGCATTCCAGTCCGGCCGC
The DNA here is from genome assembly GCF_044336785.1 of Tardiphaga sp. Lineage (GTDB taxonomy): Bacteria > Pseudomonadota > Alphaproteobacteria > Rhizobiales > Xanthobacteraceae > Tardiphaga. The sequence goes on along the minus strand of NZ_JBIIOT010000062.1, from coordinate 9,676 downwards.
TTGCCGAAGGCGCTGTCGAGGATGGCGTCCTGGCCGAGTGCCCGCACCAGCAGGTCGTTGGGGCCGACATTGGCATTGGTCTGATAGCGCAGGCCGGTCTGGACGAAGGCGCTATAGTCCCAGGCCGACATCCGGCGGTCGATCTGCGCCAGATAGGCATTCACTTGGCCGCGGATGTCATCGGGCACCGGGCCCTTGATCGCATCGAGGAAATAGCTGCGCGCCAGCTCATAGGAGCCGAGCTTCAGATACAGCACGCCGAGTTCGAGTTTGACGCGCGGCAGGTTGGGATTGAAGAACAGCATGCGCTCGAGCGCGCCGATCGCCGCCTCATAGTCGCTGCGGGCGACGGCCTGTTCGGCAAATTTGAAGCTGACGTCGAGATCCGCCGGGCTCTGATACATCTGCTTGAACAGGGCGTCGTAATCGAATTGGGTGACCTGCGGAGTCGAGATCGCCTGCAGCAGTGTCTGCTGCGCATGAGCGATGGAGGCGCTCGCGCTCCACAAAAAGGCGGCGCTCGCAAGCGCGCGGCCCATGGTTCTGATCGATAATAAACGCGTCACGCCCGACCCCGGATCTGATTTGCGAGAGCCGCGCGTCACGATCGGAAAAGTGCGCGTTCCCCAGTCCTGCTGGCGATCAGTTTATCGGGGGGAGACAGGAAGTGAGAGGATTCCAGCGAACAATCGGAAATTGTGCAGGCGTGCAGCAATTCGGTAACATTGCGCGATCGGCAACTCAGCCGACAGGGCCTCAGCTCACCCCTCATCCTGAGGAGCCGCGTAGCGGCGTCTCGAAGGATGGCAGCAAGCTCGAGCCAGGCCAGCTCATGGTTCGAGACGCGCACCAAGCGGTGCGCTCCTCACCATGAGGGGCGGGAGTGGCGCAGAAAGTCGAAGCGAAGCGCGCCTCTTAACCTCTCCCCGCAGCTCGCAGGACAGATGAGCCCCAGGCATCATCTGGCGTCCTGGCATCGAATAAATTCGATTGACAATGTTGCTCGAATTACGCCTACTGGTTGCATATCCGCTACGCCCGTAGGCGGGCATGTATCAAAACCCCCACGGCTAAACCCGTGGGGGTTTTATTTGAAAGTGGCCGTTCTGATCGATGGTGGCCATTTGCGGGTGCAGGCCAAACTGGCCAAGCACAAGTACAATCCTGCTTTGATTGAGAAGGTTGCTCACGGGTGCGTGCATGAGCGCGAAAGCCTGCTGAGAATTCTCTACTACGACTGCCCGCCATTTAACGGAGAGGTTCGGTTGCCCGTTTCCGGCGCCCGGACCATGTTTGCGGGCTCTGACAGGTGGATGCGTGAATTGGCGGCAAAGGATCTGTTCGCGGTCCGGCAGGGTGTTTTGAAATTCCGCGGGTTCAAGCCCAAGAAAATTCCCGTCGCGGATCGCGATCTCAAGGACGAGGATTTTGTGCCCGACTTCGAGCAAAAGGGGGTCGATATGCGGATCGGCCTGGATATGGCGAATTTTGCCGCGGACAGAACGGTTGATCGCATCATCCTCATCACCGGCGATACCGACTGCGTCCCGGCGATGAAGAGTTGTCGAATTCGTGGCTTACAGATCGTTCTGGCGGCGATGCCGGATCACAAACCTGCGCCGGAATTGCTTTGGCATTCCGATTTTGAACGAGCTGTCGGTTGGCCCTAGAGTACTTTGGATCGTAGTCGTAGGGCGGATGAGGCGACTTGTCCGCCATAGCTCGAAGAGCGACGGCGGAAGCCGTCATCCGCCGGCCGAGTGCATGTGACGAAGAACGGCGGATGATGCTTTGCTTATCCGCCCTACGGCCGGAGCTAATTCGCCCCGCCGCCCGGATAACGCGCGAAATCGATCTTGAACAAGCCCGGATCCGGCTTCTTCACTGTATCGAGATTGTAGATCGCCACCGTGGTGTCGTAGCCCTGCGGGTCCGTGATGGTCCACTGCTTGAGCTGGCCGTCCTTGGTGCCGATCATCAGCATCAGGCGCGAGGTGCCGACCACGGCATTGCGTTCCTCGATGATCACCGAGGTGTAGAGCTCGTCCGACGTCACCGCGACGACATTGGTGTCCTTCATCAGATCGATGCGATCCGAGAGCAGGTAGCGCAGCGGCGTCTGTGACAGCGGGTAGATATCCTGCGTCGCCAGCTTGGTGTCGCGCACCGCCAGCGACTGGCCGTCGGAGACCATGGCGATCGGCGTCGGCGCGTCATATTCGAAGCGCACCTTGCCGGGCTTCTGGATGTAGAAGTCGCCGGTGGTCTTGCTGCCGTCCGGGCCGACCTGAACGAAGTTGCCGCTCAGATTGCTGAGATTGGACAGATAGGCGCTGACCTTGGCGGCCGATGCCTTCTGGTTGGCATCGAACGTCATGAAAATGCTGGCCGGCACATTGCGGCGGGGATCAGGGATCACCGGCTCCGGCGGCTTGGTCTGCCGCGGCGCCTGGGCCTGCTGCACCGGTGTGATGGTGGCCGGCGGCCGGATCGGCTGCGGTTCGGACGCGGCCACCTGAAACGCGACATTGCGTGCCTTCGGCGCCGGGCGCGGCAACGGCGTCGTCTGTGCCTGTGCGGCGGACATCATGATGCCGACAGCAAAAGTCGCAGCAAGGCCGGCGGCGCTGGCGCGCAGGAGGGCCGGATGTGCGGCGTAGTCGGTGTCGCGTTTCATCAAAACGTCGTCCTGCTCGGCGATGCCATCGGCAGCGCATTCTAGCGCGCTTTGCGTCTGGGTTGATATCGGGTTTGCGCTTGGGTTGAGGATCCCCTGCGCGTCCGGTGCGACGTCTGCCGCATGCGCTGGCCGTAGCCCTGCGCTGTGGCGATTTCGCGACCCGGCCGCCTGTTTGTTCCTCGATACCGTCACGCGCTCAATAACCGCTCTCTTCTTCCGCAATCAGAATTTCGCGCTTGCCGGCATGGTTGGGCTGGCCCACCACGCCTTCGTTTTCCATCCGCTCGATTAATGACGCCGCGCGGTTGTAGCCGATCTGCAAACGGCGCTGGATATAGCTGGTCGAGGCCTTGCGATCGCGTTTCACGATCGCGACAGCCTGCTGATACAGATCGCCACCACCGCCATCGGCGCCCATGCCGGTCTGGTCGAACACCGCGCCGTCTTCGCCTTCTTCCGGCTCCTCGGCCGTGACCGCCTCGAGATATTCCGGCTCGCCCTGGGTCTTCAGATGGCGCACCACCTTCTCGACTTCCTCGTCCGACACGAACGGCCCGTGCACGCGCGAGATGCGGCCGCCGCCGGCCATGTACAGCATGTCGCCGCGGCCGAGCAGCTGTTCGGCGCCCATTTCGCCCAGGATGGTGCGGCTGTCGATCTTCGAGGTCACCTGGAAGGAGATGCGCGTCGGGAAGTTCGCCTTGATGGTGCCGGTGATGACGTCCACCGACGGACGCTGGGTTGCGAGCACGACGTGCAGACCGGCGGCGCGCGCCATCTGCGCGAGGCGCTGCACCAGGCCCTCGATGTCCTTGCCGGCGACCATCATCAGGTCGGCCATTTCATCGACGATGATGACGATATAGGGCAGCGGCGAGAGATCGAGCTTCTCTTCCTCGTAGATCGCCTTGCCGGTCTCCTTGTCGAAGCCGGTGTGAACCGTGCGGGTGAGCTCCTCGCCCTTCTTGCCGGCCTCGACCAGGCGCGCATTGTAGCCGTCGATATTGCGGACGCCGAGCTTGGCCATGCGCTTGTAGCGCTCTTCCATCTCGCGCACCGCCCATTTCAGCGCGACCACGGCCTTCTTCGGATCGGTCACGACCGGCGTCAGCAGATGGGGGATGCCGTCATAGACGGACAGTTCGAGCATTTTCGGATCGACCATGATCAGGCGGCACTGATCGGGCCGCAGCCTGTAGACGAGGCTGAGGATCATGGTGTTGATGGCCACCGACTTACCCGAACCGGTGGTACCGGCGATCAGCATATGCGGCGTGCGGGCGAGATCGATGATGATCGAGTCGCCGCCGATATTCTTGCCGAGGCAGAGCGGCAGCCGGATGCCCTCGTTGGTGTCCTGCACGGTGAGCAGTTCGCGCAGGTAGACGTTTTCGCGATGCTGGTTCGGCAATTCGATGCCGATGGCATTGCGGCCGGGCACCACGGCGACGCGTGCCGACAGCGCGCTCATCGAGCGCGCGATATCGTCGGCGAGGCCGATCACGCGCGACGACTTGATGCCCGGTGCGGGTTCGAGTTCGTAGAGCGTGACGACGGGGCCGGGATTGGCTTTGACGATTTCGCCGCGCACGCCAAAATCCTGCAGCACGCCTTCCAGCGCGCGTGAATTGGCTTCGAGTTCAGCCTTGCTGAGCGGCTTGCGATCGGCGGCCTTCGGCGCGGTGAGCATGCCGACGGAGGGCAGTTCGAACTTGCCACTGTTGTTCTTGCGGACCGGCTCCTTGGCGGAAGATTTCTTGCGCGCCTTGGGCGCGGGCTCTTCCTCGATCTCTTCTTCCTCTTCTTCGTATTCCTCTTCTTCTTCCTCGTGCTCGTCGTCCTCGTGCTCATCATGCGGCGCAATCGGCGGGCTCGCGCGTCGGCCGCCGAGATTCGGCTCCTGGCGCTCGAACGCAGCCGCACGCGGCTCGCTGCCGGAGGTGACGAATTTGGAATAGAGGAAGGACAGCACGCGGCCGATGCGTGCCTTGGTGCTCATCACGCCGTGGAAGAACCAGCCGAGCGAGACAGCGAAGGAGCGACGCTCCTTCTCGTCATCGACGTCCTCGAACGGCTCGTCATCGATGTCCTCGATTTCAGGGAAGTCCTCCTTCGCCTTGGCGCCATATCCGCAGGCGAAGATAAACGTCACCGCCATCAGCGCGCAGAAGATGGAGCCGAGCACGAAGCGATAGATGAAGCCGACGGGACCGAACACGACGGCCGGCGCACGAAACAGCGCATCGCCGACCACACCGCCGACACCGGTCGGCAGTGGCCACGAGCCGCCATGCTGCCAGCAGCTCGCAAAGCCTGAAGCGAACACGGTGCAGAGCAGCCAGCAGGTGAGGCGCAGTGCTTCGCGATCGAAATGCCGATGCGTCATCATCCGCCAGCCCCAGACGGCGACGGTGAGGATCATCATGATGGCGCCGAGGCCGAGGATCTGCATCAACAGATCCGCGCCGATCGCGCCGGGATAGCCGACGATGTTGCGGATCGCCCGCGAGGTCGCATGCGACAGGCTCGGGTCCTGCACCGACCAGGTCATCATCGCTGCCGCGGCAACGCCTGCGATGCCGATCAAGGCAAAGCCCATGAGTTCGCGCAGCCGCCGGCCAAGGGCCTCGCGCAGCGAGGCCGGGAGGTGGCCGACCAGAGGAATGACGCGTTCGATCGTGGTGCTCATGCTGGCCTTCGATCAGCCGAGAATCTTGACGAGGCGATGCAGCGCCTCGGCGGTGGTATCACTGTCCTGAACCATGGCGATCCGGATGTAACCGGCGCCGGGATTGCTGCCGTCGGGCTGGGTCCGGGCGAGGTAACTGCCGGGGACGACGCGGACGCCGCCGTCTCTGTAAAGCCGTATTGTCGCCTCTTCGTCGCCACCGGATTTCGTGACATCCAGCCACAAACAGAAGCCGCCGGCGGGTCTCTTGTAGCCGTAGCGCGAGCCCAGAATCTGGTCTGCGAGATCGAATTTCAGCCCGTAAAGCCTGCGGTTTTCCTCCACGTGGCTCTCGTCGCTGTAAGCGGCAACCGCCACCTGTTGCAGGGGCACCGGCACTTGCGGTGCGGCCACGTTCCGCAACTCATGGAAAGCGCTGAGGAATTTCTTGTCGCCCGCAACGAAGCCAACGCGCATGCCGGGCAGGTTGGAGCGCTTCGACAGCGACTGGAAGGCGACGACGTTCTGAAAATCCGGCCCGGCCTGCGCCAGCATGCTGCCCGGCGCGTCGCGGGTGTAGATCTCCGAATAGCATTCGTCGCTGAGAACAATGAAGCCGTACTTCAGGCTAAGCGCATGAAGTTGCTTGAAATATTCGGGCGTTGCGACGGCGCCTTGCGGGTTCGCAGGCGACGCAATGTAGATCGCCACGGTTCGCCGCAAGGTGGATTCATCAATGGCATCAAGGTTTGGCAGAAAGCCATTTTCGACCGTGGTGGGGAGGAAAATCGCCTCGCACCCCGCCGCCCGCGCCCCGGCGCCATAGGCGGGGTAGAACGGATTCGGCAACAAAATCGCGGGCTTACCCTCGCGCGGCCCGACATAACGGGCCGCTGCAATGCCGGCGAAGAACAAGCCCTCGCGGCTGCCATTTAGCACCAGAACTTCGCTCTCCGGATCCACCTCGCGCATCAAGCTAAATCGCTTAGTGATCCAGCGAGCGGCCGCCTTGCGAAACGCCTCCGTCCCCTTGGCGATCGGATAGCGCCCGAAGTCATTGATGTGCTTCGCCAAAATCGGTCCGACAAAATCCGGCACCGGATGCTGCGGCTCGCCCAGCGACAGCGTGATCAGCGGCAAACCCGGCTGATACGGCGTCAGCAATTCCGTCAGCCGCGCAAATGGCGAGCGCTCGCCATCGGGCCCCGCGGAGGTCCGGGAAGCACCATGCAGCTGCGAGGAATTGGTGGAAACCATCGGAAAAACGCCCGTACTTTCAACGCCGCCGACCGCCCCATGAGATCGGCAGAAATGGGATCAGACCACCATAGATACGGCGAGGTTAAGGCCCGATTAACCATGGACAAGTCAGCCTCGGACCATAGATGATCGGCCACTCCACGGACGTATGACGGAGGTGGATATGACGACAAGTAAAGTCGCTGACGATGGACAAGTCACTATTCCGAAGCTGGTGCTCGACACCGCCGGCCTCGTGCCGGGCAGCGAAGTAGCATTTCGAAATGCAACTGATGGAAGCGTGGTGATTGAAAGGGTCAGCGAGGCAAAGCCTCTTGATCCCGATCGGTTTGAGAAAGTGCGCGGCATTGCCGGGCGCGGCCCATCGACGGATGAAATCATGGCCGAGTTACGCGGAGACTGATCCGTGACCCTGGTCGATGCGAATGTACTAATCGACCTCTTTATCGACGATCCCGTTTGGTCTGACTGGTCTCTGTCGCAATTGCGAGAGCATTTTGCGCGCGGTCCGCTGATTATCAACGACGTGATCTACGCCGAATGCTCGACGCGCTTTCACAGTGTTGGAGACTACGAAGCCGCGCTCACAACGCTTGGTGTCATTGTGCAGGCGACACCACGCACTGCGCTGTTTGCTGCTGGCAAAGCCTATCGTCGATATCGCCGCTCTGGCGGTGTGCGGACCGGCGTACTGTCAGATTTCTTCATCGGTGCGCATGCAGAGATCAAGGGCATTCCTCTGCTCACGCGAGACACTCAGCGCTATCGCACTTATTTCCCTTCGGTCAGGCTGATCACCCCGAACTAACACCCCCAAAAAGTGAAGGGCCCCAGCTTGCGCTGGAGCCCTTCGACGATCGGGACATTGCCGGGTATTGCCCCAATCGATCCCTGAAACCAAAACTCCGGCGCCTGAGCGCCGGAGTGAGGCGCTTACATGTTGTAGGCGCGTTCGGTGTGCTCGGTGACGTCGAGGCCTTCGCGCTCGACTTCGACCGTGACGCGGAGACCGACGATCACATCGACAACCTTGAACAGAATCGCCGAACCGATGCCGGAGAACACCAGCGTCAGCAGCACGGCCTTACACTGGGCGAGGACCTGGGTGACCATGTCGTAGTCGCCGATCTTGCCGGCCACATAGTCCATCACGCCGGTGCCGCCGAGGGCCGGGTTGACCAGGATGCCGGTGCCGATCGCGCCGATGATGCCGCCGACGCAGTGGACGCCGAACACATCGAGCGAGTCGTCATAGCCGAGCGAGTTCTTGATGGTGGTGCAGAAGAACAGGCAGATGACGCCGGCAACAAGGCCGAGCACCAGGGCGCCCATCGGGCCGGAGAAGCCAGCGGCCGGGGTGACGGCAACGAGGCCGGCAACCGCGCCCGAAGCTGCACCCAGCAGCGAGGGGTGACCCTTGGTCAGCCATTCCGCGAACATCCAAGCCATGGCCGCCGCAGCGGTGGCGAGGAAGGTGTTGACCATCGCGAGGCCAGCGCCGCCCGAAGCTTCGAGGTTCGAGCCGACGTTGAAGCCGAACCAGCCGACCCAGAGCAGCGAGGCGCCGATCATGGTCATGGTCAGCGAGTGCGGAGCCATCAGCTCCTTGCCGTAGCCGGTGCGCTTGCCGATGATCAGGCAGCCCACGAGGCCCGCGATACCGGCATTGATGTGCACCACGGTGCCGCCGGCGAAGTCGAGCGCGCCCCAGAGGAAGATCTGGCCGCCATCGGCCATGACGCCATCAAGCTTGGCCTGCGCGGCAGCCTTCGCATCAGGAGCGGCGGCAGCGAGTTCCTTGGCAGCGGCAACGATCGCGTCCGGACCGGCCCAGTACCAAACCATGTGGGCCATCGGGAAATAGATCAGCGTGACCCAGAGCGGCACGAACAGGGCGACGGCTGCGAATTTGGTGCGTTCTGCGAAAGCGCCGACGATCAGCGACGGAGTGATCGCTGCGAAGGTCATCTGGAAGCAGAAATAGACCATTTCCTGCACGGCGACGTCAGCCGAGAAGGTGCCCGCCATCGATTCCGGCGTGATGCCGGCCATGAAGGCCTTCGAGAAGCCGCCGATATAAGCGGAGCCACCGGTGAAGGTGATGCTGTAGCCGTAAACGGCCCAGATGATCATGACGATACAGACGGTGTAGAGGATCTGCATCAGCACCGAGAGCATGTTTTTGGAGCGGACGAGACCGCCATAGAACAGGGCCAGGCCGGGAATGGTCATCAGCAGCACGAGGACCGTCGAGGTCATCACCCAGGCGTTGTCGCCCTTGTTGATGGTCGGATCGGCGTAAGCCGCGGTTGCGGCAAACAGGCCGACGGCAAGTGCCGCCAATCCCGCGCCAGATGGACGCTTGAACGTCATGTGTTTGACTCCTGAGTAAAGAAAACGAGGTGAGCGTTGAAAGAGGATGCTGGTCTGAATCGATTGGCCGAGATGCTGGCGCTTACAGCGCTGCGGCGTCGGCCTCGCCGGTGCGGATACGAACGGCGTGTTCGAGGCTGATCACGAAGATCTTGCCGTCACCGATCTGGCCGGTCTTGGCGGCTGCAGAGATCGCGTCGATGGTCTTGTCCACCTGGTCGGAGGCGACCGCGACTTCGATCTTGATCTTCGGCAGGAAGCTCACCGCATATTCCGCGCCGCGATAGATTTCCGTATGGCCCTTCTGGCGGCCGTAGCCTTTGACTTCCGTCACCGTCAAACCGTGAACGCCAATGGCGGTCAGGGCATCACGGACTTCCTCAAGCTTGAACGGCTTGATGATCGCCATAACAATTTTCATGGGTCCTATCCCCGCTAGGCCCGACGATCTGTCGGGCGATCTTGACTGAGGTTCCCACGCGGAGAAATTCACAACGCGGTCGCAGCCTGATCCCTGTAGAATCAAATGCCGTGCCAACCGGGCCGAGACCGCTAACGGTTTATGAATCCCGCGCTTTTCACGCTTTAGGCAGACCGACTCAAACTGCGCCATTCGGTCGCGCTTAAAGTCTAGTCAGTTCTGCCTAAAACAAAAGCATGACAGGGTATCGACAAAATCCTGCTTAGCGGCGAGG
>NZ_JBIIOT010000065.1:0-29387 GCF_044336785.1 Tardiphaga sp. | reverse complement strand
TACCGACGGTTCGAAAACTGGTGCCGACGTCTCTGCGTTCGTCATTCCGGGATTTTTTGCTGAGCGAGGCGTTGCGTGACCTTGGCGCGGGCTGGGTCGCTACCACCTACGCACTGATGCAATCATACAACAATGTTGCTCAATTACGACAAATCCGCGGCGTAGAACAGCCGCGGATTGCGCAAGTCGCTCAATTTCACCGTTTGATCGGTGAAATATCAGGAAACTCCGCCCTCATCCTGAGGAGCGGCCGCTTGGCCGCGTCGCGAAGGATGGCTGCACGCTCGGAGTCTGGCCATCTCATGGTTCGAGACGGCGCTACGCGCCTCCTCACCATGAGCGACCGTGTCGTTCCTAGCCCCCCGTCCGATAGACCTGAATGTCCAGATCCCGAATCTTCTTCCGCAGCGTGTTGCGGTTGAGACCGAGCAGATCGGCGGCGCGGATCTGGTTGCCACGGGTGGCGGCCAGCGCGGCGGTCAGCAATGGCACCTCGATCTCGCGCAGGATGCGGTGATAGAGGCCCGGCGGCGGCACGCCGTTCGGGAAGCTGGAGAAGTGCGAGGACAGATAGACCTCCACGGCCCCACCCAGATTATCCACGGTGGTCGGTGCGTTACCACCCGAGACCACAGCGGGTGGCGCCAGCTCGCCATCGATCACCGGACCGGTGATGACATCTTGCGGATAGAGCGCGGCGAGACGGCGGGCCAGGTTTTCGAGTTCGCGAACGTTACCGGGCCAGCGATGCTGCTTCATACGCTCGAGTGCCAGCGCGTCGAGCTTCTTCGGCGGCAGGCCGTCCTTCTCGGCGAGTGCGAAGAAGTGGCGGATCAGGTCGGGCAGATCCTCGATGCGCTCACGCAGCGGCGGCAGGCGCAGCGGCACGACGTTGAGGCGGAAGAACAGATCCTCGCGGAACAGGCCCTGCTGGATCAGGATGCGCAGGTCCTTGTTCGAGGCCGCAACGATGCGGACGTCGGTCTTGATCGGGGTGCGGCCGCCGACCGTGGTGTATTCGCCCTGCTGCAGCACGCGGAGAAGACGCGTCTGTGCCTCCATCGGCATGTCGCCGATTTCGTCGAGGAACAGCGTGCCGCCTTCGGCCTGCTCGAAGCGGCCTGTGGCGCGGGCATTGGCGCCGGTGAAGGCGCCGCGCTCGTGGCCGAACAGTTCGGATTCGATGAGATCGCGCGGAATCGCCGCCATGTTGACCGCGACGAACGGGCCGTTGCGGCGCTTGCCGTAATCATGCAGCGCGCGGGCGACGAGTTCCTTGCCCGTGCCGCTCTCGCCGGAGATCATGACCGTGAGATCGGTCTGCATCAGGCGGGCGAGGACGCGGTAGATTTCCTGCATCGCCGGCGAACGGCCGACCAGCGGGATGGAATCAAACTCGCCGTCGTCGTCATTGCTGGCGACGCGCTCTTTCGGCTCGGCCAGTGCGCGGCCGACAATGGCGATCAGCTCCTTCAGGTCGAAGGGCTTCGGCAGATATTCGTAGGCGCCGCGCTCGGAGGCGCGGATCGCGGTCATAAAGGTGTTCTGCGCGCTCATCACGATGACGGGCAGATTGGGACGCATCTTCTTGATGCGCGGGAGAAGGTCGAACGCGTTCTCGTCGGGCATCACCACGTCGGTGATGACGAGATCGCCCTCGCCCTGGCTCACCCAGCGCCACAGCGTGGCGGCATTGCCGGTGAGACGCACCTCGTATCCCGCGCGCGACAGCGCCTGATTGAGGACCGTGCGGATTGCCGTATCGTCATCCGCAACCAGAATACTTCCTGCAGGCATCGTCAGTCCTCTACTTAAGTCTGCGAGCCGGACGATGCACCCGCATCGTCACTGCCCGGATCTATGGTCTTGCTGTCTAGGTTCTTGGCTGGGTTGAACATCGGCAACAGCACGCGGAAGGTGGTCTTTCGGGGTTGGGATTCACACTCGATGATCCCGCCGTGGTCGCCGATGATCTTCGCAACCAATGCAAGACCCAGGCCGCTTCCGGTCGGTTTGGTCGTGACGAAGGGATCGAAGAGATTTGGCAACAGATCTTCGGGAACGCCGGGGCCGTTGTCTTTCACGCAGAACTCGAGCGGCAGCGACACGCGTGACTTCTTGCCAGGCACCGAGAGGCGCACGCCGGGTCGGAACGCTGTGGTGAGCTGGATCTCGCCATCGGAGCCGAGATCGACAATCGCTTCGGCGGCGTTCTTCACCAAATTCAGGAACACCTGAATGAGCTGATCCTGATTGGCCAGCACCGGCGGCAGCGACGGGTCGTAATCCTCGATGAAGCGGATGTTGCGCGCAAAGCCGGATTGCGCCAGGCGCTTCACATGGTCGAGCACCGAATGGATGTTGACGGGGCCGCGCGCCACCGGACGCTCGTCGCCGAACACCTCCATGCGATCGACCAGCGTGACGATGCGGTCGGCCTCGTCGGTGATCAGGCGCGTGAGCATGCGGTCTTCGGCGGAGGCCTGCTGTTCCAGCAGCTGTGCCGCGCCGCGGATGCCGGACAGCGGGTTCTTGATCTCATGCGCCAGCATGGCGGCGAGTGCCGTCACCGACCGCGCGGCGCTGCGATGGGTGAGCTGGCGATCCATCTTGTCGGCGATGGTGCGCTCCTGCAGCATCACGACGATATGGCCGGGGCGCTCCGTGAGCGGTGCCACATGCAGATCGACCTGGCGATCGCCGCCGATGCGCGGCGTGCCCAAATCGACCTTGTATTCGTTCACCGGCGAATTGGCTTCGCGGACCTGATCGATCAGCGCCAGCAGCGGACTGCCGAACGGCACCAGCTCGCGCAGCGACTGCCGGCGCAGAAACTGCGCGGAAATGTCGAAGAAGGACTCAGCGGACATGTTGGCGTCGACGATCTTGCCGTCCGGCGCAATCACGAGAATCGGATGCGGCAGCGCGTTGAGGATCGCCTCGCTGTCTGCGGGGGCTGGCCGGCGATATTCTGCGGCGCTCATGCGGCAGCACTCCATGCAAAGTCGTCGAAGGCCTCGTTCAGCGCGCGATGCACGCCGGAGGGGTCTTCAGAGGTGAGAATTCGGGCGCGCCAGTCTTTGAGCTTCGCCGGTGCCGCACCGCTGGTGTCTGCGGCCGTGTCGAGCGCCCAGCCGAGATGTTTTCGCGCATGGCGAAGGCCGACACGCAGGCCGTAATGCTGACAAACGTCGTCATAGAGCGTGACGACATAAGCGAGCTGCTGCTGCAATGTCGGCGCAGTTTCCTTGATGCCAGTTTCAAGCTGCCGGCCGATCTGGCCGGGCAGCCAAGGCTGGCCATAAGCACCACGGCCGACCATCACGGCATCAGCGCCGGAGGCTTCGAGGGCGCTGACGGCCTTGTCGAAGGAGGTGATGTCGCCATTGACGACCACGGGCACGCTAACGGCCGCCTTCACTGGACGCACGGCATCCCAGTTGGCGTCGCCCTTATAGAACTGGCAGCGCGTGCGGCCATGCACGGTGATGAGCTGCACCCCCGCCTCTTCCGCACGGCGCGCGAGTTCGGGCGCATTCATCGTGCGATCGTCCCAGCCGAGACGCATCTTCAGCGTCACCGGGACTTTCACGGCGGAGATCGTGGCTTCGATCAACGTCAGCGCATGGTCGAGATCACGCATCAGCGCCGAGCCGGACTGCCCGCCGGTCACGTGGCGCGCCGGGCAGCCCATATTAATGTCGATGATATCCGCGCCGCCGCCTTCGGCGATCCGGGCGCCTTCGGCCATCCAGTGCGCCTCGCAGCCAGCGAGCTGCACCACATGCGGACCCATCCCGGTCGCCTCGCAGCGAAGCACCGACATCGGCCGTCCATTCACCAGATCGTCGCTGGCGGTCATTTCGGAAACCACAAGACCGGCGCCGAGCTCGGCGGTCAGGCGACGGAACGGGGCGTCGGTAATGCCCGACATCGGCGCAAGAACGACCCTGTTGGCGATTTCCACATCACCAATCTTCAATCGTTTGCTGTATGATGCGTCCGGACTCACAGAGCTACTCATCGTGCTTGTCTCCGCGGCGTTGCGGCGACAAAGCCCAGTATGCGCACATTTGTTGGGCAGTCAATTGTCATGCCTACACATTAGCCAAAGCCAACAACTTTGCAAGTGCAGTGCAGCAATGCACGTTTATGCGTCATGCCCAACTATTCCGACAAGCAAACCTACTGTTTTTCGGCGCGGCCGTGCTAAGGGCTGTGCTCCAATCGCTTACCCCTTAATCAACTGACCCTGATGACAAATTCACCGAAAACTGCCGCCGTTATCGTTGCCGCCGGGCGTGGCCTGCGCGCCGGAGGCGGCGGCCCCAAGCAATATCGCACCATCGGCGGGCGTCCGGTGATCGCCCGCGCCATGGAGCCGTTTTGCGCACATCCACAGGTGTTCGCAGTGCAGCCCATCACCAACCCCGACGATGTCGCCCTTTTCAACGAGGCGGTGACAGGGCTGCGGTACCAGGTTCCGGCCAATGGCGGCGCGACTCGGCAGGCCTCGGTCCATGCCGGGCTGGAGGCGCTGGCGGATCAGGCGCCGGACATCGTGCTGATTCACGACGCCGCCCGCCCCTTCGTGTCTCCTGCCGTGATCGAGCGCGCCATCGCCGCTGCGCAGATCACCGGCGCCGCGGTACCGACCGCGCCTGTCGTCGATACGATCAAGGTCGTGAATGACAAAGGTCATGTGGAAGCGACGCCCGAACGCGCCAAGCTGCGTATCGCACAGACGCCACAGGCCTTTCGTTTCGATGTCATCCTCGCGGCGCATCGTCGTGCCGCAGCCGAGGGCCGTGACGATTTCACCGACGATGCCGCGCTCGCCGAATGGGCGGGATTGACCGTGGCAACCTTTGAAGGCGATCCTGCAAATATGAAGCTGACGACTCCCGAAGATTTTTCCCGCGAAGAAGCCCGCCTCGCAGCCTCCCTCGGCGATATCCGCATGGGCACGGGCTATGACGTGCACGCCTTCGGCGACGGCGATCACCTGATGATCTGCGGCGTGCGCGTGCCACATACGCGCGGCTTCCTGGCGCATTCCGACGGCGATGTCGGCCTGCATGCGCTGGTGGATGCGATTCTGGGCGCACTGGCGGATGGCGATATCGGTTCGCACTTCCCGCCGAGCGACGACAAGTGGAAGGGCGCTGCGTCCGACAAGTTTCTTGAATACGCCGTCGGTCGCGTGACCGCGCGTGGCGGCAAGATCGCCAATCTCGAAGTGACGCTGATCTGCGAACGGCCGAAGATCGGTCCGCTGCGCGATGCGATGCGCACGCGCATCAGCGAGATCTCGGGCGTGCCGGTGTCGCGCGTGGCGGTGAAGGCGACGACCAGCGAGCGTCTTGGCTTCACTGGCCGTGAAGAAGGTATTGCAGCAACAGCGGCGGCCACGATCCGCTTGCCCTGGGTGGACTGACATGGCCGGCAGCGACGCAAGAGCCCTCTCCCGCGCGCTGCTCGACCTTTGCCGCAGTCGCAAGCTGACCATTGCGACAGCGGAGTCCTGCACCGGCGGCCTGGTCGCCGGCGCACTGACGGAGATCCCCGGCTCGTCCGACGTGATCGATCGCGGCTTCGTCACCTATTCCAATGACGCCAAGCGCAAGATGCTGGGCGTGAAGGCAACGACGCTCGACAGCTTCGGCGCGGTCAGCAAGGAGACCGCGATCCAGATGGCGGTGGGCGCGCTGGAAGAAGCGGATGTCGATCTCGCCGTGTCCATCACCGGCATTGCCGGCCCCGGCGGCGCGACGCCGGGCAAGCCCGTAGGGCTCGTGCATTTCGCCGTGGCCGCGCGTGACGGGCGGATCGTCAACAAGGAATGCCGGTTCGGCGCGATCGGCCGAAGTGCCGTGCGCCAGCGCTCGGTGCTGGAAGCGCTGCGGATGCTGATGGAATTGGCGCGCGGGCCGCAGGCACCGGCGAAGAAGCGGGCTTTGGCCAGCAGCGCGCGCGTGGCGCGATCACCGCGGCGGAAGGCTGCGACGAGGCCTGTGAAGAAGGCCGTGAAGCCGAAGCCGAAAGCAGAGTAATCCTCACTCCGCCCTCATCCTGAGGAGCCGCGCAGCGGCGTCTCGAAGGATGGCGGCGAAGCTCGGAGCCAGGCCAGCTCATGGTTCGAGACGGCGCTGCGCGCCTCCTCACCATGAGGGGCGGAGTTAAGCAGGGCGCGCCCGATACACCTCATCCGCACGCTTCTCGAACGCCGCGGCAAAGCGCTGGAATGCCGCGTCGAACATCGAGCCCATCAGCAGCGCCAGCATGCGGCTCTTGAATTCGTAGTTGATGAAGAAGCCGACATCGCATTCGGTCTCGGTCTTCGGCTCGAACGTCCAGCGATTCTCGAGATTGCTGAACGGGCCACGCAGATATTCGACCAGGATTTTCAGGTTGGCCCGATCGAGCGTGACCTTGCTCGTAAAACTCTCCTGCACCAGCTTGAACGACACGGTCATGTCGGCAACGATGACTTCGGTGCCGTCGTCATTCTGCGTGCGTTGCCGCACTTTCAGGGCCTTGCAGAGCGGCACGAATTCCGGATAGCGCTCGACATCGGCCACGAGGTCGAACATCTGCGGTGCGCTGTGGCGCACGCGGCGCTTATTGGCAAATCTCGGCATCGATCAATCAGCGGGCGATGGCTTCGCGCGCTGCCTTCAGCTTGGCAAAATCCTCGCCGGCATGATGCGACGACCGCGTCAGCGGCGACGCCGACACCATGAGGAAGCCCTTGGTGTAGGCGACCTTCTCATAGCCTGCGAATTCATCGGGCGTCACGTAACGCGACACCACGTGATGCTTGCGCGTCGGCTGCAGGTACTGGCCGATGGTGAGGAAGTCGATCTCAGCCGAGCGCATGTCGTCCATCACCTGCAGCACTTCAGGCCGCTCCTCGCCGAGGCCGACCATGATGCCCGACTTCGTGAAGATGGTGGGATCGAGCTCCTTCACCCGCTGCAGCAGGCGCAGCGAATGGAAGTAGCGCGCGCCGGGGCGGACCGTGAGATAGCGCGACGGCACGGTTTCCAGATTGTGGTTGAACACGTCAGGCTTCGCGGCGACGACCACTTCAAGCGCGCCCGGTTTGCGCAAAAAGTCGGGCGTCAGGATTTCGATGGTCGTCGTCGGGCACGCCGCACGAATGGCGCGGATGACCTGCGCGAAATGATCGGCGCCGCCATCGGCGAGGTCATCGCGGTCCACCGAGGTGATGACCACGTGTTCGAGGCCCAGCTTGCGCACGGCTTCAGCGACATGTGCAGGCTCGTTCGCATCGAGCGCATTCGGCATGCCGGTCTTGACGTTGCAGAACGCACAGGCGCGGGTGCAGGTGTCGCCCATGATCATGAAGGTGGCGTGCTTCTTCTGCCAGCACTCGCCGATATTCGGGCAGCCGGCCTCCTCGCACACGGTGACGAGGCCGTTTTCCTTGACGATCTTGCGGGTATCGCCATAGCCACGACTGGTCGGCGCACGCACGCGGATCCAGTCCGGCTTCTGCGGCGAAAAATTGTCGGGCCGATTCACCTTTTCAGGGTGACGCGGGCGGATTTGCGACGATGATACGGTATCGAGGACGGTGACCATGAATTGTCCGTTCTGTGCAATGCCCTAGGTAATCCGCCGGGCGCCCGCTCGCAACCCGCGCTCGCCCGGCCCCGCCCTGCATCCAAGCATATCGTGTGAGAATGGCCCGAAAACCTGACCAAACCACCCACAAATTGGGCAAAGCACTGAATCGCAAATTCTTTGATCGCAGTGTCCATGATGTGGCGCCGGATCTGATCGGCGCAACCCTGCTGCTGGACGGCGTCGGCGGGGTGATCGTGGAGGTGGAGGCCTATCATCACACCGACCCGGCCGCGCATTCCTTCAACGGGCCGACGCCGCGGAACCGGATCATGTTCGGTCCGGCGGGCTTTGCCTATGTGTATCGCATCCACCAGGTGTTTTGCGTGAATGCCGTGTGCGAGGGGGAAGGCTCGGCCAGCGCGGTGCTGATCCGTGCGCTGCAGCCGACATTCGGGCTGGATGAGATGCGTGCCCGGCGCGGGCTGGAGGACGAGCGGCTGCTGTGCTCCGGCCCCGGCCGGCTGTGCCAGGCGCTGGGCATCGGGCTCGCGCATAACGGGCTCGCGCTGGACAAGCCGCCGATCGAGATGTTTGCGCGGACGGAGATGCCGGATGTCGTGGCCGGCATCCGGATCGGGATCAGCAAGGCGGTGGAGTTGCCCTGGCGTTACGGCGCGCGGGGGTCGAAGTATTTGAGCAAGCCGTTTGCGAAGTAGCCCGTCCCCGCTGTCTTCGCCCGGCTTGACCGGGCGATCCAGTAGACACTTGCAGCGCGTTGATCACTGCCGCCGGTGTCTACTGGATCCCCGCTCCGCGCACGCCTTCGGCGTGCTAGGCGGGGATGACAGCAAGAGTTTACGTCCGCGCCTTACGACATCGTCTTCAACCGCTCCAGCGCTTCCAGCACCTTGGCCTTGCGGCCTTCGGCAGCGGCGCGCTTTTCGCGTTCTTCCTCGACGACCTCTTCCGCCGCATTCGCCACGAACTTCTCGTTCGACAGCTTCGCGTCCGCGCGCTTGATGTCGCCTTCAGCCTTGACGAGCTCCTTCTCGAGCCGCGCCTGTTCGGCCGCGACGTCGATCAAGCCTTTCAGCGGCAGGCCGGCGACTTCGCCGCGGACGATGAGCTGCACGGTGCCTTCCGGCGCCTTGTCGGCGAAGGTGATGTTGTCGATGCGCGCGAGGCGCTTGATGACGTCGCTCCAGCGCTGCGCCCGCGCCTGCATCTCGGCGGACGCCGCGACCAGCACCAGCGGCGTCAGCGTGGCCGGCACGATATTCATCTCGGCGCGCAGCGAGCGCACGGCGGTGATGAGATCGACGACCCAGCCGATCTCGGCTTCGGCAGCATCGTCGGTGAAATCAGCTGCGGCGGGTGCGGGATCGGCGAGCAGGATCGGCGCGACGATCGGATCGCTCGCCGCGGTCGCGACGATCAGTGCTTCCTGCTCACGCGTGATACCCGTCGCCTTGCGCGACCAGGGCGCCAATGCGAGCAGACCGTCACGCGGCGCAGTGACCGCCCACAGCTCTTCGGTGATGAAGGGCATGAACGGATGCAGCAGTTTGAGGATTTCGTCGCGCGCCCAGGCGACCATGGCGCGGGTCTCGGCCTTGGCCGGGCCGTCCTCGCCCATCATGAAGGGCTTTGCGAGTTCGAGATACCAGTCGCAATACACGTTCCAGACAAAGCGATAGGCCGCACCGGCCGCGTCGTTGAAGCGATAGGCTTCGATCGCTTCGGTGACTTCGCGCGTGGCCTTGACGGTTTCATGCGCGATCCAGCGATTGAGCACTTCCTTTGCCGCGGTCGGATCGAATCCGGCCGGCAGCACGCACTCGTTCATCTCGGCGAAGCGGCTCGCATTCCAGAGCTTGGTCGCAAAGTTGCGATAGCCTTCGACGCGTGAGGTCGCGAGCTTGATGTCGCGGCCCTGCGCGGCCATGGCGGCCAGCGTGAAGCGCAGTGCATCCGCGCCGAACTGGTCGATCAGGTTGAGCGGGTCGATGACGTTGCCCTTCGACTTCGACATCTTGGCGCCCTTCTCGTCGCGGACGAGGGCGTGGATGTAGACGGTCGGGAACGGCACGTCCTTCTTGAAGTGCATGCCCATCATCATCATGCGGGCGACCCAGAAGAAGATGATGTCGAAGCCGGTGACGAGGACATTGGTCGGGTAATAGCGGTTCACATCGACATCGGTCTGCGGCCAGCCGAGCGTCGAGAACGGCCACAGCGCCGACGAGAACCAGGTGTCGAGCACGTCTTCGTCGCGCGTGATGAAGCCTTCGCGCTTGGCAGGATCGAGCGCCATCTCGCGGCCCTGCTCTGCCGTGATGTGCTCCTGCTCGACATAATAGCCGAGCGCATGGCCGACGGCCTCGTCCTCGGTCTCGGCGACGAACACCTTGCCATCCGGGCCGTACCAGGCCGGGATCTGATGGCCCCACCAGAGCTGGCGCGAGATGCACCAGGGCTGGATGTTCTCCATCCACTCGTAATAGGTCTTTTCCCAGTTCTTCGGCACGAATTCGGTGGCGCCGGTGCGCACCGCGGCGATCGCCGGCTGGGCCATGGTCTTGGCGTCGACATACCACTGGTCGGTGAGGAACGGCTCGATGACGACATTCGAACGGTCGCCATGCGGGACCATGTGGACGTTCGGCTCGATCTTTTCGAGGAAGCCGAAATCGTCGAGCCGCTGCACGATCGCTTTGCGCGCGGCGAAGCGCTCCATGCCGTGGAGTTCCTCGATCAGTTGCGAGGCGCCTTCCGGCAGGCCGCGTGCGTAGTCCTCGTTGTCGGCGAGCGCGAGCTTGCCTTCGATATCGAGAATGCTGATGCGCGCGAGGCCGTGGCGGTTGCCGACTTCGAAATCGTTGAAGTCATGTGCAGGCGTGATCTTCACCGCGCCCGAGCCCTTTTCGGGATCGGAATATTCATCGCCGACGATCGGGATCAGGCGGCCGACCAGGGGCAGCACGACATTCTTGCCGATCAGATGGATGTAACGCTCGTCGGCTGGATTCACGGCGACGCCGCTGTCGCCCAGCATCGTTTCCGGACGCGTGGTGGCGACGACGATGAAGCTCGTCGGATCTTCCGGATTGAAGGTCTTCCCCTCGATCGGATAGCGCAGATGCCAGAGATTGCCCTTGACCTCGACCTGCTGCACTTCGAGATCGGAGATCGCGGTCAGCAGTTTCGGGTCCCAGTTGACGAGACGCTTGTCCTTGTAGATCAGGCCCTCGCGATAGAGCTGCACGAAGACCTTGATGACGGCCTCGGAGAGGCCCTCGTCCATGGTGAAGCGTTCGCGCGACCAGTCGCAGGACGCGCCGAGGCGCTTCAGCTGATTGACGATGGTGCCGCCGCTCTCGGCCTTCCATTTCCAGACGCGCTCGAGGAAAGCTTCACGGCCCATCTCGCGACGGCCTGGCTCCTTGCGTTCCATCAACTGTCGCTCGACCACCATCTGGGTCGCGATGCCGGCATGGTCGGTGCCCGGCTGCCACAGCACGTCACGGCCGCGCATGCGCTCGAAGCGGCACAGCACGTCCTGCAGCGTGTTGTTGAGGGCGTGGCCCATATGCAGCGAGCCGGTGACGTTCGGCGGCGGGATCACGATCGTATAGGGCTCGGCGTCCTGACGCTCCGGCCGGCCGGCCTTGAACGCGCCTTCGCTCTCCCACGCCGCCGCAATGCGGGCTTCGATATCGGCGGGCTGATAGGTCTTTTCGATCATGACGGATGCAATCAATCAGGAGTGTTCGGCCGCAAAAACGGCCATGAATGTGCCTGCGGCTAGAAAGCCGCAGCACAGGCGCAAGTCAACAGATGGCCGGTATATAAGCCCGGAATGGGCCAAACGAAGGCCCGTTTCCGCCTGAAACGGCTAACGGCGCCTAACGCCCGCCGCCGCGCGAGACGCGCTCGATCTCCGCCTTGACGACGCGCTCCACCAGACCCGGCAGATTGTCATCGAGCCAGGATTTCAGCATCGGCCGCAGCATCTCCTTGACGAGATCCTCCAGCGTGCGGGCATTGTTGCTCAGCACGGTATTGGCGAGCGAATTGAACGCGGATTCCACGGCCGACGCGGTCGTCTGCGACATCATCGGCGGTGCCGCGGCTGCCGGCTGTCCACGCAGCGGCGCATCATAGGCTGGCGGATCGAAGCGCGGCTGTGGTGGCGCACTGGCCGCGACGGCTTCAGCGAATTCGAGATCGTCGGCGGGCTCCACATGCCGGAAGGCCGGCTCCGGCTCTTCCGCCACCACCATCTCGTCGGTGAGTTCAAATACGTCCTCGACCGGCGGCGCGGCACGGACCTCGGGTTCGGAAGTGACCGCATCGAGACTCGCAAGCATCGCGTCGATATCGTCTTGGCTGTTGCTCACAGCAGGCTCGGGCGCTTTCTCGACTGGTTTTGGCGGGGGGGCGGGAACGGGCTTCGGGGCCGGTGGCGGCGCGCTGGCAACGACAGCCGGCTTCGGCGGCGGTGCAGCGGGCGCTGGAGCAGGTGCTGCTTCGACAGGCTTTGCTTCATCATCCGCGATGATGCGACGGATCGACGCCAGAATCTCCTCCATGGAGGGTTCCTGGACCTTTGCAGGTTGCGTCATGTCCGACTCCGCATCGTCTAAGCTCTCGTCACTATCCTACACCAGACGAGGCTGAATTTCGCGGCGCCCGGCCGTGCCGGGCAGACCATTCATCGCGCAAGCCTGACTTGTCCCCAGATCAAGCGACGCCTCACCACTAGCCGTCGCAACCTTCACGCACTGATGCGTTCCGAATCGCGCTGCTACGTCGTTGAACGGTACGTCATTGCATCAAATGATTGCAAGCAAAGGCGAAAAGCGAAAGGGCCGCTTTGCGGCGGCCCTTTGAAGCAGATGGTATGATTCAAGTACCGAACGGCTCAGCGGCCATCCGGCGTGCGAACGCCAGCCCAGCTATCGCGCACCTGATGATAGTGCACGCTCGGATCATAGACATTGGTGTTGAGCTTCATCACCGTCGGCGACAGACGACCGACGGCGTTCAGCACGGCATAGGACGCGACGACGCGATCATGCTGCGCGGTGACGAGTGCCACGCGCGCATTCACCAGCGCCTGCTGCGCGTTCAACACGTCGAGCGTGGTGCGCTGGCCGGCCTTGGCTTCTTCACGCACGCCGTTCAGCGCGATTTCCGATGCCTGCACCTGCGCCTGCGCCGAGGCGACCTGCGCCCTGCCCGCTAGCAACTGGCCCCAGGCCTGCACGACGCTGGCGCGGGTCTGGTCGCGCACCTGCTCGAGCGCCAGGCGCTGCTGCGCCAGCGTTTCCTTGGACTGGCGGATCAGCGAATATTCGGCACCGCCCTGATAGACCGGAATCGACACCTGCGCGATGCCGGCCGCGGTCAGGCCGCGCGGCGCGGTGATCGACTGGTCCCAGCCCTGCTGGATGCTGGCCTGCAGCGACACCGTCGGGAACAGCGCGCCTTCATTGACCTTCACATTGAGGAAGCTGACATCAATGCCATACATCGCGGCGGTGACGTTGGGGTTCTCGACAAGGCCGAGATCCACGGCAGTCGGCAACGAGTTCGGCAGATAGCGATCGACGGGAGAACCGGCCTGCAAGGCATTCGGCTCATTGCCGATGATGCGGCGGAAGTTCGAACGCGTCGTGGTGAGGTTCGATTCGGCGGTGAGCAGCTGCGTGCGGCCGGCAGCGAGCTGGGCTTCCGACTGCGCCACGTCCGTACGGGTGACTTCACCGACATTGAAGCGATCGCGGGTCTGCTTCAGCGTCTGTTCGAGCACGCGGACATTGCTCTTCTGCACTTCGACCACAGCCGAGTCGCGCAGATAGTCCATGTAGATCGTGGCGGCCGACAGCATCACCGTCTGTTCGAGCACGCGAAGGCCTTCGCGCGCAGCGGACACCTGGCCTTCGGCAGCGCGGGTGCGGTTCGCCGTCTGATTACCGTTGTAGAGCGTCTGGTTGATGGTCGCACCAACCGCGCGCGGCACCTGCACGCCGTGCAGCGCGATCACGTTGCCGCCGACGACGCTGACAGCGTCCGTATATTGATAGCCGCCGCTCGCAGTGATCGCGACCTTCGGGCGATAACCGGACAACGCCTGCGGCACGTTCTCGTCGGTGGCGCGCACCGATGCACGCTGTGCGTTGAGCTGCGGATTGTTTTGATAGGCGCGGACCAGGGCCGCTTCGATCGTGTCGGCGAGGCTCGGGGTCGTGCCGGCGAGCGACAGCAACAAGGCCGCAACAGCAGCGCCGGTGGAAACTTTTACGCGGCCCATTCTTGGTAATCCATTCTTGCCACTCACCTATCCAAGGCACAGCTTCACTGCGCCAGACAGGCGAAATCCGTTAGCGAGTCTCCACTCACCATATTACTCGCACGCGCGAGACGGAACCTCCCGTGGCAAGATCGCGGTGGAAACTTGGCCGATGGGACATACAAGCCACACTTGCATTCGCAGGTCAGGTTCCTAGGCAGGCGACGAAAAAGCCCCACGGGTGACCCGCGGGGCGTCTCGTTCAACCGGCGTGGCGGCGGCGGCCTCAGAAGACGAATTCGGCCTTCCGCTCCAGACCCGGCAGCACCGGCGCCACCGCGTCGAACAGCGGGCGGCTGCCGAAATCGTCGTGGGAATGGGTGACCATGGTGGCGCGCTGCGGCTTGGTCTGGGCGAACACGCCGAGCAGCTTGCCGCCGGGGGCCAGCTGGCCATAGAGGCCGGTGGGGGCGACTTCGGTGGCGCCCGCCATCACGATGACGTCATACGGGCCGCTCGCGGCGGCGCCTTCGGTCCCCGCATTGGTCACGGAGCCTGCGATCTGGCCGATCACGGCGGCGGAATAGCCGCTCGGGCAGCCGACCACGAGCACCTTGTCGGTGCCCTTCAATTCGGCGGCCTGCAGCATCTTGGCCAGCACCACCGGCTTGATCAGGAAGCGCTTGGCCTCGCCGGCCGTGCCGAGATCCAGATCGAGGTCGAGATAGGCCATCGGGCGCAGATTGGCCGGCACATACTCCTCACGGGCCACCGACAGCATGGCGTCGATGATGCGCAGATCGGTGACGTCGCTCGGACGCACCTGGCCATCGACCATTTTCTGGCGGGCGGCGGAGAAGTCGGACATGGCAATCCCTTGGCTAAGTCGAGAATTGGCTGAGTCTAGAAGGTCTCGAAGCTGAGGAATTACGGCAACACAGTGCCGCGGGCAAGATGCGGAAAAGCACAGTTGCTGCGCAAGCGAAGGCGCATGGGGCGGTCTGGCAGCATCGATTTTGGGAAAAGAATGGTTGGCTCCCCGGGCTGGATTCGAACCAGCGACCATTCGATTAACAGTCGAATGCTCTACCGCTGAGCTACCAGGGAAAACGCGATCTTGTCGCGTGCGGCAGCGTATAACAAAGCGATCCCGGCTTGGAAAGCGGGAAATGCGGAATGTTTCATCTCATCGTCACGGCCGGGGAAAACTCGTGCAAACGCTCGGAAACACGCGATATTTCGGGGGCTGGCGCCCTTCTTGCATCGATTTTCGGGACGAATTGATCCGTCGTTTCGGATCTATTTGTCGCCTTTTCGACTTATTGCATCGCAAAGTTTGAGGTCTTGACGTCGAGCCCAGTCCAGAATCGAAACGAGGTGATTCATGCCCGCCCTGCACACCGACCGCGCGCTTCCGACCGACATCCACTCCCTGCCCCTGATCAGCGACGACGAATGCGTGTCCCGACTCGCTGCCGCCGTGAAGACGCATGATCGTGCGCACGAAGATGACGATCATCTCGACGAGGTCGCGCTGCTGATCGGCCGCCTTGCCGTGCCGATCGAGATCTGATCGCCTTTCGCCCCTGAACATCCAGCCACCGCGCTCCGGCAGGAGGCCGGAGCCGAGTAGATTCGCGTGATTGAAGCTTGCGTATGCGTCCGACTGCCCGCCGTATCTATCCTGCCTTGTCCGCCGACGATCTCCTGCAAATTGCGTCGGTCGTCGTAACGCTCCGGCAACCATCGCGGCCCTGCGCGGTGGATCGATACAATTTGAGCGATCCGTTCAACGTGACCACAAAAGCTTTTCGTCAAATTGCCCGCAAGACAGGGAGTTTGACCATGAGCGAAGCCGAGTTCGACTACATTCTGGAAGCCGTGCGGACCGAGATCGAAGCCGAGATCGAAGACGATTTCCGCAGCCAGATGCTGTTTCTCGCGCCGATTCCGACCGCTGCCAACGACAATGAAGGCACCTGGCCGCACATTCCGTTTCCGGACGGCTGGCACGCCTCCTGCTGAGGCGCGTCTCGACAAGACGTTTACGCGGGTCATGTGGGAACCCGCGTGAAAGATTGAAGCCGGCCATTGCTTTGCCGGCGAACGGTCTGTAACTAACCCGTTATGGGGCCATGTGGCGGAATGGTTACGCGCCGGTCTGCAAAACCGTTTATTCGGGTTCGATTCCCGACGTGGCCTCCATCAATCCAATCAAGCGTTTAGATCAGAATTGACGACATCCGGACGGGCGTGCGCCCTGCCCGGTCATTTCTTCTTGCTGCCGCGGAGGCGCCAGTCGCGCTTTTTGGCCTTGGGGGCCAGTTCCGGGATTTCGGCCTGCACCTCGCGATAGCGCGCCAGCATCCGCTCGAAACTCGCATTGAGCGTCTCGGCGATCTTCGGCCGCTTCTCCAGCGCTGACAGCAGCATGCCCGCTGCCTCGATGGTCGAGAGCCCATCCTTGCGCGGTTCCTTGCGCAGCTTGCCATAGAGCGACGGCGCGGCGGGGCCGAGGATGATGCGCTGGCATTTCAGCATCCAGGCATTGCGCCACCACAGCGCCTTGGCCTGGCTCCAGGTGCCATCCAGCAGGATCACGCCTTCGAGGTCCCTCAGCAGCGACTTCTGGTTCAGTTCGGCCTCGGCCTTGCGGTCGATGGCGAGGATTTCGAGATCGGTGTCGTAGTCAGCCACCTTGGCGGAGCCGAGATAGAGGATCCCCCAGCGGGCGGGATCGACATTATGGCCGAGGATCTTGGACAGGCTCGGCCAGGACAGGCCGACCTTGACCTCCGAATTGGTGAAATGCTGGGCGGCGACGCGGGCGGTGCCCAGCGCGCGGTCCTGCTCCTGCGGGTGCTGCAGGATCAGGAGGCCGATCTTGTTATCGATGGGCTCGATGCTGTCGCAGATGCAGAGCGGCATCGGCTTCTGGCAATGCGGGCATTCCGGGATCTCGACGATCTCGGGCGAAAGGTCATTTGTGCTGGACATTGCCCGCTATACGCCGCGGACGCCCCGGCTTCAACCATCGGCTACTCAGCCGGTACCGGATGCGGCTGCGGCCGGTACCTGTTTCGCAGCCGGTCGATCAGCAGATAGATCACGGGCGTCGTGTAGAGCGTCAGGATCTGCGACACGAACAGGCCACCGATGATGGTGATGCCGAGGGGCCGGCGCATCTCGGTGCCGGGACCGGTCGCAATCACCAGCGGGATCGCGGCAAAGGCGGCAGCCAGCGAGGTCATCAGGATCGGGCGAAACCGCGCGCGGCAGGCCTCGAAAATCGCATCGGCCGGCGTCAGGCCGCGATGCCGCTCGGCGTCGAGGGCAAAATCGACGAGCATGATGCCGTTCTTCTTGACGATGCCGATCAGCAGGATGATGCCGATGAAGGCGATCACCGTCAGCGGCGTGTTGGTGATCTGCAGCGCCAGCAAGGCGCCCAGCCCCGCCGGCGGCAGCGTGGAGATGATCGTCAGTGGGTGCACCAGGCTCTCATAGAGCACGCCAAGCACGATATACATGGTGATGAGCGCACCAAGGATCAGCAGAACCTGGCGGTTGGCCGTCTTCTGGAAGTCGCCGGCACTGCCGTCGAAGCCGCCGCGGATGCCTTCGGGCATGTGCAGTTCATCGACGGCGCGCTGCACCGCGCCGGTCACGGAATCCAGCTGCACGCCGGGCATCAGGTTGAAGGACACCGTGGTCGATGGCATCGACTGCGAGTGATAGACCGCAAGCGGCGACAGCGTGCGCGTCACCTTGACGATGGCCGAGAGCGGCACCTGCGCGCCACCCGTGCCGGGCACATAGATGCGGTCGAGATCGGCGGGGTCGTTCTGGAATTGGCGGCCAGTCTCCAGCACCACCTTGTACTGGTTGCGCTGGGTATAGATGGTCGAGATCTGCCGTTGCGAGAAGGCGTTGTTGAGCGCGCTGTCGATGTCGGCCACATCGACGCCGAGGCTGGAGGCGAGCTTGCGGTCGATCTTCAGCGTCAATTGCAGGCCGCCGGGATCGCGATCGCTGGACACATCGGTGACGCCCGGAACGGTTTCCAGCCGTTTCGACACCAGCGGCGCCCATTTCTGCAGGAGTTCGAGATTGCTGGAGGTCAGCGTGTATTGATAGTTGGAGTCGCTCTGTCGCCCGCCTGCCCGCAGGTCCTGCGCGGCGAACATGAACAGGCGGATGCCCGGCAGCGCGCTCAGCTTGGGCCGCAGGCGATTGATGACGTCATCCGTCGTCGCGCCGTCGCGCTCAGCCGGCGGTTTGAGCGCAATGAACATGGTGCCGCGATTGGCGCCGCCGCCACCCGGTCCTCCGGAGCCGCCGAGCGATGAGCCGACGCTGCGCACGGCGGGATCGGCCAGCACGATATCCATTACCTGCTGTTGCAGCGGCAGCATCGCCTGGAACGAGACATCGGCGGAGGCGCGCGTGGAGCCGATCACGAAGCCGCTGTCATCATCCGGGAAGAAGCCCTTCGGCGTCTTGACGTAGAGCACCATGGTCAGCGCGATGGTCGCGAAGAACACCAGCAGCGTGAGAAACGGGAATTCCAGCACCACATGCAGCGTCCGCTCATAGGCGGCGATGATGCGCGACAGCGCGCCTTCGACAATGCGATCGAAGCGCGTCTGGCGCAGCGCGTGGCCGGCGCGGATATACTGCGCGCAGATCATCGGCGTCACCGTGAGCGATACGATGGTCGAGACCACGATGGAGAAGGTCAGGGTCAGCGAGAATTCGCGCAGCAGGCGGCCGACCAGACCATCCATGAACAGCAGCGGAATGAAGGCCGCGATCAGCGACAGGCTGATGGACACGACGGTGAAGCCGATCTGGCGGGCGCCCTCACTCGCTGCCTGCATCGGCGTCATGCCGGCTTCCAGATTGCGGTACATGTTCTCGATCATGACGATGGCGTCATCGACGACGAAGCCGACGGAGATCGCCAGCGCCATCAGCGACAGATTGTTGATCGAGAACCCGACCAGCCACATGCCGCCCAGCGTGCCGGCGATCGCGAGCGGCACCGATACACCGGCGGCAATGGTCGGCACGCCACGGCGGACGAACAGGAACACCACGGCCATCACCAGGAATGCCGTGGCGAGCAGTGTCCACTCCATGTCCTCGACGGAGGCGCGGATGGTGCCGGTGCGATCGTTGAGCACCGAGACGTCGATGCCGGCGGGGATCCACTGCTTGAGATCCGGGATCAGTGCCTTCACACGATCGACGGTGTCGATGACATTGGCATTGCCCTGCTTGGTGATCTGGATCAGCACCGCCGGCTGCTTGTTGAAGAAGGCAGCCTGGCGATTGTTGCGCGTGGCATCCTGAACATCGGCGACGTCGGACAGGCGCAGATAATTGCCATTGTCGCTCTTGATGATGATCTCGCGAAACTCGTCCGCGGTGCGCATCTGCGGATTGATCGACAGCGTCTCGCTCTGGCGTGATCCCTGGAAGATGCCGACGGGGCCGAGCGGATTGGCATTGACGATCGCGGTACGGACATCCTCGGTCGAGATGCCGGCATTGGACAGCGCAACCGGATTGAGCTGGATCCGCACGGCCGGCTGGTCGGCGCCGCTGGCCGTCACCTCGCCGACGCCGGGCACCTGGGACAGGCGCTGGACGAGCACGGTGTCGGCGACGTCATAGATCGCGGAGGCCGACATCGTCTTCGAGGTCAGCGCGAGAATGAAGACCGGCGTGGCGGACGGATTGGCCTTGCGGAAGGTCGGCTGCGACGGCAGGTCGGTCGGCAGGTCGGCAGCTGCGGCATTGATCGCCGCCTGCACGTCACGCGCCGCACGGTCGGCGTCGCGGCTGATGGCGAATTGCATCATGATGCGGGTCGAGCCGAGCGAACTCGTCGAGGTGATCTGCTCGAGCCCCGCAATGATCCCGAGCCGGCGTTCCAGAGGTGCCGCGACGGTGGATGCCATGATGGCGGGATCTGCGCCGGGGCGCGATGCTGCCACCATGATCATGGGGAAATCGACATTCGGCGTCGATGCCACCGGCAGGAAGCGATAGGCCACGAGACCGATCAGGCACAGGCCGAGCGCCAGCAGCGTGGTGCCGACCGGCCGGCGGATGAAGGGCTCGGAGATCGAGATCGCCACTAGGGCGGCCCTCCTGCCCCGGCCGCACCCGGATTGCGCGCGGCGGGCGTGCGCCGCGCAAAACGCCAGCTGATGCGGTCAAGCGCGAGATAGATCACCGGCGTCGTATAGAGCGTCAGCACCTGGCTCACGATCAGGCCGCCAATGATGGAAACGCCGAGCGGAAAGCGCAGCTCGGAGCCGGTGCCGCTCTCCAGCGCCAGCGGCAAGGCACCGAACAGCGCCGCCAGCGTGGTCATCATGATCGGGCGGAAGCGCAGCAGACAGGCTTCGATGATCGCCGCCTCCGGCGCCATGCCACGCTCGCGCTCGGCGTCGAGGGCGAAGTCGATCATCATGATGGCGTTCTTCTTGACGATGCCCATCAACAGAATGATGCCGATCAAGCCGATCACCGACAGGTCTTCCCCGCACAGCATCAGCGCGAGAATGGCGCCGACGCCGGCGGATGGCAGCGTCGACAGAATGGTGATCGGGTGGATGTAGCTCTCATAAAGCACGCCGAGCACGATATAGATCGTGACGATCGCAGCGAGGATCAGCCAGGGCTGGCCTGCCAGCGACTTGGAGAATTCAGCGGCATCGCCCGAGAATCCGCCGACAATGCTGGTCGGCATGCCGATCCGCGTCTCGATCTTCTTCACTTCCTCGACGGCATCACCAAGGGCCTCGTTCGGCGCGAGGTTGAAGCTCAGCGAGATCGCCGGGAACTGGGCCTGATGCGAGATCGCCAGTGGCGCCGTCGTCCGCGTCAGGGTGGCGACAGCCGACAGCGGCACCTGCGCATTGGTGGTCCCGTTGCTGGCGCCGGGCAGATAGAGCTTCGACAGAACTTCCGGATCACGCTGCTGCGACGGCAATGCCTCGAGCACGACGCGATACTGGTTCGACTGGCCGTAGATGGTCGAAATCTGGCGCTGCGCGAAGGCATCGTTCAGCGTGTCGTTGATCGATTGCAGGCTGATACCGAGCTGCCCTGCCCGCTGACGGTCGATATCGAGCGAGGCACGCAACCCGCCGGTCGCGGCTTCCGAGGACACGTCGCGGAACATCGGATCGCTGCGCAACTCCTTGACCAGGCGCTGCGACCACGCGGTGACTTCGTTGGCGTCCGTGCCGGTCAGCGTATACTGATATTGCGAGCGGCTGGACGCGGTGCTGATCTGGATGTCCTGCACCGGCTGGAAATAAACGGTCATGCCTGGCACGTCGGCCACGCGCTCCTTCAGCCGTGCGATGACCTTGACGATATTGTCCTTGCGCTCGCCGAGCGGCTTCAGCGTCATCACCATGCGGCCGACATTGGTGGTCGGATTGACCGAACCGCCACCGATCACCGAGATCACGCCAACCACGTCCGGATCGACCTGAATGATCGCAGCCACGGCGTTCTGCCGGTTCTGCATCTCGGCAAAGGACACATCCGGCCCCGCTTCCGTCACCGCGGTGATGGAGGCCGTATCCTGCAATGGCAGGAAGCCTTTCGGCGCGATCACATACAGTCCGAGCGTGGCAGCGATGGTGATGAAGGTCACCACCAGCGTCGCCGGCTGATGCTTCATCACCCACAGCAGCGTGCGGTGATAGAACGCCACCATGGCATCGATGCCGCGGCTGATCGTGGCGAGGCCGGGCACCTGCCATTCGTCGTGCATGTTCTTCAGAAGCCGCGAACACATCATCGGCGTCAGCGTGAGCGACACCACAGCGGACATCACCACCGCAATTGTCAGGGTCAGCGCGAATTCCCGGAACATGCGGCCGACAAGGCCGGACATGAACAGCAGCGGGATGAACACGGCAATCAGCGACACCGTCAGCGAGATCACGGTGAAGCCGATTTCGCTGGCACCTTTCAGCGCCGCGTCCATCGGGCTCTCGCCCTCCTCCATATGGCGGACGATGTTCTCGATCATGACGATGGCATCGTCCACGACAAAGCCGGTGCCGATGGTCAGCGCCATCAGCGAGAGATTGTCGAGGCTGAAGCCGGCGAAATACATCACGCCGAAAGACGTGATCAGCGACAGCGGCAAGGCGACGCCGGCAATCAGCGTGGCGCGCAGCGAGCGCAGGAACAGCAGCACCACCAGCGTCACGAGGATGACGGCCAGCACCAGGGTAAACTGCACATCATGCACGGAGGCGCGGATCGTCACGGTGCGGTCGCTGACGATGGTCAGCTTGACGCCGGCCGGCATCAGGCGCTGGACCTTGGGGATTTCCTCGCGGATCTGGCGAACGACCTCGATCACATTGGCGCCGGGCTGCCGCTGGATTTCGATGATGACGGCGGGTGTGCCCTGGTACCAGCCGCCCGTGCGGTCATTCTCGAGCCCATCGACGATCTGCGCGACATCGCCGATGGTGACTGGCGAACCATTGCGATAGGCGATGATGATGGGCTTATAGGCGTCAGCCACGGCGATCTGGTCGTTGGCGGCGATCGTATAGGCCTGTTGCGGTCCGTCGAGGGAGCCCTTGGGCCCGGAGACATTGGCGCCGGCAATTGCGGTGCGCAGGTCTTCCATCGAGATGCCATAGGCAGCGAGCCGGGCGAGATCGGCCTGGACGCGCACCGCGGGCTTCAGGCCGCCGAGCACGCCGACCTTGCCGACGCCGGTGATCTGGCTGAGGCGCTGCGACAACAGCGTGTCGGACAGGTCGCTCATCGCACGCAGCGCGATGGTGTCCGACGTCAGCGCCAGCGTCATGACGGGCGCGTCGGCCGGGTTCACTTTGTTGTAGACCGGCGGATAAGGCAGGTTGCGCGGCAACACGCCGGCCGCCGCATTGATGGCCGCCTGCACGTCCTGCGTGGCGCCGTCGATGTCGCGGTTGAGATCGAATTGCAGCGAGATCTGGCTGACGCCGTAGGAGCTCGTCGAGGTCATCGACACCAGTGACGGGATCTGGCCGAGCTGGCGTTCCAGCGGCGCCGTGATCAGCGACGCCGTGACCTCCGGACTGGCGCCCGGAAGCTGCGTCGAGACCTGCACGGTCGGAAAATCGACCTGCGGCAGCGCCGAGATCGGCAGCGAGAAATAGCCGAGCATGCCGCCGATCAGCAGCGCCACCCCGATCAGGGATGTCGCGACAGGCCGGCGGATGAAGGGTTCGGAGACGCTCATACCTGTGCGCTCGCTGCTGTCCGCGCCATCAGGCGCGACGATCCATGGTGTCGGCGATCATGGTTGTTTCGCTCCCTGCGGCGCGCTGCCGGAACCGGCCGCCGGCGGCGTCTGGCCCATCGGCGCGGAGGGATTGCCGTCAGAACCGCGTTGCTGCCCTTCGCCGCGCTTGCCGCGGCGCTCGCCGGCATCGCCGCCCTTGCTGCCGCCACGCTTGCTGCGCGGCGCCAGATCGGCCGCGGGCTCGCCGGTATTGGTGCCGACGCTGACCTTGGCGCCATCGGACAGATTGGCGAAACCGGTGGTGACCACGCGGTCGCTCGCCGACAGCCCCTTGGCGATGACGGCCGAGGTTTCGTTCTGCTGCGTCACCGTGATCGGTACCGCCTTGGCGATGTCGCCCTCGCCGATCACATAGCTGAACGTGCCGGCCGGGCCACGCTGCACGGCCGAGGTCGGCACCACCATGGCGTCCTTCAACGTCTCGACCTTGAGGCGGACATTGACGAACTGGCCGGGCCACAGCTGATAGGTCGGATTGGGGAATTCGGCCTTCACCTTCACGGTGCCGGTGGTCTGGTCGACCTGATTATCGATGCCGGTGAGCGTGCCGGTGTCGATCACCGTCACCCCGTCATTGCCGAACACATCCACGGACAGCGTACCCTTGGCAGCGGCGGCATTGGCGCGCGTGATCTGCTGCTGCGGCAGGCTGAACAGCACGGCGATCGGCTGCAGCTGCGTGATCACCACAAGGCCGGTCGTGTCGGACGAGCGGATGATGTTGCCCTGATCGACCTGACGCAGGCCGGCGCGGCCGGACAACGGCGCGATGATCTTGGTATAGCTCAGCGTCGCGCCTGCATTGTCGATCGCGGCCTGATCGGACTTCACCAGTGCTTCCTGCTGCGCCACCAGCGAGCGCTGGGTATCGGCCTGCTGCTTGGAGCCGGCATTGGATTGCGCCAGCTGCTCGTAGCGGATCAGGTCGAGCCGGGCATTGGCGAGCGTCGCCTCGTCCTGGGCCTTCTTGGCGACGGCCTGATCATACAGCGCCTTGAACAGCACAGGGTCGATCTCGCCGAGCACGTCGCCGGCCTTGACGTCCTGACCTTCCTTGAAATTGACCTTGATCAGCTTGCCATCGACCTGCGCGCGCACGGTGACATTGTTGAGCGCGCGCACGGCGCCGACACCGTCGAGATAGACCGGCACGTCCTTGATCTCGGGCGTCGCCGCCAGCACCGGCACGGTCATCATGTCCGGCCGGAAGCCGCCACGGCGCTGATCCCCGCCGCCCTGCTGCGTCTGCATCGCGCGCCAGCCGATATAGCCGAGGCCGCCCAGGATCAGCAGCGTCACGGCGATCGAGACCGTGCGGCGGCGCGCCTTGCCGGCAACCTTGGTCACGCCGTCGCTCGCGGCTTTCATATCCGGCTTAAAGAGCATTGACCGGTCTTTCCATTTTCGGTTCCCAGCCGCCCCCCAGCGCCTGATACAAGCTGACAAAGGCCTGCAGCCGCGCCAGTTGCGCCTGGGACAGGGTGTCCTCGGCCTGGAACAGCGTCAGCTGGGTGTTTAGCACAGTTACGATGTCAGCGGTTCCGGCGCGCAATTGCTGCTCGGACAGCTCGAAGGCCCGCCGCGAAGCGCGAACCACCTCGCGCTGCAACCGCAGCCGTTCGGTGGTCTGACGGATCGCCACCAGCGCATTATCCACGTCGGCAAAGGCAGAGACGACCGTCTTGCGATAGGTCTGCAGCAACTCGTCCTGCTGCGCCTGGGTCAGCTCGAAATTACCCTTGATGACGCCGCCATCGAAGATCGGCTGGGTCAGGCCGCCGACCAGGCTGAAAAAGGCCGCGTTCGGATTGAACAGCGCCACCAGCGCCGAACTCTGATAGCCGCCCGATCCGGTCAGCGAGATGGTCGGGAAGAACTGCGCGCGGGCGCTGCCGACATTGGCGGTGGCCGAGGCCAATCGCGATTCCTGGCGACGGATGTCCGGCCGCTGGGTCAACAGATCCGACGGAATGCCCGGCGTCACTTTTGGCGCGGCGATATTGTTGAGCGAGCCGCCCGCCACGCGGACGCTTTCCGGCGGACGCGACACCAGGGTCGCCAGCGCATTGGCGTTCTGCGCCAGTGTGGTCCGCAGCGTCGGCACGGCAGCGCGCTGATTGGCGAGGACGCTTTCCTGCTGGGCGACATCGAGTTCGTTGCCTGTGCCCGCGCTGAAGCGCTGCTTGATGGCATCGAGGATTCGCTGCGCGCTGGCGATGTTGCGCTCGGCGGTGCGGATGCGGTCCTGCGAGGTGAGCACCTGGAAATAGGCATTGGCGACTGCCGCCAGCGTTGTCAGCGCCACGGTCTCACGGTCGAACCGGCTGGCATTCGCGGTTTCCTCAGCGGCCAGCGCGGCATCCCGGTTCTTGCCCCAGAAATCGAGCTGATAGCTCGCCGACAGCGAGGCGGAGAAATTCGTTACTTCGCGGCCGCTGATCGACAACCCGCTGGCACTCGACCCCGATGTCCGCGAATAGGTCTCTTGCCCGCCAGCACTGAGCGTCGGCAGCAGGGCCGCGCCGGTGATCCGGGACTGCGCATCCGCCTGCCTGATTCGCGCGACGGCCGCGGCAATGTCCAGGTTGACGGTCTGCGCCTCCTCCATCAGCTGGGTCAGCTCAGCGGAACGGAAGCCACGCCACCAGTCCAGCGACGGCGTCGCAGCATCGGGCCTGGCGGTGCGGGCTTCCTGGTAAGCGGGCGGAATATCCAGCGCCGGGTTCGGAATATCGGAGGTCAGCATGCAACCGCCAGACATGGCAGCCACGGCAAATGCCGCGAGAGCGCGACCTGTGATTCGCGAGAGCGAAGCGCTCACTGCCGCCACCCGGCGGCCACAGGCCGGCATTCCCGCGAAATGCAGGTATTCCAGACGGAAAAGGCGACTGACTGCGACACGTTCACCGGGTGATGCGAAGACAATGAAACGAGCAGCCATTGTAGCCGCCCGAACATGTCGCGGACAGTGTTCTTCCGTGTCGGAACGTGCAAGCTTGCTCGGGCGTTGGGTCGTATCCAGCGCTCTCATTTGCACAGTTTCTCTGATTTTATCGCGTTATTCTGACCTATCGGATTTCCGCCGACGATATCGGCCACACCTGCCTTACGAAGATTTCATGTGTCCCGACATTGCTGCCGCCAATCTCCCCTCCTCTTTCCCGTTCCGCCGGTGAAACCCGGAGACGATTCCTACCGTAGCTTCCCTATCATTTGACCGCCCAAGGGGACTTTTGGAATGCGCATCGCAGTGATTGGAACGGGAATAGCCGGCAATGCCGCGGCATGGGCATTGTCGCAGCGCTATCCCGTGACGGTCTATGATCGCGAATTGCGCCCCGGCGGCCACAGCCATACCGTCACCATCGATTATGACGGCACACCGATCGCCGTCGATATCGGCTTCATCGTCTATAACGAGCTCAATTATCCCGATCTGACGGCGCTGTTCGCCCATCTCGGCGTCGAGACCGTGGACAGCTGCATGAGCTTCGCCGTCAGCGCCGATGCCGGGCGGTTCGAATGGAAGGGCGGCGGCGACAGCTGGGCGGATACGGCGCGCGGCCTGTTCGCACAGAAACGCAATGCGTTCTCGCCGTCCTATCTGTGGATGCTGCGCGACATCCTGACCTTCAACGAGCAGAGCGTAAAGGATCGTGACGCCGGCCTGCTCGCCGACATGACGCTTGGCGACTATTTCCGCTGGCGCAAATTCGCCCCGCGCCTCCTCACCGACTATCTCGCCCCGATGGGCGCCGCGATCTGGTCGGCCCCCGCAGATCAGATCCTCGACTTCCCGGCTGAAAACTTCATCGCCTTCTTCAGCAATCATCGCCTGCTGCAATATGACCGACCGATCTGGCGAACGGTGAAAGGCGGCAGCAAGCGTTATGTGGAGAAACTGACGGCCGCTTTCGGCGATCACCTGCGACTCGGCTGTGCTGTGACCTCCATCGAGCGCGGTGCGCATGGCGTCATGGTGCATGACAGCCTCGGCCATCACGAACTCTATGATCACGTCGTCGTCGCCACCCATAGCGACCAGGCGCTGGCGCTGCTGTCCGATCCCAGCCCGGACGAGACCGCTGTGCTCGGCGATATCGGTTATGGACCGAACATCGTCTATCTGCATCGCGATCCCCGGTTGATGCCAAAGCGCCGCAACGCCTGGGCGTCGTGGAATTTCCTGCGCTGGAAACGCGAAGGCAGTCATGTGAACGATGTCGCGGTGACCTACTGGATGAACCAGCTGCAGGGCATGCCTGAGGACAAGCCGCTTTTCGTCAGCCTCAATCCGCCCTTCGCGCCGGACCCGGATCTCACATTCGGGCGTTATCTGTGCGAACATCCACAATATGACGCCAAGGCTTTTGCGGCCCAGAAGCGGCTCGGCGCCATCCAGGGCCAGCGCCACACCTGGTTTTGCGGCGCCTGGACCGGCTACGGCTTTCACGAGGACGGCCTGCGCTCCGGCCTTGCTGTTGCGGAAGCGCTTGGCGCAACCGTGCCCTGGCGCGAGCCGCCGGCGGAATTGGCGGAAGCTGCGGAGTAACTGACGTGAGCGAGGTCACCAAGACGACGGCACCGGCGGCGCTGTATTTCGGCGACGTCATGCATGCGCGCCTGAAACCCATGGGCCATCGCTTCACCTATCGCGTCATGAGCCTGTTGATCGACCTCGACCGGCTCGACGATGCGGACCGCACATCACGCCTGTTCGGCGTCAACCGTGCAGCTCTCTACAGCTTCCACGAGAAAGATCATGGTGAGCGCGATGGCTCCTCGCTGCGCGCCTATGCGCAACGCTGCGCGGCGGCGCATGGCATCGATCTCACCGGTGGCCGCGTCGAGCTGCTCTGCTATCCCCGCCTGCTCGGCTACACCTTCAATCCGCTCTCGGTGTATTTCTGCCATCATGCGGATGGCACGCTCGCGCTGATCATCTACGAAGTGCGCAACACCTTTGGCGACATCCACTCTTACGTGCTGCCGATCGCGGATGGTGAGCAGACCGATGCCGGCATCCGCCAGGTGCAGGACAAGCTGTTCTATGTCTCCCCCTTCATCGAGAAGGCGATGCGCTATCATTTCCGTGTCTCGCCGCCAGCCGACGAGGTGAAGCTGCGCATTCTCGAAACCGACAGCGAAGGTCCGTTGCTGGCTGCGACCTTCCACGGCCGGCGCACGGCGCTCACGTCACGCGCGCTGCTGCGCTCGTTCGTCGGCCTGCCGCTCGTGACCTTCAAGATCATGGCAGCGATCCATTGGGAGGCGCTGCGGCTGTGGATCAAAGGTGCGCGACTTGTGCCTCGCCCGAAGGCGCCTGCAGCAAATACCGGCTTGGCGAGTGAACAAAGCCGCGCTTATATTTCCGCAAAGTCATCAGCACGCTGAGCGTTCTCGCGACGCACAACGCAAATCATGACGGCGGATGCACATGTCTGATCTCACCTTCAACGCGCCGGAGAGCGTTACTCCGGAAAATGCCGGCCGCATCCTGGCGGACCTGCCCAGGATCGTCCGGATGGCGCTTGGCTTCGGCGCCCACCTCACTCGCGGCACGCTGGATGTGACGCTCCCCAATGGGCGGCGCTATCGACTAGGCGGCCGGGAGCCCGGCCCGGCTGCCGAAATGACGGTGCATAGTTACGCCTTTGCCAAGCGCCTTATCAATGGCGGCGATATCGGCATTGCCGAAGCCTATCTGCATGGCGACTGGGATACGCCCGACCTGACCCAGTTCCTCTATCTGTTCTGCGTCAATCACGACCTGATCCAGTCGATGCTCGGCAACAATCCGGTGATGCGGCTGGTGCAGGTCGTGCGGCACTGGTTCAACCGCAACACCAAGCGGCAGGCGCGCAAGAACATCTTTGCCCATTACGATATCGGCAATGCGTTCTATTCGGCCTGGCTCGACCCGAGCATGACCTATTCCTCGGCCATCTTCGAGGACGGCACGCAGGACCTCACCGCCGCCCAGCACAACAAATATCGCAGGCTCGCCGAAGCTATCGATCTCAAGCCCGGCCAGAAGGTGCTGGAGATCGGCTGCGGCTGGGGTGGCTTTGCGGAATATGCAGCCAAGCATTACGACGCGCAGGTGGTCGGCCTGACCATCAGCACCGAGCAGCGCGACTTTGCCCGCAAGCGGATCGC
>NZ_JBIIOT010000093.1:0-20309 GCF_044336785.1 Tardiphaga sp. | reverse complement strand
GGACTATCGGGATGAGCGCGGGCTCTATGATCGCATCGTGTCGATCGAAATGATCGAGGCGGTCGGTGAGCAATTCTGGCCGCGCTATTTCACCCAGATCCGGGATCGCCTGCGGCCCGGCGGCCTGGCCGGCATTCAGGCCATCACGATCCAGGACAAGTTCTTCCAGTCCTATCGCAGCGAAGTCGATTTCATCCAGCGTTACGTGTTTCCGGGCGGCATGCTGCCGACGCCGGAAATTCTGAAGTCGCTCGGCGAGCGATTCAGTGTGCCTGTCATCCGCGAGCGCATTTTCGGGCTCGATTATGCCAGGACGCTGGCGCTGTGGAGAGAAAATTTCCGCGCTGCATGGCCGGGCCTGACGCCGCTCGGCTTCGACGACCGCTTCCGGCGGCTGTGGGAATACTACCTGGCCTATTGCGAGGCCGGTTTCATGTCGGGGAATATCGACGTCCGCCAAGTCGTTTTCGCAAAAGCGAAATGAGGCGCCCATACGGCGGCCCTCTGTCCTGCCCGCGCTTCCCTTGTATGGCCACGCTGCGTTCACTAGGTTGAGCGCAGCATCGTCAACCGTGCCGAGAATTGCAGGACCATGATTTTCAATAAAGACGTCGTCGAGGCCATCGGCAACACGCCCCTGATCAAGCTGAAGCGTGCCTCCGAACTCACCGGCTGCACCATTCTCGGCAAGGCGGAGTTCATGAATCCCGGCCAGTCGGTGAAAGACCGCGCCGGCAAATGGATGATTTTGGAAGCCGAGAAACGCGGCGACTTGAAGCCCGGCGGCTTGGTGGTCGAGTCCACAGCCGGCAATACCGGCATCGGCCTCGCTGTCGTGGCGAGTGCGCGTGGCTATCGCACCATCATCGTCATCCCTGACTCCCAGAGCCAGGAAAAGAAAGACATGCTCAAGCTTGCCGGCGCCGAGCTGATCGAGGTGCCGGTCGTCCCTTATTCAAATCCGAACCAGTTCCAGCACGTCGGCAAGCGGCTCGCGGACCAGTTGCGCAAGACCGAACCGAATGGCGTGCTGTTCGGCGACCAGTGGAATAATCTCGACAATGCCAAGGCGCATTACGAGTCGACGGGCCCGGAGATCTGGCAGCAGACCGATGGCAAGATCGATGGCTTTATCTGCGCGGTGGGCAGCGGCGGCACCCTTGCGGGCACCAGCACCTATCTCAAGGAAAAGAACAAGGGCGTCGTGATCGGCTGTGCCGATCCGCACGGCGCGGCCATGTATGAATACTTCCGGACCGGCGAAGCGACGGCGTCGCCGGGCGGGTCGATCACCGAAGGCATTGGTCTTGGCCGCGTTACGCCCATCGCGCAGCAGGCCAAGCGCACCGTCGATGATGCGTTTCTGATTTCCGATGAGGAAGCCGTAGCCGTGATTTACGATCTCGCCGAGCACGAAGGCCTGTGTCTCGGCGGCTCGAGCGGCGTCAACATCGCCGGCGCCATTCGTCTTGCCAAGAACCTCGGCCCCGGCAAGACCATCGTGACGATCCTGTGCGACTCTGGCGGCCGCTATCAGTCAAAGCTGTTCAACCCGGCTTTCATGCGCAGCAAGAACCTGCCGGTGCCGGAATGGCTGGAACGCAAGAGCGACATCCAGGTGCCGTTCGAGAAGGTCTAGCCACCTCCTCCACCCTCATCCTGAGGAGCCGCGCAGCGGCGTCTCGAAGGATGGCCGCAAACGCGGGAGCCAGGCCATCTCATGGTTCGAGACGCGCGCAAGAGCGCGCTCCTCACCATGAGGGGCAGAGTGTTACCGCAAAATCTGCCCCAAAAACAGTTTCGTCCGTTCGTGCTTCGGATGATCGAAAAACACATCCGGTTTGTTCACCTCGATGATCTGGCCGGAATCCATGAACACGATGCGGTCCGCCACCTGGCGCGCAAAGCCCATTTCGTGGGTCACCACCAGCATGGTCATGCCCTCGTCGGCGAGGTCCACCATGGTGTCGAGCACCTCTTTCACCATCTCTGGATCGAGCGCTGACGTCGGCTCATCGAACAGCATCACCTTCGGATTCATCGTCAGCGCCCGCGCAATCGCGACGCGCTGCTGCTGACCGCCGGAGAGTTGGCCCGGATATGAACGCGCCTTGTCTGGAATGCGCACGCGTTCGAGAAATTTCATCGCAGCCGCTTCAGCATCTTTCTTCGGCATATGCCGCACGAAGATCGGCGCCAGCGTGCAGTTCTCCAGCACGGTGAGATGCGGAAACAGATTGAAGCTCTGAAACACCATGCCGACTTCGCGACGGATATCATCGACGCGGCGCAGATTGGGACCGAGCTCGATCCCATCGACCGTGATACGGCCTTCCTGAAACTCTTCCAGCGCATTAATGCAGCGGATCAGCGTCGATTTGCCGGAGCCCGACGGCCCGCAAATGACGATGCGCTCGCCGCTGCCGACCGCGAGATCGATATCGCGCAGGACGTGAAACTCGCCGAACCACTTGTTCAGGCCGGCAATACCGACGATCGGATTGAGGCTCATGCTTAACTCCGTCGATGCGCGTTGAGCCGGTGCTCGACGAACAGCGAATAGCGCGACATGCCGAAGCACAGCACGAAATAGATGATGCCCGTGAAGGCGAAACCGGTGAACAGCGTTGATGGCGACGACCAGGCGGGATCGGCAAAGGCCGCGCGCAACTGCCCGAGCAGGTCGAACAGCGCCACGATCGACACCAGCGAGGTGTCCTTCAACAGCGCGATGAAACTGTTGACGAGGCCGGGGATGACATGGCGCAGCGCCTGCGGCAGCACCACCAGCCGCGTCGTCCGCCACCAGGACAGGCCAAGAGCACTCGCCGCCTCCGCCTGCCCTCTGGGAATCGCGTTCAAGCCGCCGCGGATCACTTCGGCATTATAGGCGCCGGCAAACAGCGCCACGCCGATCAGCACGCGCACGAGCCCATCGACCGTAAAATTGCCGGGCAGGAACAGCGGCAGCATATAGGTGGCGAAGAACAGCACGGTGATCAGCGGCACGCCGCGCCAGAATTCGATGAAGGCAATGGAGCCGAACCGGATCAGCGGAATGCTCGACCGCCGCCCCAGCGCCAGCGCGATGCCGATCGGCATGGAGGCGACGATGCCGGTGATGGCGACCACCAGTGTCACCAGCATGCCGCCCCAGAGGCGGGTCGGCACAACATCTAGCCCGCCATAGCCACCATGCAGCAGGAAAAAGGCGACGACGGGAAATGCGACGAAGAACAGCGTCGCATTGATGGCTTTTGCAGGCAGTGTCGGAATCAGCAGCGGTGCGAGCAGCAGGATGCCGATGCCGAATGTCAGATCCACACGCCAGCGCTCGGCCTCAGGATAAAAGCCATAGATGAATTGCGACAGCTTGGCCTGGATGAACGGCCAGCATGCGCCGACCGGGCGCCCCACGCTTTCAGGCAAACAGGCATTGCGATCGGCACCTTGCCAAACGGCGTCCACGAACAGGAACTGCACGGTCGGGATGATCGTGAACCACAGCAGCAGGATGCAGGCGATGGTGAGCAGGATATTGGTCGGCGAGTTCAGCAGCCGGGTGCGCACGAATCCGAGCACACCCGTGGTGCGCACCGGTGCGGTGCGGGGCGCGATAATGTCCTTCGCGACATAGGCGGTCTCGCTCATGCGCCCATGCTCCGCGAGGTCCGCCAGCCATAGGCGGTCATGAGCGCGCTGGTGATCAGCGAGATCACCAGATAGATCGCCATGGTGATGGCCACGATCTCGATCGCCTGCCCGGTCTGGCTCAGTGCCGTTCCGGCAAACACCGAGACGAGATCGGGATAGCCGATGGCCACGGCCAGCGACGAGTTCTTGGTGAGATTGAGATACTGATTGGTCAGCGGCGGCAGGATCACACGCATGGCCTGCGGCACCACGATCAGCCGCATCACCTCGCTTCGTTTCAGGCCCAGCGACGCGCCGGCTTCGGCCTGCCCCTTCTGGACCGACTGCACGCCGGCCCGCACGATCTCGGCAATGAAGGCGCCGCTATAGGTCGAGAGCGCAATGGCGAGGGCTGCAAATTCCGGGACGACACGCATGCCGCCATTGAAATTGAAGCCGCGCAGCACCGGATATTCCCAGGTCCAGGGCGCGCCGAAGATGAAAACCGCGACAACGGGCAGCCCGATCAAAGCGGCGATCACGATCGGCCAGATCGTCAGCTGCTGGCCTGTCGCAAACAGCCTCCGCCGCGCCACTGAGCGCAGCACGATCGACAACACCACGGCAAGAGCGATGGCGATCAGAAACGGCAGCAGTGCCTCGGTGCCGATCGGCTTCGGCATGCCGAAACCGCGATTGCTGAGAAACACGCTGTCGAACAGATTGATGCTCTGGCGCGGCTGCGGCAGCGCCGCCAGCACCGCGAGATACCAGAACAGGATCTGGAACAGCAGCGGCAGATTGCGGATCAGCTCCACATAGGCGCCGGCGATGCGTGCCAGCAGCCAGTTGGGCGACAACCGCCCGAGCCCGACCACGAATCCGATGATCGTCGCAAAGAAGATGCCGACGATGGAGACCGCAAGCGTGTTGGTCAGGCCGACCAGCATCACGCGCAGATAGGTGTCCGACTCCGTGTACGGGATCAGCGTCTGGCTGACGCCGAATCCCGCGGTGCTCCAGAGAAAGCCGAAGCCGGATGCGATCTTCTGCGTGGCCAGATTCTCACGCGCATTATCGATGATCTCATGCGCGACCCAGGCCAGCACCACAACGAGCACGACCTGCAGCGCAAATCCGCTCCAGCCGGCCTGCCCGCCGAGCGCGCGGCGCAGTTTTGCGCCGAGTTGCAACGGCGGTCGTCTGGCTTCGCCTGTCATCGATTCCCGGTCGTTCGCGTTCAGCGGATCGGCGGGGCAAACATGATGCCGCCCTTGTTCCAGAGCTGGTTCAGGCCGCGCGCGATGCCGAGCTTGGAGCCCGGCCCGACATTGCGATCAAAGCTTTCACCGTAATTGCCGGTCGCTTTGATAATGCGGTGAAACCAGTCCTTGGTGAGACCGAGCTGTTCGCCGAGACTGCCATCGGTGCCGAAGATGCGCTTCAGCTCAGGCTTGTCGGATTTGGCCTGATCATCGACGTTCTTCTGGGTGATCCCCAGCTCTTCCGCATTCACCTGCGCAAACAGCACCCAGCGCACCACGTCGAGCCATTGATCGTCGCCATGGCGCACCAGCGGTCCGAGCGGCTCCTTGGAAATCACCTGCGGCAGCACCTCGTGCTCGGCCGGCGTCGTCAGTTTCAGGCGCTCGGCATAAAGCTGCGAGATATCGGCGGTGAATGCATCGCAACGTCCGGACTCAT
The DNA here is from genome assembly GCF_044336785.1 of Tardiphaga sp. Taxonomy (GTDB): domain Bacteria; phylum Pseudomonadota; class Alphaproteobacteria; order Rhizobiales; family Xanthobacteraceae; genus Tardiphaga. Next base: position 14,972 of record NZ_JBIIOT010000093.1, on the reverse strand, counting down.
AGGCCTTCACAACTTCATCGGCGGTCGAGAATGCGACCACCTCATACTTCATATTGTTGCCCTTGAAGAAGTCGGCGAGGTTCTGCTCATTGGTGGTACCGGTCTGCAGGCACACAGACGCGCCCGCGAGTTCGAGCGCCGAATTCACCTTCAGCGACTTGCGGACCATGAAACCCTGGCCGTCATAATAGTTGATGCCGGCAAAGTTCACACCCAGCGAGGTGTCGCGCGACAGCGTCCATGTCGTGTTGCGCGATAGCACATCGATCTCGCCGGACTGCAACGCCGTGAAGCGATCCTTGGCCGACAGCGGCACATATTTGACCTTGGTGGCATCGTTGAAGATCGCAGCCGCAATACCGCGGCACAGATCCACATCCAGGCCGGCCCAGTTGCCGCGATCGTCCGGCGCCGAGAAGCCTGGCAGACCCTGCGTCACACCGCAGGAAAGCACGCCGCGTTCCTTCACGGTCTTCAGTGTTTGCGCCGACGCACCCTGCGCCGACCAGCCGGCTGCAATTGCGAGGGTGAGCGTCAGAATCGCGGATTTCGTCAGAATCGCGGATTTCATGGAGGAGCCTTTCCCGAGGGCGTCGGAGCAATCCGACCAGCGATCGGCATAGCGACGTACAAAGAACTGAATGCCGAACCGTTCGATCAGTTCCATAGCGGTCCACACGCCGGGCGAAAAGGCCGGTCCGCGGCAGCTCAGATCAAATCCAGTTTTGCGAATCGCGCCCGATCATGCGGCCATTACTGCACACGATGACGATCTGCCAGTCAGGTCAAGGGGTTGACGCGGAACCGGCCGTATCGGCTTAGTGGCGGTGCAGCAGATAGCCCGGCGGACGGCGATCTCCTGCGGCAAAACACCAGACCCGGCAGGCGTATCCGATGGCATCATCCAACAATCACGGCACAACCTCGCTCGATCCAGATACGGTGATCGTCAATGCCGGCCGCGACACCGCCGGCCAATGGGGTTTTGTGAATCCGCCCACGGTGCGCGGCTCCACGGTGCTGTATCCGACCGCCGACGACCTGCACGCGCATCGCGGCGAATATCAATATGGCCGCCATGGCACGCCGACCACCAAGGCACTGCAGCAGGCGCTCATGGCGCTGGAGGGCCCGCGCTGCGCCGGCGTCGGCCTCGTCCCGTCGGGCCTCGCCGCGATCTCGACGACGCTGCTGTCGGTGCTGCAGGCCGGCGATCATTTGCTGGTCTCCGACAGCGCCTATCGCCCGACCCGCAATTTCTGCAACGGCATGCTGGCGCGCTACGGCATCGAAACCACCTATTTCGATCCCCTGATCGGTGCCGGCATCGAAGCCCTGATGAAGCCCAACACCCGTGCCGTGATGGTCGAGGCGCCGGGCTCGCAATCCTTCGAGATGCCCGATGTGCCCGTCATCGCCGGCATCGCGCACAAGCACGGCGCGCTGGTGATCGACGACAACACCTGGGCCACGCCGCTGTATCATCGCTCGCTCGAGCACGGCGTCGATATCAGCATCCAGGCCGCGACAAAGTATATCGGCGGCCATTCTGACATCATGTTCGGCACCATCTCGGCCAATGACGCCGCATGGCCGAAGGTCAGCGAAGGCATCAAGCTGCTCGGCACCTGCGCCGGGCCGGACGATGTCTTCCTGGCGCTGCGCGGGCTGCGCACCATGTCGGTGCGCCTCGCCCATCATCAGCGTGCGGGACTGGAGATGGCGCAATGGCTGCAGGCCCGGCCGGAAGTGCTGAACGTGCTGCACCCTGCTCTGCCCGACCATCCCGGTCACGCCATCTGGAAGCGCGACTTCACAGGCGCCTCGGGCCTGTTCAGCATCGTGCTCAAGCCGGTGTCGCAAAAGGCCGTCGATGCGCTGCTCGACACCGTCAAGCTGTTCGGCATGGGCTATTCATGGGGCGGCTTCGAGAGCCTGATCATCCCGTTCGATTGCAGCGACTACCGCACGGCGACCAAGTGGGCGCCCGGCGGCCCAGCGCTGCGCCTGCATATCGGCCTCGAGAGTCTCGACGATCTCAAGGCCGATCTGGAGCGCGGATTTGCTGCGCTGAAGGCCGCTTCGTAGGATGGGTTGAGCGCAGGCGCATCGCGCCGGAGCGATACCCATCACTGCAAACGCAGATGGTGATGGGTATCGCTTCGCTCAACCCATCCTACCGATCATCGCTGGCGCCATTCTGCAGGGCGGGCAAGGCGCAGCGTGCCCACCATCACCAGTTAAACCGAGCGCCAGCCGAGAGCTGATGGCTCGTGGCATTGCTGCGATATTCGCCGTTATAGGCACCGAACAGGCGGAACGTCTCGGTGCGCCAGCCCGACAGTTTTGCCCCCACCAGCGCCGCACTGCGGCCGGGTGCTGCGGCCGTGACGAGGAAGGATTGGTCGAGCAGCGCGGCCTGGCTGGTCAGCGTGGTGTCGCGCAGATCGTAGCCCCAGCCGAGCTTCAGTTCCGGCACCAGCGTGGTGCCGTCGGTGGTGCGCAGCTTCGCGCTCACCGCGGCGCCGGCCGTGGTCATCAGTTTGTCGTAGGTCTGCGCGCCGTAAGCGAGGCCGATACCAATCGGCGTTTCGCTATAGCCGTCGCGACGAAAACCCTGCCAGCTGATGCCGGCATAGGGCTTGAGGATCACGTCCGGCGCGATCGCAAACCGGTAGCCGGCTTCGAACGAGGTGCCGACGCCGATGCCGTTCGCACTGCCCTGCAGCCCGTTCGACGCCAGAATGATCTGGCGTGTCGTGGACATCTGGCTCGGGCCGGCGGCAATACGGACATCGAACACGGCCGCGCCCGGCGTCCAGCTCGCATAGGCCGCACCGGCATAGGTGTCCGAATTGCCCTGCATGTCCGTGCTGGTCGCCGTAGTGCGTGCGTAACCGAATGCACCGCCGGCGATCAGGTTGTTTGAGAACCAGCGGTCGGCACCGAGGGTGAAGCCGGCGCTGGTGGCCTTCGAGCCGGACAGATCGCCACTGTCGCCAACGCGGCTGGTACGGCCAAAACCCTGGCCCCACATGGCCCAGCCGTCCTGCACACGCTGTGTCGGCGTGACACTGGCGAAGGCATTCATGGCCGCATTCGCTTCCGCGGTCATGGTGTTGCGCCCGGCATAGGACAGCGCGAAATTCTGCGCTGTGCCGTTCTGGCCGGCGTCGCTGCCAAACGCGAGCGCATCTTGACGATCGCCGATGGCCCCGAGGAAGCCGGCAAAGGCCTGCAACGACGCACCAGAGACGGCCGGCTGGCCGGGACCGCCCAGCTGCGCCAAGGCCTTGTCGAAGAGCGGCTCGGTGTTGAGCTTGTAGAGGGCGTCGTACAGCGCCTTTTCGGAGGCGGTCGGCAAGACGCCTGCCGCAGGGCGCTTGCTGTCAAGCAGCGCTGCCATGGATCTCTGGCTGGTACCGAGATTGTCAGTGCTGGCGAGCGCGGCAAAGCTCGATGGCGTCACCGCCAGTGTGAGCGCCGTCGTGCTGTAAATCAGGTCGAAGCGACCATTGGTCGGCAGTCCTGCCGTCGGCTGCAGCAGCGATGAGAAGCTGCCGGCGGTGGTCGCACCATTCTGTGCCTGCACGATTGCAAACTGAACGCCGAGGGCCGGCGTGTAGCTGCTGACAGTGCCGACTCTGCCACGCAACACGGGGGTGAGCGCGCCGGCGGCGTAGAACACGTTGCCGGCGCCGGACACGAAGATCTTGTCATAGGTGCCCGGCCCGCCCGGCACGATCAGCGTGCCGTCGATGTCGAGGCGGGTCGTCGCCGTCGCCGTCAGCGTGACATTGCCGTTGAAGGTCAGCGATCCCACCGAGTTGCCTTGCAGCACCGTGCCGGCGGCGATCGAGCCATAGGCAACGAGGTCGTCGTAATTGGCCATCTTGCCCGGCGACAAGGTGCCTGCGATCGTGCTGTTGCCCGCCACGACGCCGAAGCCGGCCAATGTCGCCGGCTGCGCCACGTTCAGCCTGCTGCCGGACTGCACCGACAGCGTGCCATCCACGGCCAGCGTGCCGAGCTGTGCGAACACATCACCTTTCGCAGTCGTCCGCCCGGAAATGGTCAGGATACCGTCGCCGGCTTTGGTGAATGAACCGTCCGTGATCAGCGGCCTGCTCCAGTATTCGGTGGAGTTGGCGGCAACCGACTTGGTCGCGTTGGCGGCCAGGGTTGTCACCCCATCCGTGGCACGATCGAGCCGAACGAGGCCGTGGCCGAACTCCTTATCGATGCCGGGCGCGCCGAGGTCCTCGGTGGTGGAGAACAGCAGGCGCGAAAGATCCTGCGCATTGTAGGTCGGGTTAGCCTGGACCAGCACCGCCAATGCACCGGACACGGCCGGCGCCGCCATCGAGGTGCCCTGGTCGTAGTTATAAAGGGTCGTATAGGGAATGGTCGAAAGAACCTGTCCGCCCTTCTCATTGTCGCCGCCCGGCGCAGCGACGCACCAGCTCGCGGTGACACCGCAGAGCTGGGAATACCAGGCCGCAAGCTTGGTCGGGCCGACCGACATCACGCTGATGATCTGGCCGCTCTGCTGTTGAAAGGCGGTCATATCCAGGTTTTGACCGCGGGAATCATAGACGCCCGTATTGTTATGTGCCGGCGTAATATAGGGATAGAGCGCTATGCCGCTCGGGTTCTTGCCGGCGATGGGATCCGACCTGCGATCATTGCCGGTCGCCGCCACGATGATCTTGCCGTTCCGCAACACATTCGCGACGGCGTCGATTTCGCCCTGGCTCAAGGGCATCGTATTCGCCCAGACCGTCTGCGCCGGAGCGCCTTCGGGTCTGCTCGGGCCATAGCTTGCATTGTAGATCATGACATCGCGCAGCGAGGCGAAATAGTTCAGCGGCGCTGCGTCGCCGTTAATTCCGGGCGCATAGCTGTATATGTCGTTGGCAATGACTGTCCGGATCGCAATCAGGTTGGCGTCATAGGCGACGCCGTGCATGTCGATGCCCGCCATCTTGGCGGCCGCAATGATGCCTGCGACATGGGTGCCATGGCTGTCGAATTTGTCACCGCTTTGCGGTGCCAGTTCCGATGCATTGTAGGTGGTGCCATCCAGCACCAGATAGTTCCTGCCCAACGCCGTGTTGAACTTGTTCACCAGCGCCAGATGGCCGGTATCGAAGCCGCTGTCGCCGACGGCCACAGTCACGCCAGAGCCCGTGAACCCGCGTTCATAGGCCTTTCCGGCCTTCATCAGATCGAGCGGCCAGGTCTGAGGATTGATTGCGGGGTCAGCGAGCGATGGCGTGAGAAACCACGCACTGCTCAACAAAGTCGTGCACATCAACAGCGTCGAAACCCGACGCATCCCGATAGCCCCCACGAGACGTCCCCTTCGCCAATTCGCTGATGCAAGCAGCTGCCCGGCTGCCTGTATCGTCCCCATTATTCTGAGCGTCTGGAGTGATCTCCATTCCGCTCTGCTTTCGACCCGTTCTAGTATGGGCAGAAATCGAACGAACAGCGCAATGATGGCTTGTGCACCGCAGAGGTTGCTGTTTCCCTTGTCCGGGCGTCTCAGTTCCCCGCGACATGACGACGTTCCAACACACCGGCGGAAACCACACATGCGGAACCGCGTTGTGTCGTGACGACACGCGTCATTGCACTGTGCGTTCACCACGAACTGACGTTCCGGCTATGCGGCCAATGTAGTGGTCGTAGCCCCGAGCAAACCTCGCTAGGATGATGGTTATAGATGAGCGGACGCGAGCCTGAATGTCCGACAAAGATGATCGCAAGACCACATTCACCCGCCATGCCGCCGCTTCCCCGTCTTTACTACGTCACCACCGGCCTTGATGAGGCCACAGCCTTCGCCACCTGGAGTGCCGTGCTGGCGCCGCTGTTCGAGCCGCGCGCCGCCGGGCCCGGCAAGAAGATCCCGACCGGTTCGGCATCGGGTGTCATCATCGGCAGCATCATCATCGCCAAGGTCGCATTTGCGGCGCAGGATTTTGTCCGCACGCCGGAGCGGATCGCGGTGACCCCCGATCATCTGCTGCTGCATCTCTATCTGACGGGCGGCTTCAACGGCGAGATCACCGGGCAGCAGACCACGATCGGGCCCGGCAAGGTCGCCATGATCGACCTCGGTCATCCCGTCAACACGCGCGCCTTTGCATCCTCGACGATATCGCTCATCGTCCCGCGTGCGCTGCTCGGCGACGCGCCGCTCGACAAGCTCAAGCCGCGGCTCGATCCGTTCCGCAACGACCTGCTCGCCGCGCATATCCGCTCGCTGCAGGAACGCAGCGCACAGCTCACCGAGGCCGATGTCGAGGCGACCGTCGCCGACACAGTGGTGTTCCTGAAGCGCCTGCTGACGGCCGCGCCGGACGACAAGCTCGAGCAGCAAAAGCAGGCGGACGAGACCATTCTGGCCCTCACCGAAGCCACCATTCGCGACAATCTCGCTTCGCCCGATCTCACGCCGGAATGGCTGGCGCAGCAGCTGGATATCTCGCGCGCCACGCTGTATCGCGTGTTCGCCGATCACGGCGGCATCATGAAGCATGTGCAGGAACGCCGGCTACTCGCCGTGCAGGCCGCGCTCAGCGATCCCCTGGAAACGCGTCGGCTGTCAAAACTGGCCACCGATCTCGGCTTCAGCAGCGAAGCGCATTTCAGCCGGAGTTTTCGCGCCCGCTTCGGCGTCACCGCCAGCGCCTATCGCAAGAGCCAGCGCGAAGCATCGGCGACAATCCAGCTCACCAGCCCCGAGATCGTGCAGCACTGGTGGATGACGGTGTCGGGCGGCTGACAACCAGAGCGCTTTCATTTTGAGATGGAGCGCCCTCTCCACTCACTCCCCCTCATCCTGAGGAGCCGCGCAGCGGCGTCTCGAAGGATGGGCGACACACGCCATGGCTCGAGACGCGCCAATGGGCGCGCTCCTCACCATGAGGACGGTGGTGGTCTGACTCCAACAACGCGCTAGTTCGACAGCGTCTTCGACGCCTTGCCGCGATTCTTCACGATCAGCATGATGTTGCGGACATAGATCACCGTGGCCGCAGCCTGGCCGAGAATGATCACCGGCTCGCGCTTGGCGATGCCATAGACGAGCGTCATCATCCCACCGGCGATGGAGAAGAACCAGAACGCCATCGGCACGACGCTCTGCCCGGCGCGCTCGCTCGAAATCCACTGCACCACGAACCGCGCCGTGAACAGCAGTTGCGCGATCAGGCCGAATGCCAGCCAGAAATCGAATTTGGCGACGAACACGTCATAAAGATAGTCGCCCAGTGCCTGGCCGTAGCTGATCAGCATTTACTTGAACTCGGTTGCGACCGGCGTCGTCCGCTTGCGGCGGATCAGCCACCACACGCCGGCCAGATCCATCAAGCCGACCCACAGCCGATCAAAGAAGCCGTAATTCGACACGCCGGAGTGACGCGGACGGTCGGTGACGTCCACATAGGCGATCTCAAACCCCTCGCGGCGCACCAGCGCCGGCAGGAAGCGATGCAGACCATCGAAATAAGGCAGCGATAGGAAGACATCGCGGCGGAATGCCTTCAAGCCGCAGCCGGTGTCGCGGGTGCCGTCCTTGAGCACGGCATTGCGGACCTTGTTGGCGATGCGCGACTGAAACTTCTTGAAGCCGGTATCCTTGCGGCCGACACGCTGCGCCGCTGCAAGGCCAACGCGTCCCCCGCCATCCGCAATCGCGGAAATCAGGTTCGGCAGGAAAGCGGGATTGTTCTGCCCGTCGCCATCCAGCGTCGCGACGATGCCGCCGCGCGCGTGGCGCACGCCGGTGCGTACGGCCGCCGACTGGCCCGATGAGGCCGCATGATCGATGCGCCGCAGATTGCCGCGGGACTGCATCAGTTCGGCGAGCAATGTCGGCGTGCGGTCCGTCGAACCGTCGTTGACATAGATGATCTCGTAAGCCCAGCGGCCGTCCAGCGCTGCCGCGATCTCGGCGATCAGCGGCGCGACATTGCCCTCCTCGTTGCGTACGGGGACGACGATGGAGACATCGATGGAAGCTGTGTCGGAGGCGGACAAATCAGGGCTCTTGGTTGGCGGGCCTTGGCTACGGGAACTTGTCGCGACCGGTCGCGCGAAGACCGCTTATTATGGGGCGATGGCCTCGCGGGCAACCCTCTTCACATGGGCTGCGGACGGCCCCGGCAGCGGGTCGATATGGCCGCCCGGACGGATGATGAAGGCCAGATGCCGGGCCGCGAACCAGTAGCGCACCGCCATGGCCACAATCCAGCCAAGCAATCCGCCGGCCACCACGTCGCTCGGGTGATGCGCCAGCAGCACGAGGCGGCTGCAGCAGATGATCACCGCATAAGCGATCATGAGAGCCCGCAGCCTAGGCCACAGCGCCGCCACGGCGAAGGCCAGCGCGAAACTGGTGGTGGCATGGCCCGACGGGAAGCTCGCATAGACCTCGCTCCAGGCGAAATGCTTGAAGTGGAACGCGTTCGCAGCACCGCCGACAAAGGGCCGGCCGCGGCCGATGATGCCCTTCAGCACCTCGCCCAACATCACCGCCAGCAACACGGTCAGGAAGATATATTGAACGCGGGTGCCGACGCTGAGCCAGATCGCTCGCGACATCCCGCGCAGCCGCGGTGCCAGCAGCATCATCACGACCAGAAAGCCGAACAACGCCCACAGCACATATTCGGACTTGCCGAAGTCGGTGACGATGCGCAGGGGCCACAGGCCGGCCGTGCCGCGCACTGGCATCAGCGTGATCTCATAGGCATCGAGCAGAAACATCAGCGCGATGATAACGAGTGCGGTGAGCGTCGCGAAAGCCAGCGATCGCTTCGCCCAATGTCGCGCGGCTTCCGCACGGCGTGAATGGGAGGGCGCGCGAACCAGTTGCGCCAGCGCCTGCCCAAGAATGGTCCCGAGTTGCGACACGTAACCCGGCGCCGCCATCACTGCGTGCCTTCGGAACGATAGACGGCGATCGAGACCGGCTTGCCCTGGGAGTAGTTATAGCCCTCGATCCGCGTGAACATGTTGTAGCGCAGGCCAATGGCCTCGGCACGCAGTGCGAACTGGCGTTCCGAACGATATTCCACCAGTGCAAAACGACAGCTGCCCTGGCCCAGGAAATCCGCCGCGCCGGCGCCATCGGTCAGAAGCGTTGAGGTGTCGGTCATGAAGACGAGGCTCGGCTCGTGATAGCCGGCAGCCGCCGCTTTCGGTGCCACGCAGACCACGGTGCGCAGCGCCCGCGCCAGATGCACGCTCGGGAAGACCGGGCGCAGCGACGGCAGGAACACGGCGTAAAACGCGATGCTCATGAAGAATGATGCCACCACGCCTGACAGCAGCGAGCGTTCGGCGCGGTTGTTGTCATACATCATCCAGGCGAACAGGCCGAACACCAGCGCGCCGGCCGCAAACGGCCAGGCCAGGAACATCGGATGCCGGACGACGGCCACGGAGCCCACCAGCGCGCCCACGGCTGCCAGCACGGGAATGGCGAACCACCAGGCCGAGCCGCGGCTGAGCCAGTTGCGCGCCAGCACCCGGCGCTCCATAGCGCCGACGATGAGGATGGCGATGGCCGGATAGAGCGGCAGCACGTAATGCGGCAGCTTGGTCATGACCACTTCGAACACGATCCAGGACGGCACCAGCCAGGCCAGCAGGAACTGGGCGCCGGGCTCGCGCCGGGCTCGCCAGATCGCGGGCGCCGCCATGCCGGCCAGTGGTGCGCCGGGCCAGAACGTCACCCAGAACAGCAGGAAATAGGTGCCGGGAGGCGCGCCATGGGATTCCTGCGCCGACAGCTTGCTCAACATGTCGCCGCCCAGCGAATCCGAAAAGAAGGTCTGCCCGGCCTTGAGGAAGATCGCCACGAACCATGGCAGCACCAGCAGCAGCGTCCACGGAATGCCGGCCAGCGGCTTCAGCCGTCCGAGCCAGCCGACCGAGCGATCCATGACGCCGAGCACCAGAATGGTGAAGCCGACGAACATCAGGATCAGCGGTCCCTTGACCAGGATGCTGATCGCCATGCCGGTCCAGAACACGAAGGGCTCCAGCCAGCCGCCCTGCTTGTTGTCCTCGCCGCGCTGCCAGGCCAGATAGACCCGCGCCATGGCGCCCATCACCATCATCACGGTGAGCAGCAGCATGGCGTCGGTCTTGGCCATGCGGGCTTCGACATTGAGCAGCACCGAGCTGCACATGATCAATCCGGCCAGCACCGCGCCCCTGCGGGTGACGAAAGCCAGCGCGGTCCAGTAGGTCAGCAGGACCGCGCCGATTGCGCCAAGCAGCGACGGCACCCGATACAGCCAGATTCGGATCTCGGCATTCGGCACGCCGAGCTTGTCGGCGATTTCCACGACAGCCGCCTGCATCCAGTAGATGCCCACCGGCTTCTTGTAGCGAACCTCGTCCTGGAACCGGATATCGACGAAATCGCCGGTTTCGACCATCTGCTTGGTCGCCTGGGCGAAACGCGACTCGTCGCGATCGATCGGCGGGATGGTAAAAAAGCCGGACAGGAAGAACAGGAGGCTGGTGACCGCGAGGAACGCGACCGCCCGGCCATGGCTCAGGGTGACGACATCCAGCACGCGCGCGAGCGTATTGCCCGGATCGACGCGGGGTTTCTGCTCTCGGGGGGCGCCAAAGCGGGGTCTGTATTCTGTCTCAGCCATATGGCTGTCGCATACGATGAAAGGGCCGGTCTCACAACCAGTTAGCCGGGTCTCACTGAATTCTGACCACAACTGTGTCTGCGGCGCCCATGGCATCCATGACTGTCAGGCGAACAAATCCGGGGCCGGGTGGATCGACCAAGCGTTGGCGCCGGCTATCCAGTTCCCCCGCGGCCATGCCATTGACCAGCACGGTCATCGGCATCACCCCGCCGGCGACCTTGACCGGAACGGAGGAAAACTGCCCCTCACCGCCGCTGGCATCGATCCGCGACCCGTTCAACGGGAACTGGATATGCAGCGCCTGTTCGCTGCCGGCGCGGATCAGATCGCCAGCCGGACGGAACCGGCGCAGCGGCAATGGCAGTTTTGCATTGCTTGCCATCAGTGTGCCCTTCGGCGCCTTCGGCAGCGGCGCCGGCAGTTTTCCGGTGCGGGCGAAAGCGTCGAACAGGATCGGCGCTGCGGCCACCCGCCCCACCAGTCCCGGCACCGGCGCACCATCGGGTCGGCCGACCCAGACGCCGATGGTCATCCGACCGTCGAAGCCGACCGACCAGGCATCGCGATAGCCGTAACTGGTGCCCGTCTTGAAGGCGATGCGGTTATGCGCGGCATTTTCCGGCGGGGGCGTGCCAAGCAGCACATTGCCGACCTGCCACGCGGCGACCGGCTCCATCAGCCGCAAGGTTTCGCGATCGTCGCCGCCATTGGCCTGCATCAGCTCGCGCAGCGGCTTGACGGTGCCGAGCCGGGCCACGCCGGTATAGAGCTGGACCAGGTCATGCAGCGTCACGCCGACACCGCCGAGGCCCATGGCTAGGCCCGGCGCCTCGCCCGGCGGCAGGACGAGGCTGCCGCCTGCCTGCTTGAGTCGCGAGGTAAAGCGCGAGGCACCGACACGTTCGAGCAAGGCGATGGTCGGCACGTTCAGCGACAGCTGCAGCGCCTTGCGCACCGGCACCGTGCCCTGGAACGTCATGTCGAAATTCTCCGGCGCATAGGCGCCGAAACGGGCCGGACGATCGTCGATCAAACTCTCCGGATGGATAAAGCCATCTTCAAAAGCCAGGCCATAAATGAAAGGTTTGAGCGTGGATCCGGGCGAGCGCACCGCGCGCGTCATGTCCACCTGCCCGGCCCTGCGATCGTCGAAGTAATCGGCGGAGCCGACATGGGCGAGGACTTCGCCGCTCTCGTTGTCGACGGCGAGAATGCCGATGGAGATGTTGCTGCCGAGCGCCGTCGCACGGTCCTTTGCCAGCGTTTCCAGCGCCTGCTGGATGCCGGAATCGAGCGACGTCTTGATGATCGGCACATCTTTGCGCAATGATGCCGCCTGATCGGCAGAATGCGGCGCCAGGATCGGCATCGGCTTTCGCAGCTTCGGCACACCCACGGCTTTCGCCTGCGTGGCATCGGCGGCCGAGACACGTCCCTCGCCGACCATGCGCTCCAGCACGCGATCGCGCGCGACACGGGCATTGCCGGGATGGCGATCGAGCCGGCGCATTTCCGGCGACTGCGGCAGCGCCACCAGCAGTGCTGCTTCCGCCAGCGACAGCCGCTTCGGCTCCTTGCCGAAATAGGCGATGGCGGCAGCGCGAACACCTTCCAGATTGCCGCCGAACGGCGCCAGCGTCAGATAGAGATCGAGGATCTGCTCCTTGCTCATCTGCCGTTCAAGCTGCAATGCGCGCACGGCCTGACGGATCTTGGCAGTGATCGAGCGCTCGCGCCGCGGTTCCAGCAACCGCGCCACCTGCATGGTGATGGTCGAGCCGCCGGAGACAATCTTTCCGCGTGTCACGAGTTGAAACGCAGCGCGTCCGAGCGCCCACGGATCGACGCCATGGTGCTCATAGAAGCGCTTGTCCTCGTAACCGAGGAGAATGTTGAGATAGCCGGGATCGATGGACGAACTCGCTGTCACCGGCAGCCGCCAGCGCCCGTCAGACATCGCATAGGCGCGGAGCAGCTTGCCGTTGCGATCGAGGACGGTGGTGGAGACGGTGCTGGCTTTCTCAAGCGGCAGCGGGCCGAGGGAATGGACCCAGGTGGCGACGGCAGCGATGGTGAGCACGGCGATTACAGCGACGCCAAGCGCCGTCCGCTTCACGAAACCTGCTGCCATCCTTCGAGACGCGGCCGAAGACGGCCGCTCCTGAGGATGCGGGGAGAGTGTTGGGCGCCGTAGACGACCCTCATGGTGAGGAGCCCGCGCAGCGGACGTCTCGAACCATGCAGGCCGAGCACCATCCTCATCCGGATGCGATTGCCTGGGTGGCACGGTCGGAGAAGACGGAGGTGTGTGCGGCATCCCGCTCATTTCGCCTTCGCGACCTCGACTGTGCCCGTCCCCGTCCGTCCGTAGCGCGACGGATTATACATGTCCTCCACACCCGCCTGCGGCAGCACATATTTGCCGGGCGACACCGCACGCACGATGTAAGCCACCGTGAACACCGCCTTGTCATTGGCCTTGCGGTCGATGGCCGCCGTGAACCGGTCATCGCGGAATTCGGTGTTCACCGGCTCCGCGCCGTCCTCGATCCAGTCCAGCGTGCCGCTGTCGCCCGACGACACCAGATGCGGATTATCGATCTCGAAACCGGCCGGCAGATAATCGGCCACCATCACGTGACCGTATTCCGGCTTGGCTTCGGTGATCTTCAGCACCACGGCAAAGCGATCATTCTGTTTCGCCTTGGTGACATCGGCGGGCGTGCCATCGAGCTTGTGATAGCTGCGCTCGATCTTGAAGCCATTCGATGCCGCCGGCTCTGGCGTGACCGGTGCGCCAGTGACCGAGACCACCGCCTGCACCGGCGTGTCACCGGTATTGGTGATCTTGATCGGCACGCCGGAGAGCTCTGCCGCCTTGTAGCTGCGATAGAGCGCGCTCTTGACGGCAGCCCCATTGACGTCGAGCGACAGCGTATTGGCCTCCTTCGCCAGCGCCCGCGAGGCCAGCACCAGCCACGCATTCTCCTGCGTGGAGGTGAATGGCGTCAGCCCGCGCGCCGCTTCGACGCGTTGCACGGCCTGGGTCAGCGTCGCTCGCGGCGCATTGCCTTCACTGGCAAGCGAGACGAGTGCCGCCGCATCGCGCAGCGCCGAGCCGAAATCGGTGCGGCCAAATTCGATCACCGGCTTCGGCTTCAGGCTCTCGACGGCCGCGCTGTAGACGCGTTCCGCACGCACGCGATCACCGACCAATGCCAGCGCCGCTGCGAGCTGCGACTTGGCGATGGGCGTCGCGAGATTGCTAAGCTTGGTATCGGCGAGATAGCGGAGATCACCGATCGGTGCGGTGCCATTCTTGGCGAGCACGTAAAGACCATAGGCCAGTTCGCGGCCGCCATCCTTCTCCGGCTCGGCCGCATTGACCACCGCGTTGCGGACGCGATCGAGCGCCGCACGGAACAACACGTCGGGCACCGCAAAACCCTTTTCGCGCGCGCGGGTGAGGAAGTCAGTGACGTAAGCATCCAGCCACGCATCGTCGCCACCTGACGACCACAGACCGAACGAGCCGTTCGAACCCTGCCGCGCCAGCAGCCGGTCGATCGACTCCTTGATGCGTTGATCGACGGACGTATCCATCGCCAGATGCGCACCGGCCGCGAGATCGTTCACATAGAGCAGCGGCATCGCGCGGCTGGTGATCTGTTCGGAGCAGCCATAGGGATAGCGGTCCAGCGCCTTCAGGATCGTCGCCGCATCCAGCGCCGTGGACAGGCTTGCCGATAGCGAGACGCCGCCCGTACCCGGCACCAGATCAGTGAACATGTCCGAGGTCAGCGTCAGGCTCTCGCCCTTGGCCAATGTCCTGATCGAACGTCGCGCGAGAATCTGGGTGGCCGGTTTGACGTCGAGCTCATAATGCCGCGCCAGCGTCAGCCCATTTGGTCCCCTGATGTCCACATCGACCATCGCCCGCCCGGCGCCCGACGCATCCACCGTCAGCGCCATCGAGGTCCGCTGCTTGGCAGCAAGTTTCACCGTGGTCGAGGGATTGCCCGTGAGCTTCACAGGACCGGACGTCTTCACACTGACTGTGTAGTCGCCCGCTGCGCCTTCCACATTATCAAGATCAAAGGACATCGTGCCTTTGTCGCCCGACAACAGAAACCGCGGCAGCGTCGCCGTCAGCACCACGGGATCGCGGACGGTGACATCGACTGTCGCCTTGCCCAGCTTGGTCGCGGTCCAGGCCACCGCCATCACGCGCGCGGTGCCTGCGAATTCGGGAATCTCGAAATCGATCTCCGCCGTACCATCGGA
>NZ_JBIIOT010000112.1:0-15111 GCF_044336785.1 Tardiphaga sp. | reverse complement strand
TTTTTGCGCTGGCGGCGAGCCCTGCAGCTCGGCGCCTGCGCTGTCACCGCCGGTGCGCAGCTGGCCACGGGTACCCTGCATGCCGTCGATCAATTGCCCATAGAGATCGCGGATCTCAGACGTCATGCGGCGCTGGCCCAGATAATACTCATCCGGCGCCGGCGGCTTGTAGTTGGTCAGATTGAGAATACCGACATCCACGGCCGCGACGACGATCTTGGCGTCCTCGCCGGGATTGAGGCCGCCGAGCTTGACCGGCAGTTTCATGGTCGTGCTCGGCCGCACAAGCGCCGGTGGCGTCAGCGCCACGTCGAGGGTGCGGGCTTTCTTGTCGATCCCGAACCATTTGAGCCCTATCGCGCGGCCTGGCATGCGTGCCGCTGTGCTGTCCAAAGGACGCCGCAAGGTTGCCACAACATATCCACCCGTTCCCCAGTCTTTTCCGACCGGAATCGTGACTTTCGAGGCGCCTTCTTTCACGGAAATACTGGTGGTCGTGAGCAGTCGATCACCGATCACATTGACCGTGAGACGGCCGGCCGTGCGCGCATTCACCGATACGGTCATGGTCTCGCCGGAGGCATATTCCGGCTTGTCGATCGACGTTTCCAGCAGATCCGGCGTATCGGCGCTGCCGTCCGAATACCAGCCGACATCGAACTGCACCGATGTCAGCGGCCCGTCCGCATCATTGGATTTCACATCCAGACGATAGCGGCCGGGCTGCGGCTGCAACGAAATCCGCGACGGCTTGTCCGCAGCGACGGTGAGATCGCCGTCGGCTACGCGCTTGGTCGATTTGACCGGCTCGTAGTCCCAGGACGAATTTTGCCGGTACCATTGATAGCGCGACTCGATTTTAAGGAGCTCGTAGCGGAGGCCGCCGCGCGCCAGTGCGGTTCCTTCCGGCGACACCACCACGACGTCGAAAGCCGCATTGTCGCCCTCGGCGACGCTCTTGTCCTTGAAGAGCGGCTTGACGCCGATCATCGGCGCGGATGGCGCGATCGGCAACACCAGCTTGCGCTCGACGGCGCGGCCGCCGCTCTCGGTCATGCGGATGAAGATCTGCGCTTCCTGCGGCCGGGTCGAGGATGGCGGCTTGGCCAGGCTGACCGGGAATGTTGCCGAGCCATTCGCATCGGACTCCGGCAGGTCCTCGATGGGCGTTCGCTCATTGCTGGCGCTTTCCTCGTCGGCGACACCGAACTGATAGCCGGCGAAGCCCGGTCTTTCAGCTGCCGGAGCGACCAGCAGGTCGCCCTCCAAACCGAGGTCTGAAGCAGGCGCGCCATAGAGGAAACGGCCGTCAACCTTGAGTTCTACAGGAAGATCAGCTTTGATCTGCTTCTCTTTGGAAGATATATCGAATTCGATCCGGTCAGCGACGTAATCCTCGACCATGAAGGTGGTCTCGCCGACTGCTGGCGCCTTCGGATCGGTGAAGGCGCGCACGCGCCAGGTGCCGGTCGGAACTGCGCTGTTCAGCGGCAGCGTCAGGCTACGCCCGCCCGCCCCCTGATCCTGCAGCACCGCGCGGCGGAACTCGACGCCGTCAGGGCGTTCGATCACCAGCGTCACCGGGCCGGCGGTCACGGCATTGCCCTGCCCGTCGCGCAGCAGCGCGGTGAGATAGACGGTTTCGCCGGAGCGATAGACACCGCGCTCGGCATAAACGAAGGCATCGGCACCGGCTGGAACTGGTCGGCCGGAGACGCCGCGATCGGATAGATCGAAGGCATTCGACTTGAGGCTGAGGAAGGCATAGTCGGCTTTCTCGCCGGTGACGGTCAGCAGCGCCGGCGACAGGCCGCCATCGCCTTTGGCAAGCCCGGCCTTAAACAGAACATGACCGGCCTCATCGGTCCTCTTCGTCGCCAGGATTTCATTGTTCCGAGCGATCAGCCGCACCTCAGCTTTGCTCATCGGCTCCGTCGAGGCCAACGAGTTCACGAAGACATGGATGCCGTCATTGCCGGAAAAGGCGGTCAGACCGAGATCGGAGACGATGAACCATTGGGTCGCCAGCGAGCCATCTTCGTCGTCGCTCCGGCCGGCCCCCGGCCCCTTGGCTGCCGCGGTCATCACATAGACGCCGGGCTGCAACTCGCCGATGGCCTGATCGACCGGGAATGCAGTCGTCACATCCTCGTTGAGCCGTGTCTCGGTCGAGAGTTCGCCGGCCCAAACCTTCTGCCCGCGCTCATCGCCCAGCGAGTCAAGCTGGTATTTGCTCAGTGCTGTCTGGAAGTCGCTTCCGATCACCGTATTGATCAGGTTGCGATCACCGATCCGGAACACCTTGATATCGACCGCCTGGGTATTCACCGACACCAGCGGGACGCCTTTCTGGCCGGTGCGCGGCAGCACATAGGCGCGGCCGGTGAAGCGCACGAAAGGCTTGCGGTCACGGACATAGATGTTGAACTCGGCCGATTTCGGCAGGCTCTCTTTCACCGTGGACGGCAGGCCTGCGCGCAGATTGATGTTGTAGCGCTCGCCATGCTTGAGCCCCTCGACGCAGAGCTGCTTGTCCTCGGCCGACAGCGCCGGCTTGTCGCTGCCGGCGAGCGCCAGGAAAGGCGCGAAATCGATGCGCTTGGCGAGATCTTCAGAGAACTGGAAACAGGCCCGGGGCGACGCCGAATCGGAATCCACGCTGTAATCCAGCAGCCGGAAGCCGTGATCGCCGCGCATCTTTTCATATTGCTCGCGGATATCGGCGACTTCGCGCAGATCCAGCGACAGCCGCAGCGCATCGAGCGCCGGCCGATAGAGCTTACGCTCCGCCATGGCGCGACCGAGCACCGCCAGCGCCTCGGCCTCCTCGCCAGCATTGCCGGCGCGCTGATAGGCCATATAGGCAGCCGTTGCCGCGCGTTCGTTGAGGAATGTCGTCTCGGTCGAATTGGCCGGGCGGATTTGCGTCACCGTCTTGGCAAGACGCAGCCAGTTGGCGCCATCTTCCGGCGCAATGGCGACGATCTGGCCAAGAATCTGCAGGCCGGTGCGCGTATCGGAGCGCCGGAACGCGGCGTCCGCGTCGGTGCGTAACGTCGATGCGGACTTGGCGACCGGGCCGGCTTCGGTCTTGATCTGGGTTTCCAACTTGATGGCGCGGTCGGCAAGTTCGTCCCGCCGGAAGGCTTTATCGGCGGCGGGAGCCGATGCGAGGCCGAGCGCCATCACGGCACAGACACCGATAGCGCGAACCAAAACCTTCATGACGAACTCCCCTGCACGGACGAACGCCGTTCGGCGCCAAATTGCGCAAAAATGGTGACGGACTGATGGCCGGGCCAGCGCCGGACGCTCCGGCCCATGATGACGGTCGGTCAACGAAATGGCAAAGCCACCTCGCCGCTCCTTGGTCGTATCCACGGGGAAAATGGTTCGGGAAGGGCTTGGCCTGGGGGCGGATTTTTCATAGAGCCATGTTATGAACCGGCCAACGGTCCCATAGCTCAACTGGATAGAGTAGCGGATTTCTACTCCGCGGGTTGCAGGTTCGAGTCCTGCTGGGATCGCCATGTCATTTGGTCGCTCCAATATTCTCAATAGGTTGAGTGTCGTTTTGGCTCACTGGATTGGCCGGTGAGCCAATCGATGTACCTGCTATGATCTTCGCGCCAGCGTTCTCGGCAAGTCTGATCCGGCTCGCTTCCTCGATATAGCGTTGCGCCTCGCCGATCGTCTTCCAACCGAACCAGGCCATCAGTTCGGCCGCCGTCGCTCCATTCAGTGCATGTCGGACAGCTGCCGCTTTTCGTAGACCATGCGCCGTACACTGCGGCAAGCCAGCTTCATCGCATCGTTCACGAAACCAGTTGCCGAAGCCGGCTGCAGTGAACGGCTTGCCAAACGACGTCGTCAGAAACGCTAGCTGATCTCCCGCGGTGTGCAGCGCCAGCTCTGCCGTAAGATGCGGCAATAGCGGGATGTCGAACTGCACGCCGGTTTTTTGCCGACGCATCGAAAGCTTCCCAGCCCTGACGTGCTGCCGTCCCATACGAACTACGTCTGCTCGAGCGTGGCCAGTCTGAAGCAAGAGCATAAGCGCTAGTCGTGGCTTGGTACCCGCGGGGTGCCGCTCCATGAACTTCGCAATCTCATCCTCGGTCCAAGTGTGATGGCCACCAGTGTCCTTCACCTTGGCCAGCTTGATCCCTACAAGCGGATCCTGCCTAATCATCTCGGCCGCGAGCGCATAATCGAGAAAGCCCCTCAAAGCCTTCTTCCAGTTCTTCGCCGCCCCCGGCGAGAGATTCTCCAAGATCCGCTGGACCGCGGAACGCGGCATGCCCGCTAGCGCGAGTCCGCCAGCCTTTTCCCGGAACCGTTCGAGTATGTTTCGACGGTTCTGCCGAGTGCTATCGGCCAGAGCCCGGAACGTCGCGCTGTTTTGATAGTAGCTGACGAGTGCAGCATTAACGGTTCCCGGCAGTGTACGGGCGGCACCGAGCTGCGGCTTAGGTATCGCGCCCGCCAAGGCGGCTTCGTAAGCCGCCATAAACTCGGGAGACCAAGGCAACCCTGGCAGCGGAATCTTCGGCGTCCCGGGTCGGCGAAGATAGAACCGCGCCTTCCCGTGGCGATCCCTGTACTCATGGACGTGCCTCGGGTTCTTGCGCTTCATTTCACGCTATCCCAGCCCGTCGCAGCTTCGTCAGCGGGTGCTGGCGCCGGCTGGCCATCATAGAGCAGTTCGATCCGGCCATCGTTATGGACGACAACTCGGGAAGCGGGCTGCCCCGCTTTCGCTGCTCCTTTCAGGACGCGTGAGAGCCGCGTCTGAGTAAAACCGGAAGCATCCTGCGACATGTTATTTTGTGCCCTTTCTGTAAAAAGCCGCCTCTGCAGCCTTGCCGAGCAATTTAAGCCTTTCGGAGACGTGGTTTTGGACCACGATGTAAACCTTCAACGATTTTCGACACCGGCTCCGGCAGTAGCGGCAGCACGTCACGGACGATTTTTGCCCTCCCTGAGACACCTGACCGAGACGCGGCCGAGACGCATGTTCCCGCTGCGGCACAGCGGTTTCTTGCGGTCGGCTTTTGCAGATCGGGACAAGCATGATCATCGGTCGATAAATCGAATACGGATCGACCGATCGAGTCGGCCTCAGCGTTTTCAACAACATGACTGTGCTGGTCGCTGTGCTGATTTGAAAAACGCCGGGGGTGAATTTCGTCGCCCCGGCATGGACTTGGGTGTGCTGACACTATGCTCACCACTGTGCCGCCGGCGGTCAGACACCCTGCTCCGCGATGCCGTCCCAATCCCCGCAGCCTGAATGGTCCGAATCTTCGTCATCGGCCTCATCGAGGTCCGGATCCTCGTGTTCGGCATCGTCCAGTCGCGGATCGCCGTCGGTCCAGTCCGTTCCGGCGAACGTTGGCTCCATGTCGGCGTCGTCTTCGAGCGCGTCCAAGACAGCCATCAGCCGCTCGATCTCATTCGCGACTACCTGCTTGGCGATATAGACACTGCGATATTCGGCCATTTCTGCCGCCGAAAAGAGCGCCGTAAGACGCGACTCCACGAGATAACCTTGTGACTCGGGCTCGAGCGTCAGATTCACGATTTCATCAGGGGGAATTGGAGACGAGGGTATGCTATTGCTGCCGTCAGCTCGGTGCATGGGTTCGCTCCAATGTCCGGGTTAGGCCTGTCGCAGTGTTACAGCACCGCGGCGGGCCGCTTGTTTTCCAAGCCCAATAAGCGTAATACGAATATTATGAAGGCGTCAACTAAAAACGTAGTACGGAAACGCCCTGGGCGCCCAGCCACGGGTCAGGATCCAGTTACGGCAATCCGTCTGTCTCCCGATCTGCGAAAAGCGATTGATACTTGGGCCGCCAAGCAAGGCGACGAGCCCGGGCGGTCTGAAGCCATTCGTCGATTGGTAGAAATCGGGTTAAAGGCGAAATAGCATGCCGGTAGCACGGATCGAGAAGTTTGAACGAGGCGTCGCGGTTCAACGCGCCGAGCCAGCTTCTAATGACGGCAAATATCGTTGCTTCGTCGCTGGGCGAAATACGGACCCCGTACTGTTGACAACTTTGGATCAGGTCGCAGACTTTTTGCGATCTAACCCTCGATCAGGCGTGCGTATGAACCCTGGCTGGGGCCTCATCCGCGACGATATACATATTGACGGTTCGCCACGTTGACCACCCTTCAAGCGCTTTCGGACGCCGGGAAGCTGCGATACCTTTCCCTTGGTCTGGGGAATCAAGATGCAACAGGTAACAGCTTGGGCGCTCGCAGCGGCGGGCTTGGTGCTCTTCGGCGCCGGCATTTACTTCATGCGATTCACCGCCGTTTGCGGTCCGAATGAAACCGGCATCGAGTGCATTCGATCGTGGATTTCAGCAATCGGACCACTGATCGCCGGCGCCGCACTGCTGATTGCTTTTGCCCAATATTCACTCTCCGAGGACACACGCAATCGGCAGCTCAGGGCATACGTGACTCTGATTGGCGGCGCAATCGCTCCTGCGCGCGTCGATGGGTCAGCAGACGTCAACGGCTTCATGGTGCACGCGGAGCTTAAGAATTCGGGTGTCACTCCCGGCTACCAATTCACAACGTGGATTGCTCAGCCGGTCGTCATGGAGAATGACGCCCTTCCCTTCGCAGCATCAACCGCGAGAGAGCCGGCAGGACGTTCAATTATTGCTCCGGCGACAGGCGTTTTTGTAAGACGCTTTTACGCCTGGAAAGACCGTGAGATAGAAGACGTCATCGCGGGCAAAAAGGCCATCTTTGTGTGGGGCGGCGCCAACTACGAAGACGCATTTGGACAAAAACGTAGCTTCCTGTTCCGATTAAAGGTCAATGGGATGTATGACGAAGCGAACGGGACATGGGGTCTGAAACCTCATCCGCTCGGATACGAAGGCGACTAAATCGAAAGCACGTGAATGGCAGGCACGACCGGGCCGTGACCCCGCCGACTATGTCACCATGTAACCGTTTCAGAATCGGGAGGTCGCGATGGCTGACGCATCGATCCGAACCTGTTGTCAATCGACTTCGATTGATAGCGAAGCGCCGCCCATGCGTCGAATACCTAGACGGCAAGCACAGCCAGTCACGATCCACAGCGTAGAGCGGACGATGATCCAGCTCGCCCACATCATCGATCGCTACGGCGCGGCTTACATCCCGCTGTACGTCCGGATGGAAGCAGAGCTCGAGATCCTGAAACAGCGAGAAAACGAGCTTGCCAGGACTCGCGCCTTTTCCGAAGCTAACGCCCATCGATTTCCAGAGCTCAATTTGATCATTAGACGCGAGAACTCATGACCACTACGAAGCTAGATCTAAAGGCCGTTCCTCCTCCCGAAGTCTCGATGGCGGAGTTTCTGCAAAACGTTCCGCCCAACCAACATCGCAGCATCTCTGATCTCTTTTATCAAACAGCAACAACACAGGGGGCGCATACATAAGATCAACACGCCCGCAATTATTCTCCACTGCGATCACGCGCTATGCAAAGGCACGCGCACTTATCGTCGCGTAGGCGAGATCAGCGACGTCGTTGTGACTGATGAACTGCACATGGATCTTTTTATCACCTATGTGTGCTCAAATTGCCGCCATTCCGTAAAGACGTTCTCTTTAACTGTCGGCCACAACGGGACCAACGACGTCGATGAAGCTGCTAAATTCGGCGAAATTCCTCCCTTCGGCCCTCCAACGCCGACTCGACTACTCAAATTGTTAGGCGATCAAAGAGATATTTTTCTGAAAGGCCGCCGATGCGAATTTCAGGGCCTCGGGATCGGCGCTTTCGGCTACTATCGCCGGGTGGTTGAACATCAGAAAACTCGTATCATCGAGGAAATTATTGCCGTCTCGAAGACACTCAATGCAACGCCAGAAGATATCGTCGCACTGCAGGCTGCACGTGATGAGACGCAATTCACCAAATCGATTAGCTTGATCAAAGATGCATTGCCGCAGACACTACTCATCAACGGTCAGAATCCCCTCACCTTGCTCCATTCCGCACTAAGTGCCGGGCTGCACGAACAGACTGACGAAAGATGCCTTGAGCTCGCTCACGCTATCCGCATTGTCTTAGCTGAACTTGCAGAAAAGCTCGCGCAGGCATTTAAAGACAAAGCGGAAATCGCTGCGGCTCTGTCGCTTATGATGAAACGTGAATAGCCGACTGTCGAGATGCTCATCATGGCTTGGAAGCCCGAAACATGGATTGCGATCTACGCGGCATGCGTCTCTACCGGTGCATTGTTTGTCCAGGTCCGCAACTGGCTCACGTCGGGCCCGCGCCTGCGGATCTCTCTAATATCAGACGGAATTCATCGGCGGCGGACCGGAGCAGGACGAGCGCGATCTCGTCATTATTAACGCGACTAACATCGGGACCGCAGACACGATGATCACCGGCCTCGCGATTGAGCACCGCTATCCGTTCTATTACTTCTGGCGCCGCGCCCCACGCGGGAATTGGGTTGTCACTAATCCCCAAATTCTCGGCTACCCTCAAAACGTTCCTCAATTGCTTGAACCAGCTCATCGATGGACCGGGGTTATCCGGTCAAGACCGGATATTCTCCCGAATCTCAGAAACGGCGACTACTACGCAGCACTGCACACAAGCCATAGGATCCGTCCCTATCTGAAGCGCATCAAGCCGATAGGTCCGCCCCCGACTGCGATCTGACCTGTGAATATCGGGCACCATTCCGGCGTGCTTCCCCCGTCCCAATAGGCCATGTCATCATGAGGCCTGTTTCTGAATCGGGTGAATGCCATGGATGCCGTTACAGTTCGTCTTCATTATCGAAAGTCGGATGGCACGATAGAGGATGCCGTCCAAGATTACAGTTTGGAGAGTTTCGCGGGCTTCTTGCCCGCGGTCGGTGACACCGTTTTAGATCCGGGTGTCACGCAGGGCCTCGATCGCCGTGAGCCCAGCAATCGCCGCATCTGGACGGTGGTCCAGCGGATGTTCAACCCGCGTGATCTCGAGAACTACGTAGCGTTGGTCGTCGAAGAGCGGGCTCCGCTTGAGACCGAGCACGCTCTATTGCCCAGCCATTAGCAGAAGGCTCGCCCCCCAAATGAAGACAGATGACCTTAAGAAGCGCCTCACGGATCTGATTCAGGCTCGAACGCACATTGTATATTTCATCGCCGGCCTGCCGCCGGCCCGTCAGGATCCTGCCTATGCTCAACTTGCCGAGATACAGGCCGTGATCGCAAGCGGGGCTGAGGATCCGGCGACCTGTTGATGGTAGCGGCGATCATCGTGTGTGGCCTCGGCTATGCCGAAGGAGCAACGTTGTCGCGTCGGCTCGGCGGATGGCAGGTGATCTCGTGGGCACTCATCCTTTCCCTTCCAGTTACGCTGGTTCTGACCGCGACTACTTGGCCCACGACTTTTATAAACGTGACCGTCGCTGGCTGGACCAGTCTAGCCTACGTCTCGATCTTCAGCATGATGATTGGATTCATCTTCTGGTATCGCGGATTGGCGCTTGGCGGCATTGCAGGCGTGGGTCAGCTCCAGCTACTTCAGCCGTTCTTTGGCTTCATTCTGGCTGCGATCCTTCTCGGTGAGCCCATTTCCTGGAGCATGATCGCGTCAACGGCGATTGTTGTCGCCTGCGTGGCGGGAGCCAAGAGGTTTGCTTGATGGGCAGTGACACACTGGACAACGGGACAGGCTGATCGGTTCTTCTGCGATCACTGAAATGTCTACTTCCGCTTAGGGCTTGCCTGACGTCGGGCTGCCCAGCAAATGTCCGCTTTGCGCCATGAACGGCCATTCAAGCGCTGGATGGCGGGGCGTGGTAGCACCTTTGCGCAAGATCTTCTTTTTGTGAGCGTGACCGCTCTCACTTCTCTCGAAACGCGCGGTAAATCTGATCGACCAAAGGGCGAGTCAGATAGGATAGCGCTGTGCGGTCCGAGGTCTTGATGAAGGCTTCGACGGGCATGCCCGCGACCAGCTTGAGCCCTTCTAGCTTTGATAGCTCTTCCTCGCCTATCGCGACCCGCACGGTGTAGAAATAGGCGCCTGTCTTGGGATCCTGGCTGACATCGGCCGCGATCAGCGACACTCTGCCGATGATTTCTGGTGTGACGCGCTGGTTGAAGGAGGTGAATTTCAGGAAAGCGGTCTGGTCGAGGCGGACCTGATCGATGTCCTGCGGCGGAAGCCTTGCTTCAACGATCAGCATGTCGTCGCGTGGCACGACCAGCATGATCTGCTCGCTTGGCGTTATGACGCCGCCCACCGTATGGACCGATGATTGATACACCGTGCCGTCGATCGGCGAACGGATTTCGATACGGCGTAGCTGGTCTTCCGCCGCCACCTTGCGCTCGAGCAACTCGCTGGTCTTGCCGCGGATGTCGCCAAGGTCCTTTCCGACTTCGGCCCGCATGTCCTGATCGATCTGGACGATCTTGCCCTTGGCCTGGGCAATCGACGAAATGAGCTGCCCGCGCTCACCTTCGAGGCGAGCGGCTTCGCGCTCCAGGGCGGTCACCCGCGTATAAGGCACGAGATTGCTCTGCCAAAGCGCGTTGACGCCCACCAACTCCTTTTTGATCCAGGAGATCTGCGAGATCCGCGCATCGCGCTGGACCTCGATGCCGGAGATCTCGTTTGCGAGCTGCGATTTCTGGCCGTCCCGCGCCGCCTTGCGGATGCCGAACAGGCGCTGCTCGCCGGCCAGAATGCGATCGACATCGGGATCGCCGGCGCGCGCCGACAGTTCGGCTGGAAACGCAAGCACATCGATATCGTCGCGCTCGGCCTCCTCGCGGGTTTGCCGCGCCGAGAGCTCATCGAGCTGTTTGGTGACGATGGCGAGATTCGCGCGGGTCTGGGTGCCATCCAGCCGCAGCAGCACATCGCCGGCTTTGACCACCGCACCATCCTTCACCAGCAATTCGCCGACCACCCCGCCGGTCGGATGCTGGATCTTCTTGACGTTGCTATCGACGACCAGCGTCCCGGCGGTGACAACCGCACCGGACAGATTGGTGGCGAAGGCCCAGCTTCCCACCAGCACCAGCAACAGCACCGCAGCGACCGCTCCGAGCAGGATATTGTTGCGGAGCGAGTGTACAGCCGAGATGTGAGGCGGATGCGTCACGCGGTTACGCTCTTCAATGCAGGTTTCTGGAGCCGCGACAGGACCTCATCGCGCGGTCCGAAGCTCTGAATGCGACCGTTCGACATCAACAGTAAAAGATCGACGCCGGAGATTGCGGCCGCCCGATGTGCCACGACAACGACGATGCCATCGCGGCGACGGACGCCGACAATGGCCTCAGTGAGCGCCTGCTCTCCTTCGCTGTCGAGATTGGAATTGGGTTCATCTAACACGACCAGAAACGGGTTGCCGTAAAGCGCGCGCGCCAGTGCGATGCGCTGCCGTTGGCCGGACGACAATGCGGCATCCTGGTGACCGATCCGTGTATCGTAACCTTCCGGCAGGTTCATGATCATCTCATGCGTGCCCGCATTCCTGGCGGCTTCGACGACATCTGTGGCTGGAGCGTCCGGCATGAATCGGCTGATATTTTCCGACACGGTGCCGTCGATGAGCTCGACATCCTGGGGTAGGTAACCGATATGGCGCCCGAGCAAAATCGGATTCCATTGATCCAGCGGGCCGCCGTCGAGACGCACTTTGCCGACCGCCGGCATCCAGGCCCCGACCAGGCAGCGGATCAGCGACGATTTTCCGGATGCATTGGCGCCGATCACGCCGACGGCGCTGCCGGCACGGACCTGGAACGATGCATCATGGACGACGAGCTTCTGCTTGCCGGGCGGCGCCACGCTGAGACTTTCGACGCTGAGAAGCGCGGTCGGCGCGGGCAGCTCGAACATCGCCGACCTGTCCGGAAAATGATCGAGCATGTCGGACAGCCGCTTCCAGGATTGCCGGGCTCCGACGAAGGACTTCCAGCTCGATATGGCCAGCTCGATCGGCGCGAGCGCGCGCGAGGACAGGATCGAGGCGGCAATGATCACACCCCCGGTCGCTTCCTGCCGGATCACCAGCCAGGCCCCTATGGCGAGAATTCCCGACTGCAGCGCCATCCGAAAAATCTTCGACGCCGCGCCCAGCCCGCCGCCTATATCGCTCGCGCGTCGATGGCTGTCGAGATAGTCGCTATTGACGGTCTGCCAACGGGCGGCCAGTCGCCCTGTCATGCCGAGCGCGTTGATCACCTCGGCATTGCGGCGGCCGGATTCCGCAGATCCGTTACGAGCACTGCCGAGTGACGTCGCCTCCTGAACCGCGACTTTGGTGTTGCGCTCGATCACGATGGTGAAGGCGATCAGGACAAGCGCGCCCGCGGTGGCCGCGACGCCGATCCAGACATGGAACGCGTAACAGATCGCCAGATATACCGGAAACCAAGGCAGGTCGAAAACGACGGTCGGCCCCAGGCTGGAGAGAAACGAACGCAGGCTGTCGAGATCGCGCAGCGGATACTTCCACTCGCCGTGCTGGCTGCTGCGCACCGGCATGGTCAGGATGGTCTCATAGATTCGGCCGGAGACCTGCTCATCGAGCCGCAGGCCGATCCGCGTGAGAATGCGCTGCCGCACTACGTCGAACAACGCCAGGAACACGTAGAGGATTCCCGCGAGAATGCAGAGACCGACCAATGTCGGCACGCTATGCGAGGCGAGTACCCGATCATAGACCTGAAGCATGAAGAAGGACGAGGTCAGCATCAGGACGTTGATCAGCGCACTGAAGAAGGCGATCCAGATAAAGGCGGACCGGCATGCGGAGAAGGCAGCGCCCAGCTCACCTTTCTGGCTGGGCGCGCGAGGGGTCAAGGACATGGACAACAATCTGGCATGCTATACGAGGATGAAATTGGCATCGTGCAGCGTGCCGGTGAGGTTGGCCAGATGGATCTCGATGTCATTGGCGCCGAGCTGGCCGTCGCCATCGACGTCGATCTGGAGCGTGGTCTGGCCGCCCGAAGTGTCGATACGCGCCTCCGAATGCAGTGCGCCAGCCGAGCCATCGAATGCCGCCGATCCCTGGAACTGGATCGTCTGCCCGGTGAAGCCGCCTGCCCCGCCCATGCCCGAGAAGGTGAAGTGGCCGGTCGAAGTGTCGAAATTCACCACCGTGTCGCCATTGCCCACCGCGGATTCCGCCGCTGCCGTGTAATGGATATCGGCATTCCCCGATCCGATGACGATCGTATCGGCGCCGCCGCCGCCCGTGACCGTTGTGGTACCAGCGCCGTTATTGACGGTGATCATATCGTTGTTCGCGCTGCCGATCACAGTCTGGCTGTGATTGACGGTCACATTGTTCGCCGTATTGGCGAAGGTGATCGTGTCCGCGCCGCCCCCCATGTCGAAGATCGTGTTGAAGGATTGCTGGGTGACGGTGAGCGTGTCATCTGACGCGGTGCCGTTGACATGGGCGATGTTGTAGAGATTGTCGACCGAATTGGTGCCGGCGGACAAGTTGATGGTGTTGACACCATCGCCGAGATTGATGCTGACGCCCGACACGTTGCCGAGCAGGTTCAGCGTATCATCGCTAGGCGCGACGCCACCAGTGAAGTCCGTCCCGTTGACAGTAGCGATACCCGTTACGCCGATGGAATTGACGCCATTGGCGAGCGACACCATGGTGCCGCCCAGGCCGTTGATGGAAAGGCCGCTGACATCGCTCAAAAGATTCAGAAAACCACCGGCTGTGCCGATGTTCAGATGCTGGACATTGGCGAGATCCAGCGACGCATTGGGATCGGTCAGGTTGAGCGTGTTGTCACCAGCCCCGAGATCGATATGAACCGCGGTTGGCGCGCCGATATGCTGGGTCACCGTCAGCACGTCATTGCTGCTCGTTCCTGCAATATGCTGGAAATTGAAGATACTGGTGAAGGAGTTCGCCCCAGCGGCAAGATTCAGCGTGTTGTCGCCGCCGGCACCGTCCGCCGTCAGGCCCGAGACGTTATTGAGCAGCGACAAGGTGTCGTTTGACACGGTTCCACTGTAGTCGGTCTGGTCGATCATCGCGACGTTGGTGACGCTCAGCGCGTTCACGCCATTCGCCAGATTGACGGCGTTGTTGCCCGCGCCGAGATCCACCGTGAGGCCGCTGGCATTGTTGATCAGCGCGATCGTATCGTCACCCGCACTACCGATGACATGCTCGACATTGACGAGAGCGAGCTGCACATATTGCGCGAATGGGCTGGCGGCCAACATGACGGTGTCGTTGCCCGCCCCAAGATTGATCGGGTGGCCATAGATGTTCAGGCCAACCATGAGGTAATCGTCGGCCACGGTTCCTGTCAGCGGGACATTGAGATTGCCGAAGCCGATATTGGAGGCGTCGATTGGCGCAACAGCACTTCCCGAGGCGAGCATGATGGTCGCATCGGTGAATTGCAGAAGCTCCACATTGGTCAAGAGGTCAGTGCCATCGCGGCTGGCCGTCGAATCCGCGACCTGGGTCTGGCCGGCGGATGGCGAGGTGATGGTGTAGGCCGACATTGGACCGGAATAGATCGCAAGATCGGTCCCGGCGCCGCCGTCGATGCTGTCGTTGCCGACGCCGCCGGTGATCTGGTCGTTGCCGCCGCCCGACGAGATCGTGTCATTTCCGCTGCCACCGAAGAAAGTTTCAGAAGCGTTGCCGCCAATCAGGGTGTCATTGAAGTTCGAGCCCTGAACGCTGTTGACGCCGCCGGTGATGGTATCGGTGCCGACACCGGCGGTGTCGCCGTTCGCGGTGCCACGTGCGGTGCCGAGCGACAAATCGACCGTCACGGCAGCGGCCGCTTGCGTGTAGGCGATACGCGTGTTGCCGTTTCCAGTGATGGTGTCGTTGCCTCCCAAACCCTCAAACAGGTTGAAATTGCCAGTGCTGAAAGCGCCGACACCGCCGAGGAAGCCGGAAGCATTGTAGGTGTCGGCCGAGGACGACCCGGTCGCACTGTTGACGCCGGTGAACGTGTCCGTTCCGACAGACGCATCACCCGTCGCCGTGCCGGCCGCCATGTTGATGGTGACACCACCGGTGGCACTCGCATAGATAATGCGCGTGTTGCCGTTGCCGGTGATGGCGT
>NZ_JBIIOT010000105.1:0-16882 GCF_044336785.1 Tardiphaga sp. | reverse complement strand
CCTTCAAACTGGTTGAAATTGCCATTGCTGCCGATATTGAGAGCCCCCGCGGTGCCGAAGGTGGAGGCGTCATAGGTGTCCGCGAAATTGGTGCCGCTGACGCCTTCGATGGAGCGCAGGGTGTCGGTGCCATTGGAAGCATCGCCGACGACAATGCCGGCGCCCATATTCACGGCGACTGCGCCTGTCGTGAACGAGATGTTTTCGTAGGCCGCGATATCGAAGCCTCCGCCGCCGTCGATTATGTCATTGCCAGCCAGCCCGGTGAACGTCTCGGTGCTGGATGTGTTGCCGCTGCCGGTGATGATGTCGTCGAACATCGATCCCATCACGGCATTGACACCGGTAAAGGTGTCATGGCCGACCGAGGCGTCACCATTGGCATTGCCCGTGGCGATGTTCACCGTCACACCGGCCGTCGCATTGCTGAAGGCAAGGCGCGTATTGCCGTTACCGGTGATGGTGTCGTCACCGCCATTGCCGGTGAACTCGTTGAAGGTGCCGTTGGAGCCGGCGTTGGTGCTGGTGCCGCTGAAGCCCGTCGCCACATAGGTGTCTGCGAAGTTAGTGCCGCGAATGGCTTCGATGGAGCGCAGCGTATCCGTGCCGATCGAGCTGTCCCCGACAACCGTGCCCGCCGCCATGTTGACGGTGATACCGGAGGTCGTCGCTGGGTCGTTGTTGTAATCGGCGCGGTCGAAGCCGCCGCGACCGTTGAACGTATCGTTGCCGCCGCGACCGTCGAATACCTCGACGGTTCCTGCGCCATTGTTGCTGCCGTTCAGCGTGTCCGCATATTGCGAGCCGATGATGCCGATGAAACCGTTGCCGACCAGCGTATCCGTGCCTACCGATGCATCGCCGGTGGCCATTTTGGTCTGCAGATCCACCGTGACGCCTGCGGTTGCGCTGACATAGGAGATGCGGGTCAGCAGCGCGCCTTGGCTATTGGTGGTGCTGATAATGGTGTCGTTGCCGCCGCCGCCTTCGAATTCGTTGAGGCCGATCGGGGTTCCCGGCGTCGCGCTGTCGCCAACGAAACCGGTCGAGTCATAGGTATCGGCGAAATTTGTGCCGACGATGCCTTCGATATTCACCAGCGTGTCGGTGCCTACGCCCGCGGCCGATCCATTGACCGTCCCCGATGCGAGGTTGAAGCTGATACCCGCCGTGGCATCCGTATAGACGGCGCGGTCGAAGCCGGCACCGCCGTCGAGCGTGTCGTTGCCAGCAAGTCCCTGCAGCCGGTCGTTGCCGCCAAGGCCCTGGATCTGATCGTCACCGGATGTGCCGATCAGCACGTCCGCGCCCGCCGTCCCGACGATCACGGAGCCGCTCGACACATTGATGGTGAAGGTCTTGTCGAAGGTCAGGCCGCTGGAGTCCGTATCGCGTATCACGATCTGCTGCGGTCCTGCCGACAGCGCGCCGGCCACGACAAGATTGCCATTGGAAATGGCAAATGCACCACCAGCATTGTTCACCAGCGAGAATGCGGCCGTGTCGCCGGCATCGGGATCGAGGAACGACAGCGCGCCGACCACCGTCCCGGCGGCCGAACCCTGGCTGACATTGGCATTGGACAGTGTGATGTTCGTGGGCGCCTCGTTGACATTCGTGATCGCGAGGTGGAACGCGGTTGCGGCATCGGGCGAGACATGGTTCGTGGCGGCCGCGTCATTGACCAGTACATTCACGTCATAGGCGGTCTTTGACTCGAAATTGGCTCCGCCGAGGAAATGCAGTTCCGGGCCATTGGCAACGGTGACAATGGCGAATGCCGCCGCGTCCGCGCCGCTCAGCGACAGCGTGTTGCTGCCGAGTGCATCGTCGGCCACGACGATATCGGCAACCTTGATATTGCCGCCATTCTCCGGCGTCGATGTCACCTGGTTCGAGAGTGTGACGGCGGTCGGTGCCTCATTGACGTCGGTTACATTGATGGTGAACGTCTTGTCGAATGACAGACCTCCGGCGTCGGTGGCTCGCACCGTCACCTGCTGGGTCGCCGCCGCCTCGTAATCGAGCGCGCCATTGACCTTGAGGTTGCCTGCCCCGTCGATCGAGAAGCGGCCGCCAGCATCATTCAGCAAAGTGAAATGATCGACATCGCCCGCATCGGGATCGGTCGCCGTCAGATGCCCCACGATAGTGCCGACAGGGCTGTTCTCGGCCACGCTGGTCGCGGACAGCGCGATGCCGGTCGGCGCTTCGTTGACCTCCGTCACGGCGATGCTGAAATTCTTGTCGTAAGTCAACCCGCCGGAATCGGTCACCCGGATAGTGATGGCTTCGGCCTGGGTGGTTTCGAAGTCGATCGGGCCGGCAACGACGAGATTGCCGTTGACGATGGCGACCGCGCCGCCAGCATTGTTGATCAGGCTAAAGGTCGCGCTGTCGCCCGCGTCGGAATCGGTCGCAGACAGCGCGCCGATCACGGTGCCGACCGCACTGTTTTCAACCACGGTATTGCCGGACAGAGTGATATCTGTGGGAGCGTGATCGACGCCGATCGTGATGAAATTGGAGTCCATCAGGGAGCCGTTCAGGCCATTGAGGAACATCTGCATGTCCCCGGCACCGATCACGCCATCGCCGTTGACGTCGATCTGCAGCATGTTGCCGTTGAGGATCGCTTCGGACTGGCCACCGCCATCCAGCGTTCCGTTCGCTGCAAAATGAATGCTGCTGGCCAGCCCGGCGACATGATCGAAAATGAAGGCGTCCTGTGCCGCGACAAAACCATTGATCGTGTCGCCGCCGCCGAGCACGGCGGAGTCGGCGGTGCTCGCGAAGCGAATATTGGTGATGCCGGTGCCGGCGGTGATC
Source organism: Tardiphaga sp. (assembly GCF_044336785.1). Classification (GTDB taxonomy): domain Bacteria; phylum Pseudomonadota; class Alphaproteobacteria; order Rhizobiales; family Xanthobacteraceae; genus Tardiphaga. The sequence continues at coordinate 14,053 of NZ_JBIIOT010000105.1, read as the reverse complement.
CAGTCTTGGCCGAGCCCGCCAGTGATCGTGGTGACGCCGGCCGTGCCGGCAACAACCATAGTGTCGTTGCCATTACCGCCGATGATCGTATCGACATTGCTGATGGTGACGTTGTTGCCGCCATCGGCAAGCGTCACGCTATCGTTGCCCCCACCGAGATTGATCGCCGATCCGTAAACCTGATTCTGCAGGACCAGGTGATCGTCGGAGGCGGTGCCATTGATCTGCTGGACGTTATAAACGGTCAGCGCATTGGTGCCGGCTGCAAGATTGAGCGTATTATTGCCCTGCTGCAGGTTCACCGTCACGCCGCTGACCGTGTTCAACAGGGTCAACGTATCGTCCGAAGCTGCGGCACTGCCCCCGAAATAGTCCGCCGTACCAATGTTTTCGACATTGGCGCTGCTAATTGCATTGGTTCCGCTGGCGAGCACCAGGGTGTCGTTGCCGGCGCCGAGATCGACGGCAAGGCCGCTGACAGCGTTGTTCAGCACCACGATATTATCCGAGGCGTCGCCTGCGAGATGCTCGGTATTGAGCAGGCTGAAGCTCGAATAGGATCCGGCGACCGACACCGTGTCATTGCCGCTGCCCATGTCGATGACCATGTCATTCGACATGGTGCTTACGCCATTGTTCAGAATCAGAGTGTCGTCCGATGCCGAGCCGTTGACGTTATTGACGCTGTAGAGATTGGCGAACGTGTTGGTGCCGGCAGCGAGATTGAGCGTATTGATGCCGAGACCGAGATTGACGGTGATGCCGCTGACATTGTTCAGCAGGGTCAGTGTGTCGTTGGAAGCTGCGGCAAAATCGCCGGCCTGGACCGATTCGATATTGCTCACACTTATCGCGTTGAAGCCGTTGGCAAGCACGAGGGTGTCATTACCAGCGCCAAGATCGAGCGCAAGGCCGTTCGCATTGTTGTTGAGCAAGAGAATATCGTTACCGGCGCTGCCATTCACTTTCTCGACGCCGACCAAAGTGAGATTGTAGCTACCGGTCTGGCCGAGATTGATCGTATCGTTGCTACCGGCGCCAAGATTGATCTGATGGCCGGACAAATTGAGCCCGATGGTGACGAAGTCGTTGGCCGAACCGGTCAGGACATTGAGCGGATTGGCAACAGAGCCGAATGAGAAACGGTTGTCAGACAGATTGATCGGATTGGCGACGCTGCCGGAGACAAGCAGGTCAGACTGCTCGCTGAATTGCGCGACCTCGATATTGGTCAATGTGTCCGTACCGTCGCGGCCGACGACCGTGTCGGCCACCTGCACCTGACCTGCGCCAGGGCTGTTGAACGTGATATTGTAAGCCGAACGCGCGCCGCTGAAGACGGCGATGTCGGCCCCCGCGCCGCCATCGATGGCATCGTTACCGCTGCCGCCAATGAGAGTGTTGTTGCCAGCATCGCCCGTGAGGCTATCGCCGAAGGCCGAGCCGACGACGCTGTTCACGCCGGTGAAGCTGTCGGTACCGACGGAGGCGTCTCCGGTCGCGGTGCCGGTGGCTAGATTGACGGTTACGCCAGCAGTGGCACTGTTATAGATCAGGCGCGTGTTGCCGTTGCCGATGATCGTATCATTGCCACCGAGGCCTTCGAACTGGTTGAAGGTCCCGTTATTTCCGACGTTGAGCGCACCAGCTACGCCATAGCCCGTGGCATTGTAGGTGTCGGCATTAATCGTGCCCTGGATACCCTCGATCGAGCGGATCGTATCGACACCATTGGTGGCGTCGCCGGTAACGATGCCGGCGGCCATCTGAACCTGGATGGAGCCCGTCGTATAGGTCAGGTTGCTGTACTGCGCGATATCGAAGCCGCCACGGCCATCGATGTAATCGTTGCCGGCAAGCCCCTGGAAGATGTTATTGTTGGCATCGCCCAGCAACGTGTCGTCGAACATCGATCCCATGACCGCGTTGACGCCGGAGAATGTGTCCGTGCCCACATTGGCGATATCGCCGGCATCCGTGCCACGCGCGGTGCCGAGCGCCATATCCACGGTAACGCCAGCAAGCGATTGGGAATACTGAATCCTCGTATTGCCGTTGCCGATGATCAGGTCGTTACCGCCCTGCCCGTCGAAATTGTTGAAGGTGCCGTTCGAGCCCGCATTGGCGCTGGTGCCGCTGAATCCGGTCGCATCATAGACATCGGCGAAATTGGTGCCGCGCACGCCTTCAACGGAGAGCAGCGCGTCGGTGCCGATCGTGGCGTCACCGGTGACGGTCCCCGCGGCAAGATGCACCGTGATTCCGGTTTTGGTGTTCGGATCGTTATTGTAGATGGCGAAATCATAGCCGCCGCGGCCGTTGATCAAGTCGTTGCCTGCGCGGCCTTCGAATTGCTCGAAAGTCCCGTTCGGATTGTTGCTGCCGAGCAGCACGTCATCGAATGACGAGCCCAGCACGCCGCTGACATTGGTGAATGTATCGGTGCCGACATTCGCCACATCCCCCGCGGCCGTGCCGTGCCCATTGCCTGCTGCCAGATCGACGGTGACGCCGGCCGCTGCATCGATATAGGAAATGCGGGTCAGGTTTTGACCGGAAGCATTCACCGTTCCGATGATGGTGTCGTTGCCGGCACCACCCTGGAATTCGTTGAACCCGACCGGTCGCCCCGGATCGCCGCTCCAATCCGTGAAGCCAGCGGCGTTGTATGTGTCGTTATAAGCGCTGCCGGTGACGAGCTCGATCCCGACCAGCGTATCGTTGCCGATGCCGGCATCGCCGGAAATCCCGTGCACGGTGCCGGCCGTGAGATCGACAGCCACGCCGCCGGTCGCATCCGCATAACTGGCACGATCAAGCCCGCGGCCGCCGTCCAGGCGATCGTCGCCGGCGCCGCCGATCAGGACGTCATTGCCGGCGTTGCCGTAAAGCAAGTCATTGCCCGCGCCACCATAAATCGTGTCGTTGCCATCCAGGCCATCGATCGCGTCATTGCCTGCACCGCCCATAATGGTGTCGGCGCCGAGCGTGCCGACCAGCGCCAGCCCGGTCACGCCGACCGGCGCACTGGCGACCGATTGCGCCAATGCGCTGCCGCTGGTCTGGGCCTGCAGTGCCGAGACTTGGTCCGTGTCGGTGAAATCGGTGGCGGCGAGCTGCGTGGTCGTCGAGCCCTGCGCCACCACCGCGGCCTTCACGATATTCGTGACGTCGCTGCCAGCGCCCTGAATGCTGCCATTCGCTGCCGACACGACATTGGTCACGGCCGCCACCGCATTGGCATCGACGCCGGAGCTGGAGACGATGCTGCCGACCGTCGATGTGTCGCTCAGATTGATCGCCGCCGGCGTCGATGCCGTGGCACTGCTGGAAACTGCGCTCGCAATGGCGCCGAAGACGCTGCTGCTATCGGCTCCGACCGCAGAGACCTGCGTCACGGTGCTTTGCACCTGGATGCCGGCGGACAGGATCGCCGCGGCAGCCGGGTCTCCGCGCACCGCATCGGCGACGGGATCGTAAGTGGAGAGGTTTTTCGACGGGTCGAGACCGAACGCGATGGCAACCTGACTGGCAGCATCGGCCGCCGTCACCGAATGATCGGCGCTCGCTGCTACGATGGCTGCAATCAACGTCGTCAACGGAGTAACGACGGTCGAGCCTTCCGGCGCCTTCAGCACGCCGGTGAATCTCAGATTAGTCGAGATGTCGATTCCGCCGGTCATGACCAGCGGACCGGTTCCTCCATTCAGCGTGAAGCTGCCATCTGCTGCCGTCGTCGTGTGGACTTCCAGCACGCCGGTCGTCGGATCGATATCGAGTACGCCATTGTGGTTGGCGTCGGCGAACACGGTGGCACCAGCGATATAGCCGTCGATCGCAAGGCCCGTGATCTCGTTGTCATTCGGATGAATGGTGACGGCAATATCGGCGCTGGTCGAAGCCGTCGCCGCTCCGTCGTTGGAGTAAGCGGTGACATGCAGGGCGAAGCTCCCGGGCTTTGCCGATCCCGCCGTGGGAATGAGCTGCAATCCCGACAGGTCGGACGGATTGACGAACCAGGTCGAGCCGTCGTCCGACACGGAGCCATGATTGAGCGTGTAGCCCGAGGGAACGCCAGCGATGCCCACGGTTAATGTGCTGCCGGCATCGACCAGGCCGGCCGAGATCGTCAGAGATGTCGGCGTATCGTCCACGCCCGCCGCCGCCCCGCCGACACTGAGTGTCGGCGCATGCTGGATGCCATGCGCGTTGAACGTCACGTTCTGCTGCGTGCCATCGAGCGCGGTGACGGTGAACGTATCGACATGCGTATCGGTCGGGCCGACCGCGGCGCTGACGGCGCTGTTCGCCACCGAATAGACATAGCTGCCATCGGCATGCATGGTCAGCGAACCGAGATTGCCGTCCGCCCCCGATACAACGGTCTGGAACGACGCCTGGCCCTGGTCCACATCCGAGATGGAAATCGTGCCGCTCGCGGTCAGGTTTCCTCCGACGATGCCGGTGTCTTCGGTGACGTCTTGCTGGCTCGGCACACCAATCACGGCTGCATCGTTGGCGCCATGGATGGTGAAAGATAGCGTCTTCGGCGTTCCGTCGAAGGAGGTGACGGTGAAGGTCTCTACCTTGGTGTCGCCGGCTCCCAGATTCTGGACGGCGCTGTTGGCGACCGAATAGGTGTAGGCGCCATTCGTCGCCAGCGTGAGCGAACCGATATTGCCAGCGGCACTGATTACACTGGTCTGGAACGAATTCTGGTTCAGATCGGCATCCGTGATCGACAGCGTACCCGACGCCGTCAGATTGCCGTTATCGACCGCGACATCTTCGGTGACGTCATGAACCAGCGCATCGCCGATGACGGCAGCGTCGTTGGTGCCATGAATCGTGAAGCTGACCTGCTTGGTGGTGCCATCCTGGGACGTGATGGTGAAGCTATCGACCTTGCTCTGACCGGCACCGAGATACTGCACCGCGCTATTTGCGACCGAATAGACATAGTGGCCGTCAGCCTGCATCGCGAGCGTGCCGAGATTGCCCGACGTCGTTCCCACCGCGGTTTGGAAGCTGTTCTGGCCGGCGTCCGGATCAGAAATGGAAATCGTGCCTGCGGCAGTCAAGGTCGTTGCGGTGTCCTCGGTCACATCCGCGGGGTCGGGATTGCCGATCACGGCCGCACGGTTGACCGAGCCACCGTGGATAGTGAAGCTCACGACCTTCGTGGTGCCGTCAAGCGACGTCACGGTAAAACTATCGACCTTGGTGCTGGTAGCGCTGAGATTCTGGACCGCGCTGCTGGCTACCGAATAAGTATAGCTGCCGTCGCTTGCCAATTGCAGGCTGCCGAGATTGCCGGACGCTGCCTTGACGGTGGTCTTGAAGGCGGCTTCGCCTTGATCCGCATCGGTGATGCCGATGGAGCCCGTCGCAGTCAGTGTGGCGACGCCGGCGGTCTTGTAGACGTCGCGATTCAAAGGATCGCTGATCACCGCCGCATCGTTGATGCCGTGAACCGTGAAGCTGATCTGCTTGCTGGTACCGTCCAGCGACGCGATGGTGAAAGTATCGACCTTGGTGGCACCGGCGCCGAGATATTGCGTGGCGCTGTTGGCCACGGAGTACGTATAGGCACCGTTCGAGGCCAGCGCGAGCGTGCCGAGATTGCCCGATGCCGCGACGACCGATGTCTGGAACGCAGCCTGGTTCTGATCGGCATCCGAGATCGAGATCGTGCCGGAGGCGGTGAGCGTCGGATTCTTGGCGTCTTCCGTCACATCCCGCACGGTGGGATTGCCGATGACGGCGGCATCGTTGGTGCCGTGGACGGCAAAGCTGATCTGCTTGCTGGTGCCATCCAGCGACGAGACGGTGAAGGTATCGACCTTGATGTCGCCGGCACCGAGATACTGCGCCGACGCATCGGCCAGCCAATAGGTGTAATGCCCGTCCAGCGACAGGATGAGACGCCCGATATTGCCGCTTGCTGACACGACAGACGTCTTGAAGCCCGCTTCGCCCTGGTCGATATCCGTGATCGAGATGATGCCGCTCGCCGACAGGATCGGCTTCGTCGCGTCTTCCGTGATATCGACAAGCGTCGGCGTTCCGATCGTCGCCGCGTCATTGATCCCGTGGATGGTGAAGCTGACCTGCTTCGCCGTCCCGTCAAACGACTTGATGGTGAACGTATCGACCTTGGTCGCCCCGTCACCGAGATATTGGACCGCACTGTTGTCCACCGCATAGGTGTAATGCCCATCAGCGGTGATGGTGAGGCTGCCGAGATTGCCGGCCGCAGCAGTGACCGCGGTCTGGAACGACGACTGGCCGAGATCGGCATCGCTCACCGTGATCACGCCGCTGGCGGTCAGTGTCGTGGATGTCGTGCTCTGGGTGACGTCGTGAGACTGCAACGCCCCGATCACCGCGACGTCGTTGGTGCCGTGGATCGTGAAGCTGACCTGCTTGCTAGTCCCGTCCAGCGCATAAATCGTGAATTGCTCGGTCTTCGCCTCGCCGGCACCGAGATACTGGACAGCGGCGTTAGCGACCGTGTAGCTGTAGCTGCCCGAGCTTGTGATGGTCAGAGAGCCGAGATTTCCGCTGTCCGATGTCACCGTCGTCTGGAATTTGGCCTCGCCAGCATCCAGGTCAAAAATCGAAATCACGCCGCTGGCGCGCAGGGACGGATTACGGGCGTCTTCGATCAGATCGACGACATTGGGCGTGCCGATCACGGCAGCATCATTGATGCCCTGGATCGTGAACGACACCTGCTTGCTGGTGCCATCGAGCGAGGTCACCGTGAACGTGTCGATCTTGGTCGCGCCGAGCCCAAGATATTGCGTGGCGCTATTGGCCACCGAATAGACATAGCTGCCGTCGCTCGACAGGGTCAGCGTGCCCAGATTACCGCTCGACGATTTCACCACGGTCTGGAATGCCGCCTGACCCTGGTCGGCGTCCGAGATCAAAATCGTGCCCCTCGCGGTCAGCGTCGTGGCGCTGTTATCCTCGGTCACCGCGCTGACGGTCGGCACTCCGATCACGGCAGCATCGTTCTTGCCGTGGATGGTGAACGCCACCTGCTTGGTCGTTCCATCAAGCGAGGTCACCGTAAAGGTTTCGACCTTGATCTCATTGGCACCGAGATACTGCACGGCGGCATTGGCGACCGAATAGGTGTAGCTGCCGCTGCTCGAGATGGTCAAGGTACCGAGATTGCCGCCCGCGGAAATCACGGCCGTCGTAAACGCAGCTTGCCCCTGATCGGCATCGCTGATGGAAATCGACCCGCTCGCGGTCAATGTCGGGCTGGTCGCATCCTCGTAAACATCGCGCACGGTCGGCGTGCCGATGACCGCAGCGTCATTGGCACCATGGATGGTAAAAGAGATCTGCTTCGTGGTTCCGTCCAGCGACGTCACCGTGAAGGTATCGGTCTTGGCCAGACCGGCACCAAGATATTGAACGGCGCTATCAGCAACTTGATATGTATAGGTCCCGTTGGAGGCCAGAACCAAGCGGCCGAGATTGCCCGTCGCGCTGATCACGGATGTCTTGAAGGCCGCCTGCCCGGCATCGAGATCCGAGATCGACAGCACCCCGCTGACTGACAGCGTCGGCTTCGTCGCATCCTCATAGACGTCATGAAGGGTCGGATCGCCGATGATTGCAGCGTGGTTCGTTGTGATGGCGGCCATGAACGTGGTCTCCGACTATCGCGTCAATGATGGGAGAAAATTGCCGCCGCAAAGCAGCATGAACCGGCAGGCCCTGGGCCATCCGGTACGGCGATTTGAAAATGGATTGCATGTGAATGGGCGAGCGGAATGCGCGATCGTGCACGCGCACGCCGCGGCTTCGCGAGAACTGTAGCGATATCAGCCACGGGGGAGCCCCCCTCGCTGGCCTTACGCGGATCTTGAGACATTCCCCGGCCCCTCTCGCCAATGCTCTTGCGAGCTATGGCATGCCCGGACCTTCGCCATGGGGGCGTGAAGGGAGCGCAAAAGAAACGTCAAAACGCTAACTAATTGTTCAATATATTGTTGCTCGCACACACCGAGGCGTTAGGATCGACGCAATTATTGCCTTTTTAATTTCTCGGACGCCGACTCCATTGCGGTCGATTGTCCACCATTCGTTTGCAGGTCGCCGTGCGTTTACGATTACTCGGGCGGTTCAGTGTCAGCCCTTCGACGCCAGACGGGGCCCCTATCCGGTTTTCAGCGCGCAAGACGCGAGCGCTGCTGGCTTATCTCGCGATGGTCCCGGAGCACACGGCAAGCCGCGAGGAATTGGCAGCACTTCTATGGGGTGACTGTTCCGATCAGCAGGCCCGGCAGAGCCTGCGCCAGGCTTTGGCCGTGCTGCGCAAGGAAATCGGCAATCCCGCATTCCTCGCCGCGGAAGGTGATCTGATTCGCTTCAATGTGGCGGATTGGACCGCCGATATCTGGGATTTCGAGGCGTTTGCCCGCTCGGCTGATCCTGACCACCTCGCTGAGGCCGCCCGGCTATTCACCGGCGATGTGATGGCCGGATTGAACATCGACGAAGACGGATTCCGGGATTGGCTCGGCGTCCAGCGCACGAAATGGCAGAACGCGCTTGGCAGCCTGTGTAACGTGTTCGCCACGCGGCCGGAATTGGTCAGTGACCCTCACCTCGCTATCGCAACGATCGATCGGCTGCTCGGTTTCGACCCGCTGCGCGAGGACTGGCAACGCCTCGCTATCATCTGTTCAGCGCGCTATAGCGGCAAGGCCGAAGCCCTGCGTCGCGCCGCCCAATTTGCGGAAGCGTTGAAAAGCGAACTCGGCGTCGCCCCGGAGCGCGAGACACGGGAGCTGCTCGAGCAAATCCGTAGCCAGGAGACCGCTCCACACGCGGCGCCGCCAGTGATCGAAACAGTACCGACACCGCCTTCGATTACCGTCGTCGCACCGGATCTCCACACGCCAGAGCCAGAGATCGCTCTTACGGCAATTCCAATACCGTCCCCCGACGCATCCGCGCCCAGGCGACGATGGAAGCGACCATCCGGCACGGCAATCTTGCGCGGGGCGATTGCAGCCGTCGCCATCATCGCCGCCGTGATCGCCATCGAAGTAGATGATCTCGATCCGATCAAACCTTTGTTTGGCGCCATCGGAACGCATGATCCCCGTACCGCCCAGTTGGACTCCTGGCGGTCCCCAGCGGATCGCGCGCAAACGCAGGCCAAGAGCGATCTCATTCCGATCGCGATCTTGCCTTTCGCGGTGGTCGGAGGCGGAGACGATACGCTGCAATTGCGTGCGGACATGCTGACCGATGACCTCACTATCATGATGTCGCGCCTGCCTTCGTTCCGCGTCATTTCGCGACAGACGGCGCGTAGTTTCCAGGGACAGGTTCAGGACGTCGCCAGGATCGGAACGGAACTGCAGGTGCGCTACATCCTCGAAGGCAGCGTCCGCCTTCAGGAGGACCTGCTTCGCGTGAATGTCGAATTGATCAATCCGGTCACGCGCCAGGTAATCTGGAGCGATCGCGTCGATCGCGACGGGACCGACCGGCAGGGCGTCCGTGACGAGATCGTGGGTCGCATTGCCCGCGAGCTGCAATTCGACCTCATGCCCATCGAGGGCTTGCGCCTGAGCAAGAATGTCGATGCCGGCGCGCTCGCCTATCGCGGCTGGGCCGCGATGAGCGCCATCGATGCTGGCAGCTACAGCCAGGCCCTCGGCCTTTTTCAGCAGGCGCTGCAACGCGAGCCGCAGAACCTCTCGGCACAGATCGGATTGGGCGCCTATCACGCACGCATGGGCGCGCAGATGTTCGACAACGACTCCACCGGACATCGCAAGGAAGCGATCCGCATCCTGCGCCAAATTTTGAAAGACGCGCCGGATTCCAGCAGCGCGCATTATTATCTTGGACTGGCGCTCAACAAGCTGCCGACGCTGCCGGAGTCGATGGAGCATCTGCGGCGGACAATCGAGATCAATCCGAGCGACGCAAGCGCCTATGGCCAGATCGGCAACGGCCTGATCCGCTCCGGCAAGCCGGCGGAAGGGCTCGATTATGTCCGCTACGCCATGCGCCTCAGTCCGCGCGATCCGGTGATGCCCGTCTGGCTCGAATTCGCCGGCAATGCCGAACTCGAACGCGGCGATTACAACGCGGCGATCGCCTACTTCCAGCGATCGGCCACGCTCAGCCCAACCTATCCGCGCGCTTTGGCGGGCCTTGTTGCAGCCTATGCCCTGCAGGGACAAAAGGAAGCATCCGAACGTTTGGCCGAGAAATTGAAGCAGCTCGCGCCCAAGCTCGATGCCAACCAGTTGGTCAAGCAATTCGGCCGCCAAGACGGTTCACGCCTGCATGCAGGCCTCGAGGTCGCACTGGCACCGCACAACGCGCCTCTGCCGTGATGCGCGATAGTTGGAAGTCCGCTTTGCGCCAGAAGCGGTCATGGAAACGTTCAGGTCAATTGATCGCGGGGCTGGCTTATTGCCCTACACGTCCAATCGACAAAGGCCTCGATTGCTTTCTCCTTGGGGTTGGGGAGTCGATAAGTGGCGTAGAATGCATAGCCGGGAAGTGTGATCTTCGACACCGGCAGCAGTGCTCTCTGTCTCAGCTCCGGTTCCACAAGAACATTACTGCAGATAGCAACCCCCTGCCCATCGATAGCAGCCTGAATAGCGTGCAATTCTTCCTGAAACCTCAGCTCGGTCATCGACGCTAAATCTGGCATTATTTTGCGACCGCGGCCGGCAACTGCTTGCCAGCGACGCCAGGTCGGCGCCAAAGTGTCGGTTGCCGGCCAATCAGTATCGATCAGCGGAAGCTCGGCCAGTTCTGCCGGTTGGAGTGGCAATCTCCTCCCCCTCAAAAGTTTAGGGTTGGCAACGACAAAGAAAACATCTCGAACCAATTCGACCGAAGCCAGCGCGTTAGGAGGCGTCCGCGCATAACGAATCGCAACGTCAGCTTCTCCGGCCGCAAGATCAAGGACGTTGTCCGTACCGATGATCTCGATTTTCAAGCGGGGATGGCTCAAACGCCATTCGGTCAACCGCGGGAGTAACCACCGCGCAGCAAATGCATTCGTCGCAGTGATCCGCAATTTGCCAGCGCTTCCGGTCCGCACCGTTGCCAGTCCCTCGGCGAACAGTTCAAAGCCTCCGTACACAGATGGAAAAAGCTGCTGCCCTGCTTCGGTCATAGCCAGCGGCCGCGGCTGACGCCTGAAGAGCTTTTTCCCGCAGTGCTCTTCCAGCAATCTGATCTGGTGACTGACCGCCGTTGGCGTGAGCCCGAGCTCTGCCGCAGCTTGCTTGAAACTCAGCAAACGCGCCGCTGCCTCGAAAGCCCGCAGCTCGGCCAAAGGTGGCAATTTGCGCATCCGGTTCACTTGGATGAATGTGGTTCATCTTCGGGTGAATTGTTCCTGGTTGCAATGCTTATCGACCTGAAGTCGAGTGGGCCGAACGGAGGGATCATGCTCAAGAGTGATAACGATCGGGCTGTTCAAAGCATTGCTTCTGTCAAGGGCCTCGCCCCGCTTGTCGCCGCAAATCGCGATGCGTTCGACCGCGATCGACGCATACCCGACAAAGTATTCAAGGCTTTGGCCGACGCGCATCTCTTCAGGCTGTGGCTGCCGGCCGAATTGGGGGGCCCCCAATGTTCACCACTCGACTTCATGGACATCGTCGAGACAGCAGCCGCGCTTGACGGTTCGGTCGGATGGCTCATTGGTAACGGTGCCGGCATGAGCCGAGCCGCCGGCTATCTGGACGCATCGGTCGCCCGAGAATGGTTCTCAGACCCCTACGCATTTATCGTCGGTGCCACTGGCGCCGTAGGTGCAGCGGTCGCCTGCCCAGGCGGTTACCGGGTAAACGGGCGATGGCCATTCGGCAGCGGTTCGCATCACGCCACCCGTTTCATGGGTGTCTGCAATGTCTCTGATCAGAACGGAGGCCAACCGCTGTCAATCTGCTGCTATTTTTCGCGCGACGAGGTCACCGTCGACGACAACTGGAATGTTTCGGGATTGCGGGGCACGGGAAGCTGCGACTTCGAGGTGCGAAACGTATTTGTCCCGAGCGAACACACCCATCCGCTTTTCAATACTGTTCCCACAGCTCAAGGCAGCATCTACAGGTTGCCCGCCATGTCGGCGTTTCCCTGGACCGTGTCGGTGGTCCCACTTGGGATAGCACGCGGCCTGATTGACGCATTCATCGCTCTGACGACGGCAAAGACCCGCGCTGGCGTGGCGCAGCGTGACCGCGAGACCGTGCAGCTTTCGCTTGGTCGGGCTTCGGCCTTGCATGGCTCAGGGCGCGCTTATCTTGTCTCGACGATGACAGAGCTATTGAATTCTCTGGATGGCAATGTTGACCAATTGATAAACGCGCGCATCGCGTTTCGCCTCGCCTGCACAAATGCAGGAGAAGCCGCGTTGCGGATCGCAGAGATCGTGGCTTCCGAAGGCGGCGCTGCCTCGATCTTTCAGTCCGGAACCATCGAACGATCGATCCGTGACATACAAGCCGCGACTAAGCACATTGCGATGAACGCAAACAGCTACGTCTTCGCCGGGCGGCACGCGCTCGGGCTTGACCCGGGTCCAAGGTTCTAGAACTCAGCGTCGTATCGGCCAACTTCTTGCGGATGGTGAGATTGTCCGCTTTGCGCCAAACACGGACCTCCACTCAAATTGGAACAGCTCAAATAGTCGTACGCCGCAAATTGAGATTGCTCGGCGGCCAAACAGGTTACTGATGATGTCGCCACTCGCTTGCTCGATAGACAGCGAATGTGCGACCGACTTCATTTGTCGCAGCGTTTCCACTCGCAGTCCTGTGAAAGGATACGCGGGAGGCGATGATTAGTCGGTTGCGCTCCGTCTGCTGCATGAGGCAGCGGTGCCGGGTGAGCTTCGGCGCACGAAATGGACATCCGCGTCAGGATTGCGACAAGGAAGTTTTCGTCCGGCGCCTTAAGGCATGCGGCCGCCGCAGCCAACCGTTCGACGTGGTGGCGCATGTTCTTCATGGGCGGCAACCATGTTTGAAAACGAGTTTTTCGGCTTCGCAGGTTTCCGCTTTAGCGCCGTCCCAATTGCGCGCCTGCCTACAGTTCCAACGTTTTCGCCGTCGGAAGGTTTTTCGGTCCTTTCGTGCGAACCGGCCGAAAATTCCGGCCGCCCCAAAAAAAGTTGTGCGCGTGCGACCCCAAGCGGTGGCGGTCCCCTTCGGTCTTTGGGAACTTGACGGGGGGTGGGTGGCACCCGCCGTCGTCTGCCTGCCCGCGGTATGCGAGAGGCTCGCAGATCGGGCTTCGGCTGCGAATGTCCTATTCTGTCTAAGCACTAATAGCTGGGGGCTAGGAGGCAGAGGGAGTGTAGTATTGCTGGTCATTTTCGACCACCCGATGAGACGGCCACGCGTAGTTTGTCGGTCCCGACCTGATCCCAGCTCTTTTTATCGGCACGATGCGCCCTTCCTCCTCGAGGACGGTTCTGGCGCTCGCCAGGCGCTTGCGCGGCCAACCACCGCCCGGCATCGATGGCGCCATGGCGTTGGCGACGACGAACTCGTTGCGGTCGAAGTTGTGCCGACGAAGGTATGTCAGCAGCACGAACGCGTCAGGCGACTTCCCCATGAGGTCATCGACGTCGCCGTGTGAAACAGGAACCACTGACACAACGAACCGATCGTTGATCCAATTGAGTCCGCGCTCTTCGTATCTCCAAGCTGATTGAACCACTTTCTCGACCTCCCATTGCGCGAGCGGCGGCTCGCAGACGGTATTCTCGGCCAACGCCATCTCAAGAAGCGCCGCCGGGCCATCGCATCGACGCGCCATGGCCATGCAGCGCCGCCAGAGCGTGGTGTTTCTGAGACCTTCCTCAATGCCGCGACGTTGCGGCAATCGCGCTTCGCGCGCCGCTGAAGGCTGCAGAAGCCCCTGAAGCGCCGGTAGGTCGTTCAGATCGTCCAATCCACCCTGAACGAACTGGTACGGCCCGTAGGAGCCTTTTGAAGGCGGAGCGACAACGAAGCCTCCCCCAAGAATGTCGATCGGC
>NZ_JBIIOT010000036.1:0-48010 GCF_044336785.1 Tardiphaga sp. | reverse complement strand
GTCGGCCACATATGCCACGCTGCCGTATACGGTCAGCGTCGCGAGGAGATTGCGGCCGTCGTACACAGAAAGCGTTGCGGTTGATTCGCTGGTGCTGTAAGTTTGAGTTTCAGGGCCATCCAAAGCCTGATTATCACGAATGAGCTCGCCGTTCGCCGCGGCGGGCTTTCGTGTTTTCGCGGTTCTCACTGGCCACCCTCACTACGGATCGAGGGCAAAATGGGTGAGCCGTTTTGAGAAATTCCCTTTTTCCGCCAGTCATCCGGTCTTGATGGGTGAGCCAACCTAAGCTGTTGATCTCGTCCCGACTTATCGTTCTGCTGGGATCGCCAATCCGGTGCAGAATCGCGAACGTTGTTACGCGCAAATTCTGCGTCTTGATCGGAGTTCCGAATAGGCCGTTGCTGCGAACGTTGCGCTGCTTTTATTCCTGCCGACGCGTCAGTCGAGAAGCGCTGACAGACAAGCTCTCGACGCGGGTGCTTTGCCGGTTGGGGTGAGCCGATATTCGGTAGTTACGACATCGCCTTCTTGTCTTGCCCGACGCGTCCCAACTGCATCAAACCGGCGAAAATTGCTGCGATACCGACAACATGATACCAGGCCAGGTGTTCGCCGAGCCACACGATGGAGAACACCGCCGTGCATAGCGGGCTGAGATACAGGAAGCCTGCGGCGCGCGTCGGTCCGTTGGTGGCGACGCCATAGAGATAAAACACGTTGCCGAGCATGGTCGGGCCAAGTCCCGTATAGGCGATGGCGCCAAGCGAAACAGCCATGTCGGCATCGCTCCAGGCGAACCAAGGGCCGCCGGTGGCTACCCATATCGTGTAGACAGGCAACGACACCACGATGAGCCCCGCCCAGGCCGTCACCACTGTGAGTGGCAGCGTTTCAATGACGGGCGACCAATCGCGCACGCGGATAGAAAACCACGCAAAAGAGATCGCCGCCAAGAGCGACCAGAGGTTTCCAAGATTGAACTGCAGTCTGGTCAACTGCGCCAGATCGCCTTTCCCGATGATCAGGATCGTACCAATAAAGGCGAGGGCAAACCCCAGATAGCCTCTCGGTGTGATCTCACCCTGCCCCATCATTCGGCTCAGCAGCACCACCCATACCGGTGTCGTGGCATTGATGAAGCCAACCTCGATGGCAGGACTCTGATAGGCGCCTCCGATCAGAAGAAACGAGAACAGGCCGACACCGACGACACCGCCGATCGTCAGCGCGCCCAGTCGCGCCCGAACGTCTGGCCAGCATCGTCGGAGACCGGGCCAGGCAACCGCAGTCAGAATAAGGAGCGCCGGAAGCCAACGCCAGAACACGAGCGCCGGCAGCGGCGCAGCGTCGCGCGCGGCACGGGCGACCACGTGATTGCTGCCCCACAGTGCTGCCGTCGCGATCAGCGCCAGCGTGCCCAGCGATCGCGGGCCGCCGATCATGCCCGATCGGGGGATGGTTGATGACGTCCCCGCTGCGACACGTGCCATGGCAAGGACAGCCGCTCGGCATAATCGACCAGGAAGAACAGAACGGTGCCGACGACGCCCAGCAACAGCAGCGACACGAAGACGCGCACCGTATCGAACTGCCCTTGCGCCGTGAGGATCTGGAAGCCGATTCCGCGGCTGCCGGCGACGAACTCACCGACAATGGCGCCCACCAGAGCGAACGAGATCGCCACTTTCATGCCCGCAAACAGGCTGGGCAACGCGCAGGGGAAACGGATCTTGACCAGCACGGCCCAGGGCGGCGCCTTCGAGACTTTTGCCAGCGCCAGCATATCGGGATCGACTGAACGCAGGCCCAACACCATGTCGATGACGATCGGAAAGATTGCAAGCATCAGTGCAATAGCGATCTTGGGCTCCGGACCGGTACCCATCCAGATCACGAACAGCGGGGCCAGCGCGACCTTCGGAATCGAGTTGAGCGCCACAAGAAGCGTGTAGATCGTTCTCTCGAGAAACTTTGAATAGACAATGCCGACCGCCAGCGCGACGCCGATCACGACAGCCAGCCCGAATCCGACACATGTCATCCAGAGCGTAAAGCCGAGGTGACGCAGGAACAGACCCGGGGTTTCCAGGAATGCAGCGAAGATCGCCGATGGTGCCGGCAGGATCAGCGGCGATGGCTGAAATACGCGTACGCCGACCTCCCACAGCGCAAGCGCCGCCACTAATACGACGATGACGTCGCGTGTCTCATTGTCCCCCACAAACAGGCGCCTGACGAAACGCATCATTCCTTGACGATCCCCAACTCGGCGAAGTGATGACGGATGCGGTGCACATAGGCCGCGAATTCCGGCGTGTCGCGCACCGCAAGCAAGCGCGGCCGCGGCAGGTCGATGGTGATGATGTCGACCACCATGCCCGGCGCCTTGCTCATCATCACCACCCGGTCCGACAGGAACACCGCCTCGGCGATGGAATGGGTGATGAACAGCAGCGTCTTGCGCGTATCCTGCCAGATCTGCGCGAGTTCGATATTGAGATCGTCGCGGGTCATGGCGTCGAGCGCGCCGAATGGCTCATCCATCAGCAACAGATCGGGATCGGCCAGCAATGCGCGGCAGATCGATGCACGCTGGCGCATGCCGCCTGACAGTTCCCAGGGATAGCGATGTTCGAAACCGCCCAGGCCAAACCGGTTCAGCAGGGCCTCCGCACGCGCGCGCTCACTGGCCGTCGGCTTGCGGGTGAATTCGATCGACAGCAGGACATTGTCGAGAATGGTGCGCCAGTCCAGCAGCACATCGCGCTGGAACACCACGCCCAGCCGGTCCGGCGTGCCATCGAGCGGCTTGCCGCCGATATCGATCGTCCCGGATGTCGTGGCCTCGAGACCGGCAACGAGCTTCAGCAACGTGCTCTTGCCGCATCCGGACGGGCCGACCACGCTGACGAATTCCTGCGGCCGGATATCGAGATTGATGTCGACCAGTGCCGCGACCGGGCCGCGCGGGGACGCATATGTCTTCCCCACGCGACCAAGCGCAACATAGGCCGCAGCTTCTGATGAGACAGGACCGGACATGTTACTCGATAAGGCTGTTGGTGTAATAGTCTGCCGCCTTCCAGCCGGCCGGCAATACGCCGGCAGCTTCCATCGATTTGCCCGCGGCTTCCCAGTCAGCCGCTGCCTGCCAGCCGATCGGCTTGCCCTGCGCCGCCGGCGTGTCGAAATAATCCAGCGTCAGCTTGATCTGCCCGAGCAGAACCACGGGATCGAGTTTCGCGTCCGGACGCTCGGCGATCATCGCCTTCACGCCATCCTCGGGGTTGGTGCGCAGATGCTGCCAGGCGCGCTGCTGCACCTCGATCAGGCGCTTCAATGCCGGCCCCTTGCTGGCGATCACGTCGTCACGTGCAACCAGGCCGTAGCTCGGAAATGCAATTCCAGCGTCCGAGGCCAACAGGCATTTCGACGGGCGGGTCGCCTCCGCGAGTGGCAGC
This sequence comes from Tardiphaga sp., assembly GCF_044336785.1. Classification (GTDB taxonomy): domain Bacteria; phylum Pseudomonadota; class Alphaproteobacteria; order Rhizobiales; family Xanthobacteraceae; genus Tardiphaga. The sequence goes on along the minus strand of NZ_JBIIOT010000036.1, from coordinate 44,546 downwards.
GCCGAGCCGATGGTCGACATCAGGCCATCCGAGCGCTTGGCGATATAGGTGCCCCACAGGGCGGCCGGATCGACAACTTCGACCTTGAGATCGTCGCGCGTCAGCCCGCCCGACTTCAGATAGACATCGATGAAAGGCGCCCATGGGCTTGCCGCAAACACCACCACGCTCTTGCCGCGCAGGTCGGCGACCTTCTGCATCGCCGATGTCTTGTCGACCAGGATGCAGAGATCCGTCTTGCGCTGGAACATCGCGATGGAGCGGATGGTCGCGCCCTTGGCACGCGCGGAGCCGACCAGCCCGACCTGCACCTGACCGACATCGACCTGGCCTGCATTCACCAGCTGGATCGTGTTGCCGGAGCCACGGCCGTCCTGCACATCGACATCGAGCTTCGCTTCCTTGAACCAGCCGCGGTTCTGGGCCAGATGCATCGCGGCCTGTACGCCCCATGGCGAGAAATCCAGCCGCACCGACAATTTATCCTGGGCCAAGGCGGGAGAGATACCCGCACCGGCCGCAACACCTAGAAGCATCAGGGTCGATAGAAAAAGTCTTCTCATATCCCAATCTCCGGTTTGACTATTGTGTGTCGGCGCCATCCGCTTCTGCCGGCGAATTCTGCGTCAAATAGCTCAGCACCATCTCGACGACGTGCTGGCGTCTCTTGAGCACGCGCCGGCGCGCCGCGAGATCGCGGTCGAGCAGCCAGGACAAGGTGTGCTGATTGGACAGGAAAAAATAAGCGAGACCGGAGATCGACATATAGAGGTCGACTGCATCGACATTGGCGCGAAACACGCCCTCGGTCTGGCCGCGCTTGAGCAGGATCTGAATCGTGTCGAGCAGCCCGCGATACAGCGGTTTGATGACGTTCGAACTCTTCAGGTTCTGTGCATAATGAATGTTCTCGATGCTCATCAGCCGGATCAGGTCGGGCGTCGCCACGAAATGGTCGAATGTGCTGCTGACGAGGCGCTTCATGCCCTCGATCGGCGGTAGTTCACGCAGATCTTCGTCCTGCTGCTTGGCGCGCAGGTCCGTATAGATGCGCTCGAGCACCATCAGGTACAGCTCATCCTTCGAGCCGAAATAGTGATAGATCAGGTTCTTGTTGACGCCAGATTGTTCGGCAATGCGATCGACGCGCGCGCCGTTGAGCCCGTTCGACACGAATTCGACCCGCGCCGCATCCAGGATCTTGGCGCGGCTGGCCTCCGGATTGCGGGTGATCTTGCTCGGCGCCGCCACACTAAGCTCCATGATGCCCGTCCGGTGATGGCCTGGCGCGCGCGGATCGTAATGCCGCGGTTGCCTCGACGTCCAGCACGCCACGCGGGCCGAATGTCACGGCGTAATGCTTTCGCGCGAACTCCGCCGTGATCTTGCCATCGAGAAAATCCTCGCGCACATCGACGGGATCGCGCAGCAACGGATCGCCAAAGCCACCGGCGCCGGCCTGCTCGTGGATCAGCAAAGCGCCCTCGCTGACATTGCGCGTAATCTTGCCGGGAATGGCGGTGCGCTCGTTGCCGATCTCGATATAGTTGTTCGACAAGCCGCCCGGTTCGCCGCCATTGAGGCCGTAAGGGTGAAATTTGACGCGGTCGGTGCGCAATTGCAGCAGCGCTTCTGGCGCCAGAATACGATAGGTGCGGCGAATACCGACGCCGCCGCGATATTGCCCGGCCCCACAGCTATCTGGCACGAAGGAATAATCCTCGATCCGAACCGGGTGCTCGGCCTCCATCACCTCGACCGGCATGTTCGAGAGGTTCTGCGAGGCATTGGTGACGGCTTCGAGGCCATCCTTGTCGGGGCGACCACCCCAGGCACCGCAGATCATATCGACGATGATGAAAGGCTGACGATTGGGCCTGAGACCGCTGATGCAGATGACGCTGTTGCCGCCCTCACCCGCCGCCGGCACCTTGTCCGGCACGATCTGCGCCAGCGCGCCCAGCATGGTGTCGAACACACGGTAGCCGGTCAGCGCGCGCGCCGCGCAAGGGCCGGGCATCACCGGATTCAGCACGGATGCCTCCGGCGCCTTCACCTTGATGCAGCGAAACAGGCCGACATTGTTCGGCACGTCCTTCGCCAACACGCAACGCACGCTGAGATAGGTCAGCGAATGCGTGAAACTGAGCGTCGAGTTCAGCGCCCCCTTCACCTGAGGCGATGATCCCGTATAGTCCACGTCAAGCGTACCGTCGCCATTGACGGTGATGGCTACCGCAATCGGGATCGGCGTGTCAGAAAAGCCGTCATTGTCGATATAGTCGGTGAAACGATAGGTGCCCTTCGGCCAGGCCTTGATCTCCTGCCGCGTCAGCCGCTCCGCATAATCGAGCAGTTCCTGCATATAGGAATCGACATCGTCCGCCCCGTAGCGCTGCATCAGTTTTTCCAGCCCGCGCTTGCCGACCTGAGCCGCCGCAAACTGCGCCGAAAGATCACCCCACACCCGATCGGGCACCCGGACATTGATCTTGATCAGCGTCTCCAGCGTCGTGTTCAGCACGCCGCGGTCGTAGAGCTTGAGCGGCGGGATCCGCAGCCCTTCCTGGTAGATCTCCGTTGAATCCGATGCGTTGGACCCCGGCACACGGCCGCCGACGTCAGTGTGATGGCAGATCACCACGGCAAAGGCTCGCCGCTTGCCGCTGTGGAAGATCGGCACGAACATGAAGATGTCGGGCAGATGCATGCCGCCGTGATAGGGATCATTCATGATGACGACATCGCCCTCATGCAGATCGCCTTCATACTTCTGCAGCACCGAGGCCATTGCCTCGGGGATCGCGCCGAGATGCTGGGCGATGGTCTTGGCCTGCGCCACCATCTGGCCGTCACCGGCGCAGATCGCTGCCGAGAAATCCATCACGTCCTTGACGATTTCCGAGCGTGCGATGCGCACGACCGTATAGGCCATGTCGTCGGCGATGGAATCCAGGCCGCTCTTGATGACCGCGAAGGTGATCGGATCGACTTTCATACCTCGAACTCCAGCACGATGCAGCCGATGGCGTCTTTGTGCACCCTCGCATCGGGGGGCACGATGATGGTAGCGTCGAACTCTTCGATGATCAGCGGTCCCTGTTGCGGCGACGCCCCTACTGCGCTGCGATCGACGATATTGACGGCGATCGCGGCTTCGCCACGGGCGAACGAGATGTCACGGGTGCCAGAGCGCGACGCGCCCTGACGCGCAGCGATTTTCATCGCACCAAAATCGAGACGGTTCTCTCGCAAGCCCCGGCCGGCCACACGCACCTTCATCAGCTCGATCGGCGTGTCATCGCGATAGCCATAGGTCTTGAAATACTCGGCGACGAAACGCTCGCGGATCTGGTCGAAATCTTCGCCTTCGAACGGTACTGTCAATTCGGTCGCCTGGCCTTCGTGGCGCAGATCCGCTTCCCACAGAAACAGCGTGCGTTCGGCCTGATAGCCGTCACCGGCAAGTTGCCGCGCCACCTGCTGCTGCAACTCGGACCTGATTGCCTTGAGGTCGCTGACCTGCATCCTGTCGAGATACAGGCTGACGGTCTTCAACGCCGTGTGCTCGATGTCGGAAGCCAGCATCCCCAGCGCGCTGAAGATGCCCGACATCGGCGGCACCACGACACGCGGAATGCCCAACTGGCGCGCCAGATCCGGCGCATGCACGCCGCCATTGCCGCCGAACGCCATCAGCGTGAGGTCGCGCGGATCGCGGCCGCGCTCGACAGTGACAGCGCGTACCGCACGGGCCATGGCCGCATTGGCCACGGCGCGGATACCATGCGCGGCATCGAGCAGCGACAGGTCAAGCGGATCGCCAACATGGCTGCGAATGGCGGTCTCGCTCAGCTTGCGATCGATATTGAGATTGCCGCCGGCCAGCGATGTGGCATTGATGAATCCGAGCACGACATTGGCGTCGGTTACTGTTGGCTTGTCATTGCCGAGCCCGTAGCAGGCCGGGCCCGGAACGGCGCCGGCGGATTGCGGGCCGACGACCAGCAGGCCGCCTTTATCGATGCCCGCGATGGAGCCGCCGCCGGCACCGACTTCCGCGATATCGATGGCCGGCACTTTCAGCATATAGCCGCCGGCCTTGATGAAACGGCTGGATGTCGAGATGCCGTCACGGAATTCGTATTCCGATGTCATGGTCGGGCGGCCGTCCTCGATGATGACGGCCTTGGCCGTGGTGCCACCCATGTCGAACACGATGACATCGCGATCGTCGCGTGCGATGCCCAGTCGTGCCGCACCGATGACGCCGCCAGCCGGACCGGAGGCCACCACCAGCACCGGCTTCTCGCAGGTGACATTGGCAGCCAGCATGCCGCCATTCGAGGTCATGACCAGAATAGGCGCCGCTACGCCGATCGCGCGCAGACCGGATTCGAGCTTCTGCAGATAGGTGCGCATCGCCGACAGCAGATAGGCATTCACCACCGTCGTACTGGTCCGCTCGTACTCCTTCATCTCCGGCAGAACTGCGCAGGATGTCGTCACCAGCAGTTGCGGGAAGTTCGCCCGCAGAATCGCTTCGGCCTGCAATTCATGCGTAGGATTGCGATAGCTGTTGATGAACGCAATGGCGACAGCCTCGATGCCCTCGGCGACCAGCGCTTCGCCGGCCGTTATCACGCTGGCTTCGGACAGAGGCTCGACCACCGTACCGTCAGCGGCCATCCGCTCGTTGACTTCTATCCGATAGCGGCGCGATACTAAAGGTTGCGGCTTCACCCATGTCAGATCGAACATGTCGGGCATCCTGATACGCCCGATCTCGAGGACATCGCGGAAACCGCGTGTGGTGATGAGACCTGTTTTAGCTCCCGATCGCTGCAGGATGGTATTTGAGCCAACCGTAGTGCCATGCAGCACCTCGGCCACGGCGGCGGGCGTGATTGATAGCTCCGCCAACAGGCTCTGGACGCCTTCGACAACCGCCCGACTTGGATCTGCAGGGGTTGAAGACACCTTGCTCTGATGAATCAGACCGGATTCCAGGAAGAGCGCGATATCGGTGAATGTGCCACCGATATCCACCGCCACCCGTATTTTTCCACCAGACGCTGCAGCCACGATCGCGCACCTCGGGATTACTAACCAGTTAGTCAATAATCTTGACTGGCCGTCCCCACGTGTCAAGCCGCAGTTTTCGGCGCTCACCGCTTGAAAAAGAGGCTCAAGGCTTGCTCACGGTCACAGGGTGCGGGTCGCACGCACAGTCGGCGTCTCACCGCAAGTCTTCCGCGCCTGGACTGGCCGCGTTGCGCCATGAGCGGATGCACTGCCCATGCCATGCCCGCATGGACCCTGTCATGGTCGTCTCGCAGCGGACCATGAACGTCCGCGGCAGCGAAGCGGTTGCCACCGCCATGGCTGACCTCCTTTGCTGACATGGTCAAGCGCGGCCAGTGGCGCCGGGCTACGTCGAAGAAAAGTGGCAGAGTGAGACGCTTGACCTCATTCTCTCGTGGCCGAGCAAGCATGATCGCTTGGCGCCAAGATGCCATTACCGATCAAACATCGCCTTCGCGCTAACAGCGCGGTATCGATTGTTACAGCTCAATCAAGCTCGTATGTATAACGCAACATCAACAGTATACATTCGCCGGTTCGTTCAGCACGGCTAGCTATTGTAGTCGCTGGCCAATGCCGCGGGCAGCCTGCTGTACGAAGGCCGCTGGACCCGCAACACGTTTGCGTCCAGAGGCGCCCTCGCACATGCCGCTGAGCCCCCATGGGCATTTTTGTTGGAAGCGTCAGCGCGTGCGTGCCGCGCGGCTGATGTCCTGCAACCGCCGTTTCTCGTCGTCGGTCAGCGCCTCGCTCTGCGCTTCGCTCAGTGCCCCGTTGCCGACCAGTTGGATCACGCTGTTGGTGTCATAGCTACGCCGGTCGTCTTGCCGGCGGCGCTCGTCGTCCTGGCGGGGGCCGTCGCTGCCGCCGCCATAGCCGAGCACTTCGACGATGATGACGGATGGACGTTCCTTGGCGCCGCCCTGCGTCGCTTCCCTGGTGGCATCCTCGGCAGCCTTGTCCTTGGTCTGAACCGTCATATTGAGGCTGACGCTTTCGACCTTCGGCATGCCCTTTTTGTCGCCCTCGACCTTGATGTTCTCGGCATTGAGCACGATCAAGGCTGCGACATTGAAATTGCCGCTGACGCGAATGCCGGCGTCACCGGCATTGACGGTGCCCTGCGGCGCGATCAGCGACACGTCGCCTTCCCTGACACCGGTGAAGCCGATGATCGTGCCGATTCCGCTACCGCCGATATCGGCGCGCTCCTGCACCTTGGTCACGCCATCTTCGTCCGTCGTGATTTCCGGTGCCGAGGGCACGCGGGTGGTCTTGGCGCCGCGACCAGCGTCGATGTCACCGAGCGTGGACCAGATCACCTCGTCGCCGCCGGCAAAGGTGAGCACGCGCGAACGGTTCACCGTGACGCTATCGCGGGCGAAGATGCTGATATCGCCATTGCCGAGCGTGACGAGGCCGGCACCATCCGGCACAGTCATGCCGAGCGCGGCAACCTGCAGGCCCCCGCCAGGCGTCAGGGTCTCGACGGCCCCACCCGCCATGGTGCGGAAGGTGGCATTGCCGATCTTGATATCGCCGCCCCATTCCTGCCCCGGGAACAGCGCAGCGATGGCCGCATAGCCGCGATTATAGCCGCCGTTGCGCGGCAGGCCGTTCGCATCGAGCGTGTTCTGGTCATCGCCGGCCGCGTTCAGTTCCTGGATATAAACGTCGCGGAGAAAGCGCTGCTGCGCGAATGTCGGCAGGGATTTGAAGCGCTGCCATGCATCAAGCGGCGACAAGGTCTCGCCGGTCATATCCGCAATGAAGGATACGAGGCCGGAGCGCGCCTTGTGCTCGGCGCCGCGCCGGATTTCGACTTTGTCAGTGAGATAGATCGGCAGCATGAAGCCATCGACCTCGGTTTTCAGGTAGTCCGGCATGGACGCCAGATTAGCCGGATCCAGATAGGCGGCCATCAAGGCATCATAGGTTGGCTGCTTGCCCTTCAGCCCGGCCATGACAGAAATTGCAGCCCCCTCGCGGGCAAGGCCTTTCACCTCGCTCAGTTCGTTCGCGCGATTGCTCTGATAGGCGTCGTAACGGCCGTTGGTGACAACCTCGAAGCTGGTGCCATAGACATCGCGTCCGGCGGCGAGCGCAATCGCGCCCGGTCCCTGGACTTCGATCTTGCCGCCGATCCCGATAATATCGTTGCCGGCTTCGAGCAGCGACACATCCGCTTTGTGGATGTTTCGCAGATTGTAGTTGATGTTACGGATATCCGTGCCAGCGCGGAACCAGGTCTGTTCGTTGGTGGTGATGTTCGCCAGAGTCTGCACACCCGACGAGGTCGCAATCAGCGACCCGGTGATCGAACCGTTCCGTGCATAGATGCGGCTGGGCTCCATATCCGCGGCATTGTCGAGGCTGTCCGGATTGCGGACGCTTTCGAGATAGCTCCGAAGCGGGCCGTTGCCAGGAGTCATGCTGTGATTGAACGTGAACTGGTTCAGGAGAAGCGCGGCGAAACCGCTGCCGTTGAGCGACTGAAACTCACTGAAATTGTATGGTGTCCGCATCTGCAACCAGCCACCGCTACTGCCGGTAACCGGCATCAGAGGCGTGGGCATCATCGCAATGGTGGCGCGTGCCATGGTGACCTCACCGAGCACGACGTCGCTGTCCGCGAGCATCCGCAGTTCCGGATTCTTGCCCGGTGCCGTAAAGAAGCGATCGTGACTGATCACCGAACCATTCAGAGCGGCGACGTGTGTCACCGACGGATAGAGATTAGTGGCGAACAGTCCGATATATGAATAGTCCACGTGGAGACCAAACGTCCCGCCGGAGATATCGACCTCCTTGGACAGGAAGCGCCCCTGATTGGCGAGCGTGACATCGCCGCCGACCGACAGCAGTTCGAGCGAAGTCCGGTCCGTATAGCCGCTCATATAGGCGCTGTTCCGGCTAGAACCGCCAGCGTAAACGCTGTCCGAATTGAGCATCAGCGGATCCAGCACCGTCTGCAGAACCAGATCGCCTGCGGTCTTCACCTTCATGACGGCATCACCCAGAGCCAGCACCGGCGCGATGTCGAAAACGGATTCGCGCCCGTCAGTGAGCACCGCGGATACCGTGCGACCATTTGCAAATTCGCCGGCATTGATGACGCCATCGCCGCGGCCGACATAGTAATAACCCGCCCGCACCGCGCCGCCGGCCTCGACCTGCATCAGGCCGCCATTGCGCATTTCAAGCTGCATCGGATTGCTCGTCGTACTTTCTCCGCCGCGCACCCGGCCGTTGGTCGGCAGGGCTACCAGCATGTTGACGAGATCACCGCCGGTACTCACGGAAACATTGCCCCCGCCCAGCGCGCCCACGCCTTGCTGGAATTTGCCGTAGTCGATCCACCACGAGCTCTGCAGGTCATCCTCGAAGCGCAGGTCCAGACCGATCGACCCGACCTTGCGCAGCCATTCGGTAAACAGCTGATTGTCGTCCAGCTCGGTAGCGGTGGATCGACCGGTCGGGAGTACCGAGGTCGCATTGCCTTGCGCAGCGATCCGCAGATTGCCACCGTCGATGCCGTAAGTGGCGCCCGTCGGCGCCTGGAAATCGGCATAGACGGTCGCATCGGCGCGGCCTGCCGTATAAACGGCCGATTCATGATGTGCGAGCAGCAGATCGCGGCCGGCAACGATATCAATATCGCCGGTGCCGGTGCGGACGACCTTGCCAGAGGTGGCATCGCCGATTGTCAGCGTACCGCTTGCTGTGGAGAGCGCTGCGAGCGGCACGACCGTCAATGCGCTGGCTGATGAGAGGTCGGCGCCCGCGACGAGACGCAGGTTCCAGGATGCGGTGCCCTGCAGAATTCCGCTGGTGTCCGCTACCGAGAATCCGTCGCTGAGATTGCCGAGCAGGACGAGATTGCCTCCGGCACGCAGCGTCAGGCTTCCCATGCGCATCGACGCGAAATCGGTAGCGAGATTCCAGTCGGTCTGAAGCGTGAGATCACCGGTGCTCCTGATCTCGATGCCGGGCATCACGGCAATGCCGCCGGCGTTCAGCCGGGCCGCGATCGCCGCTGTATGGCTCGCAAACGTGTTCGCATGGGCAATCGCGGCGGCGCGGATGGCATCGACAGAACCGGCATCGCCGTTCTCCACGCTGACGCCTTCCATAACCGCGGACCGCGCACCGACCACCGTGGCCTGCAGGTGACTGACGTCGATCTCGTCATGACCGATCGTCTGCTGCGCGCGGAAGCGAACGCTGCCGCCCGAGGCGCCCGACACGTCGATGATGCCACCAGCAACATCCATCCCGCCGCCGCTGGATTCGAGGGTCACGCGACCGCTGCCATATTGGCCGGTTGCGCCGGCCTGCAGCAATGCCGAGCTCAACATGGTCAGGCCATTGCCCGCGCTGATCAAGATGTTGCCGCCATAGGGTGAGCGGGCATCGATCGTTCCCGCGAGCGTCACCGAGCCCTGGTCGGCGACCAGCGTGAAATCTGCCACCTCGGTCAGGCCATCGACCAGTACATTGCCAGAGCGGATGCGGAACTGGCGCGATGCCGAGAAGCCGGATGCGTTCAACGTCTGGCTCATGCCGGCAAAGTCGGGCAGCGTGGCGATATCCAATGCGAAGGATCCGCCCTTCTCGCCTGTCCGCGCATGCGCTTCGATCGATCCGCCCAGCAAGACCGTGCCGCCATTGGAGGCGGTCAAAGATAGCCTGCCGGCAGCGCCACCGTCCGTATGGGCGGACAGATTGAGGTGACCACCCGACGCGACGACAACCGAGCCGACCGCGGTAAGTGCGATACTGCCTGCATCGGCGAATTGCGCGACATCGTAGAACTGCTTTTTGAAGCCGCTCACATCGATGGTTCCGCCGGATGCGATCGAGACATTGCCCGCCGTTGCTGTGAGATTGACGGCACCGCCGAGCGCGACGATGCGTCCGCTCATTTCGATGCTGGTCCCGGTCAATGCGAGGCGCGTGCCGAGGCTGGCCTCGACATTTCCGACTGGAGCGCTACCGATTCCGACCACGCGGATAGCGTTCTGGGTGATGATCGACTGCGAGGCACCGCCGCGCCCCGTAACCACCGGACTGACCAGCGTCACCGCGGCCGTGCCCGCATCGAGCGAGCCGCTGCCCTGCCCGGTCACCTGACGGTTCGCCATCAACATCACCGCATCGAAGCCGCGCAGCGTCTTGGCGCCGCCGCCGAGGATGATGTCATTTGCATTCAGCGACAGTTGGGCATTGCCGACAGCACCGGGGCTGACAAACGTGCCGGCAGAATTCTCCAGCACCACGGTGTCGCCCGTCACGACGATGGCGCCGCTGCCATAGCCGACAAGGCCGGCAGCGTCGAAGGTGACGGTGCCTAGGCCAGCGCGACCGAGATCGACAGAGGTGTAGAAATCCATCGTCGTATAGCTGCGCAGAGTCAGCGCCTGCGTATTAGCGAGTTGTGCCAGCGATGCGGCATTGAGAACCAGACCGCTGCTGCCGCCGCCGAATCCGATCCGGCCGCTAGCCAGCGAGAGCGCCAAGCCGGACAGGCTTGCGCTTCCCGCCACCGAAGTGTCGCCCGTCGCGTCGATAAGCAGGGCATTGCCACCCGAAAGCGTCGCATTGGCGCCAATGTTGACCAGGCCGCCCGCCGAGATATCGACATTCTCTCGGATGACCTTCACCACGTCGCCAGTCGAGACACGGATCAGCGCACCATAGTCGCGCGACGGCGTGAGCAGCACGTCATTGTCCGGATTGGTGTCAGGCGTGCCGATATCGCCATAAACGGCCTTCACCTGCGGTGCCATCACGAGATCCACGCCGGCGCCGGGCGAGCCGCCGCGCGCAACGATGACGCTGCCATCAGCCACATGGACCGTGCCACTCGCAGCCAGCACGATCTCCGAACCGCTGAGGCTGCTTCCGGCATCGTTGCGGACCATGATGTCGGTGGCCGAGACGTCGACGCGCATGCCGCGCGCATCGACGCTGCGGATACCGCCAATCAGGACGCTGCCCGCGCCAAAACTACTGAGCGAGGCAGAATCCACGACCAGATAGCCGACCAGATCGCTACGATCCTGTCCTGCGCCGACGATGGCGATCTTGCTACCGGCGATATCGACGAGACCGCCGCGCCCGCCTTGAGCGGGCTGCGACTGCAGCGTGCCATCGAGAACGAGGCTGGACGTGGCCTGGAACACCACCGAGCCGCCATCCATCGTCAGGCGCGGGGTCACAACATTGGCGCCAGTGAGGCGATACTGGCCAAGCTTGAAGGCGTCGGAGGCGAAATACGTGTTGGCCGTGGCCTCATTGTATTCGCTGTAGCTGCGCAGCGCCGCGCCCGACATCACACGCCAGGACGAGGTGAGCTGATCGTGCCCGCGACCGAAGGTGTCGGCGCGGCGCCCGGCCATCAGGGACGTACCGTCCGCGAGCGCGACGCTGAAAGAAGACTGGTTACTGGCAGAGCCCTTCACCATGGATATCGCGAACGCACCGGGCAGCAGCGCGTAGCGCGCCGGCAAGAGGTCATACCAACCCGCCGCGAGCCCATTACCGCCGGCCAGCCAGACCTTCTGCTGTGCAACTCCCGACACCTGCATTCCCGGCAGGATGGCGTAAACACCGGACTGCGTCAAAACGTCGTGTGAGCCTCCTGGGCCTGGTACGTGTTCCCAGGCGAGAAGGTCGCCGCCGCCGCGAATATCGACGACCGATCCGGCCGCAAGCGTAACCTTCGGACCCTGCAGAACAATGTTCTTCTCCGGCAGCTTGCTCAGCGATGGCGTTGGTTCGGCCCACGTCGGCTTTGTTATTGGATCGATCCAGAATTCGTTGTTACTCAGCATGCCATATGGAACGATCAGGCCGTCGCCAGACACTGACGTAATACTGCTGGCGCCGAGCGTGATGCTGTCGCTGGCCTGGAACACGATGCTGCCAAACGGCGCGCGCACGATGCCATTCTGGGCGATTACCGGCGCTTTCAACGTTAGAGTGCCCGCGGCGGACAACGGCAATTCACTATCGCCGTGACGTGTGATCACGAGTTCGGTCCCCGCTTCAACCGATGCAAGAATTCCGGTGGCGGGATAGAGTTGACCGACCTTGAGCTCCAGGCGGCCGTCGGCGCTCAGTGTCGCCGTACGTGCAGTGGTGAGATCCGTGAGCAGCCCGCCCATCCGTACGTCGCGCGCGACCAATTGCGTATCGGCAAAGCCGGAGAATGCCGCACGGGTAACATCGATGACGTCAGCCGTCATCACGAGCTTGCCGCTCCCTGCATCGTGCGCTGAGCCGGATGCACCGTTCAGCGCAATATAAGGCGCGGTGATAGTCGCCGTTCCCGCGCCGCCACTATTGATAGCGCCTGTGATCGAGATCGACTTGCCGAGCGTCAAGTTGATACCGGGAGCAACGACGAAAGCCGTCGCATTGACGTTCAGTGATCCAAAGCCACCATTGGAGATCGTGTCGCTGGAGATCTTGGTGAGTTTGACGGACGCCGTCGGCAACTCGACCCGTTGCGTGGCAGCGCTATCGAGATAAAAATATCGCGTCAATAAGTCGAGCTGATTCACATTCGTCGGCATCACGGACGACAGCGGCTGATCAATGCCGCGCGGCGTCGTATCGGCATTGAGATCAACGATCGCGAGTCCGCCCCCTCGGGAAAGTCCCGTGCTCGCTGCGCGGATCGCAAGCAGCACGGTGCTATAGCGATATGCCGTGTCGGAGCCGGAGCTATGTTCGCGGTAGATGTCCAGATTGCCACGCGCGTTGAGCGCCGTGATGAGGCCGGTGTCACGATTGACGTAATAGAGCGTTGTCGGGAGATCGAACATTGGCGTCGTTTCCGACAGTTGCGCAACGCTGATCTCGAGCGTTCCTCCAATGGACCCAGCACCGCCGCTGTGCGCCTCGAACTTGCCGGCGATTACATCCTTCGATGCACCGCTGAAACCGAGCAATATCTTGCCGCCATCGCTCGTCAACGTGTAGACGCCGGATTCACCGCGTCCGCCGTCGAGATCGAACTCGCCGCTGGCGCCAGAGACATCTACCAGAGATCCCTTCTCCGCCGTTATCGTCTGGGCATTGCTGAAACTCACAGAGCCGCCCGCGAGCACCTCGCCGGACCGCAAGCCACGATTGCTGATCTCGGTCACTACCGCACCGCGCGCGAGAACGCGGGCGCCGGCCGTCAGCTTCAGCTCGCCACCTGCGGCGGTGAGCGCGATCACGCCGGCAGGTGCATCGAGCGTGCCGCGGATGGTCAGGTTTCCAGGCACCTTGGTGCCCAAGAGGTCGTCATGACCGCTCGCGACCAGCGTGATGCTGCCGCCGATATCGGTAACCACGACCGCGCCTGTACCGATGATGATGTTGTCGCCAACCAAACCAAGCGCGGTGGGCTTGCCGGCGACCCGCTCAGCCAGCGGACGGATGGTCAGGCCAGCGATGTCGCGGATCGCGGCGCCCGACAGGATGGTGGCCGGATTGATGCCGGCCAGGTCGATACTGCGTGCCTCCTGGGAAATGACCGTGCCGTCCGCGACCACGATGTCGCCAGTGGTGGTCAGTTCGAAGCTGCGAAAACCACGCTCGCCGAACAGCGTGCCGGGCAGCCAGCTCGTCGCGGGATCGGTCGGCCCGGCGCCGCCGATCACGACCGATCCTGTTGTAACGATCGACAGGGAGCCGCCCGAGGCCGCCGAATATCCGCGCAAATCGAGATCGGCGAGTTGCGCAACATCCGTCGGTGACAGGGTGAGCGTGCCGGCATCACCAAGCTTCAGCTTCGGCTTGATGCCTGTGGTGTCGTACCAGCCGCCGCCGGAGACATCGAACGTGGCACCCGGCGCGAGGTCGCCAGCGACGGTAATGCTGCCGCCCTTGATCACCGGCTGCAGGCCATTGCGCGGCCCGTTAAACCAGACTCCGCTCACATCGATGGACGCCGTGGGGCCGTAATTCGCGGTCTCGGCACCGGCAAACCAGACCGTGCCACCGGCGATGCGGATGCTACCGTCCACATTGAAGGTCGCAGGATTGTTCGAGCCGGTATTGCCAATGATGTTGAGCGTGCTCGCGGGCGCCAACTCCAGCTTTTCGTCTTTAGCCAATGTGAAGCCGGCGGCCACGTAGAATGCCAGCTTGCCCATTTCGGACTGGGCCAGAACATCGGCGTCGAGATAGGTCGTCTTCTTGCGCACCGACAGGTCGTCGCCTTCTGTGCCGGAATACCAGATGGGATCGAGCGTGCTGTAGGCATCGAAACCAGCCGGCAGCAGTTCAGGGCTGTTGCCGATTACCAGATTGCCCATCAACCACTGGCGATGTTCGTCGCTGTTGCCGCCGATCGTGAACGAACCCGCCGCGGCCGTCTTGCCCGATGCTGACTGGCGTTCGCCAGTAAGGACGCCGCCCCAATAGCTGCCCTCGAGCACGAGTGCTTCGGCCGCAAACATGCGGATCGCACCGGCCGCGCGCCCTTCCGTATAGCCCTTTTCAAAGCGGCGCGCATTGCCGCGATCGAAGATGCTGGACCATGTCTCGGTGAGCCGGCTATCGACCTGACCCTGGACGTTATGCGTGCGCGAGAACGAGCCGGCGAAACCGACATAAAGCTGGTCAGGCATCGCGTCGCCGATGTCGTAGAGGCGGCCGTCGGCGCCGAGCAGCCGCGTGGTGGTGATCCAGCCGTCCTGATAGCGCACCGAGCCACCGGATACGTCGAGCAGAGATCCCGGACGCGTGATGATCGAACCGCTGGACTTGATCGCGATCGAGCCGCCGATCGTGGACAATTCGCCCAGCGAGGTCTTGCCGACCCCGATCCAGCCGGAGAAGTCGCCGAGCGGCGTACCGACCCACGCACCGGGCGATCCGGAGACCCACTGCACATCGGCCATCGGACCATCGGTGAACAGGCCTGCAACGCGCTTATCCACGCTGACGGTCTTGCCGCGCAGCCAGGAGTCCCGATAGAGCGGCGAGTCGCGGAGTTCGTTGATGCGGAATTCGCCGGTGACGACGTTGCTTTCCATGGTCAGCAACACATCCCGCAGGCCGGCGACGCTGAGATAGGCATCCTCGCCGATATAGATGCGGCTGCCATCGCGCTTCACCGGCTCGCCGGTGATCGGCGTCTCCCCGGACAACGTCGAGGTGCTGGCGACGATGCTGATCGTACCGGCGGGCACGATGACGTTCGCCGCAGACTCGATGTTGATCAGCTGGCCGCGCATTTCGATCTTGCCGGGGCTGTAGCGCGTCGCTAGCGAAGTTTGCTCGATCTCGCTGGTATCGGTCAGGTCCGGCATCGCCGTGGTGACACTGCCGCTGCCGAGCGTCACGCTGCCCGTGGACCAATAGCGCAAGGGTGACCCATCCGGCAGAGAACTCGCATAGGAGAGCATGCCCTGATCCCAGGCGCGCAGCCGGATCGAGCCCTCGCGATTGTTCAGCGCAGTGGACGCCTCAAGTGCCCCATTCTGCACGATGCGGCGCGACATCAGCGTGATGTTGCCGTGATCTGCCTTGACCATGCCGTTGTTCACGACGGTGTAGCCAACCGATGCCGCCCGCGCCTCCATTTCCGGGAAGAGCAGCTCCTTCATGCCGATGATGAAAGCCTTGCCCGGGTTCTCCCAGTTGGCCTGGCCGCTGGCCGTCGCCATGTGGTAATAGTCGAACATCCACCGCATCGGCGAGGAGACGGCAATGTCCAGGCCGCGAACGCCGTAGATATCAGCTGTCAGATAGACCTGCTCGCCCGCCGCCAGGATCACCTGACCGTCCGGCGCGGAGATACGCCCGTCGTTAAACACGCGCGGAGCGAACACGAGCGCCTTGCCGCCCGAGGCCATCGTCAGTTGCGCACCGGCCTCGACCAGCACGTCGCCGGGCGCATCTCCAATCACGGCGCCAGCCACTTGCCCAGGGTCGTTCAGCCCCACGGACTGGTTAGGCTTGGCCTGGCCGAGATAACCGAATTGCGGCTTGGCGATGCTGCTGCCACTATCGTCCTTGAAGACGTAGAGCACGTTGTTGATGCCGGCACGGAACTGCTCGTCCGACAAGCTCAACGACGATGCGACGAAACTGCTGACGTTAACCTGGCTGGCGCCACCGAACACGATGCCATTCTTGTTGATGACATAGACCTGCCCTTCGGCCTTGATGCTGCCGAGGATGCGGGTCGGTGCCAGCGACGGATCGGTGACGCGGTTGAGGGCGATCCAGTTCGCCTTGTCGGCGCCACCTGCAGTCTGGTTGAAGTACACATCGGTCTCGCGGCCGACATTGAAGCTTGACCAGTTGAGGATGGCCTTTTGCTCGGTCTGCTTGATCTCGACCTGCGTACGACCGCCAACTTGTGCTGACGTCGGCTTGTCAGCGCCGACCCAGATATCTGGCGTCACGCCGGCGCCCGGCGCCACGACGAGCCCCCCCGCTGTCAACCCATTGGGGACCGCACTACCCGCCCCGGCCAACGCAGCCGCCCGCGCGGCACTTTGCGCATCGCGGATCGCTTGCAGCGATTGCGCCGCCCGCGCCATGGACTGGATCGCCTGCTGCCCAGCCGCCGACGACTGCTGCGCATTCGCCGCGGCTGCAGCAGCTGCAATCGCTGCCGGATTGCTGGCGCCGGCCGCGTTGCCGCCACCGAGACTGCGCGCATCCGCCTTTGTCACCGCACCGAGCAGCACCACCAGGCTGGCGCTCACAAGTAGACTGCTACGCTTGAGCAGCTTGCGCGAAACCGACGACGGCGAATGGGCGGCGTAAACGATCATGGGTCTCTCATCATTCCAAAGGCAAGCACCGTCCACCGGATCGACCCCGGCTGTGCCAGCGTCCTCCTGGAGACACCTGGGGCCTCGCAGCCCCCACCGAATTTTTATGAAATTTTCATGTCACGCCGCCGGCTGCGATCAGCCGAGCAGCACCAGTCCGCCGGGCAATGTGCGGCGCCGGATGCCGAATGCCAGTTCAATCTGGGACAGGGCGTCATCCGGCCGGTCGATCCTGAACCGACCGTTGACGGGGCTGCGCGCGAGATTGCGATCGAGCAAAACGATGTGGCCCGCACGATAGCGGTTGAGGTCGTCGATCACCTCGTGCAGTGGCGTCATATCGAAGATCATCAAGCCGCGTTGCCACGCCGACGCGACGGCCGGATCGATGGATACCGCCTCTACTATCGCATCGGCGCTGTAGCTGACCTGCTGCCGCGCACCGAGGACGATCGCCCCGCTTGGATGGGCGATACGGACTTCGTTCGCATAGCAGGTCACGCGCACCTCGCCGCCCGCCCTGCGAATATCGAAACGGGCATCGGTCATGGACGTCGTGCCGCTGTCGGCGAGTACGTCGAGATGACCCGCACGCTTTTCGGATGCGGAAAAGGACGCTTCCCCCGAAATCAGCCTGACGACGCTGCCAGTCACCGACAGGCTGGTGCGTGCATTCATCTCGACGGCAACACCATCCGCAACGGAGATCGCGCGCCGTTCACCGGTGCCGGTGCGGAAATCCGCCCGCAACTCGGAATAGGATGGCCACAGACCGAGCGGTGGCTTCGCCAGCAGCAAGCCACCGGTGGAGGCCGCCATCGCGCCGCCGATGAACGCGCGTCGCGCGATCCGGCGCGATCGATGACGGAGATCGTCCCGCTGCGCCTCATCGAGCATGCCACTGGCGGGCTCCACCGCGCGCCAGAGCCGGCTGGCCGACGAGAAAGCCGATGCATGGGCCGAACTGCGCCGGCACCATTCGCGCAAGGCGTCAGCATCGGCGCCGGTCGCCTCGCCCGAGGTCAGCCGTCGCACCCAGGCATGGGCCTCGCGATCGAGCAGCGTCAGCTCCTGTGGATCAGTTTCCGTGCGGATCATCGCGTCTTCTTCCAGCCAAAGCGCGTGGCGCAATATTCCTGCGCTTGCTGAAGTTCTTTATCGACCATCCCCACTGAGATGCCAAAGCGCTCGGCGATCTCTTGCCGTGACACGCCCTCGATTCTGGATGCAAGAAGGATCCCGCGCTGCCGCTCCGGCAATTTTGCGATGATCTTGCTCAGGCGCAGAATCTCGGCCCGGCCCTCGAACACCTGCAGCGCATCGGGGGCTTCATCGGCGATGTGCAACAGGCCATCGACCTCGGCAGCCGAGAGCCGCCGTCGATCGGCGCGTATGCGATTGAGAGCGACATTAAAGGCCGTGCGGAATAGATAAGCGGTCGGGTTGCGCACCGTCCCGGCACTCTCGGCACCATCGAGGCGGAGATAGGTGTCCTGTAGCGCCTCTTCCGCCCAGTCCTGCGATCCGAGCCGACGTGCCAGACGCGTCTTCAGCACGCCATAGCGATCCGTCAGCAACTCTTGCAAGCTCGCGAGGGGCGATGAAAGTCGCGCTTCACTCGCGGGTTGATCCTCAACCAGCTTCGGCGCCTCCGGCGATCCCGACTTTCTAGCCATGATGCAGAGCGCTTCTGATCGGAGGGCAATTGACGGCACCGCCCGACGACGCCGGCAGCACGACCATCGTGAAAGGTTGAGACATATGCGACGGAGCCGGCCGGCCGATACCGAGCGTCCGTAGCGTGCGAGCTATCGCCTCGTCACGGCTGCTATCGCCGGATGAGCCAAGCAGGTCGAATTGCTCGATCTCTCCCGTGGTTCCGACCCTGAAGCTCAGTGCAATACGATAGTCGGCCGGGCGCGTCGCGCCGTTCGCACACAATGCCGCAGTGATGCGCTCCTGAAGAAGCGCGGAATAATCGCGTTGAATGGCGTCCTGCTGCGCGATCGCAGCCCGCGCGATCACCGTGGCCGATCCGGATGATCGCGCGATGTCGCCGGAAGGCAATAGCGTGAACGCATCGGCGGACGCGTACTGCGCGGCCAGACCGGTCTCACGAAGCAGCAACCTGAGTGCCGTTTCCGGTGTGTAGTGTCCCGCAACCGGTTTCGATATGCGTCCGACGGCAAGCTGCCCCCGATAGAGGCCGACGATCCCAGTTGCTGCACTGTAACTGTCGAGCGCTGACGCCAGCGACTGTCGAGGAATGTCGAACCGCAACAGCCCCTGTCCGTCTGCTCCGGCACGTGCAGCCACGTGGCTCATGCCGAGAATGATAATCGATGCCGCAAGGATCAGACGCTTCCGAACAGTAGCCAGCCACGCAAGATCTTGCCTGCACGCGCACCTGTTCCTCACGTTACCGCACCCTGGCACATGATAGACGACCTCACATGGCGATCGATCAACCACTAATCCTGCGTCTATTACCGTCGTTGTGTTGACATCAGAGTGACAGGAGATCTTTTGCTTGAATATCGACACCACATAGATCGCCGGAAGCCGGCACAGGCACGCCACATCAAGCAAGCCGACATCTACTCTCTGGACACGCCGAGCGAGAACCGCAGATTGATGGGTTGCAGCATCTCCGGCGGCGGCGCTTCGCCGACATTGCCGCGGGTCAGCACCGAGCGCAGATCGCTATTGGCCCGCTCATCCTTGAATGGCGCGAACGACACCTTCTCGACGCTGCCATCTGGATTGAGCCAAGCCTTGACGACGATCGAGGACGGCGCACCATTGGCGGTCCCAGCGTTTTCCTTCAGCCACGCGCGAAAGCGATTGGCGATTGCCTCGTCGGCGCTCATCCATTCTTCGAAGCGATATTTCACCAGTTTGGAGAATTGGCCCCAGGATGGTGGCACCGCGTCCGGACTGCGGTAATCAAGGCCCTGCGCGGCGACTGGCGTCGCTGCGAGGGAGATCACACCCAACGATGTCAGCAGCCTACGGAGTCTGCTCGGTCTTTCAACGGCGGCCGATGACCCATTCGATCGTTGCATGACGACAACTCCTTCAATTCAGACAGACGACACGGGCGGAAATGCTTGCTGCGCGGTGAGCCCGCGATGCGGAACCGCTGAGTTGTGGGCGATCGTCTTCCTGCGGCCGAATGTTGCTTGATGCGAGAAAGGACTTGGCGCTGGCAGCACTGACCGCGAGCACGCGGTTGACATTGGTCTTGCGGCTGATGACACCTTCGACGAGACCTCGTGAGTCCAGCACCGGAGCGCCGCTGGCACCGAACGTCACGGTGGAGGTGATCGCGATATGGCCGGCCTCATTGCTGCCGGATGTCTTACCGACCGATGCATTGGCCAGCATGCCGCCCCGGGTCACCATGGTCGGCAGGCTCGTATAGTCGGCGGCGAACACCATCGAATTGACCGACGACGGGGCCGTCCGCGGAAATACCGCCGCAATCCCGCGTGTTGTCGGCGTCTTCAACAAAGCAAGATCATATGGCGTCGATAGCGCGATCAATCGCGCTGTCGTGCTGCGCCCCTCTTTCTGCACCACGATGCGGCCGCAGCTCTGCACGACGTGCCGTGCGGTCAAGACGTGACCGAGATCGTCCACGAAGAATCCAGTGCCGGCGCGCTCGACTGGCGGCAAATCAGCACGCATCAACGGTTTGGGCGGCGCCAATGACGGCAGATCGTTCTGCGCCGGCAAGAGGAATTGCGACCATGCCGGCGATACGGCACAGACGACTCCGATCACTGTCGTGAGCGCGCAGAGGTAACGCCGTTGATAGAGCCTTGGCATAGCGTCTGTCTGCAGCCCGTTTGGCAACACGGAATCCGTTGGATGGACCATGAGAGGCATGTATCAGAACCTACCGCCGCGGATTCCCGTTGAAGGTCGGCTGCGGCATCCGGAACGGCACCACGGAGCGCCCGAAATTCGAGCCATACTGCTGTTGAACGGCCGGAATGTTGACGATGCCTATCCTCGTGTCTGAAGAGCGCGCATCGATCAGCGGCAGATTCAGGCTCGGAGCGACCTTATCGACGTCCCGTCGCAGGTGCTCGTTGAGGCAGCCATAGCTGCGTGCCCCCCCGATCTCGACATCCACGCAGCGCTCAAAGGTGCGCATCGGCGCGGGCTGACCGCCGATGATCAGTTCGGACTTCGGCTCGACCGCCAGGGGATTCGGCTCCTGCGCAAAGGCAGGCATCGCCACGACCATCAACAACAGCGCGGAAAGCCGGGCGATCATGTCGTGCTACTTTCCTAGCGTCCGGGATGTGTTGACCTGAATGGCGACCTGAGCAAGGCGATTGTTCAAAGCGGCGAAATTGACACGGCCACTCCCGCCAAGCGTCAGGCAACGTTTGCGACAGCTCGCCATCGCCAGCGCACTGCCCCCGTCCCCGGGACTAAAGCCGAAAGTCGCGACAGGGACAGTGCCGGTCAGCGGATAGCCTTTGGCCGCAAGGCGCGCGCGCGCCCTGATGCAGTAATCGACCGATAGCTGCGAGAACCGCGTCTCACCGTGACCGGCACGATATTTCATGAGCGCCGTACAGAGGTCGCCACCGGCTTTCGCCCAGGCCTGCGCGAGATACATCACGCCGTATTTGACATTGACTTCCGGCGCGGCGAAATCCGCCATCGACCCGGTAAAGCCGAGCATGCGCGCCGTCGGCGGCATCACCTGCATGAGGCCGATCTCGCCATCGGCACCGATCACCGCCGGATTGTAGCCGCTCTCCACGCCCATGACAGCTTCGGCGACATCGGCCGGCAGACTCGTATGGCGCACTTCGCGCTCAATCAGCGCGCGATAGAGGGCGCGCGGATTGGCAGCATGAATGGGTATCGATGACACCATTGGCGAGGCTGGCGGCGCCGCGGCTCGTTCCGTTGCCAACTTTGCGGTGTCCGGCTTGATGGCATCTGCCTGGGACTCCGCGACCTCGGTCTCAGCCGAGGCCACGCGCATTCCGCCGGCCGTCTCTGCATGGACAGTGACGACCGGGACTGACAGCAAGCCGGCGGCGAGCATCAGCGTGATACGCGCCCCCCGCGCGCCACGACCAATACTCGATAAAAGGCGGCTTGCTGTCATCGATGCGGACCTATCAAGCCACCTTGGCTTCAGCAGGCACATCGGCCGGTGCCACCGGAGCGACATCGGTAGGCTTATCCGACGCGATCTTCTGCAACTCCTCACGCAGATAAGGCACAAGCGCCTGCACCAGGTGATCCCAGATCTCGACCTGCGCACGCACATAGTTCGGCGCGACGCCACCGATCAGCGAGACGTCCATGGTCATCGCGAGGAAGCCCGGCACCAGCTGCAGCCGGCCGAAGCGGCGCAGCGCGTTCCAGCGATTGACGATGTCGAGCGGCAGTTCGCCTTCGACATTCAGCCACGCGCTGAAGGTGAAATCGACGAAGCTCCTGTCGTCGGCAGCAAGACGATTGCCGGGACGGACATCAAACGCGAAGCCTGCGGTCGATGAGCGGAGCAGCGAGACATTAGCTGCAGTGTCGTTAACGAGCTCGACCCGGTAGCCCGAGTTCTGCATCAGGTCGCGCAGTGATTCCAGCGTCAGGCTGGCGAGATTGGTGTCGGACATACAGATACTCCCTAGTTCTTCTTGCCTTCGAGGAGCTTGGCGAGTGCCAGCTCGTTGATGATCGGCGGTTGCTGCTTCAGCAATTCAGCGAGATAGTTCTGCCGCAACTGGGTTGCGCGCTGCTGACGGATCTGGCGGATCAGCGCATCGCGAACTTCCGGCAGGGTGCGCGTATACGGCACTTTCGTGTCGATCAGACGAATGAAGTGAACGCCGTCGTCCAGCGTGATCGGCTCGGACACGGCACCCTTGGCAAGGCCCGTGATCTGGTTGCGGATTTCCGGGCGGATCTGATCTTCCGGTAGCAGGCCGAGATCGCCTCCGCGCTCCGCGCTCTCCTTGGCTGCGCTATCGGCACGGGCGATGGCCGCGAAATCCGCGCCCGGTGCTTTCAGCTTCTGCTGCACCTCAGCGACCTTCTTCTTGGCGGCATCCGCCGTAGCCTTGTCGGCGTCCTTCGGCACGGCGATGTAAATCTGACCGATCTGATATTGCCTCGGCACCAGGAACGAAGCCCGGTTGGCTTCATAGACCTTCTGCAGATCGTCTTCGCTCGGGAAGTTCGCCGGCGGATTGGAAACCGACTGCAAATAAAGCTCGACCAGCGCGCTTTCGCGCACCTTGTCGAGCTGTGCTTCGATCTGTGGCTGCTTGTCCCACTTCCTGGCGGCGAGTTCCTGCATCACCAGTCGGTTCGACAGCATGACGCGTACCGCCTGGCTGAGCAGTGCCGGATCCTGCGCCAATGCGGCCTGTTCACGCGGGCCAAGGGTCGCGATGAAGGTGCGCATATCTTCGGCAGTCAGGTCGTTGTTGCCGACACGCGCCACGACTTCGCCGGCGGCCTTGGCGGGAGCAACGGCATTCGACGCAGTCGGAGCAGCGGCCGCGGGCGCGGCTGGAGCAGCGGCAGGACGAGCCGGTTGCTTGGGTGCTGGCGCCTGCGCGACGCGCGGCTGTCCGGGTTGAACCGCGGTCTGTGCGAGAGCCGGCGAAAGCGTGAGCGCCGAAGCGACGGCAAGGCAGGTCGCCGTAGCGAATGATAGAGACGGACGCAAACGCATTATTGAATAACCTTCTGCTCGAGCAGTTTGTCTTCGTAGTCCTGCAGGATGTTCTGGACCTCGACACGACGAACACCGGTCAAAGGTTCGTTGATAACCGCAATGTCGCCGAAGGACACACCTTCATACCGACGCAGCAGCTCGCGCCCGACCTTCATCAGCTGGCCGTTCTTCGCGACGCAGCTCTTGGTGCTAGCCTTGTACGCCGTCGCCTCTCCTTCGAACTTGGCACGTTCCGCGTCCTTGGCGCGTGCCACGGTTGCGGCTTCTTCATAGGCCGCCTTCCACTTCTCCAGCGTCTGGTTGCGATCTTCCAGACGCTGGTTGAACTCATCCACCGCCTCGCGGTGCATCTTCTCGGCTTCCTTGGTCTGCGCCTTTGCGGTTGCAATTTGCCCAGTCAGAGCTGCCTTCTCACGCTCGGCCTCGGCGACCTTGCCCTGAAGCGACGCACGCTGGTCTTCCAGCGAGCGCGTCTGGGCGGTCAGGCTGCGCACGGCGTCGCGCAGCTTATCGGTTTCCGATTGCGCGCGAGCCTCAACACTGGCCATCGACGCGACGATCGCAACAAATGTCAGGATTTTCATGCGCATGATCAGAACTTCGCGTTCAGGTCGAACTGGACGATGTCAACCGAATACGGTCCACCGGCGATATTGTTGGCGCTCATGTAGCGGAGCGTTGCCCAGACATTGTCGGAGAGACCGAGATTGCCGCCGATGAAATAGCCCTTGAGGTTCGTACCGCCGAGACCGAAGTCGCTATCGACGAAGGCGTCGATCATCGCGTCGGATTCGAGGTACTTGTAGCCAACATGGACATTCCAATCCCACAGAGTTCTGACTTGCTTATGACCGACGGTCACGCGCGTCATCCAGCCCTGGTTGCCGCCATTGAAGGGGCCGACCGTGCTGTCCGATGTAGGAGACGTGTTGTTCGCAATCGTACGCGCTGCGTAAGCGTTATAGCGATCAAGACCCAGCATAGCATCGCGGTTGAAGGCGGTGTTGTTGACGTATTCGCTGTCAATGACGACATGGACCGGATGGAAATCGCCGAGATCAACCTGACCGCTGACCACGACCGGGCGGAACTGGCTGGCCAGACCGAAATACTGATAAGCCGGCTGGATTGTGCCCGCCCCCAGGGCCGGATCCGCGGCGATATTGCGGAGGGTGTAGTAGGTGTTTCCCTTCTGCGCAAAGGACGGCCGGGTCACGTCGGTGTCGCAGACATCCGCGGTTCCGAATACATAGCAAGGCGTTGACGCGCGACCCTGCGTGTTGGTGAAATCGTAATAAGCAACCCCAAAGCGGAAGCTGGACTGCGGGTCGAACTTCACACCAACGCCGGCCTGCACGCCGTACATCCACTTGTCGTTGCTGGCATACTTACCGGGCAGACCGTCTTTGATCAGGTTCTGATCGATATTGTAGCCGAAGTTGAGATCGCTGTTATATGTCGGGAATGCGCCAGCGACGATGAAGGGCGTGATGCCCGGCGACACTTCGTGCTTGAGCTGAGCAGCAAAGCCGTCGAATCCGAGATCGCGGTACCAGACGAGATCGGTCGGCGACCAGAACGGATTGTCGAAGCGGCCGACCGAAAAGCTGAAATCTTGCGACGGCTGGTAACGCAGATAGGCGCGGTCGATCCACAGCGCGTATTTCGAGAAATTGCCGCCGTTACCGCCCATGGTCTGATTGAGCGTCACTGGCGAGTTGCTGTCGCCACTGGCAAAGCGGAAGCCGGCAAGGACATTATCCGAAACATCGATATCGGCACCGACGCGGAGGCGAAAACGGGCGCGATCACGGTTCTCGCTGGTGTTCAAGGTCGGCGCGAAATACGGGTTCGCTTCCGAGAGATCATACGGATTTCCCGTATTGATCGAGTTGAAATTGACCAGACGCGGATCGTTCCCAGTCGGGAAGAATTGACCTTCATAGCGCGCGCGCATATCGCCGCTGAAGCGGATACGTTGTGCCCATTCCGGATACTTGCCCGGCGACGCCCAGTTTTCCTTCTCGGCCTTGGCCATCACTTCGCGCTTGATATCCTCGCGCAGTTGACGCTTCACGATTTCCGGCACGTAAGTCACATGCTTGGTGCCCGGAGGCGATGCCGCCGCAGCCGCAGCACTCGCGGCCTTTGCGGCTTCTTCCGCACGGGCCGAAGCACCCTTGGCAGCTTCACGCTGCACATAGGATTCGTCCTCGGCTTGCTTGATCAGCGCGGTGCCCTGCTCCTCGGTGATCACGCCCTGCTTGATCAGCAAGTTGACCAGGCTGGTCGTCGAGTTCGGCGCAACCGGTTTCTCGCGCGATACGCTGGGGCGCTTGGCGCGGGCTGCACCATCCTGTGCCGTAGCCGGCACGGCGAGGGTCAGCGCGCACATCGATACTGCGAGCGGCAGTACGCGCCGGGCGGTATCGGTCTTTCTGTCGAACATTGGTTCAAGTCCCCTGCTAGTCGAAGCGATGTTTGCTTGGCCGTCCCCCGGCCGCGCGAATTAAGTTGCTTTGCGTCCGGTCGCCCGGACATTGATGGGCATCGGCATATCGTTCGGCGGCGGCTCCCGCAGCGTCAGACGGCCGATGACGTCGTTGCGAATGGCGGCATCGATTTCGGCGCTGCCGCTGGAATTCACGAGTTCGACGCGGCTGATGCGGCCGGTATTGTCGGCCCAGATGCGAAACTGCAGCTGCATCACCGCATTCTTGGTGCGCTCATTGGCGCGGATCGCCGCTTCGATCTGCGTCTGCACGATCGAGGCGTACCAGCCCCAACGGCTGCCACCGCCGCCGCGACCGCCATAGGGGCTGCCACCGACCTTGCTGCCGAGATTGAACGCATCGCCTGGCCCGGTCGCCGGCGCATCGAGCGCCAGAGGACCCGGAGGCTCCTCGCTCTTCGCGTCCTTGACTGGATCGTCTGCCGGCTTCTCGACCGGCTTTTCCTCGACCCGCTCTTGTTCGACCATCTTCGGCTCTTCCGTCACCTTGGTCTGCTCGATCATTTTCTGTTCGGGCGGCGGTGGCGGAGGCGGCGGAATGATGTTGACGACTGTCAGCTCGCGCACCTGCTTTGGTGCGGGCATGTCGCTGCCGCTCATGAGGAAGATCCAACCGCCGACAAAGAGCAGCGTGATCACCCCGACCACTACGCCATAGCGCAGATAGACGCCGCGATTTCCGGTGGCCTCGGTGCGCGTGAGTTTCTCTGATGGCTTCTTCACGATGCGGCCTCCAGCACGGCGTCGTCGGAGAGCTTCTCGACGACGTATTGCAGAACGAATTTCACCACTGCATCGAAATCCGTTGTCTGGATGATCATCCGCGTGCCGCTCTCCGCTTCGATCACCAGATTGAATTCGGCGCTCGATGCGTCGAATTCGATGAAAGCGCTTTCGTCGATCGACAGGCGCAATGCAGGGTGATGCGACAGCGTGAGCGACAGGCGCCCGCATTGCGGCACCAGCTCCGCCACCCGGCGGCGCAGCAGCTCCGTGAGCCGAACCAGCAGCGCTTCGCCACGCAGCGGGAATGACAGAACGATACCCGGCTGCTGGACGAGATCGATGCCAGCCGGCGCGCGCGCAGCGGTGTCCGGCGGCACCGGCGCGACGGTGGCAGCGGAGGCACCGCGACGCAGCCATGCCCAGAGGGTCGCGAATGCGCCCTTGGTGTGGTCATCGATATGGCTGGCGGTCTGGATCACGGCGTTACTTCACGAGAGGCTTGGTGGCGAGTCCGACCTGCGACAGACCAATGCGGCCGAGCAGATCGAGGACATCCATGACGCTTTGGTATTGGGTCTGCGCGTCACCGCGCAGAACCACGGGGAATTCCGGCGTCAGCGCTTTCTGCTGGATCAGACGCTGCTCCAGTTCGGGCAGCGTCACCGGAATGGTGTCGAGGAAGATCTTGCCCTCGTTGGACACCGTGATCGCCTTGGTGGTCGGCGTCGCGAGGCTCGGAGCAGCAGATGCCTTGGGCAGATTGACCTTCTGCCCCTGCACCGTCGCCGTCGTCATCACGATGAAGATGATGAGCAGCACGTAAGCGAGATCGAGCATCGGCGTGATGTTGATATCGTCATACGGCTTGTTCTTGGCCTGAAGCTGCATCGTTCTTACTCAGCAGCCTGGCGGTGATCGACGATCGGCTCGTTCGCGTAGAACTCGGCCATCTTGGTCACAAATTCATCGATGAACACCTGCATGTCGGAGGTCAGTTCGCCGATGCGCGCCACCAGATAGTTGTAGGCGAACAGCGCGGGGATCGCGACGAACAGGCCGGCGATGGTGGCGACGAGCGCCGCCGCGATGCCCGGTGCGATCGCGTTGACATTGACATCGCCGCTTTCTGCGATGGCCGCAAAGGTGATCATGACGCCGACCACGGTACCGAGCAGGCCGAGGAACGGGCCGCCCGAGATCGAGATCGTCAGCACCACCATCATCTTGTTGAGGCGCTGCGTCTCCTTGACGAACATGCTGTCGAGCGCTGCACGGATCGCAGAGATCGAGGCACCGTTAAGGCGGATCAGATCGCTATTGGCGAAGCGGTTGCTGATCTGCTCCGCGCCGACGTGGTAGATGCGGTACAGCGACGATGCACGGACCATCTGTGCTTCCTCATCGCCGAGCTTGCTGCCGAGGACGGCCGCATTTTCGTCGGCTTCGCCACGATCGAGCGCAGTCAGATTATCGGCGAGCTTGCGGAAGCTCTTCATGAAGCGATCGTTGGCGTTGGCCTGGCGCTTCATGTAGCTGACGCGGTCCCAGGTCACGATCCAGCTCAGGACAGCCATGATCATCAGCAAGCCGATCACGATCCAGCCGTCGATGGTGACGGCCTTCAGGATGATGGCGAAGTGGCCCGTCATCCAGCTTGCGGTCTCTTCATCGCCGCTGAATGACAGCAGCTTGGCGGGGTCGGTCCCCTGCTCGATCGACGCGAATTTGATGAAGCCCGGCGAACGCGCGATCTTCGAGATCTGCAATTCGTCGATGTCGCCGACGAAGCCAGCCATCGCTGCAGCGACAGGTGCTGCTGCTGGTGCTGGTGCTTCTACAGCAGGCGTCGAGCCATTGGCCGCTGTTGCTGCGGGATCCGCCGCGGGGACCGCCGGCGCCGCGGCCGGCAGCGGGGCATCGCCGCCGAGCCGCGCAGTACCCGTCAGGGCCGGGAGGGACGCATTGAGCACTGCGTAGGAGGCACCGTCGAGATAGACGGTGACCGTACCGCTGGCGGCAACGACCGCCAGATGGTGCCAGCTATTGGCTGCGATCGGAGCGCCGGCGCCGGTGCGCTGGGTGCCGGCCGCGTTGCTCACTTCGACGAAGGGAACGCCATTGTCGAGACCGACCACCACACCGTTGCCGCCGTCACGTCGGCTATAGAGAACCGAATTCGGCTGAACTGCAGCCGGCTTGAACCAGGTCGAGAGCGTGAAGGGCGCACCATCGGCCATGCCGAGCGACGGCGAGGCCGGCAGTGTTACGATATTGCGGCCGTCCAGACGCAGGCCGGTGCCGATCAGCGAACCGTCAGCGGGCTGGCCAACGCTCTGCGCGTTATTGGCCCAGACCGACGAGTCGATTGCCGGCGTGCCGCGCTCGTTGAAGTGATAGACGAGCGCGGTGTCCGCATCATAGGTGCCCTTGGCGTCGTTGGTCGCCGCGGCTTTCTTGTTGCCGTAATAGATCCAGAAATCCGACTTCGCACCCGGCCCCACATTCGGCACCGAAACCCAGACCAGAGCCTCACCGAGCAGTGAGTCCCATTTCTCGATGTGGTGCTTCAGCGGCGTCTTGTCGTCGGTCGCCACGAAACGCAGATCGCTGCCGTCATCCTTGGCGAGGCTGAAGCGGAAATTGCCGGAATGCAGGCGCACCAGCACCGGAACGCTGCCGATCGGGTCATTGATGCTGGCGCCGGTGGCGCTGGTATCAAGATTGATCTTCTTGCGCAGTTGCCATTCGTCGTTCCACCACGCATTCGCTGTGGACGGGAACAGCACCATCGCCGCGGCAAAGCCGAGCGCGAGGCCCGCAGCCGCATTCCTCATTTGCTGGCGCAGGCTAGAGACGCCCTTGGTCATGTGACCGCTCCCCATCGTCATCAGAATTCACCCCAGATACGGAAATTCACGCGCCCAGTATTGGCATGCGTGTAAGCTTGGCTGATCATCGGCACCGAATAGGCGATCACGCCATTGACGCCTTCGAAGACCTTGAAGCGGGTGCCTGCGCCGTAGCTCCAGACATCGAAGTTCGTTTGCTGCTCGGGCAGCGGCCGCTGCACGCGAACATGACCGGCATCGGCGAAGCCGAAGAAGCGCCATTCGTTGAAGGTGGTGAAGCGCGGCGTGCCCTGCCCGGTCTCGTCCTTCATCTCCTTCTGCAGCATCGAGCCGACATCGGGAGAGCGGATTTCGACATTACCGACGACGCCGTCATCGCCGAGCACTTCGGATTCGAGATAGCCGCGGACCGTATCCATGCCGCCGATGCTGAACTGTTCGCTCGACACCTGCGGGCCGTCAGAGACCTGCGCCGCGACCTTGGTCCAGAACTGGAAGCCTTCCGGCAGCTCGTGCGTATGGGCGAGATCGACATTCAGATGCGTGAAGCTGCCCGATGCCCAGGCGCGCTTGTTGTCGAAGGCACGCCAGTCGTCGCCCGCCGGCCGCATGGCGGCGGTGATCGAGGCGTTGAGCTGCGTCAGCGACTTCTCGCCCTGGAACGTGGCGCCATAGCTGGCAACGGCAGGGAAATAGGTGATCGGCGTGCCAAAGCCGTTGCCGCTCAGATCGCGCATGGTCTGATCGAAATGTTTGTAGTCCATGCCTGCCGACAGGGTATGGAAGAAGTTTTCGCGGGCCGGCAGCGTCATAACGGCGCGCGCGCCGATGATCTCGCCGGGACCGACGACATTCATGCCGCCGACGGTCGCGACATCGCTGCTCGACTTCACGCCGTAGACCAGCGCGGTCAACCAGTCGATATTCTCGAAACGCGCGAGATACGAACCCGAGAACACCTCGGCATCGTTCGGATTCTCCGGCGCCACCTGATAGGTGAAGCTGAAGGAATGACCGAGCTGCCACAGATTGTCGTAACGCGCAGTGCCGATCAGACGCGAGCCCGTTGTATTCGGTGAACGACGGTTGTTGAGTTCGAGGCTGCCATGGAACGGCGCCTTGTCTTCGACATTCAAATCGACATCGACGGTGCCCGGCGTCACGCCCGCGCGCAGAGCCGGCGTCACGCGACGATCCGGCCACTGGTTGAGGCCGACGATGTCCTTCGTCACCGCATTGAAGTCCGGCACAGTGCCTGGCTTCAATGACGGCGCCCTGTCCTTTACCTTGTCGAGATCGAAGTAGCGCGAATTCTTCACGCGCAACTGGCCGACCTTCATTTCGGTGACCTTGAGGATCACGCGGCCGGTGAGCGCGTTCTGCTGCGGGACCGCAACGCTGACGGTCTGAAACCCCTTATCGTGATAGGCTTTTTCAAGCGCTGCACGCGCCTTCTCGACGTCATCCGCCGTGCGATTGGGGCCAAGGAATGGATAGATCGCCTCCTCGACATCGATCTGCGGCAGCTTATCGGCGCCCTGCACGGCGAAGTCGTCGATATCGAAGCGTTGCAGCGGCGCAGCCGGCGGAGCATCGGTTGCCGGCTTGTTGCTGGCAGCCTTCGCATCCGAAGACTTTGTATCAGAAGATTTGGCACCAGAAGATTTGGCTTCCGCCTGCTGGCTCGGCGCCGCAAAGGCCGACTGGGAAGCACCCATGAGAGCGCCGATGCTTGCAAGCATCAGGACTGCCGGCGCCGAAGATTGCAAAAACCGCCACTTCGGCAGTGTCGCGCCGACATCGTCTCGAAGATAAAGAAGCATGCACCAAGCCCATCAGAGGGCACACCGAGAGCGAGCCGCGTGCTCGCAATCAGGTCCCTACGTCTTGAAGACGTTTGGGCAACCATCAACCCGCAGAAGAAAAATTAAGAAAATCGTGTCGACCGAATCGCACGGTTGTCGAGCTGGCGACAACGCAAAGAGCACGTCGCACCGCGCCCCATGAGGAGCGCCGTTGCCGAATGATATCAATGCGAAAAATCAGCTGAGCAGAACGACGCCGCCGGGCAGCGCCCGCACCTTCACCGCATAGAGCTGGCGAACTTGCGCGACAAAATCGTCGAGCTTGTCAGTATGAAAGGTGCCGTTGACCAGGCGCTGGCCGAGATCGGAATTGGTCACCATGATCTTGCCGGGACGATAGCGATTGATCTCGCTGACCACGGTGGCAAGTGGCTTGTCCTTGAAGATCAAGAGCTTTTCCCGCCACGCCGAAAGAATGGCGGAATCGGCGATAGGCGCCGGCAAACCGAGCGGCTCCGACGCCGAATAGGCGATCTGCTGCCCGCTCCTCAGTTCGACGCTCCGCCCGCCCCGCGTTACGGTGATCGAACCCTGCAGACAGGTCGCGAGCACAACACCGTCGATACAGCGAATATTCACTTCGCCCGCGGAGGACGTGATGTGGCCATCGGCGGCAATCACCACCAGCGGCTCCGACAGCGACCGCTGCGACGTGATCGCAGCTTCGCCAGATATCAGCTCGATACGCGGACTGATGCCGTCGCCGCGCACTGCCACGCTGGTCAGTGTATTGAGCTTCAACGACACATTGTCGGCCAATGCCACATCGAGCTGCTCGCCCTTCGCCGTGCGATAGTCCGCCGACATTTCCGCCAGCGACGGCCACATTTCCAGCGGCGGCTTCACCACCATATAGGCAGCAACGGATGCGGCCAGCGCCCCGCCGATCAAGGCGCGCCGCGTAACAGCGGTCCGCGGAACAAACGAACGAACCTTGCGGCGCTCAAGCTCTGCCCCCATCGTGCCGAGATCGCGATACAGGCGCGCCGCCTGCCGAAATGCGGCCTCATGTGCCGGGTGCATCGCGCGCCAGCGCTGCAACTGTTCGGCGTCGTCCGTGGTCGCCCGCCCCGAGCGCAACAATGCAACCCAGTCGATCGCCCGATCGAGCAAACCACTATCGTCGCCCGCCTCAGTCACCAGGCCGACCCGCGAACGTCCATCGACGCAGTAGCCGATCCGGGACGGATGATAAAAGACCGTATCTGGAAAATGATGCGGATCATCGATGTCGCGGCGCTTCTGATCTGATGAATTGAAATGGCTGACAGTACTTTCTCAAGTACTAGACGGCTGCGACCATGCTATCCCGCAGCCGAATCGTCGCTTAATGACACAGATTTCCGCGGCCCGATAGTTTCAGGCCAGTTACAGCAACAACCGATAGCAAAAATTGGTCGAGATTTGCGCCGGCAATAGCAGTGGCGGGCCTTAACGCGGACGCGGCCCACCGGTCCGTCGGATCAAGGTCCGGTCGAGCCGCTGTGCGCAGTGTTTCAACGCATTACGCAGATCAATTTCGACCGTCCTGATGCTCACGCCCAGTTCGGCCGCAATTTCATGGTCGGGCAGCTTATTCACCACGGCGGCGGTGAAGACGTGACGCGCACGCACTGGCAGCTCAGCCAATGCTCGATCGAGCGCTTCGATATCCTGCCGCCCCTCCATGATGGCTGCCGCATCCGGCGCATCATCGGGAATATCGAGCAAGGTATCAATGGCATCGAGGCTGAGATGGCGCTGATCCGCGCGGCGGCGGTCGGTCGCGACATTCAGCGCGATACGGAACAAGTAGTCTTTCGGGCGGCTAATGGCGGGGGCGCTCGACATACGCTCCACACGCAAGAACGTCTCCTGCAGGGCGTCCCCTGCCAGTTCGGACGAGCCGAGCTTGCGCGTCAAGCGCCTGAAAAGGCCGCTATAATCGGCCGCCAAGACGTCCCGCAAGGTTGTACGATTTACCCCAGTCAACGGTTACGTCCTCGCGCATCAACCGGCTACTACCTCAGCAGGCAGCATGTTACCGTTCGCTCATGACAAATTGATTACGAAATTGCCACAGCCTCTGCGGGACAGCGCGGATTTATTCAACGTGCGTCGAATGCCACAGGTAGCAAGACGGTGATGACGTCGGGCATGTCGGCAGGGATACGTGGCAGCGGTTGTGCTCGCCGGATCGTTTCCATCGCCTCCTGATCGAGCAGCGCGCGGCCCGAACTCGATTTCACATCCAGCCGAACCAATGTGCCGTCGCGGCGCATGGCAA
Source organism: Tardiphaga sp. (assembly GCF_044336785.1). Taxonomy (GTDB): domain Bacteria; phylum Pseudomonadota; class Alphaproteobacteria; order Rhizobiales; family Xanthobacteraceae; genus Tardiphaga. Next base: position 10,736 of record NZ_JBIIOT010000036.1, on the reverse strand, counting down.
ACAGCACGAGAACCGTCCCGCTGGCGCCGGGATCGCGCTGATAGCGCTCGATATGCGTCAGCAATTGCTGCTGAAAGCGCGATGCTGCTCCCGCCGATACGGCCTGACGCTGCCCGCCGCCCGTCGGTCTCTGCACAGGGGCAGCAGCCGGTTGAGGCCGTATCAGCGGCTGTGGAGGAGCGATCTCCTGCTCCACCGGTGCAACGCTTTGCTCCGAAATCTTCGCCTCGGTTTGGAAATCAACAATCGGCGGATTGGGTTGCACTGACGCCTGTTTAAACTCCGTCGCAGGCGCCGGGCTTGCAATCAGTTCAACCTGAATGGTCGAACTTCGCTGCCGCGCGGTCGGACCAATCGGCATCTGATGCAGCCAATAGACGCCTGCAACCACCAGAACCGGGACGAGCACAGCGCTGGCGGCAAACCAGCGCCACGTGCCGGACGAGGAATCCCCATACAGATCAAGATCCGATCCTGTATCGTCGGCTCCGTCCCAGGACCTCGATGAGCGCCTGCCCGTCATTGCTAGCGCACCGTGATCATGACCATGACCGGCTGCGGCGCATTGGCCGGCGGCGCCTGGCTCACCTGCATGCCATCCAGTACGCGAGCGATCGTTTCATCGCGCTCCTGGTCGCCGGATGACCGGAACAACTCGGTTTTGCGCACGGTCCGCGGATTATCGATCCACAGCTTGATGCCAGCGCTGTAAGCGCCATTGCGCGTTTTTGCTTCCTTCCGCAACGCGTGCTGGATGTCCGACTGAATGACGCCGCTATAGGCACGTAACAGCGAAGGATCGCTGCTTGGCCGCTGCCTGCGGACAACAAGGGTGTCGAGTGTCAAATCCGCCTGCCCTGCAAACACGGCGTCTGGCGGCGCATCGGGATCGGCCGAGGCAGGCACCAGCGTAATGGAATTGGAGCGCGTGTAGCGGATCACCAGATCCGTATTACCCAGTAGCGCACGCAATGCAGCGTCGCGCGTATACTCGCCTTCGACCGGCACGGAAAAACGGTTCCCGGCAGCGCCGCTTTCATAGAGCAATTGCACGCCGGTAACCTTGCTATAGGTCTGCAGCGCGGCAGCGAGCGGCTGGCTCGGAATCCGAAATTGGATCGGCGCATAGTGCCCGGCATCGTCGCTTGCCGAGATTGCTGAAACCATGACCAAGCACATGATCGGCATCAGCATGGCTATCGCCGCTCGTGAACGCAAACCACGCATCATGGTCACGCGTCTCGAGAAGAATACGGTAGCAAGTGCCTGGTCACACCGTTGGCTGTTACACATCGGCCGAACTGATATTCACGTTACCTGACCTGCCGTCGCTGTGCCGTATGATCCGGGATCGCCCGATCTCGTCGCCAGCGCTCATCATTGATTCTATGGCGAGCCGGGCGACTAGTCCATCGGATCGATGACAATACGATGACAGGCGGTACTGCCCTCCTCACTCCTCGGTTAATCGCTCGCGGCACGAGCGCACTCCGACGGCCATGGCGCCGGAGCCATGGTTGCACCGCTGGTCGATGCCTGCAGTGAAGCAGCCAATATCGATGAGTCTCGAAAACGGTCATTCGAGCGAAAAACAAGCGGGCGATATCAAAAGAATGGATATTCGCGGTTTTGTTTGTTCGGGCTCGCCGACATAGAGCAACCCGGCACGTGCCTCTGATTGTTCATGGCGGCTCAGCAATGACCGAGCCGCCAATTTGAATCAGTTCTTTACTTCATCCACCTTCGTCGCGGTCTTTACGCCGCCGCTTTCGGTGTAGGAGATGGTGACCTTCTCGCCGGCATGCAGCGATTCCGGAATCCCGTCCCGCAGCTTGAATTTCTCGGTGGCGGCAGCGGCGCTCGACCCGACCGTCCCCCCTTCATCGCGTTTGACCACGATTTCGCCCGTGGTCCGATCAACCACTGTCACAAGACCGCTGAACGTCTGATCGGCCCGTGCGATGCCCGTGCCCGCAATTGTCATGGCCATGGCACCGGCCAGCATGATGTGTCGAAATCGCATGAAAATCTCCCGGTTTTCAGGAACATCCGGAGTTAAGTCATGGCCGGATCGATCGTTCCGCGTGCGTGGGGCGCGACGACGTGACACGGCGCTTGAGCGATCTGCCGCGTTCAATGTCCGGCCGATGAATCAGGCCGCAACAGCGAAAAACGGACACGAATCCGCTCATGACGGGTTGTCGGCTTTACTGTGCCCTGTCCGGCTGACCGAGGTCGTCGATATCGGTGCCAATCCCATCGATGGCGATCCGCCCTATAAGCGCATGATGCTGGACAAACTCTGCCGCGTCACCGGCTTCGATCCGCATCCGGTCGCCATCGCAGAGCTCGCCAAACGCAAAAGCGCGCAGGAGACCTATCTGCCTTTTGCTGTCGGGGATGGTGAGACGCATACGCTCAATCTCTGCCGCGGCATCGGCTTTGCGAGCCTGTTACGGCCTGACGCCAAGACACTGACGCATTTTCCGAATTTCACCGAACTCGGGCGCGTCATCGAACGGATTCCACAACAGACACGGCGGCTCGACGATATCGCCGAGATCACGGCCATCGATCTCCTGAAAATTGACATCCAGGGCGGCGAGCTTTCTGTATTTCGCCATGGCCGCGACAAACTCGCGAAGGCCGTTGCCATCCAGACTGAAGTCTCCTTCGTAGCCCTGTACGAAAACCAGCCTGTATTCGGCGACATCGATCTGGAACTGCGGGGGCTCGGCTTCGTGCCGCACGCGTTCACGGCGATCAACAAGAAGATGATCGCGCCGATGCTTGGCCCCGATCCGGCTGCGGCGATCAACCAGCTCGTCGAGGCCGACGTCGTCTATGTCCGCAACTTCATCGATGCGGAGACGATGGATAGCGAGCAGCTCAAGCATCTCGCGCTGATCGCACACCATTGCTACGGCTCGTTCGACCTCGCGCTCAACTGCGTCCACCACCTGGTCTCCCGCGGTGCGATTTCGCCGGACGGCAAAAACCGCTATGTCGGCCAGCTCCAGAGCCAGCGATCGAAAGTGGCATCTCCGAGGCTTTAAACGCCCGCCGATACGACGTATCATGGCACGCGCAGCTGCTCGCGCGCTGCGTCTGCCTACCGCCCTTTTCCCTGACAGTCCGCGGATTCATCCATGCTTTCTCGGCGCCGTCTTCTTTTGACTGTCGGTCTGAGTGTCGCCTGCCCGGCGGTGCTGCGGGCTGCGCCGTTGAAACTGCGTCTCGCCCATGGATTACCGGCGACGCACCCCGTGCACCCCGCCATGCAGCATTTTGCCGATCTTGCCCGCGAGCGATCGCAGGGCGAACTTGATATTGCGCTGTTCGCCGATGGCCAGCTCGGCCAGGAAAGCGACCTGATCTCGCAGGTGCAGGCCGGCAAGCTCGATTTCCTGAAAGTCAGCGCCAGCCTGCTGGAGCGCTTCCATCCCGCATACAAGGTGCTGAACCTTCCCTTCACCTTGCGTGATCGCGCGCATTGGCTGCGGGTGACAAATACGGATGTCGGCCGCGATATTCTCGCAACGACCACGCCGGCGGGTCTTGTCGGCCTCACTTACTACGATGCGGGGGCACGCAGTTTCTACGGCCGCAAGCCGATCAATCATCCCGACGATCTCAAGGGCATGAAGATCCGCATCCAGCCGTCGGAAACCATGACGAAGCTTTTGCAGCTATTTGGCGCGGAAGCCGTCGAGCTGGCCTGGAGCAATGTCTATGTGGCGCTGAAGTCCGGTGTCGTCGATGGCGCCGAGAACAGCGTGGTCGCACTCATCGTCGGCCGGCATGGCGAAGTAGCCACGCACTATTCATTCGATGAACACACCATGATCCCGGACGTGCTGCTCGTCGGTGCCGAACGCATGAAGGCGTTCACGCCGCGCCAGCGCGACATCCTGCAGGAGGCAGCAACCGCCTCCTATCATCACATGAACAAGCTATGGGAGGCCTTCGAGGCGAAGGCGCGGGCTGACGTTCAGCAGATGGGCGTGACCTTTGTCCACCCCGCCAAAGCGCCCTTCATCGCGAAGGCCGCGCCCCTCGCCGACATCTATGCCGGCGAGGAATCGTCGCGCGTCTTGCTGCGCCGGATCGCGCAGGCCTGACGCCTTACTTCACGCCGAGCAGTTCGACCTCGAAGACCAGCGTGGCATTCGGCGGGATCACGCCGCCAGCGCCGCGGGCGCCATAGCCGAGATCCGGCGGAATGATCAGCGTGCGCTTGCCGCCAACCTTCATGGTGGCCACGCCTTCGTCCCAGCCCTTGATCACGCGGCCGGCACCGATCGGGAATTCGAACGGCTCGTTGCGATCGACCGAGGAGTCGAATTTCTTGGTCTTCTGGCCGTTTTCATAGAGCCAGCCGGTATAGTGCATGACGCAGGTCTGGCCGGTTTTCGGCGACGCGCCGGTGCCGACCTGGGTATCTTCGATCTTGAGGCCTGAAGCTGTGGTCATGGTTTTTCCTGCGGCTGGTGCCGATTTCGTTTGAGCATCGGCGGGAGATTGCGACACATCGGAGATGACAGAAGTCATGATCGCGCCGAGAGCAATGGCCGAGACGGCGATAGCGCGGGGAAGGCTTCTCATAGTGTGTCCTGCGTACTGGTTTGCGGGAACGCAGCTATGCCCCGTTAGCGTGCCCAGACGCAAGGGCGGGATCAGTGGCGCTGGCTTGCGTTGCGCGCCAATTGTCCCTTGAAATTCTCCAGCAGGCGGTCAGCCAAGGCTTCAGGATCATGTCGCGGGTTGTCTCGCTGCGTATCATCGTGAAAACCGGTGGACGGCTTGAACGAAAAGCTGCGAAGAACGCGGTCGATAGCTGCCTGCATGACATCACTCCCAGTAGCTATGGAAACCCGTCCCGGCGGGCAAGGTTCCGGTCAGTCGCGCGGGATGCGGTTGAGGTTCAGTGTCGCACCGCGGCACGCTGCCCAGTGGCTCTCCGGGCGAATACCGGCGCGATAACGCCGCTTCGTTGTGGCAAATTGCGGACAGCGGCGCGGCAAGCCTGTGAAACCACCAGTCTGCTCTATGTCTGGCTGTGTCGGGCGGCGATTTGGGCGTTTATCCCACAGTACCGTCACGCAATGCAGATTTTCGCAATTTGTTGATGCATAGCGCCGCTTCGCGCTGTAAACCGCTGCTGTGTTTCGGCCCGTCCGGCAACAGCCCGACCTGCGGCGGATACCCACCCAAACAACCTCTAAAGAGAAAGTGACAAGGCCTCGTTCATGAGCGGATTCAAATCACCCAGCTTCGCTGACCGTCAGAAGGCTGCCCAGGACGCGCGCAAGAACATTCTGGCCAAGTTCAAGGCAGCGCCAAGCGCGGATGATCCTGCCGTGCAGGCCCGCATCGCCGAACGCGCCGCCCAGGCCGCTGCCCGCGAAGAGAAGAAGGCCGCCCGCGAAGCTGAAAAGCTGGCTGAAAAAGCCCGTGCAGCCGAAGAAGCCGCCGCCGAAGCTGCCCGGATCGCCCGCGAGCAGGAAGAGGCCGAAGCCGCCCGTATCGCCGCGGAAGCCGAGCAGAAGGCTGCCCGCGATGCGCGATATGCAGCTCGCAAGGCTCGCAAGAAGTAATATTTTACCTCAATAAAATGGGCCGGCGCTTGGCGCTGGCCCATTCTCGTTCACCGTTGCTACGATCGCGCTTTTGCGTTCAGGGCCGATGCCACGCGGCTTACCGGCGGGCGGCCGATCACCTGGCTGATGTGATTGGTGGCGGCGAGGAGCTTGTTCATATCGACGCCTGTGGTGATCCCCATGCCCTCGAGCATGTAGACCACGTCTTCAGTCCCGACATTGCCCGTGGCACCGGGCGCATAGGGGCAGCCGCCCAGGCCACCTGCAGCACTGTCGATGACACGGCACCCCTCTTCCAGGCCGGCATAGATATTGGCCAGCGCCTGGCCGTAGGTATCGTGGAAATGCATCGCCAGTTGAGCCATCGGGACGGTGCCCGACACCGCACGAAGCAACTCGCGCGCTTTGGTCGGCGTGCCGACACCGATGGTGTCGCCCAGCGACACCTCGTAGCAGCCGAGGTCAAAAAGCGTTTTCGCCACGTCCACGACAGCCTTCGGCGCGACCTCGCCGTCATAGGGACAGCCGAGCACACAGGAGATGTAACCGCGCACGCGGATGCCATCGGCCTTGGCGCGCTCGATCACCGGCTTGAAGCGCTCGATGGATTCCGCGACCGAGCAATTGATATTGGCGCGCGAAAAGCCTTCGGAAGCCGAGGCAAACACAGCGATCACCTTCGCGCCAACCGCCTTCGCGCCGTCATAGCCCTTCTCATTGGGCACCAAGACATGGAATTCGCCGGGCAGATCGCTGACGCCGCGAAACACCTCGTCCGAGCCCTGCATCTTGGGAACTGCCTTGGGCGACACAAAGGAGCCGACCTCGATCGTATGTAGACCGGCTGCGAACAAACCCCTGGAAAACGCGATGCGATCCGCGACGCTGACCTGTGCCTTTTCGTTCTGCAGGCCGTCACGCGGGCCGACTTCGATGATCCGAACCTGATCGCTCATGGCATTCCAATCTTCTGCATATTCCGGAGATCAGGCGCTCGGCTCGATCTCTGCGAGTTCGGCACCTTCGCCGACGACATCGCCAACATTGCATTTAATCTGCTTCAACACGCCCGCAAAGGGCGCCCGCAAGGTCTGCTCCATCTTCATGACTTCCAGCGTCAGGATGGCAGCGCCTTTTTCAAGCGTCGCGCCCTCTTCCGCCAGCAAGGCCACAACCGTGCCGGGCAGCGGCGCGACGATCTTATCCTCGCCGGTTGTTTCTTCGTCATCACCGCCGAATGAATCGACCCAATGCAGATCGAAGCGCCCGTTGCGGGTGCGCACATAAAGCTCGTGGCCTTTGATGAGGCCGGTGATACGCGAGCGGACGCCATCGAGCGTGAGATCGACGACGCCCTCGCCGATCGACGTTAATTCAAACGGAAGCTCGCGATCGCCGACCGCGATGGACGATGCCCCGCCGCCATAGCGCAGTGTCACCGGCCATTCCTCCTGGCCGCGCCTGAACTTGAACAGGCGATTGCGTCGGCCGACCGGCATCCAGCCAGCCGTCTGCCATGGCGACCGCGCCTCGTTCCGCTCTACGGCCTGCTCGCTCGCGATGATCGCGGCAACGGCCGCCGACAGTTCGAGATCGCTGACACTGCCATCGCTTGTCGTTAGCGCGTTCAGCTCCCGTTCGATGAAACCAGTATTGATCTCATTGGCGCGGACGTCCGGATGCGTCACCAGTTTCGACAGGAAGGCCGTGTTGGTGACGATGCCGCGGATATCCGTCTCGTCGAGCGCACGGCCAAGTGCATCGATGGCCGTGGCACGCGTCGGCGCCCAGGTGATGATCTTGGCCAGCATGGCGTCGTAATTCGGCGACACCATATCGCCAGCACGATAGCCGGCGTCGATGCGCAAACCGCCGATGTCTGATGCCATCCGCCAGGCGGTGATGCGCCCGACCGACGGCATGAAATTCTTGTCGGGATTTTCGGCATAGACGCGCGCCTCGATGGCGTGGCCGTTCAGCTTGATCTGGTCCTGGGTCAGCGGCAGTGCTTCGCCAAAGGCAACGCGGAGCTGCCATTCGACCAGATCGACACCCGTGATCAGTTCGGTCACGGGATGTTCGACCTGCAGGCGCGTATTCATCTCGATGAAGAAGACGTCCTTGCCGTCGGAAACGAATTCGATCGTGCCGGCGCCGACATAGCTTACAGCACTTGCGGCCTTGCGTGCGGCGGCGCAGACGGCTTCGCGCTGCGTTTCGTTCAATGTCGGCGACGGCGCTTCCTCGATCACCTTCTGGTGTCGGCGCTGTAGGGTGCATTCGCGCTCGAACAAAGAGAGCAGATTGCCATGGCTGTCGCCGATCACCTGCACTTCGATGTGGCGGGGATTGTCGACATATTTTTCGATCAGCATGCGGTCGTCGCCGAACGCGGCCTTGGCTTCGCGCTTGGCACTGACGATGGCGGGTGCAAGTTCGTCGGCCGCGCGCACAACGCGCATGCCGCGGCCGCCGCCGCCGGCCGATGCTTTCACGAGAACCGGAAAGCCGATCTTGTTGGCGGCAGTGGACAGCGTGGCGTCATCCTGCGCATCGCCGTGATAGCCGGGCACCAGCGGCACGCCGGCCTTCTCCATCAGCGCCTTGGAGCCGGATTTCGAGCCCATGGCAGTGATCATGTCTGCGGTCGGGCCGACAAAGATCAACCCGGCATCGGCGCAGGCTTGCGCGAATTCCGCGCTTTCAGAGAGGAAGCCGTAACCGGGGTGGATCGCTTCCGCGCCGCTGGTTTTCGCAGCCGCCAGAATACGTCCGATATTGAGATAGCTGTCAGCCGCGCGCGACGGGCCGATCAGAACCGCCTCGTCAGCCTCGGCAACATGCAGCGCATGGGCATCGGCTTCGGAATAGACGGCGACAGTGCGCAGGCCCATGGCCCGCGCCGTGCGGATCACACGGCAGGCGATCTCGCCGCGATTGGCGATCAGGAGCGTGCGGAAACGGCGATAGATGGCTTTGGTCATCGCTTTCGCCTCACATCCGGAACAGGCCAAAACGCGTCGGCTCGACCGGCGCGTTGGCGGAGGCAGACAGGCCGAGGCCGAGCACGAGACGCGTATCGGCGGGATCGATCACGCCGTCGTCCCACAGCCGCGCCGTCGCATGATATGGGCTGCCCTGCGTCTCGAACTGGTCGCGGGTTGGCTTGCGGAACGCCTCTTCTTCCTCGGTGGACCAGGTCCCGCCCTTGGCCTCGATATTGTCGCGGCGAAGCTGACTCAGCACCATCGCCGCCTGCTCGCCACCCATTACCGAGATGCGGGCATTGGGCCACATCCACAGGAAGCGCGGTGAATAGGCGCGGCCACACATGCCGTAATTGCCGGCGCCATAGGACCCGCCGACCACGACGGTGAATTTCGGCACATTGGCGGTGGCGACAGCAGTCACCAGCTTGGCGCCATCGCGCGCGATGCCACCGGCCTCGTATTTCTTGCCGACCATGAATCCGGTGATGTTCTGCAGGAATACGAGCGGAATGTTGCGCTGGCAGCAAAGCTCGATGAAATGCGCACCCTTGAGCGAGCTCTCGCTGAACAGGATGCCGTTATTCGCGATGATACCAACCGGGAATCCCCAGATATGCGCGAAGCCGGTGATCAGCGTAGTGCCATAGAGCTTCTTGAACTCGTCGAATTCCGAACCATCGACGATGCGCGCAATGATGTCGTGCATGTCGAATGGCTTGCGCTGATCTGCAGGGATCACGCCGTAAAGTTCGTCGGCCGCATAGAGCGGATCGCGAACCGGCTGCAGATTCCAGGCTGCGCGCTGCGTCGGCTTAAACGTCGCCGCGATTTTTCGCGCAAGGCCGATGGCATGGGCGTCATTCTGCGCATAGTGATCGGTGACGCCGGACTGGCGCGAATGCACATCGGCGCCGCCAAGTTCTTCGGCTGATACGACCTCGCCCGTTGCCGCCTTCACCAGCGGCGGGCCACCAAGGAAGATCGTGCCCTGATTGCGCACGATGATGCTCTCGTCGGACATCGCCGGCACATAGGCGCCGCCGGCGGTGCATGAGCCCATCACCACGGCGATCTGCGGAATGCCCTGCGCGGACATCTGCGCCTGATTGTAGAAGATGCGGCCGAAATGGCGTTCGTCGGGAAACAGGTCGTCCTGCAGCGGCAGGAAGGCACCGCCGGAATCCACCATATAGATGCAGGGAAGATTGTTCTGCCGCGCGATGTCCTGCGCGCGCAGATGCTTCTTTACCGTCATCGGATAATAGGTGCCGCCCTTGATGGTCGCATCATTGGCGATGATCATGCATTCGCGGCCGGATACTCGGCCGATGCCGGTGATGATGCTGGCCGAATGCACGTCGCCGCCATAAAGGCCGTTGGCAGCAAGCGGCGACAGTTCGAGAAAAGCGGTGCCGGGATCGATCAGCAGATCGACGCGCTCGCGGGCCAGCATCTTGCCGCGTGCAGTGTGCTTGGCGCGGGCGGCCTCGCCGCCGCCGCCGGCTACGGCCCCGAGCTTGTCTTTCAGCTCGGCGACCTGCGCCTGCATCTTTTCGATGTTTTGTTTAAACTCAGCCGAATTGGTATCGAGCGTTGAGCGAAGGGCCATCGGCTCCCGTTTCCTGCAAATCCGTTTCTTGTTTTGCCCGGCCCTCTGGACGGGGCACGGGATCGTCTCATTGCGCGGCAGACCCGCGCAACCCTAACTTTGGACGCGATAGCCGGGGATCGCCGGGCCGGTCAGTGCGACCATGGCTCCTGGCGGCCGAAGGCGAAATTGTCGGAATAGGCGACCTTGCGCTCGATGCGGCCCTTGGGCTCGATCACCTGATAGGCGATGCCCTCGCGCTCGCAATAGGCGACCGCGTCTTCCTTGGTGTCGAAATGCAGCGACAGCTGCTGCTTCATGTCGGAGGAGGAGGTCCAGCCCATCAGGGGCTCGATCACCCGCGCCTGCTCCGGCTCGTAATCGAGCTGCCAATCACGGGTCTTGGCCATGCCGGACTGCATGGCATTTTTGGCGGCCTTGAAGATACGTGCGGTCATGGGATCGGCGGGCCTTCTAAGTTTCGCTTCGAAGATGCGACACTGCGACAATTTGGTGAAAACGGCGGGGCTGGTATATCCAGTTTCCACGAAGATCTAC
>NZ_JBIIOT010000151.1:0-8189 GCF_044336785.1 Tardiphaga sp. | reverse complement strand
ACGGTTACTTCGGTATCCGCCCGACCTTCGGCGCCGCCGCCTTCGACTTCGGCTTCTGGTACTACGGTTATCCGGGCGGCCAGTGCACCGACATTGCTGCCGGTGGTTCGTTGGGGATCTGCGGCGTCGGCACCGCACCGCAGGTGTTGGCCAACGGCAACGTCATGAAGAAGGACGTTTCGTTCTACGAGGGCTATGCCAAGTTCAACTACACCTTCAACGACTACTTCACGATGGGCGTGTCGGACAACTACTCGCCGAACTTCCTGAACACCGGCGCTTGGGGCAACTACGCTGCCGTGACCGCCAAGGCCATCGCACCGACCGGCTGGTTCGGTTCGTCGGGCGTCGGCATGTATGTGTCGGGTGAATTCGGTCGTCAGTGGCTCGGCACCTCGGACTCGTTCTACTCGTTCACCGCTCCGGGCGTCGGCCCCGGCATCAAGTATGCCGACTACAATACCTGGAACGTCGGCGTCGGCTTCACCTACAAGGTCTTCACCCTCGACCTGCGTTACTCGGACACCAGCCTGAACAAGGGTGATTGCAACGCCTTCACCTCGGACTTCACCGCTTCGGGCACCACCTTCGTGACCCCGATCAATGGCGGCGCTGGTTCCAGCTGGTGCGGCGCGACCGGCATCGTCAAGCTGTCGGCTGACCTGACCGCGATGCAGAACCTGAAGTAAATCTTTCCAACCATCGGTTGGATGCGAACGGGCAGCGAGCAATCGCTGCCCGTTTTTCTTGGCGCAGATCTGCCCTCTCATTGCCGCCATTGCCGGGGAAGGTCAGACCTGCAACACCCCCGTGCAATGAAAACGCGCCGCTATCTCGCTCATTTCGGCCTGCGCTCCCGCCTCGCGCGCAAGCGCTGGACTCGCCACATGCTGTTCCTGGCGGGAGGGATTTGTGTCGGCCTCGCTGCCATCGCGATGGCCTGGCTTGCCGATCATGCGCAGCATCTGTTCCACGCATTGCTGGCACGATGGCCCTATGCCGGCCTGTTCGTGTCGCCGATCGGCTTCGGCCTCTGCATGTGGCTGGCCATCGCGGTCTTTCCCAACGCACAGGGCTCCGGCATACCGCAGGTCATCGCGGCCTTGCGGCTGCCGCAGCAGCGCCGCGGACCGCTGGTTTCGCTGCGCGTCGCCCTCGGCAAGGTCGTGGTCATGTCGCTCGGCCTGCTCGCCGGCGCCTCGACCGGGCGGGAGGGACCGACCGTTCAGGTCGGCGGCGCCATCATGGCAGCGCTGGGGCGCTTCGCGCCCTATCGCCAGCCGGGCTTCCTGCTCGCGGGATCTGCAGCCGGTGTCGCGGCGGCGTTCAACACACCGCTCGCTGGCATTGTTTTCGCCATCGAGGAGCTCAGCCGTTCCTTCGAGATGCGCAGCCTGAGTCTTGTCATCGGCGCCATCGTTGCCGCCGGCCTGACCTCATTCGCGCTGCTTGGCGAGTATCACTATTTCGGCTCGCCGTCCGCCGTGTTGCCGCTCGGTGCGGCATGGGTCGTGGTGCCGGTCTGTGCGATCCTTTGCGGTGTGCTCGGCGGCGTCTTCAGTCGCATTCTGATCCGCTTCGCGCTGGGACTTCCCGGCCGCTTCGGCCGCGCCATCAAGACGCATCCGGTCATCTTCGCAGCCGCCTGCGGTCTCGGCGTCGCGCTATGCGGTCTGGCCAGCGGCATCCATGTCTACGGCACCGGTTATGAGCAAGCGCGCGCCATCATCGATGACGGCCCGGCTGCCGTGGCCCATGGTTTTGGTGCCTGGAAATATGCGGCCACGATGCTGTCGGCGATCTCCGGCATACCCGGCGGCATCTTCGCGCCATCGCTGGCGATTGGCGCAGGTATCGCGTCGGATCTGGCGCCTCTGCTTCCACCGGTGCCGCTCGATGCGCTCGTTCTGATCGGCATGGTCTCGTATCTGACCGGCGTGGTGCGCGCGCCGATCACCGCTTTCGTCATCACCTCGGAAATGACCAACAACCACGCCATGGTCATTCCCTTGATGGCTGCAGCGCTGATCGCCAACGGGGCATCGCAGCTTGTGCTCAGCGAGGGCCTCTATCATGCCCTCGCCAGGATTACGCTGGCGCGCTTTGCCGTCGATGAACCAAAGCCGTCCTAGTTGGTCGCTGCGCTCGTCGCCTCGGTCAGCGCGAAGCTCTCGCCGGTCTTTTCCAGCGTCACGTTGCGCTGATGGAATGCGTGCAGCGTGCCGCGATGGCCGATGGAGATCACCGTCGTATCCGGCAGCCGCGCTTCGATCAGCTGATACAGCGCCGCCTCCGATGGCTCGTCGAGCGAGGCGGTCGCTTCATCCAGGAACAGATAGTCCGGCCGGTGCAGCAATGCGCGGGCGACACCGAGGCGTTGCTGCTCGCCGAGCGACAGCATCCGGTTCCAGTGCGCGTCCTCATCGAGCCGCCCGGCCAGCGCCGGCAGCCCGACAGCCGTGATCGCCTCGGTCATCGCTGCAGCATCGAACGCGTCATGCTGGCCGGGATAGGCGATCGCGTCTTGCAATGTTCCGACCGGGAAATACGGCCGCTGCGGCAGCATCATCAGCGACGCATCGGCGGGCAGGGCGACCTCGCCTTTGCCGAACGGCCAGATCCCCGCAATGGCGCGGAACAGCGTCGACTTGCCCGCACCCGACGGCCCCGTCAGCAGCGTGCGCTCACCCTTGCGGAAGCTGAAGCCTGCCGTCTGCAGCAAGGGCGCGCCGTTCGGCAGCGCCACGGTGAGATCGGACAGCGCAATGGCGCCATCGGCGCTCGCCGCCGTGTGGATGATGTCAGGCTTGGTCACGAGCGCCTGGCCATTGGCGATCGCCTGCTCGAACCCGTCGAGACGCGCCACCACCGACTGCCACTCCGCCAGCGTGCGATAGGCGGTGACGAAAAACGACATCGCCTCCTGCACGCTGCTGAAGGCCGACGACGTCTGCGTCACGCTGCCGAGCTGCACCTTGCCGGCAAAGTAAGCCGGTCCGATCATGATATAGGGAAACAGCACCGCAGCCTGATTGTAGCTGCCGGTGAAAGCCGTGAGCTTCTTGGTGCGGTTCATCAGGTCGAGATAGTTGCGCACCACCAGCCCGAAGCGCGCCGACAGCCGTTGATGCTCCGCAGGCTCGCCCTTCAGCAGCGCGATCTGCTCGCCATTCTCGCGCGTGCGCACGAGGTTGAAGCGGAAGTCTGCCTCGAAGCGCTGCTGGCGAAAATTCAGCCCGACCAGCGGCCAGCCGATCAGATGCGTCAGCAAAGTGCCGACGATCGCATAGATCAGCGCGGCCCAGATCAGGTAGCCGGGAATGTTGAGATCGATGCCGAACAGATGCAGCGGCGCTGCTGCCGACAGACCCCACAGGATCACCATGAAGGATCCGATGGTCACCACCGAACTCAGCAGGCCGACGCCGAGCGCCAGCGTCTGATCCACGAACAGCTGCGCATCTTCCTCGATGCGCTGGTCGGGATTGTCCGCAGTCTCGCCCTGCAGCTGCATGCGATAGTGGTTGGCATTGGCGAGCCAGCCGGTGAGATAGTGTTCGGTCAGCCAGCGCCGCCAGCGGATGCGCAGCCACTGGTTCAGATAGAGCTGATACACCTGCACGACGACGGACATCGTCGCCAGCACGGCGAAGTAACCGAGCAGGTAGGTGAATGATGAGAGATCGCGCTCCTGCAGCGCGTTGAAGAAATCGCTGTTCCAGCGGTTCACCAGCACGGTGATGGCGACATAGCCGAGCTCCAGCGCAATCACCGCCGCCAGCAGGCCGCGCCCCGCCCATTTGTCCTCGGAATTGAAATAGGGCAGCGCGATCCGCCAGACGGCTTTGAGGGTGGAGCGGATATTGTTCACAGCTGATCTCCGGGAGAGGGGCGCTAAGCCCTTGAGGCGAGAGAAGTTTGAAGCGTTTAGACGAAAGTCGCTGACAAGATGACGCGCGACGCCTTGTCGCGAAACTGTGATTCACCCTAGCATGCGGTAAATGGGGGTGGAGGCTGCCGGCTGTCGCCCGATGCTGTCGGCTTTGGCCGATCACAGCCACCCCCGCAAGTGAACAATCAGCAAGTTGCCGATCCCTGCGGGGGCGGTCGCACCACACGCTGCTAACAAGAACAACAGGGGAAACGGCCATGTGGAATCAGGTCTACAATCCATTCAACAATGCGACGCTGTCGACGCTGGTCGCCGCCATTCCCGTGGTCATCCTGCTGGTGCTGATCGCCACCAACAAGGTGAAGGCGCATATCGCCGCCGTCATCGCCTTGGTGCTGGCCAATCTCGTCGCGATCTATGCCTTCACGATGCCCGCCAATATGTCGATCCGCGCCTCGGCGCTCGGCATCGTCACCGGCTTCTTCCCGATCGGCTGGATCGTCCTCAACGTCATCTTCATGTATCGGCTCACCGTCGATAGCGGCCGCTTCGAGATCCTGCAGCGCGCCATCGGCGGCGTCACCAATGACCGCCGCCTGCAGATCCTGCTCATCGCCTTCTCGTTTGGCGCCTTCTTCGAAGGCGCGTCGGGCTTCGGCACACCCGTTGCCGTTACCGGCGCCGTGTTGATCGGCCTCGGCTTCTCGCCGCTCGCCGCCTCCGGCCTGTCGCTGATCGCGAACACTGCGCCCGTGGCTTACGGCGCATTGGGCACACCGATCCAGGGCCTCGCCACGGTCACCGGTTTCGATCCGTTCATCCTCGGCGCCATGGTCGGCCGTCAGTTGCCGGTGTTCTCGATGATCGTGCCGTTCTGGGTGGTGTGGGCCTTTGCAGGCTGGAAGGGCATGAAGGAAGTCTGGCCGGCGATCCTGATTACTGCGCTGTCCTTCGCGATCCCGCAATTCGTGATCTCGAACTACATCAATCCCTGGATCGTCGATATCGGCGCCTCGCTGATCTCCATGGCCGCACTGATCCTGTTCCTGAAGGTCTGGCAACCGAAGACGATCTGGACCTCGGCGAAACTGCGCCAGCGCGACGACAGCGCTGCCACCGCGCCGCCGGCAAAGCCGTTCGACACCACGCCGCTCACCTCGGCGCAGGTCTGGAGCGCGCTGACGCCATGGATCATCCTCTGCGTCATCCTGCTGATCTGGGGCACCAACTGGTTCAAGGGGATCGTCAATCCGATCTTCACCTGGAATTATCCGGTGCCCGAGCTGCACAACATGATCAACAAGGTGCCGCCGGTGGCGGCGAAGCCGACGCCGGAAGGGGCCGTGTTCGCCTTCACCTATGTGTCCTTCACCGGCACCGGCATGCTGCTCGCCGCCATCATTTCCGGCTTCGTGATGGGCTTCTCGCCGATCAAGATGATCAAGGAATATGGCAGCACCATCAAGCTTTGCGCCTATTCGCTGATCACCATCTCGGCGATGCTGGCCATCGGCACGCTGACGCGCCTGTCCGGCGTCGATGCCACGCTCGGTCTCGCTTTCGCGGCCACCGGCGTGCTGTATCCGTTCTTCGGCACTTTGCTCGGCTGGCTCGGCGTCGCGCTGACCGGTTCGGACACCGCATCGAACGTGCTGTTCGGCAACCTGCAGAAGATCACGTCGGAGCAGCTCGGTCTCAACCCGATCCTGATGAGCGCCGCAAACTCGTCCGGCGGCGTGATGGGCAAGATGATCGACGCGCAGTCCATCGTGGTGGCGTCCACCGCGACCAACTGGTTCGGCCACGAAGGCTCGATCCTGCGCTTCGTGTTCTGGCACTCCATCGTGCTGGCCTGCATGGTCGGCGGCTTCGTGATGCTGCAGGCCTATGTCTATCCGTTCACCGAAATGGTGATCGCCGCGCCGAAGTGAGGCTCTTAACCTCTCCCCGTTCTTTACGGGGAGAGGTCGCCGCGTCTTCGCGGCGGGTGAGGGGCATGGCACGCGCGTGCCTCATGCGCGCGCCATCGAATCTCTCCGATAAACTCTCAGAGCTTCCGACGTTCGTCGATCCGAGAGCTGTGTGCTCGGCACTTGCCGCGTGCCATGCCCCTCACCCGATCCGGCTTCGCTGCGCTTCGCCAGATCGACCTCTCCCCGCAAAAGAGCGGGGAGAGGTTAAGACCGCCGCGATTTTCTTCACCCCGCCACATTGTGTCCCGACCTTTCTGGTCAAGTCCCGCCGCCTCGCCTAGAACGCGCGAGGGCCGCTGACATCCATCCACGCCGGGACCTGACATGATTTCCAATACGACATCTTTGCGCGCCGCCATGGCTGGTGCAGCACTCCTCATTTCGCTGCCGGCGCACGCCGCCGATGATTTTCCGTTCGGGATGGAAATGACGCTGGATGCGCAGCGCATGCCGGGTAACAAGCGCATCCCCAATCTCGAGATCGGCGATGCCGGCGAGGCGATGGTGGAGCTGTGGTGCAAGGGCGGCAAGGGGCAGTTCTCGATCGCCGGCAACACCGTGGTGTTCGTGCCGGGCGTGATGGCGAGCCGCAGCTGCACCGACGCGCAGGTGGCGCTGGACGATCAGCTGCTGGCGGATCTCGGCGCGGCCACCAACTGGCAGCGCCGCGGAGATACGGTGACGTTCATCGGGCCGAAGTCGCTGCGGTTTCGGTTGAATACGAATTGAGAGGCATTCACATTCTGTCGTCGCCCGGCTTGACCGGGCGATCCAGTAAACACCGTCATCCGTGATCGAACAGATCCGTCGCCGTGTACTGGATCACCCGCTCCAAGCGCGCAATTGCGCGCCAGGGCGGGTGATGACAACGGAGAGCGAGTCTCACTTCCACCCCGTCTTCTCCGCATCCCAACGCTGAGCCTTGAATTCCGCCGCCACGGCCGCCACCGCGCCATTGTCGTCGCGCGGATCGCTTTCTTCATCCGTGGCCGGCGTTTCCGCCAGTGCCAGCTTGGCGCCCGAGGCTTCATCCACCGTCGTCACCGACGGTGTCGAGATCCACAGAATGAGCTTGTCCGTCGTGCCGGGCTTGTCCGGCGACACCACGGCGCTGACCTCCACATTCTCCGTCAGCTCCAGCGCCGGCATCACCTGGCTCGGCCGCTTGAAGGTCAGCTTCAGCTTGCCGGTCTCGTCATCCCACGCGGTCGTGGAGACCTTCGCCGACATCGTCTTGGCGAGCACGGCAGACAGTGCATTCGCGACCTTGCTGCGATCGATCTTGTCGCCGCTCTTCCAGTCCGTCGCCGCAAAGCGCACGGTGCGCTCCATGTCGATGGCGCCTGCCGTCCAGCCGACAGTGACGACGCCGGGATAGGCCTTTGCCTTGGCCACGAAGTCTGCCGCGCGTTCCGGATCGACCGCGAGATTGATCACCTGTTCGCCGGCGCGCAGCGCGTCGCAGCTCACCGACAGGCTCGACAGGGAGACCTCGACATTCTGCCCGCGCAGCGAGCGCACGAAATCGAGCGCGGCTTCCAGCTTGATCTTCACCGCGATGGATTCCGGCGAGACTTCGCTGAAATCTTTTGGCGCGGCGGCGATGCTCTCGTCGCTGCCCTGGTTCTCCTGGAATTCCTTCTCGCTCTGGTCGGCATTGTCCGCCGAAGTCAGGCTGGTGGTGGTCTGGCCGACGATCACCTGGCCCTTGAATTCGAATGTGTCGCCGGTGGGCCGGCGATTGATCTTCACGGTCACCGGCAGCTTGTCGATCTGCGTCTGCGTCGCGCCCGACAGCGTCGTGCCGCTCACGGTGAGATTGGCAACGAAGCGATCCTTGCGGTCGCTGCCCTTCTCGGCGGGGTAGCAGACATCCAGCGTTGCCGCGGTCACCGTCTTGCCCTGCCGCGTTTCCTTCAGGATCACGTCGGCATTGCCATCCATGAGGCCGTCGATGGAGGTGAAGTAGCGAATCTCGGGGCCGGCTGCCTGCGCTTTCGGCGCGGCCTTCGTTTGCGCCGTGGCGACATTGATGGTGGCAACGGAGGCCGTTGCTGCGAGGCCGAGCAGGCCGAGGGAAAGCGCGCGCATGGAAATGCCTTTGGACGTGTCTGGAAACAGTGACGCGGAAGAATGATTCCGATCACCGGAGAATAGGCGCGGATTGAATCAGAACTATGCCAAAGGGGGAAGAGCCAGGATCGATGCTCTGTCTTCACCTCTCCCCGCCGGGGAGAGGTCGCCGCGCCTTCGCGGCGGGTGAGGGGGCTTCCACAAGCGGCGTCACCTGTGGCGGGGGGGGGGGGGCGGCGCGGCCGGGCCGC
>NZ_JBIIOT010000044.1:0-42300 GCF_044336785.1 Tardiphaga sp. | reverse complement strand
GGCGGTGCTGGGCCATGAACTGGTCGAACTCTTCCTTGTCCTTGGCGTGACGCAGGCGCTCGAGGAAGCTCTTGAACTCATGCTGCTCCTCTTCGAGGCGGCGCAGCGTTTCGACGCGATATTCGTCGAAGGCGCGGTTGCCCGAGGTCGGCTCGCCGAAGCCGAAGCCGCCAAAACCGCGGCTCTCCATGCGGCCGCGCATGCGCTCCATCTTGTCCTGCATCCGCTGCATCTTGTGTTCGAAACGACCCTGACGATCCCAGCAACCCATGTTTCTGCTCCCGAGTTTGAAGAAGAGAAGTGCGAGGCCAATCGGCCACCAGACGATGAAACCAAGAACAACCAGCACGATGCTCCATGGCGAACGAAGGCCATAGGTCACGCGCTCATCGTAAGGGCGACGGCCCCAGCGATTGAGATCTGCGGTGTCGGACATCTTCCTCTCCATCGGCGGCACCATGCCGCTTGTGAATGTAAATAACATTTACATACGTAAAGCACGGCCCGTTTTTGTCAAGGCGGGCACCGGGCCAGCCGCTCACATAATCGAGAGGTGGCCTGCGACTATTTGGGCGCCGCGCCCCAGGGGCCGGATTTCGGCACTGATGCTTTGTCGTTTTCGGACGGCTTTTGGTCGGTCGGGAAACCCAGTCCGCGCAAATAAATCAGCGCACCCGCTTCCAGCAGATCGTCCGGTGACATCGGCAGTTTGCGGCGGGCGGCATCGCCGCGGCCGAACAGCGAGGCGATACCGTGGGACATCGACCAGATATGCAACGCCATCATCAGCGCCGGTGGACGCGGCACGCCAGGCGGCGTAAGCGCTGCGAGACGCTCGGCCGCGGCGCGAATGACGCCAAAGGCGCGTTCGCCGGCAGCCGTCAATTCAAGGCTGGAATCCGCGGGAATGCCGGATTCGAACATGGCTGAATAGAAAGCGGGCTCATTACGGGCGAAGGCGAGATAGGCCTTGCCCAAGCGCTCGAAGGCCGTGACCGTGTTCGGCCGGCCGTCATCCCAGGCCTGCGCCAGCGTCTGCTCGAACTGCTCAAAACCGCGCTGGGCGATATTGGCCAGCAGATCGTCCCGGTCGCGAAAGTGGCGATACGGCGCGGCAGCGCTGACCCCTGCCGTGCGCGCGGCATCGGCAAAGGTGAAGCCTGCCGGCCCCTTCTCGGCGATCAGCCCAAGCGCTGCCTGCAGCAGCGCCTCCTTCAGATTGCCGTGGTGATAGCCGCGTTCGCCGCGACGGTCCTTGTGCCAGCTCATGTGAAGGGCTTTTACATGAGCCGGATCACGAGGTCATCCGGAAAGACGATCGTCAGACCTCGACCACGCGTTCGTTATGAACGCAACGGCAGTCCATTTCATATTCCAGCCCTTCGATCGGCGGCCGGTTGAAGTGCCAGGTCAGGCCGTGGCGGAACACGCCGCGGCGGCCGAGCTCGCTTTCGAGGATCGGGTACACGTCCTGCACCGTATAGAGCTGGGCGCCCGTGGTCTGGCTCCAGTCACCGGAGAAGGCGCTCATGCGGCGTTCCATCTCATTGAGAACGAACTTCGCCTTTTCCAGCATGCCTGACGGGCTGGTGTCGCCGAACCGCACCGTGTGGTCGCGATAGTTGCCCTTGCCTTCGGTCGCCTCGCCGCTGCCTGCAATGACGAAGGACGGCGGCGCATCCGGTGCCACGGTCGTGAAGGAAAAGGCGTAGAAGCCCGGCGCCGACGGCGGATCGATCTTCGGACAGACATTGCTGCGCGCGATCGGATTCACGCGGTCCTTCATGATGCCCCAGTCTTCGAGGGTCTTGATGTAGATCTCGTTGAAATCGATAAAGCCCTGTTCGGTGAAGGGCGCGGGCGAGCGGAGTTCGCAGGCTGCGAAGGACGTCAGCGGCCGGCCAGCCGCCTTGATGATCTCGGCGATCTTCGCAAAGCCTTCCTTCAGCGGCACCACTTTCGAGAAGCGGACGCGCTCCAGCGTGAAGCCCGGCAGCGCGCCGACGCCGCAGGAATACTGGAATACGCCGGGCATGTAGCGGTAGCCGCTATTGGGAGCTTCGACAGTTGCGGTCATGATGGCCTCTTTCGGATGAAACGGTGGTCAGTCTTCGAGAACGCCGAGATAGGCGTCGCGGATGATGGGATCGGCGAGAAGCTCGGCGCCCTGCCCGGCCCGCACGATGCGGCCCATGTCCATGATGTAGGCGTGGTGGCAGAGATCCAGCGCCGTGGTGACGTCCTGCTCGACCAGCAGGATGGACATGCCTTCGGAATTCAGCTGGCGCAGTGCTGCGACAAGCTGCTCGACCAGCAATGGCGACAGGCCGAGTGACAATTCGTCGATCATCAGCAGGCGCGGCGCGCTCATCAGGCCGCGGCCGATGGCACACATCTGTTGCTCGCCCCCCGAGAGTGTCGCGGCCGCTTGGTTGCGACGCTCACGAAGCTTGGGAAATGTCGTGTAGACGCGATCGATGTCGCGCTTGAGTTCAACGCTACTCGCCTTGCGCGAATAGGCGCCCATCAGAAGATTGTCCTCGATGCTCATGGCGCCGAACAGGCGGCGGCCTTCGGGCACGTGGACGATGCCATGGGCGAGGATTGCAGCGGCCGATGCGTTCGACAGATCGACGCCTTCGGAGACGTAGCTGCCCGATTGCCGATTGATCAGGCCGGACAGCGCGCGCATCAGCGTGGTTTTCCCCGCGCCATTGGAGCCGATCAGCGCGGTGATCTCGCCGGAGCGCACCACCATGTCGATGCCCCACAGCACCTGGATCTCACCGTAGCCGGCGCAGACCTCTTTGAGTTCGAGCATCGGATGATCAGCCACGGGCGGCGTTCCGTTGTGCATATTGCTGGCCGAGATAGGCATCGACGACAGCGGGATCCTTGATGATGTCGCGCGGCGCGCCGTCGGCGATCAGCCGGCCGTTATGCAGCACCGCGATGCGCGTGCAGACATTCAGCACCACTTTCATCAGATGCTCGATCATCACGATGGTGATGCCGTCGGCCGCGAGCTGATGGATGAGCTTGGTGGCGCGCTCGACTTCGGCGCTGTTGAGGCCAGCATTGACCTCGTCGAGGAACAGCAGCTTTGGCTTCATCGCCAGCGCCTTGGCGAGTTCCAGCCGCTTGCGCATGGCGAGCGTTAGCGTTGCCGCCGGCTGGTCCGCCTGTGCATCGAGGCCGACGAATGAGAGATGCGCGCGCGCAGCTTCACGCGCCGACTTCAGGCTTTCGCCGGGCTGCGAGAACAAGGCAGCCGCCGCGACATTGTCGAGCGCCGAATATTCGGCGAAGGGCTGCACGATCTGGAACGTGCGCGACAGGCCCATGCGCGCGGACTGGTAGGTCTTGATGCGTGTGATGTCCTTGCCGTCGAACGTCACGACACCGGACGACGCAGGCGTCACACCGCAGATCGTGTTCACCAGCGTGGTCTTGCCAGCGCCATTCGGGCCGATCAGGCCGACGACTTCACCTTTGTTCACCGATAGCGAGACATCGCTGAGTGCCTTCAGGCCACTGAAATGACGGGAGACATTGCTGAGATGCAGGATTTCGTGCGCGGGCTCAGACATGGCTGGCCTTTCGTCCGAACAGCGCCTGCCGGATTTTTTCGATCCGCAGCGACACCAGACCATGCGGCAGGAACAGCAGCAGCAGGATGATCAGCACGCCGAGGACGCCGGAATGGATCTGGATATAGTTGCGCCAGACCACCTCTTCGAGGCCGAGATAAAGGAAGGCGCCAAACACCACACCGAGCGGCGAGCCAAGCCCGCCCATCAGCGCCATCACGATCGGCTTCACCGAATAGAGGATATCGAACACGTCGGACGGATCGATGTAATGCACCCAGGCGGCATAAAGCCCACCGGCGGCGCCGACGAAACAGGCCGAGAGACCGAAAGCAATCGCCTTGTAGAGCGTCGCATTGAGACCGACCATCGTGGCCGCGGTCTCGTTCTGGCGGATGCAGTTCAGCCCGAAGCCGAGCTTCGAGGTCGCCACGATGGTGACGGTGATCGCCGTGATCAGCAGCAGGCCCCACATGGCGTAGAAGAAAAAGGTCGCGTCCGACATCACGCTCGACCCCGACACCAGCGGGATGTTGAGGCCCATGCCACCACCGGTGAGATCGGTCGCGTTGTTGACGAGTTCGCGGAACACTTCGACGAGCGACAGTGAGGCGATCGCAAAGTAGTGCCCGCGCAGACGCAGCAGCACGGCGCCGAACGCAGCTGCCAGCAGCAGGCAGAACACCAGCGACACGCCGACCGATACGAGCAAGGGCGCGCCCTTGTTCATGAGGATTCCGGTCGTGTAGGCGCCAAGCCCGAAGAAGGCGGCCGTTGCGAATGACGGATAACCGGCGAAGCCGCCGACGATGTTCCAGGACAGCGCGAACACCGCATACATGCAGGCGATGGTGCCGAGCCTGAGTGCATAGGCCTCTCCGAACAGCGGCAGCGCCGCGACGCAGGCGAGAAAACCGAACAGGGCGATGTGAGACCGGGTCATTCAAAGCCCTTCCGGCCAAGCA
Organism: Tardiphaga sp.; assembly: GCF_044336785.1. Taxonomy (GTDB): domain Bacteria; phylum Pseudomonadota; class Alphaproteobacteria; order Rhizobiales; family Xanthobacteraceae; genus Tardiphaga. The sequence continues at coordinate 37,745 of NZ_JBIIOT010000044.1, read as the reverse complement.
GGCCCTGCGGCCTGACGATGAGGAACACGATCAACAGAACGAAAGACAGGGTCACCGCATGGGCAGGACCGAGATAGACCGAACCGATGCCTTCGACCAGGGCCAGCAGAATGCCGCCGGCCAACGCACCGGAGACGCTGCCGAGACCACCGAGCACGCAGACGACAAAAGCCTTGCCGAGATAGGCCGATGAGGTGAGCGGCGAGATCGGGAAAATCAGCGCCATCAGCACACCAGCGCAGCCGGCAAGCGCCGCGCCGAGACCGAAGGCGACGGCATAGATGGATTTGACATCCACGCCCATCAGCACGGCGGCATCGCGATCGAGGCGGACGGCTACGATAGCGCGGCCGACCTTGGAGCGGCGGAGCAGCAGATAGAGCAGGAATGTCAGGAACAGCGCAGCACCCGTGGCGATCAAACGATCGATCGGCACGACGACATCGAGGATCGAGATCGAGCCGGTCGGCGGGCTGAGGATCAGCTTCCGGTAATCCGCCTTGAAGTAATAGATCATCGCATTGTTCAGGATCAGATCGAGCCCGAAGGTCAGCGTCAGCGTCACCAGCACCGGTGCGGTGATGACGCGATTGAGCAGCAGCCGCTGCAGCACATAGCCGAAGATGAAGAAGGCCGGCGCTGCGATGAGCAGCGAATACCACGGCGACAGCCCGAGCGAATTATATGCGCCCCAGGCCAGATAAGCGCCGAGCACGATGAACGAACCGTGGATCAGGTTGATGACGTTGAGAACGCCCCAGACCAGCGAGAAGCCGATGGCGATACAGGCATAGAGGCACCCGAGTACGAGTGCGTTGATGAGAACCTGGATGGCCAGCATGTCAGTATGTCTCTCCGAGACGTCTCAGAAACATCCGTCGTCATTGCGAGGCGCGAAGCGACGAAGCAATCCAGAGCCAAGTGAAGAAAGAACTGGATTGCTTCGCTGCGCTCGCAATGACGACATCAATTCACGCCGAGCTTGAAGTCGCCCTGCTTGATCGCTTCGGGAAACAGCACGATCGGCTTACCGCCCTGGATCTGGAAGACCGGAGGTTCGAGCGAATTGATCTGGCCGTTGGCGCCGAATTTAACCGGGCCCCAGAAGGTCACGACATCCATCTTGGCAAGTTCATCACGCACCTTGTCGCGATCCAGCGAGCCGGCCTTCTCGATGGCCATCTGGAACAGCGCGCCGCAGACCGCGGCCGATGCATGGGCATAGTCCGGCTCCGCCTTGTACTTGTCCTTGAACAGTTTCACGAAATTCGCGGTGGAGCCGAAGATATCCTTGCCGTCATATTTTTCGGCCGGATGCCACCAGGACGCGCTCGAGATGTTTTCAGCTGTCGGGCCTGCGGAATCGATGAACTCCTGATAGGCCGGGCCGGCGATCATGGTCACGACGCCAGCCTTGATCTGCTGATCGGCCATCTGCTTGCGAACGAGCAGAAGATCATTGGTGTAGCCGGTGACAAAGATCCACTGCGGCGCCAGCGACTTGATCTGCGAGAGCGTCGCCGAGTGATCGAGCGTGTTGATGGCGTATTTCTCGAAATAGACGACTTCGAGCCCGTTCTCCTTGGCCGACTTCTCCATCTCCTGCGCGATGGCGAGCGGGAACAGATCGTTGCGGGCGAGGATCGCAACCTTCTTGACGTCAGCAGCTTTCGCCTTGACCAGCTTGGTCAGCGGCGTGGTCAGCGTGTCATTCGGGGTGAAGGTGCCGAACAGATATTTATAGTTCTGGTCATAGACCTGCACCGACGACGCCGTCGCAGCCAGCATCGGCATCTTGTATTTTTCGGCGATCGTGCTCGCAGCTTTTGCAGCGCCCGAACCGAACGGGCCGAACATGAAGTTCACCTTTTCCTGGGTGATCATCTGTTCGGTGGTCTGCACCGAGCGCGGCGTGTTCGACTGGTAGTCGGAATAGACGATCTCGACCTTGTATTTCTTGCCGCCGACATTGATGCCGCCGGCCTTGTTGGCCTGTTCGGCCCAGAGATCGTAGCCCTGTTGCTGCTTCACCGCTTCCGGCGCCAGCGGGCCGGTGATCGGCAGCGGCGCGCCGAAGCGGATGACATCCTGGGCCGAGGCGACCGTGGTCGCCGCGGCGAAGCCGGCCACCGCCAGCGCGAGAGAGGCTGAAATGCGTGTCGGGAAGGCAGACCGGAGGCGAAACATTCACGTTCTCCATCAGGGACGGTGACTTTGACCTGACGGAAAGACTGTCAAATTTAGATATCGAATAAAAGCATTGAATTTCGATGCAGCCGATCTGAAAATCAGAACGCTAGCCAGTCCCTGCCGCCGCAGCGGGCACGCCGCGAGAGGGCCGCCTGATGATCGAGTCCACTGCCATCCGCTATTTTCGCGTGGTTACCGAATGCGGCTCGATCAAACAGGCCGCCGCGGCGTTGCGGATTGCTCCGTCCGCCATCAGCCGACAGGTGCAGGGGCTTGAGGAAGAACTGGCCGTCAAACTGTTCGAGCGCGGCGCACGCGGCATGAACCTGACCGATGCCGGCCATGTGCTCTATCGCTATGCAATAGAGAACCGCAGCCAGCTCGAGGGCCTGCGCAGCCAGGTCGAGGAATTCGCATCGCTGCGCCGCGGCCAGGTGAAGATCGCAACGGTTGAGGGCATGCTGTCGGACTTCCTGCCGGGTGTCTTCACCGATCTCTCGCAACGCTATCCCGGAATCGCGCTGTCCGTCACAGCTGTCGGCTCTCGCGATGTGGTGGAGCTGGTCGGGCAGAACGACGTCGATCTCGGCCTGATCTTTGGTCGCGCCAACCGGCGCGATCTCAACGAACTCGGCCGCATGCGCCAACCCGTCTGCCTGATCGTCTCGCCCAGGCATCCGCTGGCGGGTCAGCCGTCATTGCGCATGAAGGATCTCGCAGGCTTGCGCGTGATCCTGCCCGACACGTCATTCGGCATTCGTCAGGAGCTCGACAAATCCTGCGCACAGACGGGCATTCAATTGGACATGTGCAGCGAGACCAATTCGCTGGCCTTTACCCAGACCATCACGGCACGAACCGATCTGGCGACCTTTCTGCCAATGGTTTCCGCCATGGGATCGATCAATGCGGGTCACCTGATCGCAGTCCCGCTGCGCGACAAGCGGCTGGAGGCGACCCAGGTCACCCTCGTCCAGCTCGCGGCACGGATCGCCTCGCCTTCGACCCGGCTCGTGGCCGAAATGCTGATGGCGCGGATGAAGGAGCTCGACGATTGATTCAGGCTGCGATCTTCGCCGCCAAAGCATGAAACCGCGCGAGCTGATCAGCCTTCAGCGCCCGTGTCTCATCACGCCCGACAAAGACCTTGAACATCACGCCCCCGTCCACATTCAGGAAGGCGACGAAAGCCGAGGACTTGCCCATGAACGGCCGCTCGACAAAGGCGACGCCGCCGCAGCGTTCATGGCGCAGATGGCCGTGCAGGCCCTTCGGCTCGGTGAGATTATAGTAACCGTGGCCGAGGCTGCCGGGCGACAGCGGCGCCGTGGTTTCGAAGATGCCGTCGTCGGTATGGACGATCAGCGTCACCTCGCCCCATTGGGCGATGTCCTGCATCGCGCTGACGAACGCATCCGCACCACCGCCGATCTTGACCATCTCCGGCGGCAACGCCTCGATGACGACACGCGGCGTGACGCCGCGCTCGCGCGCAACGGTCTCGATCACGGCGCCGGGATTCTCCGCCATATGAGCCTTGAGAGCGGCGACATCAGCATTCGACATGACGAACTCCGTGATCGATCGTGAGGCGCAGCGCGATCAGGCTGCTTTGCTGTTCTTCTCGGTCTGGATCACCTCGAAGCCCTCGAACTTCGGATGGCCAAGATACAGGCTCGCACCTTCCGACTTGTTATCGGCGCGCGCATGCGCCTTGCGGAACTGCTCGGACTTGGTCCAGTTCTCGAAATCCGCCTTGGCCGCCCAGACCGTGTGCGAGGAATACAGCGTGTGATCCTCGGCCACGGGACCCTTCAGCAGATGGAATTCGACGAAACCCGGCAATTCGCTGAGATAGGATTCACGCGATGCCCAGATATTTTCGAAGGCAGACTCCGAGCCGGTTTTGACCTGAAAGCGGTTCATGGCGATGAACATGGGTTTTCTCCTGATGATCGGCTTGTCTAACCCAAGACTACTAGCCGTTTTGTGATGCTGATCAAACATGGAAGAAGCCGCGTCGGGACATCGACGCGGCTTCGGAGGTTTTGATCAGGCCGCAGCGGCCGTGATCATCCCTGATCTTCAACCACCGAAGTGGTACTTCAGACCGCCCTTGAACACGATGCCTGCACCGGCGCTGGCCCACAGCACGTCGTTCTGCGCGAGGCCGGAGCCGAGATCGGGACCAGGAACGGCATAGGGACGATAGTAGGAATTGAGCAGGTTCTCGATCGATCCCGTCACCGTCAAATTCGGCGTCGGCTTGGCGGCAACATACAGATTGACGAGGTCATACGACGTTGCCGCGATGCTGCCCGCCGGAAGGTCGGTATTCGCCTTCACCGATGTCCACATCATGGAGAGCGTCACGGTGTTCTCGAACAGGCGCACGCCGGCCGTCGTCGTCACCTTCTGCGACGGAATAGTCAGAAGACCGACATTCGTCTGCGTGTTCTTGCCTTCCTGGAAGCTGGCCGACACACCGACGAAGTACGCGCTGGCGTCGTACATGGTCTCGACTTCCACGCCCTGGATGCGGGCATTGGGGATGTTCTGATATTGATAGTAGGTAGTCGGGAACAAACCAGGGACCGGCGGGAAGCTGTTGAAGGGTGCCCCCGTAAACAGCGTCGGATTGATGTAATCCTCGATGTCGTTGCGGAAGACATTGACCTTGCCGCGGAACGTGTCGCCAGCGACAAACAGGCTATCCTTTTTGATATTAAGACCGAACTCCTTGTTCTTGCCGACTTCGGGACGCAGCGCCGTATTCGGAATGAAGCAGAAGTAACCGCGGGTGCCGTCGGCGCAGCGATTGAAGTCACCGGCGCCGGTGCTGGTTGCCACATGCGCGCCGGAGATTAGCGATTCCGTGATGGACGGCGCGCGGTACCCTTCAGCATAGCTTACATAAGGCGTGATGACGCCTGTTGGGAGCAGGCCCACCGTGATCTTTGGCGAGAGACGATCGCCGCTCGTGCTGCCCAACACCGACGAGAGCGTGTAGTTATCGTAGCGAAGCGCACCCACGACCTCCAGCAGCGAGGTGTAATTGGCCTTCCACTGCACGAAGCCACCGGTGACGGTCCGTTCGCCACCTGGGGTCGTGATATTGGAATTGCCGTGCGAGTCGGAAGTCTTGACCTCGTCGCGGAAGCCGTCCGCGCCATAGGTCAATGCATGTCGCCAGTCGCCGAACTCGAAGCGAGACGTATTGTGCACGTCGAAGCCGAACGTATCGATTTCGTATCCACGCTGGTCGCCGACACAGCCCGTGATGTTATTTCCGAGGCCGACACCGACGCAATTTCCAAGCGCAGTCGTGCCGTTATGCGAGACCTTCACCTGGTTGTTTTCAGTGCGGTTCCAGTAGACCTTGGCATCCCAGTCGAACAGCTTGTCGTCCGGCTGCGAATAGGTCCACCCCAGGGTGGTCATATAGTTCTTCACATTGGTAGCGAAGACAGACGTACCGGTGCCAATGGCACCGCCTGCCGAATTAGGCAGACCGGCGCGACGTGCCGGCTGGCCGACATTGTAGATGTCTTGCTGGATGACGGTACCGAGCTTGACCTCGTGCCCGTCAGCGGGACGAATAGTCAGCTTGGCGAGACCGCTCGACAGCCTGTTCCAGGTGTTCGAGACCTCGACGCCGCTGCCGTCGCGATAGTTTTCCTGGGTCGAATAGGTGCCGCCGGCGAAGAAGTCGACATTCGGGTTGATGCGCACACCACCGAAAGCCGAATTCATCGAGCGCGCAGTATTGCTGCCGAACACCGTGTTGACGTCAACGCCCCAGACCTCGCCAGGACGCAAGACGTCCTGAATATCCTTTGTACGGAACGACGCGACACCACCGATGGCGCCGGATCCGTAGATATTTGCAGTCGGGCCGCGTGTGATGTCGATGCCGCCAATCAATTCTGGGTTGAGATAGAACGAGCCGTTGGCGAAGTGGCCGGTGCGTTGATAATTCTGACGGGCACCATCAACGACGACCGCGACGCGGCCAAAATCCTGCAGACCGCGGATATTGATCGAGGTCGACGGCTCATCGCCGCGATCCTGCAGCCAGACACCGGGCATGTTGTAAATGAGATCGCCAACGGTCGAGGCCTGACGCCCCTGGATCTGCTGCAGCGTGACAACGCTGACCGGAGCCAGCGCGTCGATCGCGCGCTCCTGCGTCTTCGATGCCGTCACCGTGATTTCATCGAGGGATTGCGTGGTCTGGCGCCCGACCTGGGCATTGGCATTGCGCACGGGCTCCGGGAAAACGGCCTGCGGCGCGGCCACTCGCTTCTTCTTCGGCTTTGGCTTCGCCGGCTGCACGGTCTCGGCCGTCTGCGCAAACGCGACCTGCGCGCTGAACGTCCCCAAAACCACGACCGACACGCCCAGCAATAAGGCGCACTTCGTCCTGCCCGCGAGAGCCATGAAAACTTCCCCAAGTAAAAAAGACGATGATCTTGGCTGGCTGACGCTGCACAAAAGGCAGGCTTGCTGGCTCGCGAACGCATATGAGTCGGTGGCCCCCGCCACCAAACCGCCACTTTCGATTAAGGGTCTGTTACGAAACGGTCAACCGATCGCCCGGCTGTTTACATTGATTATAGACTGCAACGCTTGGCGATGCCGGGCGTCGAAACCTATAACTGCCTGACGACTTTCATCGACCGGGCAGATTGACACGATGGACACGGGTTCTCACGACGGCCGCAATGCCGCTGGCATCAAAGCTGAAGCGCAGCGCAGCATCTTCGTGAATGGCGACCGCATGGACAGCAAAGAGCTCTTTGCCGACCAGCGCGAATTGCTGATCACGCATGGCGAGGACACCTATCGGCTGCGCCTGACATTCCAGAACAAGTTGATCCTAACCAAATGACCGCCTCACTGCGCCCGCGCCGTGGCGCTCTCACGCGCATGCTGCAATGCGCAGCGCTGAGCGGCTGCCTGGCTCTATCGGCTGCAGCGGCGGCTGAAGATGTCGTCATTCGCGACGCCCGCGGCCGCGATGTCACCATCGGACACCCGACCCGCATCGTCTCGATCGGCGGTGCCGTCACCGAGATCCTCTACGCACTTGGCGCCCAGGACCGGATCGTCGCCATCGACACCACCAGCCTCTATCCGCCACAGGCGACGGCTGACAAACCCAATGTCGGCTATATGCGGCAACTTTCGGCGGAAGGCGTTCTCGGCCTTAACCCGCAGCTTGTGCTGGCGATTGCCGGCTCCGGTCCAAAAGAAACGATCGATGTCATCGATGCCGCCAAAATTCCGCTGATCCTCGTGCCTGATGCCCATTCCGAAGCGGGCATAATCGAGAAAATCCGGATGGTGGCGAAGGTCACCGGGCTGGAGGCACGTGGCGAATGCCTCGCCAAATCCGTCGAGGCCGATCTTGCTTCGCTGCGCGATCTGCGCGCCAAGGTGACGACACCGCCGCGTGTGATGTTCGTGATGTCCTTTGTCGATGGCCGCGCCATGGTGGCCGGACAGAAGACGGCCGCTCACGAGATCATCAAGCTGGCAGGCGCCGTCAATGTCGCTGACGGTTTCGATGGCTACAAGGTGATGAGCGACGAGGCGATCGCTGCCGCCCGGCCCGATCATATCCTCTCCATGGAGCGCAGCCGGGACGCGGTTCAAGCCGATGCGATCTTCGCCAGTCCCGGTTTTGCATTGACTCCGGCGGCGAAGAGCAAGAGCTTTGCCGCCATGGATGGTCTCTATCTTCTCGGCTTCGGCCCGCGTACGGCCGCCGCAGCGCGCGATCTGGCGCTCAAGATCGATCCGGCGCTGTCGAAAGACGCCACCGCATTCCAGCCGGCCGCGCCGACCGCCAATTGCCGCCAGTGACATGAGCCTCGCCGAGATCAAGCCGAGCGCCTTTGTCCGGGCCAAGGGACATGTGCGACGGCCGTCTGCCCTGCTCATCGTCAGCGGTCTCGTTGCCTTCCTGTTGCTCACCACCGTTGTTGCCACCACGATCGGCGCAGCCGGCATTCCCGTTGCGCGCCTGCCGGCCGCACTTGGGCTCACAGCGCCCGGTGCCGGCGATGCGTTTCATGCCCGCGATCAATTGATCCTGTGGTCGATCCGCCTGCCGCGTATTGCCGTGACGGCCATGATCGGCGGCATCCTTGGCGCGGCCGGCGCCATCATGCAGGGGCTGTTTCGTAATCCGCTTGCAGATCCGGCGCTGGTCGGCGTCTCCAGCGGCGGCGCCTTTGCCGCAGCCAGCGCCATCGTGATCAGCGATAGCCGCTATGCCGTCCATCTGCAGTTCATGCAGCCGGTCCTGCTGCCGCTTGCAGCCTTTCTTGGCTCGCTGCTCACCACCATCATCCTCTATCGGATCGCCACGCGCAGCGGCCGCACATCGATCGCGATCTTCCTGCTCGCCGGCCTCGCGATTGCGGCCATCGCCAATGCGGGCATCGGCCTGCTCGTCTTCATCGCCGACGACCGCCAGTTGCGCGACATTACCTTCTGGCTGCTCGGCTCGCTCAGCGGAGCCACCTGGAGCAAGGCGGCAACCATCGTGCCGGTATTCGCCATCGGGCTGATCGGGATGGCCTTCATCCATCGTGGCCTCGATGTGCTGATCCTCGGTGAATCTGAAGCATTTCACTCAGGCATCGATGTCGAACGCCTCAAGCGCATCTGCATCGTCATCATCTCCGCCATGACCGGCGTCGCGGTCTCGGTCTGCGGCGTGGTCGGCTTCGTCGGCATCGTCGTGCCGCATCTGTTGCGGCTGATGATTGGCCCCGGCCATCGCCTCCTACTCCCCTCATCGATCGTGCTCGGCGCCAGCCTGCTGGTCGGCGCCGATACGCTCGCCCGCACCATCGTGGCCCCCGCTGAAATGCCGATCGGCATTCTCACCGCGGCAGTTGGTGCTCCAATCTTCCTGCTCATCCTGCTGCGTCAGCGTGGATTGGTGGGGCTGTGACGGCGCTGCTCACAGCATCCGGCGTTTCGCTGTCGCTCGGGCAAGCGACATTGCTTCGGGATGTCGATCTGTCGCTCCGCAGCGGCGAAATGGTCGCGATCGTCGGCCCGAATGGTGCCGGCAAATCAACCTTGCTGCGGTTGCTGTCCGCCGACCTGCGCCCGTCGCGCGGCACGGTCGCGCTGAACGGACGCAACATCGACGCGTGGTCGCCTTCAGATCTCGCTCTGCAACGCGCGATGCTGTCGCAGCACATCACCGTCAGCTTCCCCTTCACGGTCGAGGAAGTCGTTCGCATGGGGCGCGGCAATCGTCCGCTTGCAGCGACGCAAAAACTGATCGACGACGCGATCGCCGAAGTCGGTCTCGATGCATTCCGGCATCGCGAATTGCCGACACTGTCCGGCGGCGAACAGCAGCGCGCGCATTTTGCCCGTATCCTCGTGCAGCTCGCGTGCGGCGAGGCCGCGCGCGGCCCCGGAGTGCTGATGCTGGATGAGCCGACATCGAGCCTCGACCTTCGTCACCAGATCGCATTGGTGGAGACATCCAAACAACGCGCGCGTAACGGCACGGCAGTCGTTGCGGTGTTGCACGATCTCAATCTCGCCATCCGCTTCGCCGATCGCATCGTCGTCATGTGCGATGGCGCTATTGCCGCAGAAGGCACGCCGAGCGAAACGATCACGAGTGACGTAGTACGGCGCGTGTTCCATATCGATGTTGCCGTTGCTCAGTCTGACAACGGAACACCCTATCTGCTGCCGCAATCGATGCAGGCGATCAAGGCATCAGAGATCCGGATCGCGGATTGAACCACGCGCATATCGGCCATCCCGCTGCAAACATGCCAGCAATATTGCTTGCGGGAACCCTGCCTTATTGATGAACTCCAGATGAATTGGCGCATTGCCCTCCTGTCGCAACAACCACGGAGGTTCCCCATGGGATATGCACACCGGTCAACTGCATTGGTGGTCGAGAACGACGAGGCGCAACGCACGCTCGTCAGCCTGCTGCTCGAAGAAAGCGAGATGGACGTCATCGAATGCGAGAGCGCGGAGGCTGCCGTGCTCGTTCTCGAAGAATCAGGCGACAATGTCTCGATGGTCTTCACCGACGTCGAACTCGCGGGCATGATGGACGGCATCGAACTCGCTTATCTCGCCAAGCAGCGTTATCCGAATCTGCAAGTCGTCGTCACGTCCGGGGCACCGCGTGTTCGCAGGCTCCCCGACGGCACCCTCTTTATGGCCAAACCCTGGAGCCCGATCGACGTCTTGCGGGCTGCCGAGCAATCCCTGCATTGAAGTTGAGCACATCATCCCTCACGCGATCGGGGTAGCTATCGTGTGGGGGGCTTGTGCAGGGATAGCGCCACGTGGAATAAATCGGCTCCCTTGACGCCACTAAAGAGCCGATCATTCTTTTACAGCACAACAACGCATTGATACCGAATGCTGGGCGATGGCGTGTCGCTATTGTCGGTGGAGGCGTTGCGGGTTCACTCGCAGCAATCGCACTTGCAACCATCCCGCGGATCGAATCCATCGCGATTTTCGATCGAGACGCTGCATTTGGCCGCGGCCTTGCCTATTCCGCCAAGTCGCCGTGGCACCGCATCAATGTTCCCGCCTATAAAATGGGCGGCGTCGGTGCAGAGGACGCGGAAGGCTTTGTCGATTGGCTCACCGCGACCCAACAGGCGGACTGGCGCGACTATTCAGACTCGTTCGTGTCGCGCTCGGTTTACGGCGACTACATCGCCGCGCAACTCTCTGATGTCGTCGCGCGCGGCCGAGCCGTCATGCGGACCGATGTCATCACGCATATCAGCCGCCAACAATCTGCATATGAATTGACGAATGCGGCCGGCAATCGCCAGACATTCGATCTGGTCTTTCTTTGTCTCGGCAATCCGCCACCGTCGCCATTCCCTGGTATTGCGCCGTCATCGCGCTCGATCACCGATGTCTGGGCGCCAGGAGCGCTCGATCCGATCGGCATGAATGATCGCGTGCTGGTGATCGGCACCGGTGCGACAGCCGTCGATGTAGTGATCGACCTGCATCGTCGCGGCCTGCAGCAGCCCATCACCATGATCTCGCGGCGCGGATTGCTGCCGCTCATCGATGCACCGAGCCAGACCGATCCTGCCCCTCTCGAAACGTGGCCCGAACCAACCACGCGCGGCATCTTTGCACGTTTGCTCGCGGATGCGCGACGCAAGATGGCGGCCGGCATTCCGTGGCAGACATCGGTCGATACGTTCCGGTTGCAGATCGCCCGCTTGTGGACAGATGCGTCGCAGGATGAACGTGAGCGCTTCTCACGCCATCTGCGCGCGATCTGGCTGGTACACCGACATCGACTTGCGCCGGATGTCGCAACATTGCTGAACCAGTTGCAGAGCGAACAACGTCTCACCGTGCTGGCTGGCCGGATCGTCAAGGCACAGGCAACACCGACGGGCTATGACCTGGAGCTTCGTCGTCGCGGCGGACAATCGTTGGAGATGACGGCCGACTGGATCCTGAACTGTACCGGCCCCGAAGAACGTTACGATCGCATCGACAATCCACTGGTCAAATCCCTGCTTGCGACTGGCATCGCCCGGATCGGCAATAACGGCCTCGGGCTGGATGTCGACACGACCTGCCAGATCAAGGATGGTTCGGGGACTGTTCAGCCCGGACTCTATGCCATCGGTCATGCGACGCGCGGCGCGTTCTGGGAAGTGACAGCGGCGACCAATATCCGTCACCAGATCCTGCATGTTGCCGATACGCTCAGGCAGACGGCGAGCTGTTAGCCCGCCTCAGCCCTTGCGCCACGGCACGATCACACGCTCGAGCATGTCGAAGCCGGCATTGAGCAGGAAGCCGATGATCGCGATGACGAACAGGCCGACATACATGGTTTGGACGTCGAACAGCTCCCAGGCATTCCAGATCATGTAGCCGAGGCCGCTCTTGGCGCCCACCATCTCGGCGATGGCGATCAGCACCAGGCCCATGCCGGCGCCGAGCTTCACGCCGGTCATGATCATCGGCAGCGCACCGGGCAACGCCACAGTGCGGAACATGTTGAAACGACTGGCGCCAAAATTTTGCCCGACATCTAGAAAGATCGGCGCGATCTGGCGCACGCCGGCCGCCGTATTGATCACAACCGGATAAAAGACACCGATCGCAACCATGGCGATCTTCGAACTTTCGCCAAGTCCGAAGATGAGCAGGATCAGCGGCAGCAGCGAGCTTTTCGGAATGGGATAGGTGGCCGAGATCAACGGATCGAATGCTGCGCGCACCGGACGATAGAGACCGATGGCGAGGCCGATCACGATCGCCGGTATGCAGCCGACGAAGAATCCGACGACGAGACGATAGAGGCTGGCTGCCAGATGTCGCCACAGATCGCCCGATCCGATCATCTCGACCAGATGCCGGATGACGTTCGACGGTGCCGGGAAGAACCGGACATCGATGAGCCCCGTGCGCGCGCAAATTTCCCACAGTCCGAGCAGGATCAATGGCGAGAGGATGCTGATGACGCGATCGTTCATGAAAGGCTTCGATCCCGCGACGCTCATGCACGGCCTCCGGGCTCGCGGCTGCGCGCGCGATCGACTTCCTCGCGCAACTGCGCCCAGATGTCATAGACCAGCTCGCCATAGGCGGGCATATGCCGAAGCTCGACCACATTGCGCGGACGCGGCAAATCGACCGGCACGATCGTCTTGATGCGCCCCGGTCCCGCCGTCATCACCATGATGCGATCGCCGAGCGTCACGGCCTCATCGACACTGTGGGTGATGAACACCACGGTCTTGCGGGTTTCCTCCCAGATCCGCAGCAGTTCCTCATGCAGCAGTACCTTGTTCTGCTCATCGAGCGCAGAGAACGGCTCGTCCATCAGCAGAATGTCGGGATCGTTTGCAAAGGCGCGCGCGATCGAGACGCGCTGGCGCATGCCGCCGGAAAGCTGATGCGGATAGAGGCTTCGCGCGCCATACATCCCGGTCTTGTTCAGGAAATGCCCGACCACCTCGGCAATCCGCGTGGATGGGACATGGCGCATCTTCAGGCCGTAAGCAGCATTGTCCCACACCGTCATCCAGGGAAACAGCGAGTCGCCCTGGAACACCATCGCATTCTGTGGGTGCCCGGGCTGCGGATCGCCGATGCGCATTTCGCCGTCGGATGGCGCGTCGAGACCGGCCAGCATGCGCAGCAATGTCGTCTTGCCACAACCGCTCGGGCCGACCACGACGAAGAACGTGCTGGACGGAATGTCCAGAGTGATCTTGTCCAATGCCAATTGCGCGCCATGGCGCTTGGACACGTTCCGCAGACTGATCTTGGGTGCTGCGGACTGATCCAATGACGGCATCGGAGTGATCGTTTGCATCGCCAGGAATCCCTTCAGGCCATTCAGTTCGATGCCTTGAATGGGCCCAGCACCGGCTTCAATTCATTGACGAAGGAGAGATCGATGACGCCCTCGGTCGAAATATCACCGGCGACCAGACCACGGGACTTGAAATAAGCGAGATCGGTCTCGACACTCGCGCGATTGATCTGCCCGTCGGGATCGATGAAAACCGGCACCATCTGATGCAGCAGGGACACGTCCTTGATCCCTGTCATTTCGGCGATGTCCTTGATCATCGCTTCGGCACCCGGCCCGGCGATTTTTCCATCCTTCAAGGTCGCCGCGTAATCACGGACGCCACGCAGATAGGCCTTGAGAAAAGCCGTCACCGTCCTGCGATCCTCGGCAAATTTGCCGTTGATGAGCAACATCGCGGTCTGCTGCACCGGATAGAAATCGTCGAGGCCGACGAAACGGACGGCGGCGCCGTTGCGCACCATGGCGGTGATGCCGGGCTCGGCAGAGATCGAGGCATCGATCGCCTTGTTGGCGAAAGCGGTCAGATGCTGCGGAAATGGCAGGAACACCTTCTCGATATCATCGTCTTTCAAGCCGGCCTTCTTCAGCGCCTGATTGATCACCGATTCATCAGCCGCGCCATTGGCAATGATGGCAACCTTCTTTCCCTTCAGATCGGCCAGCGACTTGAACGCACCGGAATCGATCAGGTCCTTGCGCACCATCAGTGCCTTGTAGCTATAGCCGGCAATGTTGGTGCCCTTGTCGGCGACCATTTTCAGTTTCAAACCGCGATTGACGGCGTTGTAGAGCCCGGCGGATGCAGCGCCCGCGCCGGCATCGAGATCACCAGCCCCCAGCGGCGCCACCATCTTGGCCCCGGCATCGAACGGGATCAGCTCGACCTTGAGCCCCTCATCCTTGAAGTAGCCCCGCTTCTCCGCGAGAAACAGGCCGATATCCGACGACAGATTGGTGGTGCCGACCTTGACGGTCTTCATCGTCTGGGCGTACGAACTGCCAAGCGATCCGAGTGCGACGACAGCGACGACGAGCAAATGTTTCAGCATTGATCGATCCTCTGACATGCAATGAGCGGCGACACGCCGCGGTTTCAGGGAAGACGTGGAAACAGGCGCCTTGGATTGATTTCAGTAATCAGTTCGACATCGGCCGGCGAAAAACCCGCGGCTTTTACACTCGCGACCGGATCGCGATCCGCAGGTGGAAAGGACTCGTCAGTGCCGAGCGCCACGCGCTCGATACCAACCGTATCGGCCAGAAATCGCAACGCCTTCGGCGCATGCACGATCGTGTCATAGCCGATGCGGGCCGCATAGGCGGACGGCGCCAGCTGTGCGACATCGCCCTGCGCTGCCTTGTCCATCCGCTCATGCATCACATCGAAGCGGCCGAGCAGATATGGGAAGGCTCCGCCGCCATGGCTTAGCACCAGCGCAAGCGACGGAAATCGATCGAGCACGCCGGACAGCAGGATCGAGCCGATGCCGAGCGTGGTATCGAATGTGTATTGCGCGATCTGCGTCAGCGCGAATTTTGCCGCACGCGGCGCCGGATCAACCAGAACCGGATGCAGGATCACGGGAAGACCGAGCGCTTCCGCCTTGGCCCAGAACGGGTCGAGAGCTTTCTCGCCGATATTGACGCCTTCGATATTGGCAGGGACCATCACCGCCACGGCACCGAGGCCGGTGGCGCGCTCCAGTTCGACAGCCGCGTCCTCGGCATCGACAAGCGGGACCGAGGCGACGAATGAGAAGCGGTCGCTATTGTCGTGGCTCCATTCCGCCAGCGTGTCGTTGAGCATGCGGTGCCATTGGGCGCAGGCGCCGGATTCGAGACCGTAACCATAGATATCAGGCCAGGTTGCGACGAGTTGCCGGTCAAGCCCCTGACGATCGAGGCTGGCACGCCGCTGCGCGACCGGCTCGACGAGTTGCGGAAAGAACGGCCGGACCCTGAAGCCATAATCAAACCCCAGTGCCGGCGGGCGACCATTGCCGGCAGGCAACAGCCTGACGCCGCACATGGCGCCGCGCCCCTCGATGGCGGACAACAGCTGCGGCGGAACATAATGGGCATGGATATCGATGGGCACCGGTCGTTCCTATGCAGCGGCGGCGCGGTCACGCGCGTTCTTGACGAGACGCCACAGACGCGGCGGCGTCAGCGGCAGATGATGGATCTCCACATTCAGCGGCGCGAGGGCTGCCGCAACGGCATTCGCCGTCGCCGCGGCCACGGCCACGATGCCGCCTTCACCGGCGCCCTTGGCGCCGAGCGGGTTGCTCGGCGACGGGCGCAGTTCGAGCGTGATCGCCCGCAAAGCCGGATAGTCGCTCGCCGTCGGCACCAGATAATCGGCCAGGGACGCATTGAGCAACTGCCCGTCATCATCATAGATCAGATGGTCGAGAAACACGCCGCCGAGCCCCTGCACGATGGCGCCGATCGCCTGTCCATGAACGATCGCCGGATTGATGGCATGACCGACATCTTCCACGGCCACATAATCGAGGATCTGCACCGCCCCGGTTCGAGGATCAACCGTCACATGCGCCGCATGCGTGCCGTAGCTATAGGTGCGCACGGTGTTGGAGAATGTCCCGTCGGCCGAGATATCGCCGTCCCGCGCGAGCGATGCCAGCGAGACAGTCGCGCCATTGGCAGCGATCACCTCGCCATCGCGGATGATCAACTCGCTGTTCGGTCGCCCCAAGCGCTCCGCCGCAAGTTCTATCACCTTCTCGCGCAGTTTCTTGCCGGCATCGAGCACGGCCGAGCCGCCCATCACCACCGCGCGCGAATGATAGGTACCAAAGCCTTCATGCAGCAATGTCGTCGAGCCATGCAGCACGCGGATGCGCGCGAACGGGATCGACAATGTATCGGCGGCGATCTGGCCAAGCACGGTTTCCAGCCCCTGCCCGAGGACCGATGAGCCGACGGCTACGGTCAATGCGCCGTCGCCATGCAATGTCAGCAGCGCATTTTCCTTGGGGCCGGCGCCACCGCTTTCGACGAAACAGCCAAGCCCGATGCCGTGACGAACGCCATCGATCAATCTTCCTTGCAGGCTCTTTTTCTCCTGCCAGCCGATCTCGTCCAGCGCGCGCTGGAAGGCCGCGAGATAGTCGCCGGTGTCGTAGGCCGTCGGTCCCTCATAGGGCACGAGCCCGTCGATGGGATATGGCAGCTCTTCTTCGGTGATGAGATTCTTGCGACGGATGTCGGCGGGATCCATGCCCAGATCGGCGGCGATCATGTCGATCAACCGCTCCCGGAAGAAATTGGCTTCGAAGCGCCCGGGGCCGCGATACGTCCCGACCGGCGTCTTGTTGGTGAGAAACGCTTCGACCGCCACGCCGACATGCGGAATGCGATAGGGCCCCGGCAGGAACTGCGCGGCCTTGGCCGGCACCACACCGCCATTGGTGCGGATATAGGCGCCCATGTCGCTGAACACCTTGCCGCGCAGGCCGAGAAACATGCCGTTCTTGTCGCAGGCGATCGACAACTCGCAGGCGACATCGCGCGAATGATTGATCGCCATCAGATGCTCGCGGCGATCCTCGATCCATTTGACCGGGCATCCAAGCTTGCGCGCGACGAAAGCGATCAGGAAATCTTCGGGATAGAACTCGCCGCGCACCCCGAACCCGCCGCCGACATCGATCTCGATCAGGTCGATGTCCTCGACGCGCATGCCGAGCATGCCGGCCAATGTGCGCCGGTTGTAAAAGGTGACCTTGGTCGCGCCTGTGACGACCAGACGACGCGAGACCTGATCCCATTCCGCCAGCAGCCCCCGCGTTTCCATCGGCAGGGCCGTATGCCGCTGCACGCTGAAGCGCTCGGTACGAACATAATCGGCAGCAGCGAAAGCTGCCTCAACGTCTCCGAACCCTGCATCATAGCGGGCGGCAATATTGTCGTCCGAACCGGCGAACAGGGCTTCTGTGCCGGACGCATATCCGGTCACGGCCGACACTGCTGCAAACTGCACGTCGATCACCTCAAGCGCATCTTCCGCCAGGGCACGGCTTTCGGCGACGATCACCGCGATGGGTTCGCCGACATAGCGCACCTTGTCCATGGCGATGACCGGCTGTCGAAACGGCTCGAACGCGGGCAATGGCGCCAGACGGAGCGGGATCAGCGGGATATCTGCGCCGATATCGGCAGCCGTGATTACGGCATGGACGCCCTTTACTCCCAGAGCCGCTGATGCATCGATCGCGACGATGCGTGCATGGGCGATCGAGCTGCGCAGGATCACGGCATGCAGCATGCCGTCGCGGTGGAGATCGTCCGCGAAAGTGCCGGCGCCCGCAAGAAAGCGCGCGTCTTCCATGCGCTCGACCGCGCTGCCGATCAGGGGTTTGACAGGCTCCGTCATTGGGCTGCCTCGCGTTGCATCTCGCGATAGGCGTCCCGCGCCTCGATGATGGCGGCGATGATCGGCAGATAACCGGTGCAACGACACAGATTGCCGGAGATCACTTCGCGAATCCGGTCTTCACCCGCATTCGGCTCTTCCATGAGCAGCGCATGCGCTGTCGTAAGAATGCCGGCGGTGCAGAAGCCGCATTGCAGGGCATGGTGCTTTCGGAATGCGCGCTGCAATGGGCCGAGATGCGCGACATCGCCGAGCCCTTCCACGGTTATCACCTCGCGCCCTTCCGCCTGCACGCCCAGCATCAGGCAAGCGCGCACCGCCAAACCATCCACGATCACCGTGCAGGCGCCGCAGACCCCATGCTCGCAACCGAGATGGGTGCCGGTGAGACGGAGTTCCTCGCGAAGCGCATCGGCCAGCGTCATGCGCGGCTCGACCGTGATCGTCGCAGATGATCCATTGACGCGAAGATGAACCGGCACCCCTGTCATGCGGCCTCCGGCATGGCGATGTCACCCGCGCTTGCGAGCACGCGCTCGAGCAGGACGCCGACGAGTTCGCGGCGATAGGCGCCTTCCGCATGGATATCATCGGGCGGATCGACTGCGCCGCGCGCGAGTTCTGCGACCTGTCGGATCAATTCGACGCCGGATCGCTGGCCGTTCAGCGCCTTCTCGACATCGGTCAGCCGGACGGCACGATCGGCGACACCGATGACGCCGACATGTGCATCGGAGATGTTGCCTTGCGGATCGACATCGTAATAGGCGGCGACACCAGTCATGGCGAAATCGCCGCGGCGGCGGGCGAACTCGGCAAAGCCCCAGCGTCGCTCGCGCCGCCATGGCGGCAGGCGAAGGCTGACGATCAACTCATCCGGGTCCAGCACCGTTTCCAGATTGCCGAGAAAGAACGTCGACGCCGGCACGATGCGCGTTCCGTTCGTCCCGACAATCGTCAGCACCGCATCGCATGTCACTGCGATGCCCGGCATTTCCGCTGCGGGATCGGCGTGCGCGAGGCTGCCGCCGACCGTACCCCGATTGCGGATCTGATAATGTGCGACATGCGCGATGGCAGCAGCCAATAGCGGATGAGCCCGCGCGAGGCGCGTATCACGCTCGATCATGCGCCAGGTCACCAACGCACCAAGATCGATACCGTCGTCGGAAATATCGATCCGGTTGAGATCAGGCAATCTGCCGATATCGACCAGCAGCTTCGGCGCGGCCAATCGAAAGGCCAGCATCGGCATCAGGCTTTGGCCGCCGGCGATCACTTTCGCCGCGCCATCATGGGCAGCGAGCGTTGCGATCGCTTCGGTCAGTGTAGCAGGGCAAGTATAGTCCAACGAAGGAAGCTTCATGGCGCTGCTTGCTACTTCTCAATTGATGAGAACACTCTCTTATGTTATAAGAACTACACGGCACGGCAAGGTTTGTTAGTGCGCAAATGATGAACGTGAGCTGCCTTTTCCATCGGCAACCTGTAGCGAATGGAGAGCGCATTGGCCATCAAGAGACACGCCCCGCGCGACGAGGCGAACCGCCCGCAGCCCGCTGATGGCAGTTCACGCAAGATCCTGCGCGCATTGCTCGCCTTCTCGACAGACCGCCCGCGGCATTCTGCCGAAAGCCTGTCCGAGCAGATCGGCGTGCCGCTCTCTTCCACCTATCGCTATATCGGCATTCTTCGCGAAGCCGAGCTTATCGACGAAGACGGCCGCGGTTCGTTCGTGCTGGCGCCACGCGTCATCGGCCTCGCACAGGCCGCGCGGGCGGGAACGGATCTGGCATCGATCGCGCGTCCGCATATGAAAAGGCTGGCGCAGGACGCCGGTGAAACCGTCATTCTTCTGCGCCGCTCAGGCGATCGCGCCATCTGTATCGAGCGGTCCGAGTCGCTCTCGCGCATTCGCCTCACATTCGAAGTAGGCACTGCACTTCCCATGCATCGTGGTGCGGGCCCCAAGCTCCTGCTGGCGCATCAACCTGCAGCCGAGATCGAGCAATTGCTCGATGACGTCGTTGCGCGCGATCCCGGCTTCGGCATGCATCGCAGGACGCTGATGCGCGAGCTGGCGACAATCCGCGATGAAGGCTGGTCGGAATCGCATGCGGAGATCACACCGCATGTCTATGCCGTCGCTGCCGGCATCCGTGACGGCAGCGGCGTTGTCGCGACCGTCTCATTCGTCGCACCGGCATTTCGGACGCCAAAGGCCGGGCAGATCAAGCTGCGCGAGAAGGTTCGACGGACGGCGGACATCATCAGCAAGGCCTATACGGCCGTCACGCTCTGATACCGTAACGACTTGTCGCGACTGGCCGGCGCGAGTCTCGCGTGTGTCCTTTTAAGACCACGTCGTTCAATTCGATACATATCGCCAGCATATCCGCACAGCCGTACCTGCGTGATGTGTCGCGATGTTCCTCGGCGTTGTGATCACGGACAGTTTTGGAATCGGACATTGTGTCGCAGGTGAAAGCCTGCCAGTAACAGGACGGATCGGGATTGCGATCCACCTGCACATTTCAAGACTGATTCATTCACCTCTCTACGAGCGCTGCGCCATGACCATCGAGATCGTGCAAATCGTCCAGGAATTGAGCTCGGTCGGCGGCGTCGAGAGTGTTGCGAGCGAACTCGCCAGTGCATTCAGCCGCGCCAAGATCGCAAATACAGTTCTCGCCAGTGCCGTCGGCGAACGCGCCACGACGGGTACGCATATCGAGCGTGTCGGTGCCTGGCTATCGCGCGTCAAGACGCGTGGCGTACTGCGCTATGCCGGCCGGTTTCTCGTGGTGCCGATCTTCACGATGCTGGCCACGCGCGCGGCCCAGCATCACGACAAGGCCGTGGTCGTCAGCCATGGCGACAGCCTCGGCGGCGACGTCCTCGTGGTGCATGCGGTCAATGCGCAAAGCCTCGCCGAAAAGCGCAGTGCCGGCGACTGGAAATGGTTGCTCAATCCGATGCATCTGTGGGTGAGCTTGCGCGATCGCTGGATGATCGGCGGGCTGCGTTACCGCATGTATGTCGCCGTCTCGCCGCGCGTCGCGACGGAGTTGCAGACGATCTACAGGGTGCCGGCGTCGCGTATCCGCGTGATCCCGAACGGCATCGACCTCACGCGCTTCAAGCGCGACATCGAGGCTGGCATCGCAATCCGCCGCGAATTCAACATTCCACTAGATGCCAAATTGCTGGTGTTTGCCGGCCACGAGTTCCGTCGCAAGGGCCTCGCGCACGCCATCGACGCGCTTGAACGCCTCGGGCCGAATGTCTGGATGCTGGCCGTGGGCTCCGACAATCCGGCTCCCTATCGTAAACTGGCAACCACATCCGCGAACCGCTTGGTCTTTGCCGGATCGCGCAGCGACATGCCCGCGCTCTATTCCGCGGCCGATGCCTTCGTGCTGCCGACCGCCTATGAGACGTTCTCGCTGGTCTGCATGGAAGCCTTGGCCTGCTCGACTCCGGTTTTCGCGACGCCTGTCGGCGGCATCGAGGATTATCTGGTCGATGGCGTGAACGGTTATCAGATCGCGATGAATGGCGAGGACATCGCCAACAAGATCGCGGCTGCTTTTGCCGATCCCGACCTGCATGCGGCATTGCGCAACGGCGCCCATGAGACGGCTCTCAACTACGGCTGGGACTATGTCGGCTCGCGCTATATCGAACTGCTCGAACAGGTGCAGGCGTCAAAAGGTGTTTGGCCGCAGGACGTCGTGCCGGCAGGCGCCTGAGACGGATCAGCGTCCGCGTCGCCGCGCATCGGCAGCGAAACAGGCATTTGCGAGATCCTTGGCGACTGCTTCGTAAGTGAAGCGATCTGCGACATTCGTCAGCGCCGCCGCGCTGCGCTTCTGTAGCTCGGCAGGATCGACCGCGATGCGATCAATCAACGCCGCAAGTGCGGGCGGATCGCTTTCCGGCACGATCCAGCCGCCTTCACCGGTCACATCGGGTATTGCACCGCCGGTCGATCCGATCACCGGCACACCGCAGGCCTGCGCCTCGGTGATGACGCGTCCGAATTGTTCCTTCACTGCTCCAGTCGTACGCGTCAGCAGGATCAAGGCATCGAGGCTGCGCAAAAAGCCTGCGACCTCTGCCGGCTTGCCCCATCCGCGAAAGCTGACGCGATCGGTCAGGCCGAGTTCGGCCACGCGCTTGCGCAGCGCATCTTCCTGTGGCCCTTCGCCCATCAGTGCGAGCGTGACCGGTGCCTTCGCGCGCGCCATGGCATCTAGCGCGTCGTCCAGCCCCTTCTCCACGACCAGGCGTCCGACATAGCCGATCCGGAATGCCGGCCGCTCGACCGGCGGCAGCAATGGCGCGACGTCCGGCCGGAAATTGGTGAGATCGACACCATAGCCGATCGACGAGACAGGCCCCTCATAGCTGCGTGCGCGCACCACCGCCGTCGCATCCGGGCTGCGCGACAGCACATGATCAGTGTTGACGAGCACCTGCTTGCGAATGAATTCGAACGGCGGCGGCAATCGCTTCAGGATGTTCTGATCGACTTCCATCACCATGGCCGCGCGTCCCTTCAACAGGCGCGCCTGCATGGCAACGACGCTCCACGGCTCTTCCCACAGATGAATGACATCCGGATCGAGCTCGCGAATGAGCTTTCGCAGGCCGGGATAGAAATGCAGATACCAGCTCATCGGTCCGGCCTTCGGCAGCCGGATCGGCATCACATGCACGGTGATGCCAGGATCATCGGAGGGGTCGGCAACGATATCGCGACCGAATTGATGCCAGACCGCCGGAACGACGAGATGCACATCGAGGTCGTCGCGGCGGCCGAGAGGATAGTAGCGCAGCCGTCCCGCATCCCGGCTGACGGCAGGATGCGCGATCGACAGGATCTTCAGGCGCGCGCGGCTAGACACGTCCGGTCATCCGCGCAGCGATTCCGGTCATGCCGGAGAGATGCAGTTCCATGGTGGCCACACTGCGGTCTGCACCATTGATGGTGCAGCGTGGCAGCGAATACGGATCCTGCTTGTGCAACACCAGCCCCTTGCGTGTCGTCGATGCGCTCGCATAGCCGGCATCGCGCGCGATCGCGAAATCACGCGGACCGCAGTCACCCGCACGGCCGTAAGGGAATGCAAAGTGGCGGGCCGGAATGCCGAGCTGCTCGATCAGCCGGTCACGGCAGCCCCGCAATTCCAACGCCGCGCGTTCGGGGGACAGTGACGATATGCGGGAGTGATTGACCGTATGCCCGCCGATCTCGACCAGCGGATCGTCGCGCAACTCCGCGAGCATCTCCCAGCTGATCGCTTGCTTCCAGTGCATCGCTTCCATATCGATCCCATTCAGCCGGCAGAACGTCGTGTAATGGTCTGCCGCCTGCGGCCCGTCCCAACTATCGGCGATCCGATAGAACGCCGCCCGTTTGGCAGCGAAGTCCGGCACCGCGATGACACCATCTTCAAGGGTGATCTTATCATTGTTGAGCAGTGCGTCTTCAAGGCCTGCGGCCCAGAGAGACAGCGTTCCGTCCGGAATGCCGGTGGTAACAAACAACGTCACCGGTACATTGTGACGTCGGAACAGCGGGACGATTTCCTCATAGCTGTCACGATAACAGTCATCGATGGAGAAATTCACGAAGCGCCCGCGCCCATTCCTGGCGCGGCGCGTCGCCTCTTCCATGGTCACGACATCCCAGGCGTTCTTTTTAAGATAGCTCAAGAACTGATCGAGAAAGGTCGTATCGAGATAGAAATCGCGATTGGGAAGGCGCTCCCACAGCGCGGCGGGCGCACCACGATGAAATGTCATCAGGCAGCCGCGCTGGCTCGCGAACAGATCCGCCAGCATGCTGATCGGACGGACCAGCGCTTCGGACCGAGCCATCCGTCTGGCGGCGCCGGACAGTAATCGCTTCATCGAAATTCCCCAGCCACCCCGGCACAGAAACGCGACATGCTCAAATCAGAACCGGCTTCGCAAGCGCGCGAATGCCGCAACATAGATACCCGGCAGCAGCATCGCGAAGGACAGCGCGATACAGGCGACAAAAGCAGCACCTCCGGCGAACAGCCGCTGCCAGGTTCCCGAGAGCCATTCGTGGATCTGCCAGCCTGCCAGCAGCATCAGGATTGCCGGAATACTCGCGAGGAACAGCCAGAACAGGAGTCTCTTGCGCGACTTCAGAACCATCATGACGCCTGCAAGCAGGATGATACCACGAGCGGCCTCACCCAGTCCAAGTAGCAACGTCCCGGAGTCCAGCACATGCGGCAGATAAGAGGTGAGAAGGTTAACTCCGACATTAACCAGATAGGCGATGACAATAATCACCGCGGCGACGAAGTTCCGACCGGCTCCGTTGATGATGCGGATCAGGATCCAGCCGAGGGTCGCCGCCCAAAGACCGCAGGAAATGCCCTGCAGAGCCTGACTCGTCAGGATCAGAGCGTGCTCATTGAAAGCGCCGCGGAAGAAGATGAGCCGCACGATATCCGGCGCGAACATGAACAGGAACGCCGATGCTGGAACCGACAATGCGAGGATCGGCCGCGCGATGCCCTCGATCTGCTCGCCGAGTTCCTTCGGCTTCTCATTGGCCAGCACCGCAAGGCCGACAGGCTGGCTGATCAGCAGCAACGCGCTTTCGGTCAGGGTGCGGGCATAATCGAGCGATGCCACAGCGCCCGTGCCGACGCGGGATGCCAGAATCCGTTCGACCCAGATATTGGCCTGTTCGGCCATCGGAATGGCGAGCAGCGGACGCAGACGAACGAAGAACTCACGTGCCGATGCTGTCACATCGCCAAGCGACAATCCGCGAAAGCTGATCACGCCATCGCGGCCGAGTGAAAACAGCCCCCAGATCGCCAGGCCATCGAAAGCCAGCGTGAACGACCAGGCCAGCGTGCGGAAATTTCCGGTCACGGCGATCAAGGCAACGCCCAGCAGAACGGCGATGTTGAGTGTACTGGCGCGAATATTCGTCAGCCGCGTGCGCCCCAAGGCGATTTCGCCCGACGCCAGTACATTGACCAGCACCGATCCTGGCATGCCGAGCGCCATGATGCGCATGAAATCGAGCGTCAGGCTGCGCCCGTCCGCCGAAAAGCCGCCAACGATCGCACGCACTGCGACTTCGCCAAGGGCTTGCAGCCCCAACATCAGGATCATTGCGATGCTGGTGGCCGCAACAGCGAGCGCGGCGAGCTTGCGCGGTGCATCGTCGCCCTTCAGGGCATCACGATGCATCGGGATCATCACGGCCGGCACGGTCTCGTTCTGCAGAAAGGAAATCGGCAGCATGACGGCCGTGATCGCGCCGCGAAAGCCGTCCGCCACCAGCGTGGCGCCGAGCACAGTTGCCATTACGATTTCGCGGGCGAAGCCGAGCAGTTTGCTGGCCAGTGCACCGGTGATCAGATTGGCGACGAAACGCCCCGAGGATTGTCGCGGCGCATTCACGACGCGCACCACGCGCTCACGCGGCGCCCCGTCACGCTCCGTCTCCGGCCGCCTGATGGATCAGGCGCGCAGTCGCATCGAGCATCTGCGTAACCCCATAATGTGTACGCGCACGCGTCGCGGCATAGTCGATCTGCGCACGCAGTTCAGGGGATCGGGCCATGATCGTAGCCATTGCCTGCGCCAGCGCATCGGCGTCGCCCGGCGGCACCAGCGTGCCAGCCTTGCCGGCTTCGAGAATATCCGCTGCCGCACCCGCATCGGTGGCAATCACCGGCACGTCGGCAAGCATTGCTTCGACCAGTGTGCGGCCGAACGGCTCGGGATCGATGGATGGATGGATCACTGCATCGACAGCGCGCATCAAGCGCGGCACGTCGCTGCGCTGACCGAGAAAATGGACGCGATCCGTGAGACCCAGGTCTCTCACCATCTGTTGCAACCGCTGCTCATAGGCTTCCTCGCCGAACAGCGCCGAGCCGGCGATGATGCAGCTGACACCCGGTGTCTTCGCTAGTGCCTGCAGCACAACGTGCTGCCCTTTCCATTCGGCGAGGCGACTGAAGACACCAACAAGCGGACCTTGCGGCAGGCCCGATTCGTGGCGGATCTGGGCAGGCGATTGCGTCTCAGGTGCGATGTCGAGCCCGTTCGGCACGATGGCAACGAGATCCCGACGGCCACCCTCGGTGATGAATGCATCGGCCGCAGCTTTTGACGGGACGACAACCCTGGTCGTGCAATGATTGGCCAGCAGAACCTGCACGCGCCGCTGCATCTTGCCGAAATGTGCGGACGAGATGATGTCGTGGAGATGCCAGATCAACGGCCGGCGCACGAGCTTTGCGGCAATCGCCGCGAGCACGAACGCCTTCTGTGAATTGGCATAGACCACGTCATGCCTGCGCGCGAAGCGTGCGAGTTCCGCGGTGATGCCATACATTGCGCCGATGACGGGAAGCACCTTTGTGAACGAACTGTCGCGCCGGACATCATTGAGGCCGCTGCCCCAACGCGAGATCGCGACATTCAGTCCGCAAGCTGCGAGCGCACCATGCAGCGGTCCATCCTCGAACAGCAAAGCCGATTGTCCGGGCCATGGCTTGACCAGATCAAGCAGCACCAGCTCGGCGCCGGAGATCGAACCTGTATGACAGACAAACAGAACGCGCGGCGACGCAGACATCACGTCGCTCCGGCATAGGCATCACTCGAAGCGGAGGCTGTGCGTGTCGCA
Organism: Tardiphaga sp.; assembly: GCF_044336785.1. Lineage (GTDB taxonomy): Bacteria > Pseudomonadota > Alphaproteobacteria > Rhizobiales > Xanthobacteraceae > Tardiphaga. Next base: position 11,075 of record NZ_JBIIOT010000044.1, on the reverse strand, counting down.
CCGGCATCCGGAACCATGGTGATGGCAATCCCCATCAGCTCGCCACCGGCAACACGAATGGCGCTGGAGGTCGCGACCGCCTGGCCGATCGACGAACGGCCGGAGCGCATGCAGAGCAGCACGCCATCGACCTGCTTGGCCAGCAAACCGATATCGGTCTGGATGCCTGGCGACGGCGCATCGACGAGGACCACGTCATAGATCTGCGCCCATTGCAGCACGTCAGCGAGCGGCTTGCGCAGCAGCTCCGCCGAAGCCGGAACCGGGCCCGCCGGAATTGCATCGAGGTTCGGCACGCCGGTACTGACCACGCTCTCGCGCGGCGTGATCTCGCCACGCAGGATGCCCTGCAGGCCGAGGCTGCTGCGCAGGCCCAGCGCCATCTCGAGCTTCGGTGCACCGAGATCGCATTCGATCACCAGCACATTGCGGCCGGCAGCTGCGAGATGCTGCGCGAGCGAGAGCGTCAGGAACGTCTTGCCTTCGGCAGTGGATGGCGATGCCACGAGGATGGTCTTGCGCGGCTTGCTATTGCCGGGCGCGAGCAGATTGGCAGAGAGATCGCGCAACGCATCCTGATAGTGGCGATCATCACGCGCGATCGGCAGGCTGCGCGCCAGCGCCGCGCCCGATTGCGCGGACAGGATCGCACCGATCGTCGATTCCGACGCTTCGCGCTTCACCGCCGGCAGCCGCGCGAGAATCGGCGCGCCGGTGACCACGGAAAGTTCGGACGACGAGCCGGCGAGAACGGGTGCAGGCTGCGCTATCGGCTCAGCGACTGGCATTGGCGGCACGACAGGCGGCGCAGCAACGGGCACAGCGGCCGCAGCAACAGGGGGAGCGGAAACAGGTACAGCAGCAGCAACCGGCTTGTCCTGCGGCTTGCTCGGTGCTGGACGTGCCGGTCGCGACAAGGCATCGAGGCGCATATTGTCGCCGAAGAAGGCCGCGAAGCTCGCTAGCAGCAATGCGAGCGTCGCACCTGCGGCAATGAACGGAATCTTCTTCGGGAAGAACGGTTTGGCCGGCAGCTCGGCCAGGCTGACGAGGCGCGTGCTGCCGATCAACACGCGGCGCTCGGTTTCGAGCTCGCTGGCGCGGCGATAGAGGTCCGCATATTGCGTGCGCTTGATCTCGGTATTGCGCGCCAGGCTTTCGATGGTGGCTTCATCCGACGTGGCCGAACCGACTTCGGCCTTGGCGGCGTCCATCTGCTTGGTCAGCGACTTCACCAGCGTATCGCTGGAGTCGAGCGTCTTCTGCGCACTCGCAACGATGCTTGCGACTTCCGCATTGAGGCGGTCACGAATCGCGCCCTGCTCCTGCTCGAGCGCCCGGATCGACGGATGACGCGGGCCGAGCGAATTCGACTGGCTGGCGAGTTGTGCCGTGACCACCATCATCTGCTGCTTGAGATCGGAGACAGTCCGGTTCGACTGCACCGCCGGCGAGTCGATGGCACGGGCCTGGTTGCTCTTGATTTCCTGCAGGCGCGCTGCCGCTTCGGCACGGGCATTCTCGGCATTGGCAAGCTGCTGGCTGATGCTGGTCAGGCGCTCCGACCAGATCGGCGCCTGCTGGCCGCGGGCGAGGCCCTTGTTGCGGCGGAAGGCCTGGATCTTGGCATCGGCATCGCGCAGCTCGGCATCGAGCTGCTTGGCTTCCTTCCACAGATAGGATGCCGCGATTTCCTTGCTGTTGGCGCCGGTCACGCGCTGATCATCAAGAAACGCATTGGTGAGCGCATTGGCCATCTTCTGCGCGACGTCGGCGATGGGCGAGCTGTAGGAAATGCTGATGACGCGCGAGCGGCCTGTGCCGCCAATGGAATAGTTGCCGGCGATGTAATCGACCAGCACGCCGGTGTCTTCTTTCGCCTTCTCGCAGCTGGAGCCGATGCTGCTGCGCGCAAAGCAATCCTGGATCGCTGCCTCACGAACGCCCGGCGCATCCAGCGCCATGCGCATCAGGCGCGGCGACTTCACGATCAGCAGCTGGCTCTCGACATCCGCGGGATCGCCGATCTTGGCTGCCCATGCCGCGGAGGCATTGGCGTTGCTGGGCTCCTGCTCGGCAACGATGACAGAGCCCGACGCGGAATAGCGCACCGGCACGACCAGGAGCGCGATCACCGTGATGATCATGATGCCGCAAAATACCGCGCCAAAAATCTGGCGATGGCGCCAGACTTTCTGCAGCGGATTTTCATTCGCTGCGAGGTCAGTGGATGGTGAGGCGTTTGCGGGGCGTCGGATGAACATGGCGTGTCACACGATGTCGCTGGGCGTCGATCGAGCGCGCGGCTGGTTCGCGACACCCACTTCACAGGTCCAATCCTGAACGGCCACCATACGCATTCCAAGCCCTTATGTAGCGGCCCGCATGCGGAAGCTGCAGCAACGGTCGCTCATTCTTCATTAGGGATGTCTTGGTTAAGGCCTCGTTTAAAATACAACCGTTCCGCGTTTATGACCCTAATTGGTACACTTATACGCGAGTATCGAACGGCATTGCTCGCATCGCGTTCGATCATACCGATCGCCGCCGACCATAGGCGATGGAACCAACCGCCGGAGGCTGGCGTTCCCGATTTGATTCAATCCGGAGCCATGCCATGACCCTGCTGAAATGGGCGCTGATTTTCTTTCTGGTCTCGATCGTCGCCGGCGTGTTCGGCTTCACCGGCATCTCCGCCGCAACGGCCGATGTCGCCAAGATCCTGTTCTATATCTTCCTCGTGATCTGCATCCTGCTGCTGGTGCTCGGCATCACGATCTTTCGAGCCTAGCGCGGCCCTTAGCCTCAAACGCAATCGGCGCGACATTGCCTGAGCAATGCCGCGCCGAGCGCAAATCAGAGCGGGACGACCGAACGGCCGTCCCGGAAATTCTTAGACCGCGTCCTTCGCAGCCTTGACCGGGCGCGCGCGAACGATCTTGCGGGCCGGCTTGGCCTTGAAGGTCATGGCTTCACCGGTGAACGGGTTGGTGCCCTTGCGAGCCTTGGTGGCCGGCTTCTTGACGACGACGAACTTGGCGAAGCCCGGAACGAGGAACACGCCGTTCTTCTTCAGCTCTTTGTAGCCGATGACGGCGAGGTTCTCGAGAACGCCCTTGACGTCCTTCTTGGTGAGTTCGGTGGTCTCAGCGATCTTCTCGATGAGCTGCGACTTCGTCAGTTGTTCTGCCATGTTGCACCTTTGCGTTTGCAGGAGTGATTCGGTGAACAGACACTAGCGGAATCGCCGAAAAAAACAGGCTTCCAATCGGCTCGGCCGCCGTTTTTCCCTTAAAAAATGATGTTTTTTGGCGCACAGGCCCCGATTCGACTTATACGGCAGGGATTCGGGGATCGCGCAAGCCCATTTCCTATGAATAAAGGGGCTGAGGGATTCGCGAACGACCGGTCATCGCGAATACCCTCATAAGCCGCGGTTACCACATGGTCTGACGCGCCCGCTCGGGCCAGGCGCGGTCATATTCGACGCCGCCGACGCGGCTCTCGCTCATTTCCGCCAGGATCTCGCCGGGCGTCGGCAGGGTCTTCGGATCGACGCGCTTGTCGGGATTCCAGAGATCGGAGCGGACGATGGCGCGGGCGCATTGGAAATAGATTTCGCCGACCGCCATCACGATCACCGTCCGCGGCGCCTTCTCGGTGACGGCAAAGGACTCCAGCAAAGCGGGATCGTCGGACAGATGCGCCGTGCCGTTGATGCGCAGTGTCGTGCCGGAGCCAGGAATCAGGAACAGCAGCGCCACGCGCGGATCGCGCACGATATTGCGGAGGCTATCGACGCGATTATTGCCGCGGCGATCCGGCATCATCAGGGTCTTGTCGTCATGGATGCGGACGAAGCCCGGCAGATCGCCCCGCGGCGAGCAATCGAGCCCTTCCGGGCCGGATGTCGCCAGTGCCGCGAAAGGCGACACCTCGATCAGCCGGCGATACTGCGCCGTGACGCGATCGCCGACCTTGGCCGTGGAGGCTTCACCAATGGCATCGAAACGGCCATAGATGGCTTCCAGTTGCTCGATGCTGTCGATCACCGCCATGGCTGTTTTCCCCTTCGTAGGGCGGATGAGCGAAGCGTCATCCGCCGTTCTTTGTCCCATACGCTCGGCCGGCGGATTACGCCTTTGGCTCATCCGCCCTACGGCGCTTGATCGTCTCTATCAATTCGGCCGCATGCGCATCCGCCGCACCGACATTGCTGATCGTCACGTCCGCACCCGATGTCTCGACGCTGCGCTTGAGCCGATCACTGAGCGGTCCATCACTGGCGCGGCCACGCGCGGCCAGGCGTGCTGCGAGAACCTCAGGCGGCGCTGTAATCGAGACCACGACCACATCCGCATAGGCTGCTCGCAGGGCCGGAATGACCGTGCGCGAGATATTGGCAACCACGTTGCGACCGGCGCGGATCTCGTCGTCGATCGACCGCGGCAGCGCATAGCTCAATCCATGCGCGTCCCAGTCGATGGCAAAGGCGCCATCTTCCCTGGAGGCGCGGAATGCCTCAGGCGTGACTTGGACATTATTCTCGTGGGCGGACGCCTCGCGCGTCACCACGCGGCGGACGAAGACCACATCGTCGTCGTCAGCCAATCCGGCCTGCGCCAGACCCAGCAGCGTATCCTTGCCGGCCCCCGATGGACCGACGACCAGCACGAGCCGGCCGGGCCCGATCCTGGCGTCAGTCTCGGACATCGCTGCAAGGTCGGTCATGCCACGCGCTGCCCTTCCCGCCACACGCTGCGCACCACCGGCACATCATGGGCGACATGGACGCGGATCACATCGGCGCGCTTGCCGACGGCGATCTCGCCGCGATCCATCAGGCCGACGGCTTCCGCCGGACGCTTGGTCACCGTGCGGACGGCGCTGGCAAGATCGATCGCCGGCACTTTTGTCGCCAGCTGCAGCGCGCCCATCAGGAGGCTCGACGGCACATAGTCCGACGACAGGATGTCGAGCATGCCTTCGCGGGCGAGATCGATGGCGGCGATATTGCCGGAATGCGAGCCGTTGCGGACCACATTCGGCGCGCCCATCAGGATGCCGATGCCGGCCTTGTGCAGGCCTTCAGCCGCTTCCAGCGTGGTGGGGAATTCGGCCACCGAGACCTTGTCGCCGACGGCTTCGGTCACGTTGTCATGGGTGGTGTCGTCGTGACTCGCCAGCGGGATGTTGTTGGCATGGGCCAATGCCACGATCGCGCGCATATTGCCGGCGGCATATTGCTGCTGGCAGGCGAGGCGATTGGCGAACAGGATATCGAGCTCGGCGTCATTCTTGCCGCCCTTGCCGCGATAATAGGTGCGCAGCTTCTCCTCGTCGCGAAACTGGCGCTGACCGGGCGTGTGATCCATCAGCGACATCAGCCGGACTTCGGTCTTGCCGAGCAGCGCCTTGGCTTCGTCAACCACCGACGGCATCGGTATCTCGCAGCGCAGATGCAGGAAGTGTTCGACGCGCAGCAGGTCGGCCTTGCCGGCATTGGCGATGGAATCGACCAGCAGTTCGGCATAGCTGTCGATGCCCTGGCTGGCATCCTCGCAGCCGACGCGCACGGAGTCGAGCACCGTGGTGATGCCCGATGTGGCGAGCTGGCCGTCATAGGACACCACGGCCGAGATCGGATCCCAGAACACCTTCGGGCGCGGCATGAAATGCGCCTCGAGATGGTCGGTGTGCAGTTCGACCAGACCCGGCATCACCAGATCGCCGCGCGCATCCTCTGCACCGCGTGGCGCATCGCCCTCGCCAAATTCGGCAACGCGGCCATTCGCGAAGGCGATCCAGCCTTTGTCGATGACGCGGTCGGCCAGAATGATCTTGGCGTTGCCGATGACGGTTTCAGTCGATGAAGCGCTCATGGTCTCCCTCTCAGGCAGCGGCGGCAAAGGACGTGACGTCGATCAACCGGTCGGCGATCAGATGCCGCACTTCGTCGTCATGGACAATGGCCACCATGGCCACACCCGCACGTTTTTTCTCGGCGACGAGATCCACCACCACGGCGCGATTGGCCGCATCCAGCGAGGCGGTCGGTTCGTCCAGCAGCAGGATCGGCAGATCCGAGATGAAACCGCGCGCAATATTGACGCGTTGCTGCTCGCCGCCGGAGAAGGTCGAGGGCGGCAACTGCCACAGGCGTTCACCGATATTCAGCCGCTTCAGCAGCGCTCCGGCGCGCACGCGCGCTTCCTCGCGGCCGACGCCGGCGTTGAGCAGCGGCTCGGCCACGACGTCGATCGCCGCCACGCGCGGAACTGCGCGCAGGAACTGGCTGACATAACCGATCGTGTCGCGGCGAACGCTGAGGATCTGGCGTGGCTCGGCGCTGGCGACATCCACCGATGTGCCGAGATGACGCACAAGGATGGTGCCGCCATCGCAGCGGTAATTGCCAAAGATCATTTTCAGGATCGACGACTTGCCCGCGCCCGACGGGCCGGACAGCACGACGCACTCGCCGGCATTCACGTCGAAAGTCACGCCATGCATCACCGGCAGATGAATGCCGCCTTGCAGATGCATCACAAAGGTCTTTTCGGCATTCCGAAGTTCGATCATCGCAGTCATGGTGTCCTCACGCCGGCAGGATCGAAGAAACAAGCAATTGCGTATAGGGCTCGCGGGGATCGTCGAGCACCTGGTCGGTGAGACCGGTCTCGATCACGCGACCGCCCTGCATCACCATCACGCGATGCGACAGCAAGCGCGCCACAGCTAGGTCATGGGTCACCACGATGGCTGAGAGGCCGAGTTCGCCCACCAATGAGCGCATCATATCGAGCAGGCGCGCCTGCACGGAGACATCGAGACCGCCGGTCGGCTCGTCCATGAAGACGAGGCGCGGTTCGGTGACGAGATTGCGGGCGATCTGCAGGCGCTGGCGCATGCCGCCGGAGTAAGTGCGCGGCGCATCGTCGATACGCTCGGCCGAAATCTCGACACGCTCCAGCCAGGTCGTCGCGGTTGCGCGGATCTTGCCATAGTGATTGTGGCCGACGGCCATCAGCCGCTCGCCGACATTGGCGCCGGCGGACACTGCCATGCGCAGACCCATCGCGGGATCCTGATGCACAAAGCCCCAATCGGTGCGGAACAGCAGACGTCGTTCGGCCTCGCCCATGGTGGCGAGATCGCGCGTGATGCCGTCGCGCATGCGATAGGACACGCGGCCCGTGTTCGGCGCGAGCTGCGCCGACAGCAGCTGCAGCAATGTCGATTTGCCCGAGCCGCTTTCGCCGACAATGGCAAGCACTTCGCCCGGATAGAGCTTGAACGAGACATCGCGGCAGGCCTGCAGCTTGCCATAGGTCTTGCCGAGTCCATCGGCGATCAGGATCGGCATGTCGTCCTGCAGTGTCGTGGTGCGATCAAGCATGACGGCTCTCCGCGAAAGGCGAGGCGTTCTCGCTGCCACGATGGCCCTGCGCCTGCCGTGTCTCGCAATAATCAGTGTCCGAGCAGACGAACATGCGGCTGCCCTTGTCATCGGTGACGATCTCGTCGAGATACGAATCTTCCGCGTTGCACAGCGCGCAGCAGGCCTTATGCTTATAGGGCTCGAACGGATGGTCCTCGAAATCCAGCGACACCACCTTGGTGTAAGGCGGGATTGCATAGATGCGCTTCTCGCGGCCGGCACCAAACAGCTGCAGCGCCGGGCAATTGTCCATCTTCGGATTGTCGAATTTCGGCGTCGGCGATGGATCCATCACATAGCGCGCGTTGACCTTCACCGGATAGGCATAGGACGTGGCGATATGGCCGAAGCGCGCGATGTCCTCGTAGAGCTTCACATGAATCAGGCCGTATTCGGCCAGCGCATGCATGCGGCGCGTTTCGGTCTCGCGCGGCTCCAGGAAGCGCAGCGGCTCGGGAATCGGCACCTGATAGACCAGCACCTGATGTTCGCCGAGCTTGGCTTCGGGAATGCGATGACGGGTCTGGATCACGGTTGCGTCCAGCGTGTTCGTCGTCACAGCGACGCCTGCTGTCTTCTCGAAGAATTTGCGGATCGAGATCGCATTCGTTGTGTCGTCTGAGCCCTGGTCGATCACCTTGAGCTGGTCATTGGGCCCGAGGATCGATGCCGTCACCTGTACGCCGCCGGTGCCCCAACCATAAGGCATCGGCATTTCGCGTGACGCAAACGGCACTTGATACCCGGGGATCGCAATCGCCTTCAGGATGGCGCGGCGGATCATCCGCTTGGTCTGTTCGTCGAGATAGGCGAAATTGTATGTCGGCGCGTTCATTCCGCGGCCTCCTGCATGGGCATCGGCGCGTCATTGGCCTCAGCAAACTCCTTGCGCAGCTTGCGAAGCAGGCCGAGCTCGGACTGGAAGTCCACGTAATGCGGCAGCTTGAGATGTTCGACGAAACCGGTCGACTGCACATTGTCGGAATGCGACAGCACGAATTCCTCGTCCTGCGCCGGCGCCTTGATGTCCTCACCGAGCTCGCGCGCACGCAGCGCCCGATCGACCAGCGCCATCGACATCACCTTTCGCTCGGACTGCCCGAACGCCAGGCCATAGCCACGCGTGAAGCAAGGCGCTTCGGTCTCACTCCCTTTGAACTGGTTGACCATCTGGCACTCCGTCAGCGTGATTGAGCCCAACGGCACGGCAAAGCCGACATCCTCGGCGGCGAATTCGACCTCGACCTCGCCCAGACGGATTTCGCCGGCGAAGGGATGGCTGCGGCCATAGCCGCGCTGGGTCGAATAGCCAAGCGCGAGCAGATAGCCTTCGTCGCCGCGCGCGAGATTCTGCAGACGCAGATCGCGGTCCGCCGGGAAGTTCAGCGCATCGCGCGTGAGATCGCCGACGGGCTGCTCAGGATTTTCCGCTGGCGAGCGCTCGATCAGACCGTCGCGGCCGAGAATATCGGTGACGCGCGGCATGATACCTGGCTCGGCGTCGGCGACGACATTCGGCTGCTCCGGCGATCCCTCACCCATCAAGGATGAATCGAGCAAGCGATGCGTGTAATCAAAAGTCGGCCCAAGCACCTGACCGCCCGGCATGTCCTTGAACGTCGAGGACACGCGACGACGAACCTGCATCTTCGCGGTATCGATCGGCTCGCTCGAACCGAAGCGCGGCAGCGTGGCGCGGAAGGCGCGCAGCAGGAAGATCGCCTCGATCATATCGCCGCGCGCCTGCTTGATGGCGAGCGACGCAAGCTCGCGATCATAGAGCGACCCTTCGGTCATCACGCGATCGACGGCGAGCCCGAGCTGGTTGGAGATCTGGTCCAATGATACTTCCGGCACATCGCGATCGCCGCGACGCTCATGCGCCAGCAATCGATGGGCATTCTCGATGGCGCGTTCGCCACCCTTGACGGCGACATACATGCTCAGCCCTCCCGCGCGACAAGGCGCGTGGTACGTGGCAATGCCACGATGGATTCGCCGGACACCAGCAACAGATCGATGCCACGCGGAAACCGCCGCGCATTCTCGGCCAACCGATCGATGATATCCGGCACGCCGATGGCTGCACGCAGGATCGTCACGCCATCGATGCCAGGACCGCTCAACTCATAAGCCGGACCTTCGCTGAGGCTTGCGACCTGCAGCACGATCGTTGTGGAGCGATCGGGATATTCGGGCGTGCCGAGCGCAAAGCGATCAAATTCGGGAAGCTTGATGGGATCAGCGATCACAGCGAAACTGGACGCTGCCGAGTCTGAGATCACCGGCGCGCTGGTGTGAAACTTGATCCATTTGGCGACATCTTCCGATGCCGCGAGCTTCTCATCGAGCCACACCGGCGTATCCTGATCGAACAGCGTCAGGGCGATGGCTGCAGCGCCGCGCATCATCGGCGCCGGCACGCCGGACACGGCACGAATGAGCTGCACGCTGCCCGGACGCGCCATCGCGTCCATCACGGTACGGAACGTGGATTGCGCCGCGATCACCTTGTCGGCAAAGCCGGCCGGCATTTCTGCAATCGTCGTCATGATCATCCCTCCCCGCGCACGAGCGTGTAGAAATCGACTTTGGTGGCCGCCGTTTCCGCAGCCTTGCGCTTGCGCTCCGCCGCAACGCGCGCACGCAGCGGCGTCAGGACTTTCGCTTCGATCGTTTCGGAAAATTGCGATGTCTGGATCAGCGCATCGCACAGCGCGATCAGCTGCGCCTTGGCGCCGTCGCGACCGAGCGTGTAGCCGAAGCCGACCTCGCCAGAGCTGAGCCGCACCGCGGCACGCGACACCGTCGCCTCGCCCAGATTGAACGGCGCGCCATCGCCACCGATCCGGCCGCGCAGCATCACGAGGCCATTTTCCGGTGCGCGCAACTGTTCGTGATCGGGCACGGCGATATCGTCGAAATGCCGGGCGATGTCGGCCGTCGGGCAGTGCCCGAGCACGCCCATCGCCTCCTGGCGCCGCGCCTGTAGATCGTTTGAAGGGGCCTGCATCATGTCACCGCCGCCGGACAAGTTGTATGATTTACTAGACAACTTTATAGGAGGAGGCAATGACCGTTTCGTGACAGTGACATGATTTTTGGGTATCCCTGTTGCGACGGACATTCAGGGACTGATTTGTGACCATTCAAGACAAGCCGACCGGCGTGGCTCTATGGCGACATGTGGCCGACGGGATCGAGCGCGGGATTGCCGACGGGCGCTTTACCGCCGGCGAAAAACTGCCCGGCGAAACCGAGCTGGCCGATACCTACCGCGTCAATCGCCACACGGTGCGCCGCGCGCTGGCGACCCTGGCCGAGCGCGGTATGGTGCGCGCCGAGCGTGGCAGCGGCACGTATGTGGAGGCGCCGAAGCTCGCTTATCCCCTGCGCTCGCGCACCCGCTTCTCGGAGAACGCGCGCGCCGGCGGCCGCGAACCGGCTGGCCAGTTGATCGGCGCCTGGGACGATGTGGCGACGCGCGAACTGGCGCGGCAGCTTGGCCTCAAGACCGGCGCACCGCTGATCCGCCTCGAGGCGCTGCGTCTCGCCGACAAGACGCCGATCTGCGTCGGCACCAACTGGCTCTCGGCCGAGCGGTTTCCCGATTTCGGCAAGGTCTATGAGCGCG
>NZ_JBIIOT010000190.1:0-3103 GCF_044336785.1 Tardiphaga sp. | reverse complement strand
ATACACATTCCTGCAAGAGCGACCGGTCGATCAGAGCGAGTTGGGATTCCCGTTCCGGAAAAGTCGAGGCGATCTCGTGCTTCGCTGCGCCTAGCAGTAGCAGCGGCTGGGTTGCGGTCCAGATCCCGGAGCGCAATCGATCGGCTGATCCGGATCCGCCGACAACATCTGTCACGGCTCGGCCGACGGCATCCGCGTTCGCGTAGAGTACCAGATGCCGCTGGTCATGCATTAAGGCGGCCGTCGAATGTGCTTGCCTGGGCGGCACAACAAGGAATTGGCGAGGAGCGCAAGCCGTCGACCACCTCTTCTCCTCATCGCAAACCTTCATGATTCCCTTTTCGGGAATGAGGAACATGAAATCAACGTGGAGATGCGGGGCCGTCGCGTAGTTTTGTTCGCTGTTATAAGCGGTAAAAACGTCTGCCATCATCGCCTCCACGGTGTGTGGCCACCCCTTGTCTCTCCGGTCGCAAGCACGCAGACGCATGCCAAGGCTGCGACAGCCATTGCGCGAGCAACTGCGCGGGGCTGATCGACTTAATCGGGTCGCTCAACCTAATGCAACGTTATTTTTGAGCTTCGATGGATACTGACATGCGCTTGCGAAATCGCAAAGCCCCCCATCCAAGCCTTGAATCCACGAGCACGCCATTGAGCTCGGGCTATCGACTGTTCGCGCGCCCGTAGACCGCTCGCTGCGGCGTCTTAGCCGGGCGTGTGCAAGCTCAGAGAGTATCGTGGCGAGGGCGTTCTATGCGAAGTTTCTTCGAGTCGGCTTCCGCCTCAAACTTGCCCCCCGCGGCCGCTTGCGGCTCCGTCGTCGTGCGGCGCAGTGCCCCATTGCTCGAGCGCTTCGGCAAGACCTGCCGCACTTCCGACGGAGCTAACCCAAGCGACATATCCGTCCGGGCGGATCAGCAATGCGCCCACGCTCGCGCCTGGCATTTGCCGAGGAAGATAGCGCACCCGGTGATTGCCAGCCACAACATCGCGTATGGCATAGCTGTTGGCCAAGTCGAGCAACAGGAAGCGACCATCCGGCATATGCTCGCTCACCACGGATCTGAGTTCACTCGGGATGAAGCGGCCAACCTGCGGCTGTGCGGCATCGGGCGCGTAATCGATGTTCACGTTGCTGACCAACGCCGAGAAATAGTCGTGCGCTTCCGGGATCGCCATCACGTCACCCATGATCTCACGCAGCGCCTCGACTTGTGGGCCTGGCCGCATCAACGCCACCTGCGCACGAGTGCTGCGCAGTACCTTGGCGACAATCGGATGCCGCTCGGCATTATAGGTGTCGAGCAGGCTCTCAGGCGCGCGGCCTGTTACGACCGAGGCGAGTTTCCAACCTAGGTTTGACGCATCCTGGAGGCCCATATTGACGCCCTGTCCGCCGATCGGCGAATGGACGTGGGCCGCGTCGCCGGCAACCATGATGCGTCCGCGTCGATAGTTATCGACCTGCCTCGTGTTGTCGCTGAATCGGGTGCCGCCGTCCATCGTATTGATGGTTGCCTTAACACCGGCGGCGCGCAGCATCGAGCCCTCGAGCTCTTCGATCGTCACCGGCGCGTTGCGGTCGACTGGGCCAGTGCCATCGAACTCTACGATGGTGACCTCACCAGGCACCATCAGGCTGTTCATGAGTCCGTTTGGCCCCCGGCCGACGGCGGTGAACGAACTCGAATCCGCGAATTCGACAGAGGCGACCCGCCCGGTGTAGGTGGCCGGGGTACCGATAAAGTCGAACCCAGCACTTTTGCGGACCGTGCTGCGGCCACCGTCGCATCCGACGATGTAGCGCGCACTGATGGACCGCCCGTCGGCGAGATCAGCGACCGCGTGCGAGCCCTCGTCGCGCACGCCAATCACATGCACGCTGGTTTCCAATGGCACACCAAGGCCACCGATCCAGTCGGCAAGCACTTGCTCCAGCATGTGCTGTTTCATCGAATAGCAGCGATCGCTGTTCTCGCCGTCGGCCTTCAGAGGGAACATGCCGAAATGCCCGCCGGTCTTGCCTTCACGCATCAACTGAATAAAGTTTAGGATTTGGTCCGCGCCGGGTGGCAGACGATCGATCGATTTTTCGGCCCAGGCAGCCGCTACTGTTTCGGACCAAGTCATCGCCGCATCCGCCAGCGCCGGTGCGAGCCCGCGCAAAGTAAGGATTTGAGCGCTGCGTCCGCTGATTCCGCGCTCGCCCCAGCTCCCCGATTTGCTTCTCGCCCCTTGGGTCGCCTCCACCAGCAGCGGATTGGCGCCGCCGACACGCAGTTCGCCGGCCAAGAACATACCCACTGGGCCGGCACCTACGATTAGAACGTCGATCATATGTTCTCCAATAGCTGCTTACAGCACTTCAATTTTTTGGACACGGTAGCGCGCCACGTCGCATCACCATCCCGCTTCACCGCAGACATGCCGATCTCGTCGCTCGACCTTCTTCAAACGCAAAGAAACCTTCTGCTTTTATGACGGCGGCGCGGATGGGCAGCCGTCGGCCTTGGATTCGACATCCATCCGACCTCAGTGCCGCCGTCGCGGCAGACTGCATAGTCGGACGCTCATATGAGCTTGGCTATGGACGCGCATCGCTGACAAACCCACATTAGCGATCCGTCGAATAGTGCCATCGGAACACTCCGCCAGATTGTGTCGCGGTCCCGCCATCCTTATCGAACATCGGGAAGCTAAGAGGTTAAGCGGTGTTCATCGCTAAAAACGTCAGCGCTGCAAGCTTCTCGACTGAATTAAGGAAGCGCCTTGGTGTCAGCCCGGAGCAGGTTCGCAGCTGTTAAGTGCATAGATGGTCCGCTTTGCGCGGCGAATTGGACCGATCTCTGCAATACATTCGGCGAACTTCTCATCCGGAGTCTGATAGAGCACGGGTGATACTGACCAACCGCAACAGCGTGACGAAGCCACGGTCCATGGCTTTCTGCTTGACGTCGGCGCGCAATGTATCGCGTTTGAATTTCAGCAACAGCAGACCGATCGGCTCAACGATCGTGATCACCAGCCCGACCTTTTGTCGCGCCGTCCCTCTGTCAGATCGATTTTGGTAGCAAGTTTCCAGCTTGGCCAGCTATCAGCG
>NZ_JBIIOT010000189.1:0-3147 GCF_044336785.1 Tardiphaga sp. | reverse complement strand
ATCACTCACGCGGCATGGCTGGATCAGGCTTGCGCCCATTGTCCAATATTCCCCACTGCTGCCTCCCGTAGGAGTTTGGGCCGTGTCTCAGTCCCAATGTGGCTGATCATCCTCTCAGACCAGCTACTGATCGTCGCCTTGGTAGGCCGTTACCCTACCAACTAGCTAATCAGACGCGGGCCGATCTTTTGGCGATAAATCTTTCCCCGTAAGGGCTTATCCGGTATTAGCACAAGTTTCCCTGTGTTGTTCCGAACCAAAAGGTACGTTCCCACGTGTTACTCACCCGTCTGCCACTGACACCGAAGTGCCCGTTCGACTTGCATGTGTTAAGCCTGCCGCCAGCGTTCGCTCTGAGCCAGGATCAAACTCTCAAGTTGGACTTGAAACTTTAAACCGGCATAATCACAACGTTTGACGAGGATCCCACCATTCTACGTCGATCAGACCGAAGTCCAACCAACATGCCGTCCGCGCTTCACAGCGCAAAAACAGCGATGGTGTTTCCTTGTAAAAAACGTAGTGCCGCCGAAGTCTTTCGTCCGGCCTCAATCCGTCAACACCAGCTTGCGCCGAATGCGTCCGAACCGAGACCCGCAAGGACTCCGCCGTCCACGTTTCTCTTTCTTCTTCTCAACTTGTCAAACAGCCCGACGCGAAAGCGTCACCTCCTCTGGCGAGGAGAAAATCTCGATCTTTGATCTTCCGGGGAAGATCGCTTCAGAATGAGACCTAACAGGTCGGCATCTCGTGGATGCCTGCGCCCCGAAGGGAGCGAACCAGTAGACCCTCCCGAAGAAGGAAGCAACCTCTTTTTTCAGAATTTTCATCAGCCCGTCATTTCGGCGGAGCGATGAGTCCTTCTGAAGAAGGAGACCGTGACGCTTCTATTCCTAGAAGCCCCACACCTTACCCTCGACGCAAAATCAACAACCGACAACTGATCGATTGTTGATGCACACTTCGAAGTGAAGGAGCTTACCGAGTGGTTTGCGTCCCGGGCCGTTGGGCCCCGGCGCCGCCGCGCTCAGTGGCCGTCTTATAGGGGCTGGCTCCTGAAACTGTCAACGCTGAATCGTCAGAAACTTGTCGCACCAGATTCATGCGCGATCCGTCGCGAGATTCGCTTGCAGCGCAGCGGTTTCCACCATGTTCGCTGTGTGGAAATTGCTGCGTTTTGCGAGCAGGCGCGCAAACTTTTTTTGCGCCGCGGTGATTTTCTTTATCGCATTGCGATGCTGAGAGCTCACGCGAACGAGCTCGCAGCCTGTGATGACACGTCAGTCGTCGCGCATGATGGCAGCAAATGCGTCGAAATATTTTTCGACGCGATCGGGTGTCTCGGCGGAAAATGTGAAAGCGCGCTTGTCGTGACGGCTTCGAACTTCGACGCGACCTTCAATTCTTTCCGCAGCAATATGCGATGAGACGATGCACGCCGCGGCACACGATCGAACTGCATCAGATATCCGCCTGGACGCGCAATCGCCGGATCATGTCGCTGGATTGCGCGAGCAATGCGGGCACATCGATGCGGGTGTGACGACCATTCTCCTTGTGCACCACGCCGTCGATCATGACGAAATCGACATCATTGGGGCGCGCGCCATGGGTGAGCAGGAAATCCACGTTCTTCACAGGGCTGGTGTTGAGCGCGTCCGATCGCACAGCGATGATGTCGGCGCGCTTGCCGACGGCGAGACTGCCGACAAGCTTGCCGAGACCGAGCGCATCGGCACCACCCATGGTGGCCCATTGCAACACCGTTCGATCCGACAACGCGCCCTGCTTCTCGGCCATGCCGGCAGCGAGATCGGCAGTCACCCGCATGACGCCGAACATGTCGGCATTGCCGGCCAGCACCATATTGTCGACCGACAGACTCATGGGCACACGCGCATCCATCATCTGCGCCAGCGGCGGCACGCCATAGCCGACTTCGAGCTCGGTCCACGGACTGATCGACAGCGGTGATTTCGTCTCGGCGAGCAGGCGCAGATCCGACGGGCTTGCATGGGTCGCATGGACCAGCAGCACGTCCGGGCCGAGCAGTCCTTCACGATTCAGGATCGAGATGCCGGCCATGCCGCCAGCGGCGCGATCCGATGCGATATGCGCAGTGATCGGCAGCTTGAATTCGCGTGCCGCCGCCCATTCGCCGCGCCACACCGCGGGCTCGCAGCGATCGGGGCCCCGCGCGCAGATGCCGAGAGACACCAGGCTTCGATGGTTGAGGCCGAATTCATCGGCCTTCATGATCTCGACGCCATCGAGATCCATCAGCACGCCTTTGCCGATCGATTGCGGATAGCCATACGAAAAGCGGCCGCGCAGGCCGCTGGCCTTCTGTGCCTCGAGTTCGGCATCGGCGAAGTCGCGCGCCTTGATATTGTGCGCCCAGTTATGGACCGTGGTGATTCCGCTTTGCACGGCCTCGGCGCAAGCGAGCCGCACGCTGAGCGCGCTGGCTTCGGGCGTCCACACCCGCGACAGCGCGCCCATGGATTTTGCAAACGGGCCGAGCCGCGTATGGCCGAACCCGCGCGCAATGGAATTCCACATATGCCAATGGGTATCGACGAAGCCGGGCATGATCACGCGGCCGCTCATGTCGCGACGTGGCACGCCGGGTGCTGCAATCGACGGCGCAACAGCGACAATCGCACCATTGCGGATATGCACATCGCCCTTCGAAAGATCACCGATGACGGGATCGAGCGAGAGCACATAGCCGCCGGTCAACACCTGCTCGTTCTGTGCTGACGTTTGCGCGCGCGCCCTCGCTGGACAGGCGCCGGAGATCACAGCGGCAGAGCCGCCAAGCAGAAGGTCGCGTCGAGAGATCGCCAAGGCCGGCTCCGGTCGGAAGTGATGTCGCGCGAACAGATGCGCGTGACGATCACTAACGTCGGGATGCAACAGGACGATCCGCGAAGAGGCGTAATCTGCAACGACGTTTCGTCGCAACACGAGAGGTTGCCGGCGCACCGGCGCTGCGACGTGCGCTTGAAGCAACGACACTCCACCCCTCCTGGTAAGGAGCGTATCAGGGATCGGCACACTCAGTTCCTCATCCTGAGGAACCCCAACCTCCGTCCCTCCTGGTGAGGAGCGCGCTTTTTGCGCGCGTCTCGAACCATGAGCTGG
>NZ_JBIIOT010000071.1:0-26422 GCF_044336785.1 Tardiphaga sp. | reverse complement strand
CCCCCTCTCCCGTCTGCGCGCCTGCGGCGCGCATCCACCCTCTCCCCCACGAAGCTGCGCTTCGCGGTGGCGAGGGGACCAGAACTACCCCTGCCCGGGATCGCTGGCCAACACGCCTTTCACCGCTTGCGCCCACCCCTTCAGCTTTCGCGTCCTTGTCGCTTCGCTCATCACCGGCTTGAAGCGACGCTCCAGGCGCCAGTTGTCGGCGAATTTGGCCGGCTCGGGGAACACGCCCGCCTTGAGCCCGGCGAGATAGGCAGCACCCAGCGCGGTCGTCTCCTGGATCATCGGACGATCCACGGGGGCATCGAGCAAGTCGGCGAGCCGCTGCATGGTCCAGTCCGAGGCCGTCATGCCGCCATCGACGCGCAACACGACATTGGCCGTGCTGACATCGGGCCAGTCGGCGCGCATGGCCGCATAGAGATCGCGGGTCTGATAGCAGACGCTCTCCAGTGCGGCATGGGCGAGTTCCGCCGGGCCGGTGTTGCGCGTGAGGCCGAACAGCGCGCCGCGCACATCGGGATTCCAGTAGGGTGCGCCCAGGCCGACAAAGGCCGGGACGAGATAGACCGATTGCGACGAGTCATTCCTGTCGGCGAGCGGGCCGCTTTCGGAGGCGCTCTTGATGATGCCGAGGCCATCGCGCAGCCACTGCACCGCGGAGCCTGCGACGAAGATAGAGCCTTCCAGCGCATAAGTGCGGACGCCGCCCAGCTGATAGGCCACGGTGGTGAGCAGCTTGTGCTTCGACACCACCGGCGTGGTGCCGGTGTTGAGCAGCGCGAAACAGCCGGTGCCATAAGTGGACTTGATCATGCCCGGCGCAAAACAGGCCTGCCCGATCGTCGCCGCCTGCTGATCGCCGGCAATGCCGCCAATCATGATATTGCCACCGAACAGATCGGTGCTGCCGAAGTCCGATGACGAGTCCTGCACCTTCGGCAGCATCGCACGCGGCACGCGGAGCAGCTTTAGGAGCTCGTCATCCCATTCGCCGGTATGGATGTTGAACAGCAGCGTACGCGACGCGTTGGTGGCGTCGGTGGCGTGAACCTTGCCGCCCGTGAGCCGCCACAGCAGATAGCAATCCACCGTGCCGAACATCAGCTCACCGCGTTCGGCGCGGGCGCGCGCGCCGGGGACGTGATCGAGAATCCATGCGACTTTGGTGCCGGAGAAATACGGATCGATGATCAGGCCGGTGCGCTCGGTGATGAAGGGCTCCTGACCGTCCGCCTTCATCTGCGCGCAGATCTCGGCCGTGCGGCGATCCTGCCAGACGATGGCGCGATGCACGGCATGGCCGGTGACGCGATCCCAGACCACCACCGTCTCGCGCTGATTGGTGATGCCGATGGCGGCGATGTCTTTCGCGCTGACCTTGGCTTTGGCCATGGCATCGTGGCAAACCGAGAGCGTCGACGACCAGATATCCTCGGGCTCGTGCTCGACCCAGCCGGAGGCCGGGAAATGCTGCGGGAATTCCTGCTGCGCGATGGCCGCGATCGAGAGGTCCGCGGCAAAAATCATCGCGCGCGACGATGTGGTGCCCTGATCGATGGCCATCACGAATGACATGGAGGTTTCTTCCCGGGTGGTTGCTTATGCGTGCAGGCAACCGGATCGGGGGGAGAAGGTCAAGCCGGTGCTATGAGCTTCCAACTGTCGTCGCCCGGCTTGACCGGGCGATCCAGTATACTCGGACCGCTCGGTGTTTACTGGGTCACCCGGTCAAGCCGGGTGACGACAACGGAATTCGGATCGCCATCGCACTTACATCGCCGGCACTGACATCACCACCAGCGCACAGCCCACCAATGCCAGTTCGCCCGGCAATGTCTCGCGGGCGCGGCGGACGATGCCTTCGCCGAGACGGCCGAAGAAGCGGATCCAGCGCTGCATGCGCCAATACAGCGAATTCTCCAGCGTCACCGCGCGCAACGTAAACGCCTTTTTCTTCGCCCAGGCATCGCACTCCAGCTTCAGCGGGTCGCTGTAATATTGCCCGATTTTCTCGGCCCCCATGCCCGGAGACGCCAGCCAATTCGGAATATGTACGCTGCAGAGCTGCACGACATCGGTGAACACCTTGTCGGTGCCGCAGCCACTGCCGGGGCATGGCGAGGCGAAGGCATCGCCGACGAGAACGATGCCGGGCTGCACCACATTGTCGCTCTCATAGAGATCGATCGGGCGAATTTTGACGTCGCCCGAAATCGTGTAGTCGCCGATCAGCGCACGCAGTTTCGGCAGGCACTCATCCAGCGCCGCTTCCGGCGTGCGGCGCATCGCGCGCACCCAGGGATCATTCGCCTCGCGATAAACGAACAGATTGCCGCGCATGGTCGCGCCAATGGGAAACAGCGTGAGATAGGCGGTGCGATGGCGGGTGGCTTCGGCGAAATAAGTCAGCGCGGGGAATTCGAATGTGTCTCGATCTTTTGGCGCGATGTCGAAGCCGACCGAGATCGAGTGGCACGCCGAGATGACCGGGCGGCCGATCTTCAACTGATCGCGCAGGCCGACGCTGGCGCCATTGGCCAGCACCACGAGACGCGCGGAAATGTCTTCGCCGGTGGACAGGCCGATGGTCTGCCGATCATCGGAGGTGCGGATCGAAACGGCTTTTGCATGAATCGTCTCCACCGAAGACGGGATCTCGCCGCGCACGGTGTTGACCAGCGTCTCATAGAGGAAGCCGTGCTGCTGGCTCGGTCGCTTGTCGATGACGCGGCCGAAGCGGGCGAGCCAGATTTCATGATCGTGAGTTGCGGCGTCGAACACGGCATCAAGCAGGCCGGTCTTCGCCAGACGATCGATCTGCGGCTGGCCGCCGATCTTCTCGCAGCGCAGCTCGGGCGGATGCAGGCGATGCGGCTCGATCAGAATCGCGGACACGCCGGCGCGGCCGAGCATCGCTGCCGCGGTCGAGCCCGCCAGGCCCCCACCAATGATCGCGATATCCGTCTGCCGCACGGGACCTCTCCGCCTGCGACATCCGTGCACCTGAAATCTTAAAAATCGGGAAAGGATTGCGGCGGGTGGTGAGGAGGTACCGCGGGAATCTTGTTTCGGGAAGTTTCCGTCCGGCATTGCGAGTGCAGCGAAGCAATCCAGAAAACCAAGCGAAGAAGAACTGGATTGCTTCGTCGCTTCGCTCCTCGCAATGACGACGGAGATCAAACCGATGCCGTGGTCACGCCGCCGTCGATGACGATGGTCTGGCCGGTGGTGAAGGTGGAGACGTCCGAGCTGAGATAGGCCACGGCACCTGCGATCTCATGCGGCTCGCCGATGCGGCGCAGCGGCGTGTTGGCGGTGCGCTTCTTCAGATTGACCTCGTCTTCCCACAAGGCCTTGGCAAAATCGGTCTTCACCAGGCCCGGCGCGATGCAATTGACGCGCACGCCTTTCGGCCCCCATTCGCCGGCCAGGCTGCGACACAGCGCAAAATCCGCGGCTTTGGAAATGCCGTAGGCGCCGATCACCGTGGAGCCGCGCAGGCCGCCGATCGACGAGATGATCACCACCGAGCCCTTGCCGCGTTCGGCCATGGCCGGGATCGCCTTGGCGCAGAGCCAGATATTGCTCTTCACATTCGAGCCCATGATCTTGTCGAAGGCTTCGTCACTGATATCGAGCAGCGGCCCGTAATAGGGATTCACCGCGGCGTTGCAGACCAGGATGTCGATCGGGCCGTAATGCTTCACGGTGCCGTCGATCAGCGCCTCGACCTCGTTTTTGCGGGCGATATTGCAGGCGATGACATGGGCATCGCCGCCATTCTTGCGGATGCCTTCGGCGACTTCCTCGCAGGCATCGGCCTTGCGGCTGGATATGACCACCTTGGCGCCGAGCTGGGCCAGCAATTCCGCCGACGCACGGCCGATGCCGCGACTGGAGCCGGTGATGACGGCCACCTTGCCGGTGAGGTCGAATGGATTTGTCACGGATGTTCCTCCTTGTGGTTGGAGGGCATTGTGGGGATGGAGGTCGAGCGGTCAAGCGCAGACGTAGGATGGGTTGAGCGCAGCGAAAACCCATCGTTCCGTCGTCGCAGCAAACTCCGCCGATGGGTTTTCGCTCCGGCGCTTCGCGCCTGCGCTCAACCCATCCTACGATTTCCCGCTCGCCACCCGTGTCGCGATGTAATCCTTGCCCTTGGCCGTAAAGGTCTCACGGATGATAAAGCCATCCGCCGGCGACATCGGTCCGATCGGCACGGGGCCTGTCGGCATGATCAGCGTGGCATTGCTGCCGACGAAGATCAGCAGATGCCGCCGCTCCTCCAGCAGCCTGGCCGACCAGGCGATCAGGCCATTCAGCATCGGCTGCTTCTGCCAGGCGGAGGGCGCGCCGGGATCGACCTGGCCATAGATGAAGCCGGTGGTCGGATAGACCGAGAACACGATCTTGGAATGCTCGGGCTTCCAGGCCTCGGCCATCTCATGATCCTGCACCCAGACGCAATCGAAGGCGCGGCATTGCTGCGGGCGGGTGTCGTAGATCTTGCAGCCGGAGCCGATGGCGCAGTGCTGGCACCATTTGCCGGCCACTTTCGGCACCTCGTCGATGCGGTAGACCTTGCAGCACATGGTGCAGGTTCCGCAGGCGCGGGTGGTGGCAGCAGTGTCTGGCGTGACGAGCGAAGCCTGCATAGGTATCCGGATGCGACATTTTGACGTGATCTCATCGAGCAATGTCGGTCGCACATCAGTGCTGCAATTGACAACTTGGTGATCGACCGGGACATCCACCGCTGCGCGTGCTAAGAGCCGGCGCTCACCCCATATGGAACCGAGACCGATCCCCGGCCGCTTTGGCTTGTGGGACGTTTGCAGAGCGAAATCATTGAGTTACGCGGTCAAAGAGATTTTCCTGACGCTGCAGGGCGAAGGCGCCCATGCGGGCCGCGCCTCCGTGTTCTGCCGCTTTGCCGGCTGCAATCTCTGGACCGGGCGCGAACAGGACCGCGCCACTGCCACCTGCCAGTTCTGCGACACCGATTTTGTCGGCATGGACGGCACGCTGGGCGGCCGTTACGCCACCGCCGCCGCACTGGCCGATACGATCGCGGCGCAATGGGTGGGGCCGAACGACAATCGCTATGTGGTGCTGACCGGCGGCGAGCCTTTGCTGCAGGTCAACGACGCGCTGGTCGACGCATTGCATGAGCGTGGCTTCGAGATCGGCGTCGAAACCAACGGCACCGTGGCGCCGCCAGCGGGCATCGACTGGATCTGCGTCTCACCGAAAGCCGGCGCCGATCTCGTCATTCGCGCCGGCCACGAATTGAAGCTGGTCTATCCGCAGGCCACCGCCATGCCGGACAGGTTCGAGCAACTCGCCTTCGAGCGATTCTCGCTGCAGCCGATGGACGGGCCGGATGCGATCAGCAATACCGCGCAGGCGGTGGAGTATTGTTTGCGCCATCCGCAGTGGCGGCTGAGCGTGCAGACGCATAAGACACTGGGTATTCGATAATGTGGGAACTGACGAAATCGTTTCGCTTCGAGGCAGCGCATGCGCTGAACTATACGACGCTCGGCGAAGCGAGCCTGGAAATCCACGGCCATTCCTTCCGCGCGGAAGTGACGATCCGCGGCGAGCCCGATCCCGTCACCGGCATGGTGGTGGATTTCGGCCTGCTCGACCGCGGCCTCGATGATCTCCGTAAGACGCTGGACCACAAGTTCCTGAACAAGATCGAGGCGATCGGCATTCCGACGCTGGAAAATCTGTCGCGCTATATCTGGGACCGCCTTGCCGACAAGGCACCTCTGGTCCGTGTCGGCGTGTTCCGCGACAGCTGCAATGAGAGCTGCGTGTATTTCGGGCCGAAGACGTAGCAAAGGAATCGTAGGGCGGATGAGGCGAAGCCGTCATCCGCCGTTCTTCGTCACATACGCTCGGCCGGCGGATGACGCTACGCTCATCCGCCCTGCAGCCAAGCTGTTATTCCTTCGGCGTGATGATGCAGGTCGCCGTCGCGTGGGCGCAGAGCTTGCCGTCCTTGTCGGTGAGCGTGGCTTCTGTCGCGGCCATGCGGCGCCCGATGTGAATGATCTTTCCTTCCGCGCGGATCGGCCCTGACGCCGCTGTCATGGCGCGGATATAGGTCACCTTGAGATCCACCGTCGCATAGGGCGTCCCGGCCGGCAGCGCCGTCTGCACGGCCAATGCGATCGCGCCGTCCAGCATGGTCGCGGCATATCCGCCATGGACGGTGCCGAGCGGATTGTAGTGATCCTCGTTCGGCGAGGCGACCAGCACCACTTTGCCCTGCTCGGCCGATTCGCCCGCGATGCCGAGCGTGCGGCCGATGCCGCGCGCAAAACCGCCGGCGGCAAAAGCCTGCTGCACAAGCCTGAGGCCGCTGCCCGCGTCACCCGTCGCACTGGTCATGTTCGTCTCCGCCATCCCTCACCATCCTTGTCAGACGGAAATGGCAGAGCAAGCCATTCAAGTCAACATCATTGACCTGACAGATTCTTCAATCGCTCGCGGCTTCGGCCATCACGGCGGACCAGGTCTCCTGGCTGCCAGCCCCCGCCTTCTTGAAGGCACGCGCCATGATCTTGCGTTCGAGGCCGGAGGCGGTGCGCTCGATCGCGCGACCGGCCGGCGTGAGTTCGAGCAGCTTGAAACGATGCCGCGCCGGATCGCGCTTGACGGCCATGTAGCCCATATCCTGCAGCTGCTTCATCGGCCGATGCAGCGCCTGTTTCGAAATCTGCAAGATCGCCAGCAGATCCGACATGGTGACATTCTCGCTCCGCAGCACCGTAAAGAGAATGCGGTGATGCACCCGCGACAGGCCGATGGTCGCGAGATAGTCGTCCGCCGCGCGCGTCATGCCGCGCCATCCGAAATACATCAGGGCCAGCGCATCATCGAACGGATCGAGTTTTTTCAGATCGACGTTGCTGACTCGCGCGCGCGTTGCACGAGGTTTTGCAGCTGGTGTGGTCATGAGGTGCCCGGGGCAAGGATGCGGATTGCATGTCGAGTCGCTCATTTACCACAGCATCGGCTCGTGCGCCTTAACGCAAGGAACCGAAGCATGACCGATCCGCCATTTCCCCAAGTGTAACCTTGCATCAGCGTCGCACGGCTCACACCAACGTGACCTTTCGACACATCTTTGTCGCAGATGTGGATTCGAGTGTTCGGCGTTGTCGTGACCATGGGGGCATCATGGAGTGACAATGAACGCATTATTGTCCCTGCCTTTCCGCCTGCTCGGCATGCTGGCATATCTGACATTCGCCACCGGACCATCACCGGCCACCGCTGATGGCGCGGTCAACAAACAGATCGAACGGATCGTCACCACCGAGCTGGCATCTAAGGTCCATGATCACGGTGGCCTCGCGGTCGCCGTCCATGCGGCCGGGGGCACGCAGATCTTCACCTATGGCTTTGCCGACCAGGCCTCGCAGCGGCGGATCACATCGGACACGCTGTTCAATCTCGCGTCAGTGCGCAAACTGTTCGAGGCGACGCTGATATCGCTCGGCGCGATCCGTGGCGAGCTCAACCTCGACGATCCCGCGAGCAATTATATTCCCGAACTGACCGGCGACTATGCGAGGCGCATCACGATCGGCCAGCTTGCTACCCATACATCCGGGCTGTTGCTGCCGACCGACCATCCACCCTGGCCAACGGACACCTATTCGCTGCCGCGCTTCTTCGAGACCTTGAACAGCTGGACGCCGAAGGCCGGCGAAGAGCCTGGCAAGCAGCGCGTCTACACACATGCCGGCTACGTGTTGCTGCAACTGGTGCTGGAACGCCGCTACGGCCGTCCGATCGGCGAGCTGATCTCCGCGCGCGTGTTGAAGCCGCTCGGCATGACGGAGACTTTTTTGCCCGAGCGTGGACCGGACCATCAGGCCTTGCTGGCGCCGGCGGTTCTGACGCGCGTGGTTCAGGGCTATGACGACGACGGCTCGACCATCGGTCGTCCCGGCACCCAGCAGGGTTACTACGACTTCCCCGGCACCGGGCAGATGTTCTCCTCGCCGAAGGATCTCGGCATCTTCCTTGCTGCCAGCCTCGACGACCATGTTGTCGATCGGCAATTGCGCGAGGCACTGAAGATGACCCAGCGCGAGGTATTTCGCGTGAGCAGCGATTTCGGCCAGGCCACTGCCTGGGAGAATGTGCACCGGGGTGGCATCGAGGTGGTGGATAAGCCCGGCGGGCTGAACAATGCGACCGCCTATGTCGGGCTGATGCCGCGGCAGCGGATGGGGATTGTCGTTCTCGCCAATCGCGGTGAATTTCCTTACGAGATCGCGCGCTACCGCGTGCTGCCCGAACTTGCACGGTTGCGGGGTCAATAGCGCGCGCTGGCATTCTGACGCGCAGGATGATTGGATATGATCATGCGTATTCTGCTGATCAATCCCAACACCACCGACAGCGTCACCGCGCTGGTCGCACAGCATGTCGGCGGAATCGCGGGTGACGCTGCGACCTTCATCCCCGTCACCGGGCGATTTGGCGCCCGTTACATTTCGACCCGCGCGTCCGCGGCAATCGCGGCGCATGCAGCGCTCGATGCCTATGCGATGCATGGCGCCGGATGCGATGCCGTCTATCTCGCCTGTTTCGGCGATCCCGGCCTGATGGCGCTGCGCGAAGTGGCTGATGTTCCCGTGATCGGCATGGCCGAGGCATCCTGTATCGAGGCAGCCAAACTGGGCCGCTTTGCCATCGTCACCGGCGGCGCATTGTGGGGACCGATGTTGACGGAATTCGTCGCCAGTATCGGGCTCGGCGACAGGCTCACCGGCGTCCGCACCATCGCCCCCACCGGCGGCGAGATCGCAACCGATCCGGATGCGGCGCTCGCTTCGCTGGCAAAAGCTTGCACCGCCTGTGCGACGGAGGATGGTGCCGAGGTCGTGATCCTCGGCGGTGCGGCGCTGGCCGGGCTCGCCGGCCGCATCCAGCCTGACGTGCCGGTGCCCGTGCTCTGTTCGGTCGCCACCGGCACCCATGCCGTGATCGCCGCTGCCAAGCGACGGCGCGATGGCACTACGCCACCGCCGGCGCTGGAGAGCACCGGCCTATCGGCGGAACTCGCGACACTTCTCCAGCGAAAATAACAAGCCGTCATCCGCCCGCGTTCGAACTGTCATGGCGCGCGCCTAGGCTTTGCGCGTTCAACTCATTTCAGGAGCAGGTCATGGAATTCAAAGCAGGCGACGTCGTGATGCTGAAGTCGGGCGGCATGCCGCTCACCGTTGCCGATGTCGACGGCAACGATATCGAATGCGTGTGGCTGGGCGAGGAAGGCGATCTGTTCCGCGAGACGCTGCCCCGCGCCGTGCTCGAAATCGCGCTCGTCATCCCGCATGATGAGGACGAGGAAGACGACGAAGAAGAGAAAGCGGCCTGATTCGCCGCGATCGTAGGGCGGATGAGCCGAAGGCGTCATCCGCCGTTCTTCGCCACACATCATCGACCGGCGGATGACGGCTTCGCCTCATCCGCCCTACACTTTCACAAGCGATGATCGTGCTTGAACCGCGCGATCGTTTGATCTGCGATCACCGTGATGACATCGACTTCCATCGGGAAGTCATTGGCCATCCACGCATCTTCCGCCAGCGCCAGCACATGGCCAAGGCCCGGCCCCTTGGCGATGCCGCGGGCTATGAAATCCGCGGCCTTGAGCGGAAACACCGGCGGTGTCCAGCGCTCGGGCAATGCGATGAGCTGCTTCCATTCGGCGCCATCGCCACTTCCGCCATCGCGCGCCCAGGCCAGCAGCATGCGATTGCGATAGCGCGCTGCGCCCAGGCGATACAAACGTTGCTTCGCGCGAGCCTCATTCATGCCCTTGAGCCGCCACCAGCGATGGCCCATGGAATCCAGCGCCTTGTTCTCCTCATTGGTGAGACGCAGGCGCTGCATCAGCCGTTTTGCATCTTCCGTCACGGCGACGGCAAGTGCACCCAGCCGCAGCATGGCATCGGGGGCGAGCGCCAGCTCCTGCTCAATGCCGATCATCTTCCTGAACGGCCCGAGATAAGTGATGCCGCCGCAAATGCGCAGCATCAGGCCGGCATCGATCATCGCTTCGGCCGCGGCTCCGGCGCCGGGCGCGACCAGCAGTTTCAGCAACTCCATCCGGATACGTTCGGCGGAGAGACCGGCCATGCCGTCGCGCCCACGGATCGATGCGAGATATCCCTCGCGATCCGGTGCGCCGGCACCATAGGCGGCATGAATGCGGAAGAAGCGCAGGATGCGCAGATAATCCTCGGCGATCCGCCGGTCGGGATCGCCGATGAAGCGCACGCGCTTCGCATCGACATCGGCGATGCCGCCGACATGATCATGCACCACGCCATCGATGGAGGCCGACAGGCCGTTCATCGTAAAATCGCGCCGCTCGGCATCGCGCTGCCAGTCGCGGCCGAACATGACTTTGGCCTTGCGGCCAAACGTTTCGACATCCTCGCGCAAGGTGGTGACTTCGACCGGCGTACCCTCGACCACCAGCGTCACCGTGCCGTGCTCGATACCCGTCGGCACGCTCTTGATACCGGCGACCTTGGCACGACGGACGACTTCATCGGGCACAGCTGTGGTGGCGATATCGATCTCGCCGACGTCGAGGCCCATCAACGCATTGCGCACGGCGCCGCCGACGGCACGGGCTTCTTCGCCATCGCCATTGAGCAGTGCCAGCACACGCCCCGCCGGCCCCGAGGTCAGCCATAGCGCGTCGATGACCCGCCGGGAGGTCATTTATTCTGCCCCGGCACGAGCCTGCCGTTCTCCATATGCGCCGGCGTATAGGTCGCGCTTGGCGCGGCACCGGAGAAATGGGACAGCAGGATGAAGGAGATGATTACCAGCAGGAAGGCCGATATCAGCAGCTTGAGCACCACGCGCGCCGGCCATGATGTCGATTCCGTCACGCCCTTCGATGTCGCCAGCAGGAACAGCGCATAGATGACGAACGGAATCAGGAAGATGCCGACTTCGGTGAGAACGGGGCGGATCATTTCTGCACGATCCGCTCATACAGCACGCGCAGGATGCCGGCTGTGGCACCCCAGATGTAACGCTCGGCGAACGGCATCGCGTAGTAGCTCCGCTCGATGCCGCGGAAATCCTTGCTGTGCAGCTGATGATTGGTCGGGTTCATCAGGAAGGACAGTGGCACCTCGAAGGCGCTTTCCACTTCGTTCTCATTGATGGTGAGGTTGAAGCCCGGCTTCACCCGCGCCACCGTCGGCAGAATGCGAAAGCCGAAGCCGGTGGCATAGAGATCGAGATAGCCGATGGGATCGACGAACGAGCGATCGAGCCCGACTTCCTCCTCGGCCTCGCGCAAGGCCGCATCGAGCGGCGAGGCATCGCCGGGATCGATCTTGCCGCCGGGAAACGAGATCTGGCCGGCATGATCATTGAGATGGGCAGAGCGCTGGGTGAGCAGCACCGTCGGCTGCTCGTGCTCGACGATGCCGATCAACACAGCCGCGGGGCGGATCGGCCGCTCCTGGGCCACGATCTGAATCATGCGATCATTGCCGGCATCGCCGGTGGTCGGGATGATCGCAGCGTCGTTGAGCCCGGGTGGCACATCAAATGACAGCCGCGCTTTGGCGCGCGCAAAGAACTCGGCGGAATCCATCACAGCCGAGTCCACGCCGGCGGGCGCTTCCGTCTTCAGCATCGAATTCGTCAATCCCGCCTCTCGAATACAATCTTACGTAGCTTGCCTGACTTGCTCGGCATCCGCCATCGCAAAAAACGCGCCAGATGAGGCGATGCCGAACATGTCGGCGCCATCGACCATCCGCTCCTCACCCATGTCAACAAGATCGTAGTAGATCGCCCGCGTCACCTTGGCCCACAGATCGGCGCGGACATGCAGATAGGGCGTGAGACCGCCATCCTCGGCTTGCTCGAAACGCAGCTTGTGATCGGCGTCGCAGGTGACCCAGTCATCCACATTGGTGCGGAATTTGAGCACGATGCCGGACGCATCCTGCTCTTTCTGCATCTCGACGGCGAGGAACGGCGCGTCGTCCACGGTGATGCCGACTTTCTCCACCGGCGTGACGAGAAAGTATTTGCCGTCTTCCCGCTTCAGAATCGTCGAGAACAAGCGCACCAGCGCGGGCCGGCCGATCGGGGTGCCCAAATAGAACCACGTACCGTCGGAAGCGATTCGCATGTCGAGATCGCCGCAGAAATCCGGATTCCACAGGTGGACGGGCGGCAAACCCTTGCCTTCTTTGGCGCCATCCTTTGCCGCGGCGGCCAAACCATCCAGTCCCTGCGCCGTTTGCTGCCCTTGCTTCGCCATTGTTTGCCCTGACTTTACCACCAGCATTCTGGCACGACCTATGCACGTCTTGAAACGTGCAGCACGTATTTCCAACTCGCCACAACGTGATGCGGTTCATAGCGGCATCCGGATATTGTGGGGATAGTTTAATTCAACAAATACATGGCCTTCGCTAAAGTCTAGCATCAGGTTCGTGGAATAATGAGACGATCCGGTTTCACCCGAAGGAGCAGTTGATGGCCGCCGACAGTGTCGAGAAACTCGAAGACGTGATCGTTCGCTCCGCGGAACAGGTGGCCGGCCAGATGCGCGCGGCCAAGGAAGCCATTGCGACCGTCATCTTCGGCCAGGACCGCGTGGTGGAAAACACGCTGGTGACCATCCTGTCCGGCGGCCATGCGCTGCTGATCGGCGTCCCCGGCCTTGCCAAGACCAAGCTCGTCGAAACCCTCGGCACCACGCTCGGCCTCGACGCCAAGCGCATCCAGTTCACGCCCGACCTGATGCCATCCGACATTCTCGGCGCCGAAGTGCTGGACGAGAGCGTCGCCGGCAAGCGTTCGTTCCGCTTCATCTCGGGGCCCGTGTTTGCCCAGCTCCTGATGGCCGACGAAATCAACCGCGCGAGCCCACGCACGCAGTCCGCATTGCTGCAGGCGATGCAGGAACAGCACATCACCGTGGCCGGCGCGCGGCATGATCTGCCGAAGCCGTTCCACGTGCTGGCGACGCAGAACCCGCTGGAGCAGGAAGGCACCTATCCGCTGCCGGAAGCGCAGCTCGACCGCTTCCTGATGGAAATCGACGTCGATTACCCCGACCGCGATGCGGAGCGCCGCATCCTGTTTGAAACCACCGGCGCCGAGGAAACCATCGCCAAGGCCGCAGTGAATGTGGAGACGCTGCTCACCGCGCAGCGTCTGGTACGCCGTTTGCCGGTGGGTGACAGCGTGGTCGAAGCGATCCTCACCTTGGTGCGCTCGGCGCGTCCCGGCCCCGATGCCGGCGATGCATCCAAACTCATCGCCTGGGGTCCTGGTCCGCGTGCCTCGCAATCGCTGATGCTGGCGGTGCGCGCGCGTGCGCTGCTCGATGGCCGCCTCGCGCCGTCCATCGATGACGTGCTCGACCTCGCCGAACCAATCTTGAAGCATCGTATGGCGCTGACCTTCTCCGCGCGCGCCGAAGGCCGCACCGTTGCCGACGTGATCGCCCAGCTCAAGTCACGGATTGGTTGATGGCCGCAGCGCCGGACCACGCCACACAAGAGATCACCGCAGTCCGCCGCGCCGATGGCGAAAGCCGTTCGCTCGCAGCTTCCCTGCCACGCCTCGTGCTGGAAGCGCGGCGCATTGCAGCGACCGTGATCCACGGTTTGCATGGCCGTCGCCGCGCGGGGCATGGCGAAAGCTTCTGGCAGTATCGTCGCTTCGTCTCCGGTGAACCGTCGCAGAATGTGGACTGGCGCCGTTCCGCGCGTGACGATCATCTCTATGTGCGCGAGCAGGAGTGGGAAGCCGCGCATACGATCTGGCTGTGGCCGGATCGCTCGCTGTCGATGGCGTTTGCCTCGAAGGGTGCGCGTGACTCGAAGCTTGAACGCGCGTTGATCGTGACTTTCGCACTGGCTGAATTGCTGGTCTCCGGCGGCGAACGCGTCGGCGTGCCCGGCCTGATGAATCCCACCTCCAGCCGCAGTGTCATAGACAAGATGGCGCAGGCGATGCTGCATGACACGACAGGCCGTGACAGCCTGCCGCCGACTTTCGTGCCGTCGGCACTGTCAGAAGTCGTGGTGCTCGGCGATTTCTGGTCGCCGATGTCAGACATCAAAACGATGCTGGCGGGTCTGTCGTCCGCAGGTGCCCATGGCACGGTCGTGCAGATCGTCGATCCCGCGGAAGAAACCTTCCCTTATTCCGGCCGCGTCGAATTCGTCGAGCCGGAAAGCGGCAACGTGATCACGGCCGGCCGTGCGCAGATGTGGGCCGAGGACTACGTCGCGCGCGTCGCCGCGCATCGCGATGAAATCCGCAACGAGACCAGCAAGCTCGGCTGGCTGTTCTCGACACATACGACGGATCGTTCCGCTGCCGAATTGCTGCTGTT
This sequence comes from Tardiphaga sp., assembly GCF_044336785.1. GTDB lineage: Bacteria > Pseudomonadota > Alphaproteobacteria > Rhizobiales > Xanthobacteraceae > Tardiphaga. The sequence continues at coordinate 11,985 of NZ_JBIIOT010000071.1, read as the reverse complement.
CCTGCATGCAGGCATGGCGGTCAATCGCGCGGCAGGCGGCAGCATGGTCAAGGTGGGGCGCTCGGCATGATCGGTGGCTTCCCGCTCGCATTCGCACAGCCCTTGATGCTGCTCGGCCTGATCAGCCTGCCGGTGCTGTGGTATCTGCTGCGCGTGACGCCGCCGCGCCCGCAGCGCATTGCTTTCCCGCCGACACGGCTGCTGTTCGACATCACGCCCAAGGAAGAAACGCCGTCGCGCTCACCCTGGTGGCTGACGCTGCTGCGTCTGCTCGCCGCCGCGCTGATCATTTTCGCCGCGGCCGGCCCGATCTGGAATCCGCAGAACGGTCCCACCGCCTCCACCGCACCACTCACGATCCTGCTCGATGACGGCTGGTCTGCCGCAGCTAGCTGGGATGCCCGCGTGCGCGCCGCCGATGAACTCATCGCCAATGCCGACAACAACCGCCGCGGCGTGGCCCTCGTGCCGCTGTCGGAGCCGGCGCGCGACATCACCATTTTGCCGGGTGGTACGGCGCGCGTGGCGCTGCGCCAGCTCACGCCAAAACCCTATTCCATCGATCGCGTCGATGCGCTCCCGGTGCTGGAGCGCTTCCTGCGCGCCACCGGCGACAGCGAGATCGTCTGGCTGTCCGACGGCGTCGATACCGGCCGCGGCAGCGATTTCACGCAAGGCCTCACCAAGACCATCGGCGACCGCACGCTGACCATCTATGACGGCGGCGCGGCCCCGGCGCATGCGCTGGTGGCTGCGGAGAATGCTGCGGCCAAGATGACTGTGAAAGTCCTGCGCGCCAGCGCTGGCGGTCCTGATGCCGGGATCGTGCGTGGTCTCGATGCCAAGGGCTCGCCGGTCGGCGAAGCCAAATTCCTGTTCACGCCGAATGATCGCGAGACGGACGCGTCCTTCGACCTCCCTGTCGAGTTGCGCAACGACATCGCCCGGCTCGAAATTTCCGGCGAGCGTTCGGCCGGCGCCGTGCAACTGCTCGACAAGCGCTGGCGCCGCCGCGCCATCGGCATCGTCTCGGGAACCACCGCCGACACTGCGCAGCCGCTGCTGGCCTCGACCTTCTATCTCACCCGCGCGCTCGCCCCCTTCGCCGATGTGCGCCAGGGCGACCGCGGCGCGCCGCAGCAGGCGATCACGCAGTTCCTCGACCAGAAACTGCCGATGATCGTGCTCGCCGATGTCGGCACGCTGTCGCCGGAAATCCGCGAACGCCTCAATGCCTGGATCGACAATGGCGGCGTGCTGGTGCGCTTCGCCGGCCCGCGCCTAGCGCAGGCCGAAGACGATCTGGTGCCAGTGAAGCTTCGCCGTGGTGACCGCAATCTCGGCGGCTCGCTGACCTGGGAGAAGCCGCAGCATCTCTCGGCTTTCGCGGCCGATGGTCCGTTCGCCGGCCTGCCGGTGCCAAAGGACATCACGGTCAATCGTCAGGTGCTGGCCGAACCGAATGCCGCGCTCGCCTCGAAGAGCTGGGCGACGCTGGAAGACGGCACGCCGCTGGTCACCGGCGAACGCCGCGGCAAGGGCCTCGTCTCGCTGTTCCATGTCAGTGCCGATATGCGCTGGTCGGACCTGCCTTTGTCTGGCACCTTCGTGGAGATGCTGCGCAGGGTCGTCGATATCTCAGGCTATACCTCCACGCCCGGCGCCGGTGTCGCCGGCGAGACCGGCACTGAAACGGTCGCACCGCTGCGCACGCTCGATGGCTTTGGCGCCTTCGGCCCGCCGCCGTCGACGGCGAAGCCGCTGTCGGCCGATTATCGTGACCGCGCGACGTCAGAACATCCGCCCGGCCTCTATGGTCCCGCCGACGGCCCTCTCGCCGTCAATGCCCTCGCTTCTGCAGATCGGATCGCACCGCTGGACTTCTCTGCCCTCAAGGCCAATCGCGCCAGCTACACCAATGCCGAACCGCGCGACCTGCGTGGCATCCTGCTCTCCACCGCGCTCGCGCTATTCCTGATCGATGCGATCATCGTCGCACTGCTCGGGGGCGCCATCGCGTCGCTGTTCCGCCGTCGCGCCGTATCGACCGTGCTCGCCATGGCGCTCGCGCTGGGTGCGGTCACCGGCATGCCGACGCAGCTGCGCGCCGATCAGGCCAGCGACGATTTCGCCGTCAAGGCGGTGTCGCAGACGCGGTTGGCTTATGTGATCACCGGCAATGCCGATGTGGATGGCATCGTGAAATCCGGCCTCACCGGCCTCACGCTGTTTCTCGCCCAGCGCACCGCGCTGGAAGCCGGCGAGCCGATCGGCATCGATCCTGCGAAGGATGAATTGTCGTTCTTCCCGCTGATCTACTGGCCCATCATCCCCGGTGCGCCGAAGCCAGCGCAGGAAGCTCTCAACCGCATCGATGCCTATATGAAGCAGGGCGGCACGGTGCTGTTCGACACCCGCGACGCCGTCGAGGCGCCGGCCGGGCCGAATGGCGAGTCGCAGACGCCGGGCATGCAGACGCTGCGCACGATCCTGTCGTCACTCGACGTGCCCGAACTCGAGCCGGTGCCGCCGGCGCATGTGCTAACAAAAACGTTCTTCCTGCTCAGCGACTTCCCCGGCCGTTTCAATTCCGGTCCGACCTGGGTGGAGGCGCTGCCACGCGAGGACACCGATGAAGCTGCGTCGCGTCCGGCCCGCGGTGGTGATGGCGTGTCGCCGATCATCATCACCTCGAATGACTTTGCCGGTGCATGGGCGATGCGCCCGGACGGCCAGCCGATGCTGCCGATGGTCCCCGGCGAACCCCGCCAGCGCGAATTCGCCTTCCGCGCCGGCGTCAATATCGTGATGTATACGCTGACCGGCAATTACAAAGCCGACCAGGTACATGCGCCGGCGCTGATCGAGCGGCTGGGACAGTGATGAAGTTGCACCGAATTGCTCAGCCGTCATTGCGAGGAGCATCTTGCGACGAAGCAATCCAGTCTTCGCCCGCGGCCTCTGGATTGCTTCGTCGCTACGCTCCTCGCAATGACGATGGAGAAAGACGCTAAATGCAATACGGCATCGCCTTCACGCCCCTCGTCCCGACGCTCGTCCTCTGGATCGGCCTCGCGGCCATCGTCGTCATCGCGGCCTTGCTGCTGCTTGGCCGTGCGCGCGGTGCTGCCATCCGTGTCGCGGCGCTGGCGCTGATCCTGCTGGCGCTCGCCAATCCCTCCTTCACCAGCGAGGAGCGCGAGCCGCTGTCCTCCGTCGCCGCTGTCGTGATCGACAAGAGCCCGAGCCAGTCCTTTGGCGAGCGGACCAAGGAAACCGAAGAGGCGCAGAAGCAGCTCGTCGATCGCCTCAAGCAGGTGAAGGGCCTCGAGGTCCGCACCGTCGAGGCCGGTCAGGCCGATGGCGAAACTGATGGCACCAAGCTGTTCGGCGCGCTGTCATCCGCGCTGTCCGACGTGCCCACCGATCGCGTTGCCGGCGCGTTCCTGATCACCGACGGCCGGGTGCATGACATTCCCGCCAATCTCGCCGGCCTCGGCTTCAATGCGCCTTTGCATGCGCTGATCACCGGCCGCAAGGACGAGCGCGACCGCCGCATCGCTATCACCGCGGCGCCGCGCTTCGGCATCGTCGGGCAATCGCAGAAGGTCACCTTCCGGCTCGACGACCAGGGCGTCAGCAACGAGCGCGCCCGCGTGGTCATCCGCCGCGACGGCGACACCATCGGCGAGCGCCAGATGGTGTCCGGCCAGACCGTGACCGTCGATGTCGATATCAAACATGCCGGCCCGAACATCGTCGAGATCGAGGCCTCGCCCATCGACAATGAACTCACACTCGTCAACAACCGCGCCGTGGTGGCGATCGATGGCGTGCGCGACAAACTCCGCGTGCTGCTTGTCTCCGGCGAGCCGCATTCCGGCGAACGCACCTGGCGCAACCTGCTGAAGTCCGATGCCTCCATCGATCTCGTGCACTTCACCATTCTGCGCCCGCCGGAGAAGCAGGACGGCACGCCGATCAACGAACTCTCGCTAATCGCCTTCCCGACCCGCGAACTGTTCCAGCAGAAGATCCACGAATTCCAGCTGATCATTTTCGATCGCTATGCCCGCCAGGGCGTGCTGCCGATCGCTTACTTCGACAATATCGCGCGCTATGTCAGGAATGGTGGCGCGGTGCTGGTCTCGGCCGGACCGGATTATGCGTCGAGCACCTCGATCTGGCGCACGCCGCTGGATTCCGTGCTGCCCGCCGAGCCCGTCGGCGTCAGCGAAAAACCGTTCTATGCGCATCTCTCCGATGTCGGCAAACGCCATCCGGTGACCCGCGGCCTCGAAGGCGCAAACAGCGAGCCGCCGAAGTGGAGCCGCTTCTTCCGCACCGTCGAGACCCGCAACACCACGACGCCACCGGTGATGACCGGGGCCGATGGCAAGCCGCTGCTGCTGCTGTCGCGCTCCGGCGAAGGCCGCGTGGCGCTGCTGCTGTCGGATCACATCTGGCTATGGGCGCGCGGCTATGAAGGCGGTGGACCTCATCTCGATCTGCTTCGCCGGATGTCGCACTGGCTGATGAAGCAGCCGGATCTCGAAGAGGAAGCGCTGAAGCTGCAGACCGCGAACAAGGATCTGGTGGTGCTGCGCCAGACCATGGGCGACACCGTAGCGCCGGTCACCGTCACCTCCCCATCCGGCAAGACGCGGGAGCTCACGCTGAGCGCCGGCGAGCCCGGCCAGTGGCGCGCGACCACACCGGCGGATGAACTCGGCCTCTGGCAGGCCAGCGATGGCACGCTGAAGGCATTGATCAATGTCGGCCCGGTCAACCCGAAGGAGTTTTCGGAAGTGACCTCGACCACCGAGATGCTGCGCCCGCTCGCGCAGGCGTCGGGGGGCGATGCACGGCGGCTGAACGACGGCGCGGGCCTCGAGATGCCGCGCGTGGTGCCGGTGCGATCCGGTGCGACATTCCGCGGCGATGGCTGGATGGGCGTCCACATGCGCGACGCCAGCGTCGTCCGCGGCGTGGGCGTGCTGCCGATGTTTGCCGGGCTGATCGGGCTGCTGCTGCTGCTGGGCGCGTTTGCCGCGACATGGCTGCGGGAGAGCAGGTAAGCACCACGCTCCACCCCTCATGGTGAAGAGCGCGCCCTTGCGCGCGTCTCGAACCATGAGATGGCCTGGCTCTTGAGCTTCGCCGCCATCCTTCGAGACGCCGCTGCGCGGCTCCTCAGGATGAGGGTCGAGTGTGTAGTGGTCTCTCGGAACGTTGCGCAAATCCCACAGCGCAGCGGCCTTCCACAGCCACCCCACCACAATCCGTTGACACTCCGCCCCTCACCGCGCGATGTTACATTATAACATCGGTATTGGCTGACCTCTCCGCCATCCGCTGTCGGGGCGCCTTTGGGCATGAAGTGGTTTCGCGATCATATCAGGAATGGAGCAAAGCTGGCGCTGTTCGCGCTGGCGGTGCAGATCGTCCTGTCGCTCGGCCACATCCATCTCGATGACATCCATGCGGCGCCCATCGATGCGTCGGCGATCACGCAGGTTCAGGCGCCATCGACGCCGGACACTGACCACCACCAGCAGCATCGCGTCGGCGTGCCCTGCGATATCTGCGCGGTCATGGCGATGGCCGGCACGGCGCTGTTCTCAGCACCGCCGATCCTGCTGCTGCCGGACGCCACGGACATCGCCTATGCGGCCATCAAGGCCGAGTTCGACCATCTCGAATCCATCAGCGGCGCCCCGCAGCCACGCGGACCGCCAAGCATCTGACTTCACCTGTGACCAACGCCGCCCGGATTCCGTCCGTTCGGCACCACCCACGTGAATTTCGCATCACCGCGATCATCGGCTCCAGCGCAACCATGCGCGACCGGTGAAGTCAGGACCAACCCATGCCCATCTCCTTCACGCGCGCTCTCCTGCTCGGCTCCACGGCCGTCATCGGATGCAGCAGCCTCCCCACTTTTGCCCATGCGCAGACGCAACTCCCCGCCGTGGAAGTCACCGCGCCGAGCCCGATCGTGCGCCGCAAGCCGGTCGCGCATCCGCAGGGCCACACCCATGTGACGCGCACCGCGCCGAACCGCGCGCAAGTGCCGGTGGAAGCGGAGCCCGTGGCCGCGAGCGCGCCGCCGCAGGGCGTGCTGCCCATCGTCACCGACCAGTTCGCCACCGTCACCGTGGTGCCGAATGACGAGATCCGCCGCTCCGGCGCCACGTCGCTCGGCGATCTCCTCGCCAACAAGCCCGGCATCGCCACCTCGGGCTATGCGCCCGGCTCGGCGAGCCGGCCGATCATTCGCGGCCTCGACGTCAATCGCGTCGGCATTGTCGAGAATGGCATCTCGAGCAGCGGCGCATCCGATCTCGGCGAGGATCACTTCGTCCCGGTCGATCCCTTCGCCGCCAATCAGGTCGAGGTGATCCGCGGCCCTGCAACGCTGCGCTACGGTTCGCAGTCCATCGGCGGCGTGGTCTCGGCCTCCAACAACCGCATTCCCGACGCGCTGCCGAATTGCGCCGTCGCAGCCCCCTTCATGAGCTACGGCCTGCCCGCCAAGGCGCCTGCCGCCGGTCTCGCAGCACCGGGCTGCATGAATGCCGAAGTCCGCACCTCGATCAATTCGGCATCGCGCGGTGTCGATGGCGGCATTCTGCTGGACGCTGGCGGCGGCAATTTTGCCATGCATGCCGACGTCTATGGCAACAAGGTCGGCGACTACAATGTGCCGTCCTATCCCTATGCCGAACCGGGCATCGCCTTCAACGGCCGACAGAACAACACCGCGGCGCAGAGCGGCGGTGCATCGCTCGGCGGTTCGTATTTTTTCGATGGCGGCTATGTCGGTGCAGCGATCACGCATAACCGGGCCAATTACGGCATTCCCGGCGTCGAAGGCGCGCAGCAGCAGACGCGCATCGTCGGCGAGCAGACCAAGGTCACGATGAAGGGTGAATATCGCCCGGATGCCGCAGCGATCGAAGCGATACGTTTCTGGGCCGGCGCAACCGACTACAAGCATGACGAAATCGGCCTGGAGGAAGGTGGCGGAGGCGCGCCGCATGTGCACCAGACCTTCACCAACAAGGAGCAGGAAGGCCGCGTCGAAGTGCAGATGATGCCCTTCAATGCCGGCTTCGCGGCTGTCACCACCGCCTTTGGTATTCAGGCGAGCCACCAGGAGCTGACCGCGCCAAGCCCCGAAGGCATCGGCAGCCCGACCAATGGCCTGTTCGATCCAAACCGGAATACCAAGGTCGCGGGTTATGTGTTCAACGAGCTGAAGTTCACCGACTGGACGCGCGCACAGATCGCCGGCCGCGTCGAGCATGTGGAGCTGTCGGGCTCGGCACCGAGCTTCATCCCCAACGAATTCGACACCGATGCCGATCCGACTTCGATCGGTCCGGCGATCGGCATCAACAAGTCGTTCACGCCGAAGAGCGGCAGCATCGGCCTGATCCAGGACCTGCCATGGGGCGGCCTCTCGGCCAGCGTGACGGCGCAATATACCGAGCGCGCACCGAAGCCGGCCGAACTGTTTTCACGCGGTGGCCATGATGCCACCGGGACGTTCGATATCGGCAATCCGAATCTCGGCATCGAGACGGCGAAATCGGTGGAAGTGGGCCTGCGCCGCGCTGCAGGCCCGGTGCGCTTCGAACTCACCGGCTACTACACGCAGTATCAGGGCTTCATCTATCGCCACCTCACCGGCAACACCTGCGAAGGCGGTGCCTGCATGATCGGCGCCGGCATGGAGCTGAACCAGGCGATCTATACCCAGCGTGACGCCACCTTCCGCGGCGGCGAATTCCAGACCCAGATCGATGTGACGCAACTCGGCAGCGGCACCTTCGGTGTCGAGGGCCAGGCCGATGTGGTGCGTGCCACCTTCGCCGATGGCAGCAATGTGCCGCGCATCCCGCCGGTGCGTGCGGGTGGCGGCCTGTTCTGGCGCGACGTGAACTGGTTCGCCCGCATCAACATGCTGCATGCCTTCGCGCAGAACGACATCTCCGATGTCGCGGAGACGCCGACCAATGGCTACAACCTGCTAAAGGCCGAAGTCAGCTACAAGACGCTGCTGGATCCGCGCATCTATGGTGCGAAGGAAATGACGGTGGGCCTCGTCGGCAACAACCTGCTGAACGAAAATATCCGTTATGCAACGGCGTACAACAAGGACAACGTGTTGCAGCCGGGGCTGAATGTGCGGGCATTCGCGAGTGTGAAGTTCTAACTTCGCGCACCTCAACTGTCGTTACCCGCGAAAGCGGGTAACCCAGTAGACGCATAAGCTAGTGATAGACATCACTCTCACCGATTACTGGATCGCCCGGTCAAGCCGGGCGATGACAGTTGAGAGGACAGATCTTACTTCGCTGCGTTCCAGTCCGGACGCACAGCGCCCGCAAGTCCTTCCGCGGCGCCATCGACCAGTTCAAGCACCAGCAGACGCTTCTGGTCCACCGGACCGGGCATGGTCACATTGCCCTTCGGGATCGCCTTGAAGCCGACGCGGCTGTAATAGGGCTCGTCGCCGACCAGCACGATCAGTCTGTGCCCCTTGGCCCGCGCGTCGTTGATGGCGCGGTCCAGCAGCTTGCGGCCGACGCCGCGGCTGCGGAACGGCGGCTCCACCGTCAGCGGGCCCAGCAGCAGCGCCGGCGTGTCGCCGACGCAGATCGGCAATTGCCGGATCGAGCCGACCAGCAGCGTGCCGATGCGCGCCGTGAAGGACAGATGGAGCAGATGGCTCACATGTTCGCGCAGGCGATAGGCGGACAGCACGAAACGGCCGGGGCCGAAGGTGCGGGCCACCAGACGTTCGATCGGCTGGGCGTCATTGGCGGTTTCCGCCGCGATGATCAGGTCGAGGTCACTCATGTCGGCCCGCGGGATAGCATCTGGCGGCGGCGCGGTCCATGACCCGGCTGATCACGCCTTGACCCGCCAGGTCGGGATCACGGGCTGGCCGTCGAAGATCTCCGCCAGCCGCTGTCGCGTTCCTTCGGTGGTGTCCGGCGGCAGCGCATCCAGCGCAAAAAAGCCGGTTTCGGCGATCTCGCTGTTCGGCTCCGGAGGGCGGTCCTGATGGAAACTACGGACGATATAGACTACCACGTGGTCGCGGATCGAGACATGGCTGTTGAGGAACGCGCCATGCAGCACCGGCTCGCCGGTAACCTCGATCCGCCCCTCCTCGCGCAGCTCCATTTCCAGCGCCTCGCGAAAGGTCTGGCCGACCTCGACGCCGCCGCCGGGCAGATACCAACCGGTGACATAAGTGTGCCGGACCAGAAACACGCGTTTGTCGGCATCGACAACCACCGCGCGTACACCCAGCGTCATGCCGCGGGCAAAGCGGAAATACAGATGGATGAACTTGCGGAGGGTTGGCTCCAGCCGCTGGCGCAAGGTCGGCGTGGTCATTTCAATCGTCCGAATCGGGGCACGCGGCTTGGTCCTTGCGTCATCGCTGTCACCTTGCCAAAAACGGACAGGGTTTCACAGGTGAACGCATTGCCACCGCACAACAAACTCATCGCTAGCTCAATCCCTCATGGTGAGGAGCGCGCCCTCGCGCGCGTCTCGAACCATGAGATCGCCAGGCTCCCGACGTGTGGACATCCTTCGAGACGCCGCTTCGCGGCTCCTCAGGATGAGGGATGGAGTTTGCCGTCACACACGATACGCAAACCATGACCGCATTCACCCTCGCGCATCTGTCCGACCCGCATGTGCCGCCGATGCCCGAGCCGGAATGGCGCGAGCTGATGAGCCAGCGCGTGCTTGGCTATGTCAACTGGAAGCGCAACCGGCATCAGTATCACCGCCGCGACATGCTCGATGTGCTGGTCGCCGACATGCAGGCACAGGCGCCGGACCACATCGCCGTGACCGGCGATCTCGTCAATCTGGCGCTGGCCGCTGAATTCCCGCGCGCGCGGCGATGGATCGAAGTGGTCGGCAAACCGGACCACGTCTCGCTGGTGCCTGGTAATCACGATGCGTATGTGAAAGGCGCGGCGGAGACATTCGTTGAGACGTTTGGCGATTACATGCGGAGTGACGACGCCAGCGTGGCAACGTTTCCTTACTTGCGCATTCGTGAGCCGGTCGCGCTGATCGGCGTCTCATCGAGCGTGCCAACGGCGCCTTTCATGGCCACCGGCTGGCTCGGCGACGCCCAGCTTGAGGCGCTCGATCGCCTGCTGGCAAGCCTTGCCGATACACATCTGTTTCGCGTGCTGCTGATCCATCATCCGCTGCGGTCGGAGAAATGGATGAAGCGCCTGACCGATTCCGATGCATTGCAGGCGCTGCTCAAACAGCATGGCGTCGAGCTGATCCTGCAGGGCCATGATCACATCCATTCAACCATGTGGTTCGAAGGCCCGCAGCGCCGTATCCCGGCGATCGGCGTGCCGTCCGCCTCATCGCTCGCGCATGGCCACAAGCCGGCAGCGGCTTACAATCTGTTTGCGATTGAACGGGACGGCGAACGCTGGCGCTGCGAACAGACGGTGCGCGGCTTTGGCGACGGCAACATGGTGCATGAGCTGAAGCGGAAGATGCTGGTGTAGTTGGTAGGATGGGTTGAGCGCAGCGATACCCATCACGACCGGGCGCAGGCGGTGATGGGTATCGCTACGCTCAACCCATCCTACAGGTCAGTGCCCGCGCGTCGCGACGAACAGCGCCAGCGCGAACAGCCCGACCACGCCAACAACAATCCCCAACACAAACGGCCAGAAACGGCTGCGCTGTTTCACCACCGGCACCGGCTTCGCCTCCTGCGGCGGCACGGCGGTTTCCAGCGCATGTTCGCGCTCGATCATGCGGCGCGCGATGTAATCGGTCACGGCTTTCACCATCGCCTGCACATCATGCGATTCGGCCAACACCTTGCGACCGAAGCGGCTGTCCTGCACCAGGCGATAGCTGCGCTTGTCGCGGCCCATCACCACATGGGCGATCATGTCGATCCACAGCCGCGGGGTATCGCCCTGGCTGATGCCGCGATCGAAGAGTTCGATATCGTGCGGGATTTCGTTGAACAGCGGATCGAGTGCTTCGTTGAGAATCTCGAGCCTGGCGACCTCGGCGTCGCGCAGATCGACCACGACGCCGGTGCGGTCGGCCGCTTCGATACGCGCCTGACGGAGAGCATCGCGCAGCCGCTTCGGCTGGGCGTCGTTCGCTGCACCATTTGCCACAACCATCTCAACTCCGCCTGAAGACTGCCGCACGCCGGTAAATTAACCTATCAGTAACCATAAGCGGCGGAAAGGCCGTTAGTTTCCAGAGACTTGCCGCCAAACGCACTGCGGCCCCAGCCGGATTTTCCGGATGGGGCCACAGACCAGATTTGAGCGTTTCCGTTGAGGCAGACTTGCGGCGGCTCTGCGGCCGCTCAGAGGCAAGCAATCAGGCGCTTAGGCGACCTGGCGGCTCGGCTCTTCCACGATGGAGAAGCGAACGCCGGCGCGGTGGCGGTTCTCTTCCGAGACCGACTTCCAGGCTTCCTCGGCCTGCTTGCGGGTCTTGAACGGGCCCTGAACCTGGGCGGAACCCTCGACCAGCTTATGAAAATTCATCGAACCGAATTCACCGCCGATGACCCAGAAATTGCTGTTGCCCTGTGACATGTCGTTCTCCTGCTCTCGTATTCTCTTACATTCGTGACATGCGCGCTGCAGTCACCGTGTGAAGAGATAACGACAAACTCCGGAAAATGGCTATATGGCTTGCGTTTGAATGGTGATGAGATGTAACATCATCACTTGTCACAAATGTCATAATGTCACGATTGTAATATATGGCTGGCGAGACCAACAAGAAGCTGTTCGTAGGCCCCCGTTTCCGGCGGATTCGGCAGCAGCTCGGCCTGTCGCAGACGCAGATGGCCGAGGGGCTCGGCATTTCGCCGAGCTATATCAACCTGATCGAGCGCAATCAGCGGCCGGTGACGGCGCAGCTCTTGTTGCGGCTGGCCGAAAC
>NZ_JBIIOT010000181.1:0-3900 GCF_044336785.1 Tardiphaga sp. | reverse complement strand
GCCACGGCGGATGAGGATCGCTTCTTCGCGGAGCTCAACGAGATTTTTTCCGATCCACTGTTTCGGCAGATCGATCTGCCGAAACAGGAATTGCGCGATCTCGCCGAGCTCTGCCCCGGCGTCACGCATTCGCTGCAGCGGCTTTACGCGGCCTACACCGAAGCGCGGCGCGGCGAGACGATGGTGGCGGCACAGATGGCGGATCGCCATGACGGCGCATCCTATGAAGGCAATCCGATCGAGCGGGTGCGCGATCTGATCGAGGCCAACCGGAATTACTTTCCGGAGCTGGAGACCGCAGCGGAGACTCTTCGCGACGAGATCAATGTGCCGTCGCAGGATCTGTTTGCAGCACTGAGCGCGCGGCTGCGGGACAAATACTCGATCGTGACCCGCATCATGCCGGTGGATGTGATGCGCGAGACGCTGCGGCGGTTCGACCGGCATCGGCGGCAATTGCTGATCTCGGAAATGGTGGATGCGCCCGGCCGCGCCTTCCAGGTCGCGTTCCAGATCGGGCTTGTCGAGTGCTCGTCGCATTTCGAAAGCATTGTCGGCCGCGCCGGACCGCTGGCCGATACGCAACGCCGGCTCTATCGCATCACGCTGGCAAATTACTATGCCGCCGCCGTGCTGATGCCTTACGCGGCGTTTCATGCGGCGGCGGAAGCACTGAGCTATGACATGCAGGTGCTCGGCCAGCGCTTCAATGTCGGCTTCGAGCCGATCTGCCATCGCCTCACCACGCTGCAGCGGCCGAATGCGCGCGGCGTGCCGTTCTTCATGCTGCGTGTGGACAATGCCGGCAATGTCTCGAAGCGGTTCTCGTCGGGCACGTTCCCGTTCTCGAAATTCGGCGGCACCTGCCCGCTCTGGAATGTGCACTCCACCTTCGACACGCCGGACCGCCTGCTGCGCCAGGTGATCGAGCTGCCGGACGGCAATCGCTATTTCTCCATCGCGCAAACGCTGCGCCGCTCGCCGGCGCCGCATCCGCACCAGCAGCCGCGCTTCGCCATCGGGCTCGGTTGCGAGATCCGCCATGCGAGCAAACTGGTTTACTCGGCGGGCATGGATCTGGAGAAGGTCGAGGGCACGCCGATCGGCGTGAACTGCCGCCTGTGCGAGCGCGAGAATTGCAGCCAGCGCGCGGAACCACCGATCACGCGAACGCTGATTCTGGATGAGAATACGCGGCGGGTGTCGAGCTTTGCGTTCAGCAATGCACGGGAAGTGTGAGGCGCACGATCACCTCCCAGACCAGTGCACGAAGCGGCGCTCGATGGTCAGGAACAAAAGATTAAGGCCGTAGCCGAGGGCGCCGGCTGCGAAGATCGCGGCATACATGTCCGGCATCTCGATCAGCTGCTGCGCCTCGAACACGCGCTGGCCAAGGCCATCGGTGGAGCCGATGAACATCTCGGCCACCACGACGATCACGAGTGCCAGCGAGACGCCATTGCGCAGGCCGACAAAGGTCTGCGGCAGCGACTCCAGCAGCATCACGTCCCACAGCACGCGGATGCGCGAGGCGCCCATCACGCGCGCAGCCAGGATGCGGGTCTTGCGCGCATTCATGACGCCATAGGCGACGTTGAACAGGATCACCAAGGCCGCGCCAAACGCCGCCACTGCGATCTTGGTGCGATCGCCGACACCGAACAGGACGAGGAACAGCGGGAACATCGCCGAGGCCGGCGTTGAGCGGAAGAAGTCGATCACGAATTCCACCGAGCGATAGAGCTTTTCGGAAGAGCCCAGCAGGATGCCAAGCGGAATGGCGACGATTGCTGCGATCACCGTCGAATAGATCGTGCGCTGCACGGTCTTGATGAAATCGAGGCCGAGCTTGCCGTGACTCATCCCGTTCCACAGCGCCTTGAAGGTCGCCGATGGCGATGGCAGCAATACGGGATCGACGATCTTCAGCCAGGCCACCAGCGACCAGACCGCGAGCAGACCGGCGACACCGATCAACGGCAACAGGAATTCGAGGCGCTTCAGCATCGCATCACCCCTTGCGGACTTCGCGCTGGAAGATTTCGAGACAATGCGCCTTGGTGCTGATGAAATCCGGCTCGATCATCGTCCTGTCGCTGCGCGGGCGCGGCGCATCATAGGGCACGAATTCGACCACGCGAGCGGGATGACGCGACAGCAACAGTATACGATCGGACAGATAGACCGCCTCCTCCAGATCATGCGACACCAGCACGGTGGTGGTTGCCGTCTCCATGAAGACGCGCTGCAGCTGCTCGCGCATGAACAGCGTCATTTCATAGTCGAGCGCCGAGAACGGCTCGTCGAGAAACAGGATCTCGGGATCCACCACCAGCGCACGCATGATGGAGACGAGCTGCTGCTGGCCGCCGGACATGTAATAGGGATAGAGATTGAGATCGATCTTGACGTTGAGATTGGCGACGATCTTCTCGACCCTGCGGATGCGCTCGGCCTTCGGCACGCCGCGCACCTTCAGGGGATAGGCGATATTGTCGAAGGCGCGCAGCCAGGGAAACATGGCCTCGCGATAGTTCTGGAACACATAGCCGAAATTGATCTTGTTGAGCGGCTGGCCGTCGAACAGGATCTCGCCACTGTCCATCGGATAAAGCCCCGCGATCATGTTGATCAGCGTGCTCTTGCCGCAGCCATTGGGCCCGAACACCGACATCAGCTGGCCGCGCGGAATGTCGAAATCGAAGTTGTCGTAGATGACAGCATCGGGGAAGCGCTTGCTCAGCCCACGAATGGTCACATGAGGGGCCGTGCGCCGCAATGCCTCGCGGGCATTCGCCGGAAGTTCGGTCATTGCGGCACTCGGCATGGCACCCACCTGCCGATCAATATTTGTAGAGATATTTGGTGACGTCGACCTTCTCCGGCACGACACCGATTGACACGCCGAAATCGGCCAGCTTCTGCAGATCGCCGACCTGGCCGGGCGTCATGTCCTTGGCCATCGTGTAGCCGAGCATCGCGACCATATCGATGACATTTTCCGGCGTGAGCGTGTTCTTGACGAGATATTTGCGCGCATCGTCAGGATTGGTCTTGATGTAGTCGATGGCCTTGGCCCAGGCCATCGCGAAGCGCTTGGCGACATCCGGGCGTTTCTGGATGAAGTCGCTGGTAATGGCACAGCCGGCAGCAAAGGCGTCAGCCTTGGCATCCCCGAGGATGTAGGTGGAGATCACGCCAGCCTCCAGCGTGCGCGCCACGCCGGCCTTGATCATCATCGAGGCATTCGGCTCGAGCGTATAACCGCCATCAAAACTTCCCGCCTGCATCGCATTCACGTGCTGGCCCATGTCGAGCTGATCGATGGTGTAGTCACCGTCCTTCAGACCATTCTTGGCAAGGACACCTTTGGCGGTATTGACATTTGCCGGCCCCGGCGCGGACAGCAGCTTCATGCCTTTCAGATCGGAAATCTTCTCGGCCTTGACACCGTTGCGGACAACGAACTGTTCCATCTTGTATTGGGGCGTCTGGCTGTTGAGCGCGATATACATGGCGACGCCCGGCTTCTTGATATTGGCGTTGAGACCTTCCAGCGTCACCAGTACCGCGGACACCTCGATCTGACCGGTGATCATGGCGGCGACATTGGCCGGGCCGCCCATCAGCTTGGTCATGTCCGGTTCGATATTCTGCTCCTTGAAGAAGCCCTTCTCGACCGCGACGAAATAGGGCAGCGACGAGCTGAGCGGAAACACGCCGACGGCGACCTTGTCCATGGCGGATGCCATCGGGATCGCGCTACCGGCCACGGCAATCCACGCAACTGCCGTCAACATCAAACGCTTCAGCGCATTCATCCGTCGATCTCCTGTGTCGCGAGCGAGCCCCCTCGCCGCTGTGATCCCGCCCCGAAATTCCAGGGCCTTTTCTGCGTTC
>NZ_JBIIOT010000005.1:0-106292 GCF_044336785.1 Tardiphaga sp. | reverse complement strand
GCCGGTGTTCGCCACGCAACATCTTCTCATAGCCTTCGCCACGATCGATCATCGGAAGCGCGGCGGTGCGCTTGCTCCTGAGGTCCATGCGAGTGCGGTCCGTCGCAGCCATGTCCACGCGCGGCTCGTCGGGATCGTCGCCGGCCACAAAGACAACGCCGTAATCGCGCAGCGCGCTGTCCGGCGATACGCGTCCTTCGATCAGATCGCGCTGTACCAGTTCAACCTCGCGATCGAGCGGATCGCCCCACCCGCCGCCGCCGGTGGTGACCACGCGGACGACCTGGCCTTTCAAAACGGGATCGCCATCCACGAGCCCGCCGAGATCGCGCGCTGCGCCTTCGGCATCCACAGTGACGCAGAAAGGTTGCCCGGCCTTGCCGCCCTTGACGCCATAGCAGCCGAGACGGACGCGATCGGCGGTGACGATGGTGCGGCAATCGACCAGCATGCGATAATGTTTCTCGTAGCCTTGGCCGCCGCGGCGATAGCCGACACCGCCTGAGTCGGTCGAGAGCGCGAGCTTCTCGACGAGATAGGGAAACTTGGTTTCGGTGAATTCTGCTGGCTGATTGCGCGAGTCCGGCACGATGTGGATGACGTCGCTGCCATCGGCATAATAGCGACCGCCCGAACCGCCGCCGAGCACCTCGCGCGACAGGAATGACTTGCCCTCGAGGTCCTTGCCGTAGAATCCGGTATAGCGGATCGTCTCCTGATCCGCAGGCATGCGACCATCGACGGCCTGCGCGACCACGCCGCCGAGCAGACCAAGACTGCGCAGCAGCACGAAGGAGCGCGCATTGGTCGCTGCCGGCCATTCCGGCGTGATCAGCGTCCCCTTGGGCGGGAAGATGATCTCGAACACATCGCAGACGCCTTCATTGACGTGAATCTCTGCCGCGCGCTCGGGCGTATCGGCAAGATTGCGCAGCACCGGCGCGATCCATTTGATCAGAAAAGCACCATCGGCATAGTCGATGGGCCAGTTGATCGGCCCGGTGGATTGCGGATCGGTGCCGTTGAAATCGAGGATGAGCTTGCCATCCTTCTTGGTCATCTTGATCGCGATCTTGTGCAGCTTCGGATCGGTGATGCCGTCGTGTTCGACATAGTCTTCCCAGGCATAGTCGCCATCGGCGATCTTGCTGAGCAGTTCGTCGCGAAAAATATCGCGGCATTTGTCGAGAATGGCCTGGAAGCAGAGTTCGACCTGCGCGCGACCGAAACGCTCGAACAGGCCGGCCATGCGACGCGCGCCCATCAGGCAGGCCTGCACCTCGCTGTCGAGATCCGCCGACAGCATTTCGGGCACGCGGGTGTTGCGGCGGATGATGGTGAATACCGCCTCGTTGCGCACGCCCTCGCTATAGATCTTGACCGGCGGGATGGCGATGCCTTCCTCGAACACGGTGGCGGCGGTGCCGGGCATCGAGCCGGGCACGCGTCCGCCGACGTCGTCGTGATGACCGAAGGCCTGGATATAGGCGACCACCTCGCCGTCATGAAACACCGGGACCGTGCTGCAGACATCGGGGAGATGACCGATGGAGCCTTCGGTGAGATAGGTGTCGTTCATCAGGAACACGTCGCCGGGCTTCATGGTCTCCGGCGGAAAGTCGCGCACCACGGCATTGGGCATGGCCGAATAGGAGCGGCCGGTGAGCTTGCGGCAATATTTGTCGAACAGGCCGACACGATAATCATGCGCCTCGCGGATCATCGGCGAGCGCGCCGTGCGCTCGATGGCATATTCGATCTCGGCTTCGATGGAATTCAGCGTGCCCTCGACGATCTGCAGCACGATGGGATCGACCATCGTAGCATCGGTCTGCGGCGCCGTGGGCCATGGATGCTTGCTGTGCTTGTTCATCACACCGACTCCTTTGCCGATACCGGACGAATGACGAGAATGCCGTGCGGATCGACCTCGACGCTCTGATACGGGAACACCACCGTGGTGGAGCCGAATTCCTCGACGATGGCGGGGCCGAGCACCCGGCCGCCCGGCGGCAGCGCGGCGCGGTCATAGACCGGCGTGTCGCGGAAGGCGCTGCCGAAATAGACCGGGCGGCTCGATTGCGCCGCCGGATTGCCGGCGCGCGCCGCCAGCTTCGGCAGCGACGGACGATCGATCACGCCAAAGCCGGAGACGCACAGATTGACCAGCTCGATCTTCTGCCGACCGGCATAGTCATAGCCAAAGGTCTTTCGGTGGGCGGCGTTGAAACTGTCGACCAGCCCTTTCAGAAACGCTGCATCGATGGAGCCCGACGGCGCGGGCACGCGCACTTCCATGGACTGGCCGGCATAGCGGATATCGGCCTCGCGCACGAGCCGGATGCGCGCGGGATCGATGCCGTCGCGTTTCAGCGTGGCGGTCGCCTCGCCCTCGAGCGTGACATAGCGCGCCGCGATATCGGCGAGATCGATGGCATCTTCATGCATCACCTTGGTGACCATGTGATCGGTGCGCCAGTCCACCGCCAGCAGGCCAAAGGCGGAGAGATTGCCGGGATTGGGCGGCACGATGCAGGCCTTCATGCCGAGCAGATCCATCACCGCGGCGGACTGCACGGGCCCGGCGCCGCCGAAGGACAGCAGGCCGAAGGTGCGCGGATCGATGCCGCGCTGGATCGTCATCTGGCGGATCGCATTGGCCTGGCTCCAATTGGCGATCTCGATGATGCCCGAGGCGAGCTGCTCGACGCTCATATTGCCGGGCAATCGTGCGGCCAACGCCGCGATGCCTTCGCGGGCGCGCGCAACATTCAGCGTGATCCCGCCGCCGATCAAGGCTGCCGGCAGCCGACCGAGCACAAGATTGGCGTCGGTGATGGTCGGCTCCGGGCCGCCATTGGGGTAACACATCGGACCAGGATCGGCGCCGGCGCTGCGCGGGCCGACCTTGAGATGGCCTTCGCGGCTGAGCCAGGCGATGGAGCCACCGCCGGTGCCGATGGTCTCGATATCGATCATCGGGATGCGCACCGGGAACGGGCCGACCGAGCCGCCATTGGTGATCTGCGGCTTGGCACCCTCGATCAGGCAGAGATCGGTGGAGGTGCCGCCGGCATCGAGGGTGACCAGATCAGGGAAGCCCGCGATCTCGGCAATGACGGCACTGCCGAGCGCGCCGGCCGCAGGTCCCGAGAGCGCGGTGGTGATCGGCTTACGCACCACTTGCTCGGCGCTGGCGACGCCACCGCTCGACTGCATCACCAGAAACGGCTTGTCCTGCAGGCCCCGGCCGAGCTCGTCATGCACGCGCTTGAGATAGCGGTCCATATACGGCTTGACGTAAGCGTCCACCAGCGTGGTGACCGCGCGCTCATATTCGCGATATTCGGGCAGCACCTCGCAGGACAGCGACAGCGTCGCCTCCGGATACTCCTCGGCGACGATTGCGGCGACGCGGCGCTCATGGGCGTCATTGGCATAGGCATGCAGCAGGCAGATGCCGATGGAGCGGATGTTCCTGGCACGAAAGAAGCGCGCGGCAGCGCGGACGCTGTCCTCGTCGAGCGGCTTGAGTTCATTGCCCTTGAAATCGAGGCGCCCGGTGACCTCGCGGACGAATTGCAGCGGCACGATGCGATCGGGCTTCACCCAGAAATAGGAATTGCCATAGCCATCCGGCACCGACTGGCGCGCGATCTCCAGAATATGCCGGAAGCCGGTATTGACGATCAGGCCGAGCGAGTCGATCGCGCCCTGCAGCAAGGCATTGGTGGCGACCGTGGTGCCATGGGCGAGACCGGCGACATCCTCATGGCTGGCACCATGGGCCTCGAGGATGGCATTGACGCCGCGGACCAGCGCGATTCCGGGATTGCCCGGCGTGCTCGACACCTTGGTGACCTGGGTCGCGCCCGACTCCATGTCGACGGACACGATGTCGGTGAAGGTGCCGCCTGTATCGATGCCAATCCGAAAACGGGGAGTCGAGAGCTGGGACATTGGCGCACCATTCCGTGTGAACGTGCCCAGCATCCGTCGGCGGCTGCTTCCAAGTCAAAAACCGATTACCGATACACCTATCGGAAAATCAGATGGCTCGCTCAAGATTGCTTCAGCATCTCCAGCACGGTCTGCAATGCGCTCTCCTTGCGCCGCGACATCGGCTGGCGGCGGCGATAGAAGCTGAAGGCGACATTGCGCGCCGGCGCGATCGCCATCGCCTTCAACTGGCCGAGCGCCACTTCATTGGCTACGCAGGGGCGCGGCACGACGGCAAGGCCGCCACCGGATTGCACGATGATCTTGATGGTCTCGATATTGTCCACCACCGCACGGATATTCGGCTTCATGCCGAGATCGGTGAAAAGCGACATCACCACCGGGCCATAGCCGACCGACAATTCGCTCATGATGAAGGGCTCGGCAATCAGGCGGCCGATATCAACCGGCTGCTTGCTGCGCGCCAATGCATGTTTCACCGGTACGATCAGCGCCATCTCCGCATCGGCCAGCCGATCGAATACGAGCCCGGAAGGCAGCCGCTCCGGATCGGACTCGATCGCAAGGCCGGCATCGATGCGTTCTTCATGCAGCTCGGTGAAGATCGCGCGGGTCGGCGTGGTCTGGATATTGAGCTGCACATCCGGGAGCTTCTTGTGCAGATCCTGGAACAGCCGCGGGATGAAGAGCTGCGCCATGCCCGATCCCATGGCGATGGTCAGCGTATCCAGCTTGGCGCCGCGCAGCCGCCGCGCCGTGTCCGACAGGCTGAGCAGGTCGCCGACCACGCGCTCGGATTCGTACAGGAACGTGCGGCCACGATCCGTCGCCTCGATGCCGCGCGGGGTGCGCGTGAACAGGTCGAAGCCGATCTCCTCCTCCAGCAGGCGCACCTGTTCGCTGACGGCGGACTGCGAAATATTGAGCCGCTTGGCCGCGCGCGTGAAACTGCGCTCTTTCGACACCGATAGCGCGTAACGTAACTGCCGGAAATCCAAACCGTCATCCCTCCTCACAGCGCGAAACGACGGGAGAGTAACGGCCCGGCGGGACTTATCCAAGCGACGCAGCAGCACCTGTTCAGCCAGAAAACTCGTGCTATACAGTCAAAATGGGATTTGGGGTTTTCATTCACCGCACCGATTCGATTTACGACGACAGCCCGGCTGAACGATATCAATTTCCCAGTCAGTACCTTAGCCGCGCACAAACGTTCGTCGATGATTGGGTAGTCTACTACGAACCACGCAAAGTTGAGGCAACACGCGGCTATTTTGCTATCGCTAGAGTACAGCAAATTATACCAGACCCGGCCACGCAAGGCATGTATCTGGCTCTAATCGAGCCATCAAGCTACCTCGATTTCTCAACTCATGTGCCATTCACAGACGTAAACGGCGTTATTGAACGTGGCGTCCTCAATGAGCAAGGCCGAATATCTGGCCGCGCTCAATCCGCAGTTCGACCAATCAGCCCAGCGGACTTTGAGCGAATCGTTGAACGAGGACTAGGCGAGGATGCTGAGTTCTTGCCTCGGGTTGGCGATGCACAGGCACCTCTGCAACTTGATGAGACTCAAACTCCTTTTCAGTTCGATGAAACGCGAGAGCGGCTGGACTATCTCACATCGCGAATTGTCCGGGATCGAACTTTTCGCCGCATTATTCTTGACGCCTATGACCGTCGATGCGCGGTCACCGGCCTGAAACTCATCAATGGCGGCGGTCGCGCTGAGGTAGATGCGGCGCATATCAAACCTGTCGAAGCCAATGGTCCCGACATCATCAGCAACGGAATAGCCCTCTCAGGCACAGCTCATTGGATGTTTGACCGTGGACTGATTAGCCTATCAGACGACCTGAAGATTTTAATCTCGCGCCAAGTCAATGACGTGGTGAGCATTCAAGGTCTTCTCAATAAAAGCGGTCAAGCGATTTCTCCGCGGCGGGCGTCTCAACGCCCCCATCCACATTTTTTGAGCTGGCATCGCGAGAATTGCTTCAAGCATTGATCTGCTAATTTTACTCGCCCGGATACGACTGAGTTCAACGACGGAGACGCTTTATCCATGCTGCGAATGCCCCTGCGATTTGCGATCTTCCTCGTAGCACCGGTCTTCCTCACCTCCCCGGCCTTCGCCCAGCGCGGCGCATCCTGCCATGGCGGGCAGAGTTTTGATCAGTTTCTCGCAGGACTGAAGCAGCAAGCGGTCGCTGCCGGTGTCTCGCAGCGGGCGATGGCAGAAGCCGCGCCTTACCTCGTCTATGACCAGGGCATCGTCAATCGCGACCGCGGGCAAAAGGTGTTCGGGCAGCTGTTCACGCAATTTGCCGGACGCATGGCGGCGGATTACCGGATGCAGAACGGGCAGCTCAAGATCAAGCAACATGCCGCCGCCTTCGCGCGTGCCGAGAAGGAATATGGCGTGCCGCCGGCGGTGATCGCGGCATTCTGGGCGCTGGAAAGCGATTTTGGCGTGCAGATGGGCAATCTGCAGACGCTGCGCTCGCTGGTGTCGCTGGCCTATGATTGCCGGCGTTCAAAAATGTTTCAGGACGAGACGATTGCAGCGCTGAAGATCATCGATCGCGGCGATCTGGCGCCGGCCGAGATGATCGGATCATGGGCCGGCGAACTCGGCCAGACGCAGTTCCTACCGACGCACTACTTCAATTATGCCGTCGACTATGACGGCGACGGCCATCGCAACCTGTTGCGTAGCCCCGCAGATGTGATCGGCTCCACCGCGCATTACATTTCCACCGGGTTGAAATGGCGACGCGGCGAGCCGTGGCTGCAGGAAGTGCGTGTCGGCGAGAACCTTCCATGGGATCAGGCTGACCTCACCGTGAAACTGCCGCGCGCCAAATGGGCGTCGCTCGGTGTCAGCTATCCCGATGGCCGGCCGCTGCCGAATGACGACATGCCGGCTTCGCTGCTGCTGCCGATGGGCCGGCATGGCCCGGCCTTCCTGGCCTATGCGAATTTTGCGGCTTACACCGAATGGAATAACTCGCTGATCTATTCCACGACGGCGGCCTATCTCGCGACGCGCATTGCCGGGGCTTCCAAGATGCGCCAGCCTTCGGCGCCGGTTGCACAGCTGTCGCATAACGAGCTGCGTGAATTGCAGCAATTGCTGGCCAGGCGCGGCTTCAATGTCGGCAAGGTGGATGGCATCCTCGGCCAGCAAAGCCGCACCGCGGTGAAGGCGATGCAGGTGAAATTCGGATTACCGGCGGATTCCTGGCCGACGGCGGAGCTGCTGGGGACGCTGAAATCCGCGCGGTAACCTGTCATCGCCCGGCTTGACCGGGCGATCCAGTAAACACCGACCTTCGCGGCTTAATCAATATCGTCAGCGTTGACTGGATCGCCCGCTTCCGCGGGCGATGACAGATGACAAGAGAGTGTACAGCCACGACAAATTTCTTCTCTTTTCTGATACCGGGGCGGTTGAATTCCCCCGACCGCGCCCCAACTCCATGCAGCAGCATCTTTCTTGTTTCCGCCGCTGCATGTTGACCCGCATCACAGAGAAGCCCCATGTCCTTCTATGATTCCGCCGTTCCCGCCTATCTGCAGATGCTCGGCAGCCTGTCCGCCATTCTCGACAAGGCGGAAGCCCATGCGGCGGCCAGGAAAATCGACCCCCAGGTCCTGCTCAGCGCGCGGCTTTTTCCGGACATGCTGCCACTGACCAAACAGGTGCAGACTGCCTGCGACCAGGCCATGCGCGGCTGCGCAAGATTGACCCAGAACGAACCACTCTCGGTGCCCGACACCGAAACCACATTCGCCGAACTGAAAGCGCGGATTGCCAGGGCCGTCGACTATGTGAAGGGCTTTACGCCCGCGCAATTCGAGGGCGCCGACTCCCGCGACGTCACCTTCCCGATCGGCGCCGGCAAGACCACTACCATGTCGGGCCAGCAGTTCCTGACCAGCTTCAACCTGCCGAACTTCTACTTCCACGTCACCATTGCCCACGGCATTCTGCGACATAACGGTGTCGAGATTGGCAAGCGCGACTTCCTCGGCGCAAATTGAGCGATGATGCGGGGAGGACAATCCAGTGCTCGCAGCCTTGATCGCGACACACCCATTGCGCGATCCGCATCCATTCAGCGTGAACATTCTTTCGTCACCCGTGCGCCCGCAGTTGCCTTGCTAAAGCCTGCCGCAATGCGCAATTCCATCTTCATCGATCCCCTTCCGGAGCTTTCCTGATGAGCACGTCCAAACTCTTCGAGCCCTACAAGCTTGGCAAACTCACGCTGACCAACCGGACCGCGATGGCACCGCTGACGCGCAATCGCGCGCTGCCCGGTTTCGTGCCCGGCCCGCTGGCCGCCGAATATTACAGCCAGCGCGCCAGTGCCGGTCTGCTGATCACCGAAGCGAGCCAGATCTCGCAGCAGGGCCAGGGCTATCAGGACACCCCGGGCATCTACACGCCGGAGCAGGTCGCCGGCTGGAAGACAGTTACCGAGGCCGTGCACGCCAAGGGCGGCCACATCTTCATCCAGCTCTGGCATGTGGGTCGTATCTCGCATACCAGCCTGCAGCCGAATGGCGGCAAGCCGGTCTCGGCCTCGGCAATCGCGGCAAAGACCAAGACCTTCGTCAACAACACCTTTACCGACGTCTCCGAACCGCGCGCGCTCGAGCTTGCGGAAATTCCCGGCCTGATCGACGACTACAAGCGCGCCGCAAAGAACGCGGTTGAAGCCGGCTTCGACGGCGTCGAGATTCATGCGGCCAATGGCTATCTGCTCGAGCAGTTCGCTCGCGCGAGCACCAACAAGCGCACCGATGCCTATGGTGGCTCGATCGAGAACCGCTCAAAGCTGATCCTCGAAGTGGCAGCCGCCGTCGCGAAGGAAATCGGCAGCGACAAGACCGGCATCCGCATCTCGCCGGTGACGCCCGCCAATGACGCCGCCATCGACACCGATGCGCAAAAGCTGTTCGACCACATCACCGACGGGCTCAGCGCCGAGAAGCTGGTCTATCTGCATGTGGTGGAAGGCGCCACCGGCGGCCCGCGCGACAACGCCCCGTTCGACTATGCCAGCCTGCGCAAGCGCTTTGGCGGAACGTATATTGCCAATAACGGCTTTGATTTTGCGCTGGCGGAGAAGGTGCTGGCAGCCGATGCCGCCGACCTGATCGCCTTCGGCAAGCCGTTCATCTCGAATCCGGACCTGGTCGAGCGCCTCAAGGCCGGCGCACCGCTGAACGAGCCTGACAAGGCGACCTTCTATGGCGGCGGCGCGAAGGGCTATACGGATTACCCGACACTGGCAGCGGCGAAGTAGGACGCAGGCGTTTCCACACACTCTGATTGTCACCCCGCGAAAGCGGGGATCCCGTAGACACCGGCAGCTCGGCAAGAATACTGGCGCCTCGGTTTACGGGATCACCCGCTTTCGCGGGTGATGACAGATGAGATTGAAGCAGATGGCTAGCCACAATGAAGAGGCCGGGATCACTCCCGGCTTTTTGTTTGCAATTTCCGGCGCACGCCATCATGTCGTACTCACTCGTGAAACGATGTGCCTATCACAATCAGGTTCAACATGACGCAATCCACCTATCCCATCTCCATGAAGGCCGCTGCCTTCGATGACTTTGGCGGACCGGAGGTGTTGCGCTATGTCGATGTCCCCTCGCCGGTCGCGCGGTCGAACGACCTCATCGTGCGTGTGGCCGCGGCCGGCATCAACCAGGCTGACGTCAACTACCGGCTCGGCAAATACGGCAAGCAACCGAATTTCGGCGATTCCGATCTGACCGGTCTTGAAATTGCAGGCGCTGTCATCGCCGTCGGCGACGCGGTCACGACGTACAAGCCGGGCGACCGTGTGATGGGCATCACCGGTGGCGGCGGTTATGCCGAGCTGGCGCGCCTGGATGCCGGCCTCGCGATGCCCGTGCCGAACTGGCTGACGGATATCGAAGCCGCAGCGATCCCTGAGGCTTTTGTCACCGCCCATCAGGCGCTGTTTCATCTCGGCCGCCTGCAGGAAGGCGAACGCGCGCTGATCCACGGCGCCGGTGGCGGTGTCGGATCGGCGGCGGTGCAGCTCGCTGTTCTGGCCGGAGCTGGTGCCGTCATCACCACCAGCAGCGACGCCAAGCGTGACAGACTGCTATCGCTCGGCGTGCACCGCGCGATCGACTATCGCAGCGAGCAATTCGACGAGGTCATCGCGCAGTTACCGAGCGAGCCCGGCGTCGATGTGATCGTGGATTTCGTCGGCGCCCCCTATCTCGAACGCAACATCCGCTCGCTCCGCCCCGGCGGACGCCTGATCCAGATCGGCATTTCCGGTGGAGCACAGGGGACGCTTCCGCTGGATCTCGTTCTCTTCAAGCGATTGCGGATTGAGGGCACCGTGATGAAATCCGTGTCGCTGCAGGAGAAGCGCAACATGGTCAGTCGCTTTGCCGAGCGATGGATGCCGGCGCTGGTGAAGCGCGAGCTGACGCCGATCATCGATCGGACCTTTGCGTTGAGCGACGCCGGCGAGGCGCATCGCTATCTGCAGCGCGCCGAGCATTTTGGCAAAATCCTGTTGCTGCCGTAAGGCACAGTCCTACAGCCCGGCTGTCTTGCACATTCCTGCGCATGCGGCGCGGAAGCGCATATACCTTCGTTCAGACCGCGCAAACGCAAGCATGCTCAAGGCACGCTCTCGCGTGATGGAGCCGCGCGCGTCGTGCTGCGACAACAATGGCGTCGTTCCCGTCGAATGACAGCTGGCAGACAGCCACTGCAAAGGACATCGCCATGAAAATCCTCCTCGATCAGATCCTCTCCCAATCCGCTTTTTCGAGCGACATCGACGTCGCCATCGACAAGATCGATATCGCCGACTGGCTGTTCAACCTGCCGGAGGCGGAATATCAGCGCTGCTGCCCGCCCGACCATATCTCTGCGGGCACGACCAGCACCGATGACGGACGGCGGATGTCGATCAATGTGGAGCAGATCGGCGCGGGGCTGGTGATCCAGCACTATGTGGCCGAGGAGGCGACGCCCACCTATTGCAGGATGAATTCGATCTCGGATGTGTTCACCGCAAGCGGGCGCACACAGGTGAATGTGATCTGGGAATTGATCGCCGAGCCGCTGGAGGGCGGTCGCACGCGCTACACCAATCGCGTCACTTGCCATCCGACAGATGCGTTCATGGCGTTTATTGCGGAGCATGGCCAGCCATTCGAGCAGGCGGCCGCAGCGCGGCAGGCTGCAGGCGGCGATCACAACAGCCGCGAGACGCCGCTGTTTGCGGCGAGCATTGCAAGGAAGGCGCTGGGAAAGAAGTGAAGTCGTGCCTTCTCCCCGCCTGCGGGGAGAAGGTGTGGGCGCGAAGCGACAACGGATGAGGGGGCTCTCCACAAGCACGGAGCAAGGGGAGAGCCCCCTCACCCGCCCGGCTTCGCCGGACGACCTCTCCCCGCAGGCGGGGAGAGGTTAGGGCCGGAGCCTAATTCGCCGACGCGCGCTTCTGCGGCGGAGTGGCGGGCCACGACTTGATCAGCGTGTCGTAATCCACCGTCTCGCCCTTCGGCTTCTCATTCGCCAGCTTGCGCTGCGGCGCGATGTTGCCGTCCTTCGCGGACTTGTTGTACCAGAACTCCGCGGTCTCCTTCTTGTTCAGCTTCGGACCGCATTCGCCCTGCACCTTCGACCGCTCAAGACGCTCCAGCACCGAGTCCTGGGCCGCGGCCAGCGAGTCCATCGCCTGCTGCGGCGTCTTCGCACCGGACGACGCATCGCCGATGTTCTGCCACCACAGCTGCGCCAGCTTCGGATAGTCCGGGATGTTGTTGCCGGTGGGCGACCACTGCACGCGGGCCGGCGAGCGATAGAACTCGATCAGACCGCCAAGCTTCGGTGCACGTTCGGTGAACGACTTGTCCCAGATATCGCTTTCGCGGATGAAGGTGAGACCGACATGGCTCTTCTTCAGCGACACCGACTTCGAGGTGATGAACTGCAGATAGAGCCAGGCGGCCTTGCGGCGATCCGGGGGCGTCGACTTGAGCAGCGTGCCCGAGCCTACGTCCTGATAGCCGAGCTTCATGCCTTCCTTCCAATAGGCACCATGCGGCGATGGCGCCATGCGCCACTTCGGCGTGCCATCCGCATTCATCACCGGCAGGCCGGGCTTCACCATGTCGGCAGTGAAAGCGGTGTACCAGAACATCTGTTGGGCGACATTGCCCTGTGCCGGCACCGGACCCGACTCCGAGAAGGTCATGCCCTGCGCCTGTGGCGGAGCATATTTCTTCATCCAGTCGAGATATTTTACGATCGAATAGACCGCCGCCGGACCATTGGTATCACCGCCGCGCTCGATCGATGAGCCGACCGGACGGCAGCCTTCCATGCGGATGCCCCATTCATCGACGGGCAGACCATTCGGCAGGCCCTTGTCGCCATTGCCGGCCATGGAGAGCCACGCATCGGTGAAACGCCAGCCGAGCGACGGGTCCTTCTTGCCATAGTCCATATGGCCGAACACCTTGACGCCATCGATCGTCTTGATGTCGTTGGTGAAGAATTCGGCGATATCTTCATAGGCCGACCAGTTCACCGGCACGCCGAGATCGTAGCCATACTTGGCCTTGAACTTGGACTTGTACTCGGCATTGGTGAACCAGTCATACCGGAACCAGTAGACGTTGGCGAACTGCTGGTCGGGCAGTTGATACATCTTCTTATCGGGGCCGGTCGTGAACGACGTACCGATAAAATCCTTGATGTCGAGCGAGGGGCTGGTGACATCCTTGCCTTCGCCACTCATGTAGTCGGTGAGCGGGATGGTCTGGCCGTAGCGGAAATGCGTGCCGATCAGATCGGAGTCGTTAATCCAGCCATCATAGACGTTCTTGCCGGACTGCATCTGCGTCTGCAGCTTCTCGACCACGTCGCCTTCCTGGATCAGGTCGTGCTTCAGCTTGATGCCGGTGATCTCGGAAAACGCTTTGGCAAGCGTGCGCGATTCATATTCATGCGTGGTGATGGTTTCGGAGACGACATTGATCTCCATGCCCTTGAACGGGGCGGCCGCCTTTTCGTACCACTGCAGCTCCTTGAGCTGTTCTTCCTTCGACAGCGTCGAAGGCTGGAATTCGCTGTCGATCCACTTCTGGATCGTGGCGTCATCGGCCTTGGCGGGGACGGCGAGCAGCGCGCTCGCGGCCATCAGCGCGGCGGCGCTGGTCATCATGATGTGGCGCGTCGGACGACGGGCCTGCTTAGACAGGTGCCTCATAACTTCCTCCCATATGTTCAGGCCGGGTTATCCCGTGCCTGCAGTCCAGACTGGTCAGACGGTGCGGAAAATTCCCACCGCCGCGGCCAGCGAAATCAATGTCGCGAACCAGAGATTCGATACTTCAAAACCTTCCTCGCCGATCGGCAGCGTGGCGACCGGATCGGCGCCGATGAAGGCGATCCACAGGAGATGGATCACAGCGGCCGCGATCAGCGACAGGAACAGGCGATCGCCGCGCGTGGTCGGAATGCGGAGAATGCCGACGCGCTCGGCTTCGGGATAACGCACGGCGAGCACGGTCATGGTGGCGAGCGTGAGCGCGATGGCCGCGAAGAAGATCGCGGTCGGCGGCGTCCAGGCCATCCAGGCGATGTGATCCATCTTACGCCTCCGCTCTTGCCGCTTTAGAAACCAAGCGCGCCACAAGGTCCCCTCCCCCCACCGGGGGGAGCGTTAGGGAGAGGGGGCGCCACACGTGAGGTCGGCGTTTGTGGCTCCCCCTCTCCCGCGCGCAAGAGCGCGCGACCTCTCCCCGGTGGGGAGGGGTGACCGAAAGTGCGGTGTGTGTGGCCTTCATAATCACACCCGTCCCAGCGCGAAACCGCGCGCAATGTAGTTGCGGACGAACCAGATGACGAGCGCGCCGGGGATGATGGTGAGCACGCCGGCCGCAGCCAGCAACCCCCAATCCATGCCGGAGGCCGACACCGTGCGCGTCATGATCGCCGAGATCGGCTTCGCATTCACCGAAGTCAACGTGCGCGCGAGCAGCAACTCGACCCAGGAGAACATGAAGCAGAAGAACGCGGCGACGCCGATGCCCGACGCGATCAGCGGCATCAGGATTTTCACGAAGAACTTTGGAAACGAATAGCCGTCGAGGAAGGCTGTCTCGTCGATCTCCCGCGGCACGCCCGAGACAAAGCCTTCGAGAATCCACACCGCCAGCGGCACATTGAACAAACAATGCGCCAGGGCCACCGCCCATGGCGTGTCGAACAGGCCGACGGCCGAATAGAGATTGAAGAAAGGCAATGCGAACACGGCCGGCGGCGCCATGCGGTTCGACAGCAACCAGAAGAACAGATGCTTGTCGCCGAGGAAGCGATAGCGCGAGAAGGCATAGGCCGCCGGCAACGCGAACGAGATCGACAGCACCGTGTTGATGACGACGTATTTCAACGAGTTGATGTAGCCGGAATACCAGCTCTCATCGGTAAAAATACGGATGTAGTTGTCGAGCGTCGGCCGGTGCGGCCACAGGGTCATGGTCGAGACGATCTCGCCATTCTCCTTGAAGCTCATATTGACCAGCCAATAGATCGGCAGCAGCAGGAAGATCAAAAACAGCGTCAGGATGATGCGGCGGCCGGGGATGGAATTGTTCATGCCGTGCCCTCCGCCTTGCGATCAGTGCCGGCATTGGTCATCACGGTGTAGAACACCCAGCACACGATCAGCACGATGATGTTGTACACCAGCGACAGAGCCGCGGCCTTGCCGAGATCGAACTGGCCGAGCGCGATCTTGACGAGCTCGATGGAGACGAAGGTGGTGGAATTGCCGGGACCGCCGCCGGTGACGACGAAGGGCTCGGTATAGATCATGAAACTGTCCATGAAGCGGAGCAGCACGCCGATCAGCAGCACGCGGTTCAGTTTCGGCAGCTGGATGGCGCGGAACACCGCCCAGCGCGAGGCACCATCGATCTGCGCCGCCTGATAATAGGCGTCGGGAATCGATTTCAGGCCGGCGTAACACAGCAGCGCGACGAGGCTGGTCCAGTGCCAGACATCCATCACGATGACCGTGGCCCAGGCATCGAACTCGTTCGACACGTAATTGTAGTCGAAGCCCATGTGATTAAGGGTGTAACCAAGCAGGCCGATATCGGGGCGACCAAAGATCTGCCAGATGGTGCCCACCACATTCCATGGAATCAGCAGCGGCAACGCGAGGATGACGAGACAGGCAGCCACCCGCCAGCCATCGCGCGGCATCGACAATGCGACGATAATGCCGAGCGGCACTTCGATGGCGAGAATGATGGCGGAGAAAAGGAGGTTACGGCCGAGCGAGGCCAGGAAGCGGCCGCCGAGATCGCTGGAGGGATCGAGCAGTTCCTTGAACCAGCCGACGCCGTTCCAGAAGAACTGGTTGTTGCCGAAGGTGTCCTGCACCGAATAGTTCACCACCGTCATCAGCGGCAGCACCGCCGAGAAGGCGACGATGAGGAACACCGGTAGGACGAGGAACCAGGCCTTGTTGTTGACGGTCTTGTCCATCACTGGGCCCCTTCGATGAGGCGGCTGTCGGCATAAACGTGCACCCGTGCGGAATCGAACACCAGCCCGACATCATCACCATCCGGCGAGAATCCATCGGGCACGCGGGCCGCGAATTTGACGCCGCCGATGCGGACACGTGCGAAGCGGATGCGGCCGAGATCGTCGATACGCTCGATCTGTGCGGTGAGCAGTTCCGGCGCCGGTGTCGCCACATGGACGAATTCGGGACGGATGCCGATTTCGATCTTCTTGTTCGGCGGCAGAGCGTCATAGCTGCTGACCAACCCGATGACATGGCCACCGATGCGCGCTTGCCGGCCACCGACTTCTGCCGGCACGATATTCATGCCGGGCGAGCCGATGAAGTAACCGACGAATGTATGCGCGGGCTTGTCGAACAGCTCCTGCGGCGTACCGGATTGCACGACGCGGCCGTCATGCATGACGACCACCGTATCGGCAAAGGTCAGCGCCTCGGTCTGGTCATGGGTCACATAGATCATGGTGAGATCGAGCGCGCGGTGCAGCGCCTTCAGCTTCGAGCGCAGCTCCCATTTCAGTGCGGGATCGATCACCGTCAGCGGCTCGTCGAACAGAACGGCGGCGACGTCGTTGCGAACGAGCCCGCGGCCGAGCGAGATCTTCTGCTTGGCATCCGGCGTCAGCCGCGTCGCCTTGCGGTTGAGCCAGGGCGTGAGATCGAGCAGCTCACCGATCTCGGCGACGCGGGCATCGATCTGCGGCTTCGGCATGCCACGGTTCTTGAGCGGGAAAGCGAGGTTCTCGCCAACTGTCATGGTGTCGTAGATGACCGGAAACTGGAACACCTGCGCGATGTTGCGCTTCTGGGTCGGCAGCGGGGTGATGTCCACGCCGTCGAACAGGATCTGGCCGCGGGTCGGCGTCACGATGCCGGAGATCATGTTGAGCAACGTGGTCTTGCCGCAACCGGATGGTCCGAGCAGCGCATAGGCGCCACCCTGCCGCCAGGTCATGGAGATCGGCTTCAGCGCAAACGATTCCGGATCGGCATCGTTGCCGCTATAGGATTGCGCGAGATCGACGAGATCGATGCGGGCCATGTTACGCTCCCTTCGCCATGCCGGGAGCGGCGACCAGGCGGTCGCTGCCGTCGAAGACAAACAGATTGGCGGGATCGAGCACGGCGTCGAGCATGTGGCCGGGCTGGAATTCATGCACGCCCTGCAGCACCGCCACCCAGTTCGACGCATCGCGCTTCAGATGCACAAAGCTCTCCGAGCCGGTGATTTCGGTGACCGTAACTTCGGCCGGAAAGGCGTGACGGCCGGCAATGCCATTGGCGACTTCGAGCTGATGCGCGCGGAACCCGACGCGATAGGCGCCGTCAGCGAGCGATGCGTAAAGGCCGGCGGCCGGCGCATTGGCGCCGCCGGCGTAATGCACCTGTCCGTCCTTCTTCTCGATCGCGACCAGATTGAGCGGCGGATCGGAAAACACCTCGGCGACCTTCAGCGTTTCCGGATGACGATAGACCTTTGAGGTCACGCCATGCTGCAACACCTTGCCTTCCCACAGGCACAGTGTGCTGCC
This sequence comes from Tardiphaga sp., assembly GCF_044336785.1. GTDB lineage: Bacteria > Pseudomonadota > Alphaproteobacteria > Rhizobiales > Xanthobacteraceae > Tardiphaga. The sequence continues at coordinate 89,179 of NZ_JBIIOT010000005.1, read as the reverse complement.
GCCGAGCAGCAGCGCCTCGGACGGTTCGGTGGTCGCATAGACGAAGATCGCGCCGGAGGCCTCGAAGATCTTTGGCAGTTCGGTGCGCAGCTCTTCGCGCAGCTTGTAGTCGAGATTGGCGAGCGGCTCGTCAAGCAGCACGAGATCGGCGCCCTTCACCAGCGCACGCGCAATCGCGGTGCGCTGTTGCTGGCCACCGGAGAGCTGCAGCGGCGTGCGCTTCAGATAAGGCTCCAGCTTGAGCAAGGCCGCGGACTCACGTACGCGCGTCTCGATTTCTGCCTTCGGCTTGCCTTGCACGCGCAGGGGAGACGCGATGTTCTCATAGACGGTGAGCGAGGGGTAATTGATGAATTGCTGATAGACCATCGCCACCGAACGCTTGCGGATGTCGATGCCGGTGACGTCCTTGCCGTCCACCAGCACACGGCCCTGGGCGGGCTTGTCGAGCCCGGCGAGCAACCGCATGATCGAGGTCTTGCCGGCCAGTGTCGGCCCGAGCAGCACGCTGAGGCTGCCGCGCTCCAAAGTGAGCGAGACATCGCGGATGGTCGTGATGCCATCCACCATCTGCGAGACGTGATCGAGGGTGACGCTCATGAACGCGCCTCCGCTTGTGCGGCGACGCTGTCATCTCGGTTCGCAGAGAGCCACGCGTCGAGCGCCACGATCTCCTCCCCTGACAATCGCAGGCCGAGTTTGGAGCGTCGCCAGACAATGTCCTCGGCGCTCACGGCCCATTCATGGGCCATCAGATAGCGCACCTCGCGCTCGGTCAATGTGGCGCCAAAGTCGCGGCCGAGATCGGCGGCAGACTTCGCATGCGCGAGAAGCTTTGCAGCACGGGTGCCATAGGCATGGACGAGACGGTTCGCATGCGCAGCACTCAGAAATGGATAGTCGCGGCGAATTTCGGCCGTCAGCGCTTCCACCGACGAGACATCAAAATCGCCGCCGGGCAGCGCCGCATGCGCCGTCCAGCCTTCTTTGGCCTTCGTGCCCTTGAGGTAAGGCGCGAGCTTTTCCAGCGCTTCCTCGGCCAGACGGCGATAGGTGGTGATCTTGCCGCCATAGATCGAGAGCAGCGGCGTGCCGCCGGGCAGATCGAGTTCGAGCACGTAATCACGCGTCGCGGCCTTGGCATCGCTGGCGCCGTCGTCATAGAGCGGGCGCACGCCGGCATAGGTCCAGACCACATCATCGGCGAGCACGGGCCTGGCGAAATATTCGCTGACCGAACTGCAGAGATAGGCGATTTCATCCGGCGTGATTTTCACGTCGGCGGGATCGCCGTGATAATCGACATCGGTGGTGCCGATCAGCGTAAAATCGTTCTGATACGGGATCGCGAAGACGATGCGGCCATCGGCGTTCTGGAAGATGTAGGCGCGATCATGTGCGTAGAGCTTCGGCACGATGATGTGCGAGCCCTGCACAAGCCGCACCTTCGCTTTTGCGTTCACCCCGGCGCCTGTTGCCAGCACATTCTCCACCCACGGCCCGCCGGCATTGACCAGCGTGCGCGCGTTGATGGTCTCGCGCTCATGGGTGAGCACGTTCTCGACGGTGACCTGCCAGATGCCGTCGGCCTGGCGGATCTCGACAGCGCGGCAGCGGGTACGGATATCGGCGCCGCGATCGGCGGCATCGCGGGCGGTGAGGACGACCAGGCGGGCGTCGTCGACGAAGCAATCGGAATATTCAAAGCCGCGATGGAAGCGGCCGGGGGTCAGCGGCTTGCCGGTCTCGTCCTTGTCGAGATCGAGGGTGCGCGTGGCCGGCAGCAGTTTGCGGCCGCCGATATGGTCGTAGAGGAACAGGCCCAGGCGCAGCAGCCAGGCCGGCCGCAGACCGGCGTGATGCGGCAGCACGAAGCGCAGCGGGCGGATGATATGCGGCGCGATCGCCCACAACACCTCGCGCTCCAGCAGCGCGTGACGGACCAGCTTGAAGTCGTAATATTCGAGATAGCGGAGCCCGCCATGGATCAGCTTGGTGGACCAGCTCGAGGTACCCGAGGCCAGATCCTTCATCTCGCAGAGAAACACGGAATTGCCACGGCCGACCGCATCGCGGGCGATCCCGCAACCGTTCACACCGCCACCAATGATTGCGAGGTCGTAGATCTGACCCACCCGGCTTCCCCTCTGCGCCAACAGTCTGGCGCCTCACATGGACGCGCCACCTTCGCTTTCAGCGATTTGGCTTTCGTTTCGGATTAAAGCACAAGTAAAAACGAAAGCAATGGGCGTTTTGGGGGGTGTCAAACGCCCGTTTTTGGCCATTGGCCTATCGACCGGGCTCAACCTGTCATCCCCCGCGAAAGCGGGGGATCCAGTAACCACTGGCTCAGGCCATAAACGGCGCTGTCTACTGGGTTGCCCGGTCAAGCCGGGCAACGACAAAAGAGGTTAAGCCTCCTCCGCCTCATCCTCGGCGCCCGGCAGTGCCTCAATCACCTTCACCCCCCGGCTCCTGCAGATCTCCTGCAACGCCAGCGGCAGGGCCGTATCGGTCACGAACGTGTGGATCTGGCTGACATGCGCGATGCGCACCGCGGCGCTGCGGCGCAGCTTTGTGCTGTCGCAGACCAGCATGACGCTGCGGGCATTTGCGATGATCGCCTGCGCCGCCTGCACCTCGCGATAGTCGAAATCGAGCAGCGCACCCTCCTCGTCGATCGCCGAGGCGCCGATGATGGCGTAGTCGACCTTGAACTGGCCGATCAGCTTGATGGCTGTCGAGCCAATCACCGCGCCATCTGCACGGCGCACCGTGCCGCCGGCGACGATCACCTCGATATGCGGATGGCGGTACAGCATCATCGCCACATTGAGATTGTTGGTGATGACCAGCAGGTTCTCGTGATTGGTCAGTGCGGCCGCGACTTCCTCGGTGGTGGTGCCGATATTGATGAAAAGCGACGAACCGTTGGGAATCTCGGCCGCAGCGGCAGCGCCGATCGCCTTCTTTTCGTCGGCAGCGACGAAGCGGCGGGCTTCATAAGCAAGATTTTCCGTGCCCGAGGCGACGATGGCGCCGCCATGGATACGCGTCAGCAGCCGCTGGTCGCAGAGATCGTTGAGGTCCTTGCGGATGGTCTGAGCCGAGACTTCGAAACGGCGGACCAGGTCATCGACCATCACGCGGCCAAAGGCGCGGGCGTGATTGAGAATTTCGGATTGGCGATGGGGAAGCCCGGCAGTCACATCAGCACCTCATGGAATGATTCCATGGTGGTGATGTTGGCGATGCGGGTCAACTTGGCTCGTCATGCCCCGGCACCCACGTCTTGGCGGCCGTCGCAGGAAGGCGTGGATGGCCGGGACAGGCCCGGCCATGACGGAGTTATAACAACTCTGTTCAGTGCTTACGCAGCTGTCGCCGCGACCGGCGTGCCCTGAGCGAACTGGAATGCAGCCCGCTCGGCCTCACGCGCATTGCGGAAAATCTGGCCATCCATCCCGTTGAACTTGTGAGACGCGGCAAAAAAGCGAAAACCGCCGGGATCGCGAACCACGATGCCGGCTGCCTGCGACGAGACTTCGATAATATAGGTGTCTGACATGGCGGCCCCTTTCGCGATGCGCCGTTTCGCGAATACGCTTTGCATATTCCGGGCCACTAACCGGGACGGTGGTAAATCGTTCCCGGCGCCGTTTAGAATTCCTATGCCGTAATCGTCGCATCCGGCTTCTGGATCACCTGCGGACGGCCGTTTTCGTCGATGGACACGAAGGTAAAATTGCCGTCAGTGACCAGGATCGGGGCGCTTTCGTTGCGGCGAAGCACCCAGGCTTCGATATGCAGCGTCAATGATGTGCGGCCCATGCGCACGAGATTGGCATGCACGGAGACGACATCGCCCACATGCACGGCCTTGCGGAAGGTCATCGCCTCGATCGCGACCGTGACGGTGCGGGTCTTGGCGACCTTGGCTGCTGCCATGCCGCCACCGAGATCCATCTGGCTGAGCAGCCAGCCGCCGAAAATATCGCCATTGGCATTGGTGTCCGCCGGCATCGCGACGGTACGGATGGTCAGGTCGCCAGTGGGCTCGGTGCCGAGACCGGTGGCGGGCTGATTCGTTGATTCAGTCATGAGCAGTGAGTGCCTGAAGTTGAGTCATTAGGAGAAGGTGTCCCAGCCCTCGTCCGGCGCGAAACGGTCGCCGTATTTCGCGGCCAGCGTGCGCAGCGTGGCGGCGACATTATCGGGGCCACGCGAGCGGGCATAGTTTAGAGGGCCGCCGCGGAACGGGGCGTAGCCGGTGCCGAAGATCATGGCGCCATCGACCACATCGGGATCGTCCACGATGCCTTCCCGCAGGCAGGCGACGCAGACATTGGAGATCGGCAGCACCAGACGGTCGATCATCTCCTGCGACGGCCGTGCGGTAGCGGCAGCGGCCGAGCTCTTCTCGGCCTTGCCGTCGCGCCACGTATAGAAGCCCTTGCCGGTCTTCTTGCCGAGTTCGCCGCGATTGACCTTCTCACGCAACCACGCCGGCGTCGGCGGCAGGAGGTCGCCGAATTTCGAGCGCAGCATGTCGCCGACGGCCATGCAGATATCGAGGCCGACCTGATCGGCCAGTTCGATCGGGCCCATGGGCATGCCGAATTGTTCGGCCGCAGCGTCGATGGTCTCCTTCTCGACCTTCTCGTCGAGCAGCATCATCGCTTCCAGCATGTAGGGCGTGAGTGCACGATTGACCAGGAAGCCCGGCGACGACTTCACCGGCAGCGGCAGGCGATCGATGGCGCCGACAAAGGCTGTGGCACGCTTCAACACATCCTGATCGACGCCGTCATGGCTGACGACCTCGACCAGTTGCAGGCGCGACACCGGATTGAAGAAGTGCAGCCCGAGGAAGCGGCCGGGATGGGCCAGCGACGATCGCAAATCCTGCAGCGGAATGCTCGACGTGTTGGTGGCGAGAATCGCATCTGGCTTCATGCGCGGCTCGAGCGCGGCATAGACCTTCTGCTTGAGGTCGAGTTTCTCGGACACCGCCTCGATGATGAGATCGGCACAGCGCACGCCCTCGCCGTCGAGATCCGGGATCAGGCGGTCGAGCGTATCGCGCTGATCGGTGCGCTTGCGGATGATTTTCGCGTAAAGATCGGCAGCGCGCTTGATGGCGCTGGCGAGCGGCTCCGCCTTCATGTCGGCAAGCGTGACGCGCAGGCCCTGATGCGCGCACCAGGCGGCGATATCGCCGCCCATGGCGCCGGCACCGATGACATGGACATGCCTGATTCCGCCATCGCCCGCGCCGGCAAGCTTCTTCATCGCTTCGCGCAGGAAGAAGACGCGGATGAGATTCTGCGCCGTGGTCGTGACCATCAGCCGGGCGAAAGAGCCCTGCTCGGCCTTGAGCATCGCGGCGCGGTCGCCGCCATGCTTTTCCCACAGATCGATCAGCGCATAGGGCGCGGGATAATGTTCGCGCGGCGCCTGTTTGGCGGCTTCCGCCACCATACGCGAGGCGAGAATGCCGCGCACCGGAGAGAAGTTCAGCAGCGGGATCAGCGGCGACGGTTTTGCCCGCTTGAGGCGGCCGAATACCGCTTCTTTCACCGCATTGCGGACATGGCGTTCTTCGGTGACGGCATCGACAAGGCCGATGGCTTTCGCCTTGCGGGCATCGATGGTCTTGCCGGTGAGCATCATCGGCATCGCCTGCAGCGGCGAGACCAGATGGGTGAAGCGTGCGGTGCCGCCGAGGCCGGGATGCAGGCCGAGCATCACTTCCGGGAAGCCGAAGCGGGCGCCATCGATGGCAATGCGCATCTGGCAGGCCAGCGCGATCTCGAGGCCACCACCGAGGCAGAATCCGTGGATCACAGCGACCGTCGGGATTTTTAACGCCTCAAGGCGATCGACCACCGCATGCGCACGCGCGATTTGGGCCTCGATGGCGCCGGCATCGCTGCCGCGGAATTCATTGATGTCGGCACCAGCAATGAAGCCGGATGACTTTGCGGAGCGGATCACGATGCCGGTGGGACGCTGGGTTTCCAGCGCGGTCAGCACCATGTCGAATTCCAGCAGTACTTCTTCTGATAGCGTATTCGCGGTGGACTCTGCTCGGTCAAACAGAAGCCACGCCACGCCATCGGCATCGCGGGTCAGCTTGAAATTGCGATAGGTGTCGCTCGTGTCAGGAGTAGGCCCGAGTTCGAGCGCACGGTCCTTGAGGGCGTCCAAAATTCTGCTGTCCATGACGCGCCTCACACCGTCTCGATCAACATCGCACCACCGAGCCCGCCACCGATACATTCGGTGGCGATGCCGCGCCGGGTGCCGAGCCGCTTCATGGCATTGACGAGATGCAGCACGATGCGGTTGCCGGACGTGCCGACGGGATGGCCAAGGCTGATAGCACCGCCATCGACATTCAGCTTGGCACGGTCGATTTCGCCGGCCGCGCCATCGAGACCGAGCACCTCGCGGCAGAACTGCTCGTCCTTCCAGGCAGCCAGACAGCCGAGCACCTGGGTGGCGAAAGCCTCGTTGAGCTCCCAGGTCTCGATGTCGTGGATCGTCATGTTGTTGCGCTTGAGCAGGTCATGCGACGACAACACCGGGCCGAGCCCCATGATCGAGGGATCGAGCGCCGACCACTGGCTATCGAGGATGACAGCCTTGGGCGTGAGCTTGTGTTTCACCACGGCTTCTTCGGAGGCGAGGATCACCCAGGATGCGCCATCGGTGATCTGGCTGGAATTGCCAGCGGTGACCTGTCCCCACGGCCGCTCAAACACCGGCTTCAGCATTGCGAGCTTGTCGGCCGAGGAATCCAGCCGCACGCCATCGTCGTGATCGTAGAACTTGCCCTTGCGATCGAAGGCAGTCTCGACCTCGCCTTTCAGCCAGCCCTGCTCCTGCGCACGCGCGAGACGCTTGTGGCTTTCCGAGGCATAGGCATCGGCCTGCAGACGCGTGATACCGAAGAGATGGCCGACCTTCTCGGCGGTTTGGCCCATATTGAGATCGGTGATGGGATCGGTGAGGCCGCGCTCGAGGCCGATCACCGGCTTGAAATAAGCGGGCCGCGCCTTGGCGAAAGCAGCGAGTTTGGCGAGCGGCCCCTTGGCCATTGCGAGGCCAGCGAACCAGCGCACGCCGTTCTGCGGCCAGACCAAAGGCGCGTGGCTGAGCGCTTCGGCACCACCGGCGAGAATGAGATCGGCATTGCCCTCGCGGATATAGCGATAGCCGGTGTCGATGGACTGCATGCCGGAGCCGCAATTGATCTGCACGGTGAAAGCCACCATGCGCTCGCCCATGCCGAGCCGGAGCGCTGCGACACGGGCGGGGTTCATCTCGTCCGCAATGACATTAACACAGCCGAGGATAACCTGATCGAAAGCGTTCGCCGCAAAAGGCTGCCGTGCCAATAGCGGGCGGCCACATTGCACAGCAAGATCAACCGGCGTGAACGGGCCGGGCCCGCTGCGCGCCTTCAGGAACGGCGTGCGGCTCCCGTCGACGATATAGACTGGTCTTGTCATCAGGATGCTGCTCGCTGGTCACCAAGTTCCTGGAAGAACTGATGCACATTGTCCGACTTCTTGGCCAGTGGCGACAGATCTTCCGGCGCGAAATCGTCCACCTCGATCACCAGCCTGGCGGCCTCGCGCGCAGCTTCCAGCCGCTCGCCTTCCGCTTGCGTAATCACGCCCTGCGCCACGGCCTGCTTCCAGTCCTTCAGTTTCGCGGTTCGGATGCGTTTGGCAATATCGTCAGTGGATGTCACCAGTTTGAAGGCCGTTTCCAGCCGTGCCAGGCCGCGATCGTCATCCACATGCGCAAGGTCTGGTGTCAGCCGGTCGCGTGTGGCCGAGGGCTCCAGAATCATCTGGGCACAGAGATGCACGACGCGGTCCGACGGGCCGAGCACCGACGCACCAAATGGCTGCACGACGAATTTCAGGATCGCCGCGACAAAGCGGTTCGGCAGATTGGCGAGGATTTCGGCAAAACGGTTCTCGATGGTCTTGAAGCCCGTGGCCATGCACCATTCGAGCGCCGGCAGATCGTCCTGCTGGCGGCCTTCGTCTTCCCACCGTTTGAGCGCGGCCGAGAGAAGATAGAGCTCGGAGAGAATATCGCCGAAGCGCGCCGACAGCATCTCCTTGCGCTTCAGCGCGCCGCCCAGCGTCAGCAGTGCCATGTCGGCGCAGAGCGCGAAGGCCGACGAATAGCGCGACAGCTGGCGATAGAACTGCGTGGCGGCACCTGCATCGGGCACGGGCGCAAAAGCGCCACCGGTCCAGCTGCGGCCCCAGGCGCGGAACAGCGTGGTGACGCTATGGCCCACATGTTTCCAGAATGCGGTGTCGAAGGCGTCGAGCCCCTTCTTTTTGTCGGGATCGCTGAGGGCATTCATCTCCTGTAGCAGATAGGGATGCGCGCGGATGGCGCCCTGCCCGAACACGATCAGATTACGCGTCAGGATATTGGCGCCCTCCACCGTGATGCCCACCGGCACCGCGCGATAGAGATTGCCCATGTAATTCTGCGGGCCATCGATGACGGCCTTGCCCGCGTGGATGTCCATGGCGTCGTCGATAACAGTGCGCATCCGCTCGGTGGCATGCAGCTTCATGATGCCAGAGATGACAGCGGGGTGATGGCCCTGATTGAGCGCCGCCGATGTCAGGCGTCGCGCGGCGTCGAGCAGATAAGCGGTGCCGGCGATGCGGGCGAGCGGCTCCTCGATGCCTTCGAATTTCGAGATCGAGATATTGAACTGCTCGCGGATGCGGGCATAGGCGCCGGTGGCGCGGGCGGCATAGGCGGCACCGGCCGCGGAGAGCGACGGCAGCGAGATGCCGCGGCCAGCGGCGAGCGCCGACATCAGCATCTTCCAGCCCTGCCCGAGCCGCTCCTGCCCGCCGATGATGTAATCGAGCGGGATGAAGACATCGCGGCCCCAGTTCGGGCCGTTCTGAAACACCTGCATCGACGGCAGGTGGCGCTTGCCGATTTCGACGCCCGGAAGATCATGCGGGATCAGCGCGACCGTGATGCCGAGCTCGTCCTGATCGCCGACGAGATGATCGGGGTCATAGGCCTTGAAAGCGAGACCGATCAGCGTGGCGACGGGGCCGAGGGTGATGTAGCGCTTGTGCCAGTTCAGGCGCAGGCCGAGCACGTCCTGGCCGTCAAAGGTGCCCTTGCAGATGATGCCGCTGTCGATCATCGACGCGGCATCGGAGCCGGCTTCCGGACTGGTGAGCCCGAAGCAGGGAATGTCGCGGCCATCGGCGAGACGCGGCAGCCAGCGCTGGCGCTGTTCGTCGGTGCCGAATTTCATCAGCAGTTCGCCGGGGCCCAGTGAGTTGGGCACCATTACGGTGACGGCAGCGACCACCGAGCGCGACGAAATCTTGCGCACCACTTCCGAATGGGCATAGGGCGAGAAGCCGAGACCGCCAAATTCCTTTGGGATGATCATGCCGAAGAATTTTTCGCGCTTGATGAAGTCCCAGACCTCCGGCGGCAGGTCGCGCAACTCCCAATTGATCTTCCAGTCGTCGATCATCTCGCAGAGACGATCCACAGGCCCGGTCATGAAGGCCTGCTCTTCCGCCGTCAGCGTGGCCGGCGCGACCTTGAGCAGCTTGTCCCAATCGGGATTGCCCGTGAACAGATCCGCATCCCACCAGACGTCGCCAGCCTCCAGCGCCTCGCGCTCGGTGTCCGACATCCTCGGCAGCACGCCCTTGGCCCAGCCGAAGATCGGCTTGGTGACGTAGTCCTTGCGCAGGCTTGGGGAGCTCATGGGAAGTCCTCTTCATCGGCGCGGCCGGGCTTCCGGGCGGAAGACGAGCCACTCAAAGGCATTCGCTCTAGCGGGACGGCGTTGGTTTCAGCTTAGCTTTCGCATTGAAATTTAAGCGAAATTGGCCAGCATTGAGCCATCGATAACGGCAAGGATACCGCATCGGTTCCATCAAGGCGAATGGAGGCTGCGTGGCAGGAGGTCGCGCGACCGGTCGTCCCCGCGAAAGCGGGGACCCATAGACACCGTCGGCGCGGTTATTGGCTCAGGCGGCGACAGCGTTTCGATCAGATCTTCGGAGGGTATGGGTCCCCGCTTTCGCGGGGACGACACCGAGTGTCAATCCGGCCGCACCATCTCGAACATGTCGTCATGTTTGACCGTGAAATAATCGCCCTGACGGCCGGCGCGGACGATCGGGCTGGCCAGGGCCGTGCGGTACACGCCGTCCACGATCAGGGTCTTGTCGATATGGACCGCCACCACTTCGCCCATGGTGAGGAAGGCATTGGCGGACTGGCCATCGGCACGCTTCAGCTCGATGATCTCGGTGACCTTGCATTCGAAGGAGACACGCGCCTCGCCGACGCGCGGAACGCTCACCAGCGTACTGGGCACCGGGGTGAGGCCGGCCACCTCGAATTCGTTCACGTCCGCATCGACATGGGCGGCCGTGGCGTTCATCTGCTGAGCCAGATCAATGGTGGCCAGATTCCAGACGAATTCGCCGGTTTCCTGCGCATTGCGGGTGGAGTGCTTGATGCCCATGCTGGAGAAGCCGATCAGCGGCGGCTTGTAGTTGAAGCCGTTGAAAAAGCTGTAGGGCGCGAGATTGACGCGGCCATCGGCGCCCTTGGTCGAGACCCAGCCGATCGGACGCGGCGCGATAATGGCGTTGAAGGGGTCGTGCTTCAGACCATGTCCGTTGCGGGGCTCGTAGCTGTGGAGTTCGAAAGCGCTCACGGGATATCCCTTTATTGACCGACGCTTCGAGGTCTAGCCCCGCGGTGCCAGCCCGGCAAGGACGAAGTCGACCATCTGGTCGATGGAGGGACCAGGCTTGTCGGCAGCCTCGACGATCATCTGGGGATGGAAATAGCGGATCATCGCCGCACAGACGCACATGGCGGCCAGAGGTACATCCGGTGCGTGAAATTCGCCGGATGCGGCGCCATCGGCGATCACTTGGCCGATGGCCCCGGTCACGCATTCGATATGGGCGAGGCAGACGTCCCAGCTCTCTTCCATGGCGATCGACACCATTTCATGCAGCTTGGCGTCGCCGACATAGCGCTCGGTGTTCATCTGGTGGATCGTGACCAGCAACTCGCGCATCCGCTGCGACGCCGGCTGCGGCTTGGCCACGATGGCCGTTGCTGCAACCTCGACTTCCCCCATCAGCCGCCTGGCCACGGCCGAAATGATCGACTTCTTGGAGTCGAAGAAGCGATAGACATTGGCCGGCGACATCCGCAGCAGTTTCGCGATATCAGCGACGGTGGTCTTCTGATAGCCCAGTTCGCGGAACAGCTTTTCAGCCGTCACCTCGATCCGGGTGCGCATATCGTCGGTTTCGGTATGGTCGGAAACAAGCGTCATCTTGAGCAAGCTATCTTCTTATTCGGCAGCAGCGGCAAGCGGAAAGGCGAGCTGTTTGTCGTGATGCTGCGGCGCATGATGCTCTGTATCTTCACCGGGACCGCGCTCATCGAGGCTCTTCCTGAACCACAGCGCATAGAGGCCGGGCAGATAGAGCAGCGTGAGGAAGGTCGCGACGAACAGACCGCCCATGATGGTGACCGCCATCGGGCCCCAGAAGGCCGAGCGTGACAGCGGGATCATCGCCAGGATCGCCGCCAGCGCGGTGAGCACCACCGGACGCGCACGGCGCACCGTCGCCTCGACGATCGCCTCGGCGCGGGTCAGACCATGCGCCACGTCGGTCTCGATCTGATCGACGAGAATGACCGCGTTACGCATGATCATGCCGGCCAGCGCGATCAGGCCCAGCAGCGCGACGAAGCCGAACGGCTTGCCGGCGACATTCAGCGCCAGCGACGCGCCGATGATGCCGAGCGGCGCCGTCAGGAACACCAGGATAAGCCGCGAGAAGCTTTGCAGCTGGATCATCAGCAGCGTCAGCATCACGATCATCATCAGCGGGAAGAGCAGCGCGATCGAGGCATTGCCCTTGTTGCTCTCCTCCACCGCGCCGCCGATCTCGATGCGATAGGCGGGCTCCAGGCTATCGCGGATCTGCTGCAGCTGCGGCCAGATCTGGTTGGTGACATCCGGCGGCTGCACGCCATCGGCGACGTCGCTGCGCACGGTGATCGCCATGTCGCGGTTACGCCGCCACAGGATCGGCTCCTCATGCGAGTATTCGATATTCGCCACCTGGGTCAGCGGCACCGCAACGCCATTGCGCGCGATGATGGTGAGATCGCCAACCTTGCCGAGATCAAGACGCTCCGACGGCACCGCACGAGCGACGACGGCGACCTTTTCGATACCGTCACGGATGGTGGTGACCGTCGTGCCGGAGATCAGCAGCGCCAGCGACTGCGAGACATCCTGCGGCGTGAGACCGAGTGCGCGCGCACGGTCCTGATCGACGACGAGCTTGAGGTAAGGCGACTGTTCGTTCCAGTCGAGCTGCGCTTCCATGATATTCGGATTGGCGCGCATGACGTCGCGCACCTTGTAGGCGATATCGCGCACCTTCGCTGTGTCCGGGCCGATGACGCGGAACTGAACGGGGAAGCCGACCGGCGGGCCGAAATTGAAGCGATCGACGCGCACGCGGGCCTCGCTGAGCTGGCCGTCAGTCACAGCCTTCTCGATCTTCGCCTTGATACGCTCGCGCGACTCGACGCCCTTGGCGACGATCACGATTTCAGCGAAGGCCTCATTGGGCAATTGCGGATTGAGACCAAGCCAGAAGCGCGGCGAACCGCGGCCGACATAGGATGTATAGGTCGCGATATCCTTGTCGTCCTTGAGCAGGGTCTCCGCTTTCTGCACCGACTTCTTGGTGACATCGAAAGCAGTGCCTTCCGGCAGGCGCAGCTGGAAGAACAGTTCGGGGCGTTCGGAGAGCGGGAAGAACTGCTGCTGGACATGGCCGAAGCCAACCACCGAGGCGAAGAAGATGCCGACGGTGGCCACCACCACCTTGATGCGATGATTGACGCACCACTGCACCACACCGCGCAGGATGCGATACATGCGCGTCTCGTAGATTGCATGCGGATCGTGATGCGCAGCCCCGTGTGCGGCCATATTCGGCAACAGCTTGACGCCGATATAGGGCGTGAAGATCACGGCCACGAACCACGACGCCACCAGCGCGATGGCCACGACCCAGAAGATGCTGCCGGCATATTCACCGACCGCCGAATTGGCGAAACCGATGGGCAGGAAGCCGGCGGCCGTCACCAGCGTGCCGGTGAGCATCGGGAAGGCAGTGGATTCCCAGGCGAAAGACGCCGCGCGCACGCGGTCCCAGCCCTGCTCCATCTTCACCACCATCATTTCGACAGCAATGATGGCGTCATCGACGAGCAGGCCGAGGGAGATGATCAGCGCGCCGAGCGAGATGCGATGCAGGTCGAGCGAGATCGCATTCATCACCATGAAGACGATGCCGAGCACCAGCGGCACCGACAGCGCCACCACGATGCCGGTGCGCCAGCCGAGCGCGAGGAAGCTCACGAACAGCACGATGGCCAGCGCCTCGACGAAAGAGCGCGTGAATTCGCCGACGGCCTCCTCGACCACATGCGGCTGATCGGCGATCTGCTCGATCTCGATGCCCTGCGGCACTGCGGCCATAAAACTGTCGGCGGCCTTCTTCACATTCTCGCCGAGCTGGAGAATGTTGGCGCCCTTGGCGGTGACGACGCCGATGCCGAGCGCCGGCTTGCCCTTTTGCTGGATCTGGAAATCCGGCGGATCGACGAAGCCATGGGTCACATTGGCGATGTCGCCCAGGCGGAAGGTGCGGCCATTGCTCTCCACCGGAGTCGAGGCGACAGCCTTCACGCCATCGAGCGCGCCGGTGACGCGCAGTGGCACGCGCTGCGAGGACGTCTCGACGGTGCCGGCGGGCGTGATGGAATTCTGCTTGGCAAGCGAGTCGAACAGCGCCTGCGTCGTGATGCCCAGCGTGGCGAGCTTCGCATGCGAGAACTCGACAAAGATGCGCTCGTCCTGGGTGCCATAGAGATTGACCTTGGTGACGCCATCGACCTTGAGCAGGCGCTGGCGCAGGCCTTCGGCGACCTTCTTCATCTGCGCGAAGTCGGCGCCATCGCCGGTCATCATGTAGAGGATGGAATCGACGTCGCTGAATTCGTCATTGACGGTGGGACCGATCAGGCCCGTCGGCAGGCTGCCCTGCACGTCCGCAAGCTTCTTGCGCAGCAGATAGAAGAGATACGGCACATCCTTCGGCGGCGCGTTGTCCTTGAACGACACCTGCAGTGCGGTGAAAGACGGCTTCGAATAGGTCTGGACCTTGTCGAAGTACGGCAGCTCCTGCATCTTCTTTTCGATGGGATCGGCGACCTGCTCCTGCATCTCCTTGGCGGTCGCGCCCGGCCAGATCGCCGTGACGTTCACCACCTTGACGGTGAAGAACGGATCTTCGGCCCGGCCGAGCTTTTCGTAGGAGAAGAAGCCGGCAAAGCCCAGCGCAATGATCATGAACAGGATCAAAGTGGGATGCGCAACGGCCCAGGCCGAGAGGTTGAAGCGATGCATCGGCTTCGTCCTTTATGTTTGCTTAGAACGACAGGGCCGAGACCACGCGCACCTTTTGCGCGGGATCGAGTTTCTGCACGCCGAGCGTGACGACCTTGGCGCCGTCATCGACACCGCCGGTGATGATCGCGTCGGCGCTTTCATAGGTCTTCACCTTGACCGGACGCAGCGTGATGTCGCCGCTGTCATTCACGGTGTAGAGCGAGGACTGGTTGCCCTGGCTGAACAGGGCAGACAACGGGACGCGCGCGATGCGCTCGGTCTTCGGATCCGCGAGCGTCAGCGTCGCGGTCATGCCAAGCGCGACCTTGTCGTCGGCTTCGGGCAGCGAGAATTTGGCCAGATAAGTCCGCGTGGCCGTATCGGCATTCGGGGCGATCTCGCGCAGCTTGGCCTGATAGGTCTTGCCGGGCTCCGACCACAGATTGACGGTGGCATTGCCATCCTTGGCGCGGCCGACCAGCGTTTCCGGAATGGCGACCACGGCTTCCTTCTCGGCAAAGCGCGCGACACGGATCGCGGCCTGGCCGGCAGAGATGACTTGGCCGGGATCGATCAGGGTGGCGGTGACCACACCGGCGGTATCGGCGACAAGCGTCGCGTAGGAGAGGCTGTTCTTGGTGAGCTCGACCTGGCGTTCGGCGCGGTTGAGGCGGGCGCGGGCCTCGTCACCGGAGGCCTTGGCCTGATCGAGTTGCGCCTGGGTGGCCCAGCCCTTGATCTTCAACTCATTGGCCCGCCCCTCGGCGGCGCTGGCCTGGGCCAGCACACCGGTGGCGGCGCTGAGTTCGGCGGCGGCCTGCTCGGCCTGCAGCTTCAGATCGACTTCATCCAGGGTGCCGAGCGGCTGGCCGATCTGGACGGTCTGTCCGACCTCGACGAGGCGCTTGGCGACCTTGCCGGTGACGCGGAAGCCGATATCGGTCTCGATGCGGGGCCGGATGGTGCCGACGAAACTGCGTGACGGCGATTCCGGCTGGTACTGCACGGTGGTGACCAGAACCGGCCGCGTCGGCTTCGCTTCGGCCTCGGTCTTCTTGCCGCAACTGGCCAGACCAAGCGCTGGGACCAGCAGCAAGGCTGCGACGGCCGGTTTACGGAGGACGCCGGACAGAGAAGCGCGGAACATGGGAGTTTCCTTTGAATGACGTAAGTCAAACTAAAGATGACCACTGACGATTGTCAATATTCGTCATTGATCACAAACTCGCCATCATCTCTGCACGATCGCGCAATGAAAAACGCCGGAGCAGAAGGCCCCGGCGTTTCGAACAGACTGAAAGCACAGGCGAATTACTTGCCCGGCTGGGGTGCCTTGCCGGCAGCAGCGAATTCCGTCGCCGTGCCGTGATTGCCGGCCAGCACAAGGATGCCCGCGATCAGCGGCATCGCCGCCAGCACGAGAAGCCCTGTCGAGGTGCTGCCGGTGGCTTCCTTCACGAAGCCGATCAGATACGGCCCGCCAAAGCCTGCAAGATTGCCGATGGAATTGATCATGGCGATGGCACCGGCCGCAGCGGTGCCGCTGAGCCATGCCGTCGGCAGCGTCCAGAACAGTGCGAAGGTGCAGAACACGCCGATGGCGGCGACGGTCAACATCACCATGGTCACCGTGGGATTGGTGACGACACCCGACGCGGCGAGCGCCACGGCGATTAGCAGCAACGGCAGGCCTACGTGCCAAACACGTTCCCGCGTCCGATCCGAATGGCGCGCCCACAGGATCATCGCGACGGAGCCGAAGGCATAGGGGATCGCCGTGACGAAGCCGGTCTGCACATTGGTGAAGCCGAACGCCTTCACGATCTGCGGCAGCCAGAACTGCATGCCATAAAGGGCGGCGACAAAGCCGAAATAGATCACGCTGAGCATCAGCACTTTTGGCGAGGTCAGCGCCTGGCCGAGCGACATGCCATGCGCACTTTCCTTGACGGTGCGCTCGCTCTCAAGCTTGTCCGCCAGCCACATCTTCTGGTCCGGCGTCAGCCAGTCCGCCTTGGCCGGTTTATCGGTGAGATAGAACCAGGTGACGATGCCAAGCAGCACCGAAGGAATGCCCTCAATGATGAACAGCCACTGCCAGCCCTTCAGGCCCATCATGCCATCGAGCCCGAGCAGCATGCCGGAGATCGGCGCGCCGATCACGGTGGAGACCGGCACCGCAATGGCGAAGGCCGCGAGGAAGCGGGCGCGGTACTCGGCCGGATACCAGTAGGTCAGATACAGAATGATGCCGGGGAAGAAGCCGGCTTCGGCGACGCCGAGCAGGAAGCGCAGCACATAGAAGCTGGTGGAGCCGCTGACGATCGCCATCAGCGCCGAGATGATGCCCCAGCTCACCATGATGCGCGCGATCCAGCGGCTGGCGCCGAATTTTTCCAGCGCGATATTGCTAGGAACCTCGAAGATGAAATAGCCGACGAAGAAGATACCGGCACCCCAGGCGAACACCGTGGGCGAGAAGTTCAGATCGGCGTTCATGGTCAGCGCGGCGAAGCCGAGATTGACGCGGTCGAGATAGGCGAGGAAGTAAGCCAGGATCAGAAACGGGATCAGCCGCCATGAGATGGCACGGATGGTCGATGTTTCGAGATCGGTCTTCGCGCTCTGCTCTGCACGCGTGCCGATGGTGGTCTGGCTCATTGTTCGCTCCCAGTAGCCTAATGTTCGCAGCGACCTTTGGCCGCACATTTTTGAATGTGAGCCGTTTAGCCGCCAACACCCCGGCTGGCAACGGGTCTTGCTATCGGGACGAGGTTCGGTGCAGCGCTAGAAAGGACGGTCCACAAGCAAACAGGGCCGGCATCGCTGCCAGCCCCAAGGGAATTTCAGAACCGCGCGACTGGCTTTCTAGGACCGCCTAGCCGCCAAACTTGTAATTGATGCCGACGCGCACCGTGTCCTGCTGGTGCCGGAATCCATAGGTCTGGAAAGTGGTCGGATCGAAGCGATCGACCAGAGTGAGGCTGGTGCTGCCGAGATCGACATGCAGGTACTCCGCTTTCACCGACCAGTTGGCGGCAAACATCCATTCCGCGCCGGCGCCTGCGGCCCAGCCGACACTGGTGCCGCTCACCGATCCCGCATTGGCGTAAGCCGGTCGCCCGGTCACGATGGGGAACACGTTCGGCAAGGCAGGGAACGTATTGGTGACACTGCTCTCGGTTTCGCCATAGGCCAGACCTCCGGTGACATAGAGCAGCAAAGTGGAGACCGGCGTGAAGCCGGCGCGGGCACGCACCGTGCCGAACCACTTCACACGATCGGATGCTGACTGCGTGTGATCAGCAAGAAATGAGTTACCGAGAAATGGCGTCGGTCGCGACAGGAACGTATTGCTGCGCTGATCGGCCCACTGAATATCGGTTTCCAAACCGAACACATATTGGCTCACTTGATAATTGTAGCCGATCTGGCCACCGCCAAACACACCGTCATTTTTGTTGCCGAAAGCGTCGGTGTAGAATTCCAGCGGGCCCACGGAGCCATTGAGATTAGCGCTATTGCCCGTGACATTGCCGCTGCGGCCGCCCCAGCCGTAGCCGACATTCGCGCCCGCATAAAAGCCGGTCCAGTTATAGATAGGCGCGACATAGGCCGGCGCCTTCGTATATGGCCTTGGCGCCAGATCGGCGGCCTGTGCGGACGCGGCGGCAGAGCCCACCAGACAGGCGGCGACCAGAAACTGTTTCATGTCGAATTCCCCAAAGCACAGCCCAAAACGGCTTTGGCGGAATCATTGCGAGATTTGCGGCGAGTTCGATAACCGGCATATGCCGGTGGCAGCAAGCTTTCGACAGGCCCTGTGCCCCATGAGCCACAGGCGGCGAATTAGCCGTAACGCCTGTTGGCCTCGATGGTCAGTCCCTTGCCGACGGCACCGAACGTGTCGCCATCAATGGCGCGGGCGGCCGGCAGCGCGCCGAGGATCGCCTTGCGGACATGCGCAAGCTGCACAGAGCCACCGGTCAGGAATACCGCGTCGATATTCTCCGGCTTCAGCTTCGCCTGCGCGAGACAGATGCCGATCCGCGCATGGATGCGATCGGCCAGCGTCTGGGTATGGCTGACGAGTTCCTTGCGTGCCATGCCGGCCTTGAGGCCCGGCTCCAGCCAGCTCAGCGGAATGCTCGATTTCGGACTGTCGGACAGACCGATCTTGGCCCCCTCCACCTCCATCGCCAGGGTGTGACCGCGCTGCTCCTCCAGCACGCGCACAAGACGGTCCAGCAATTCCGGCTGCTGAGCCTCGAAGCGCACCTGCCGGATCTCGTTCATCACCTTGGAATCATACATCCGATTGATGCTCGACCAGGTGGCAAGGTCGTGGAAATAGCCCGACGGCACGTCGAGGCCCGCACGCTTCATCGCCGAGCGATAGCCGAGCAGCGGCATCACCACGCCGAGGCTCAGATGCCGATCGAAATCGGTACCGCCGATCCGCACGCCGTCATTGGCAAGAATGTCGTCCTTGCGATCGGCATGGCGGTGCCGCTCCGGCGACAGGCGCACGATGGAGAAATCCGACGTACCGCCGCCGATATCGGCGATCAGCGCAATCTCTTCCGACTTGATCTGGCGTTCGTAATCCAGCGCCGCCGCGATCGGCTCGAACTGGAACGAGACGTCGGTAAAGCCGATGTCCTTGGCGATGCCGAGCAGCACATCCTCGGCCTTGCGGTCGCCGGCCGGATTGTCGTCGACGAAGAACACGGGGCGGCCGTGCACAACCTTGTGCAATTCAACGCCGGATGCTGCTTCCGCACGGCGCTTCACGGCGCCGATGTAATTGCCGATGACGCTGCGAAATCCGATGCGCTCGCGCCCGACCCGCGTGGTCTCGTCGATCAGCGAGGTGCCGAGCACCGATTTCAGGCTGCGCATCAGGCGGCCGGAGACGCCCTCCACATAGGCTTCCATCGCCTTGCGCCCGATAAAGGCGCCGCTATCGGCCTTGTAGAAAATGGCGCTCGGAATCGTGACATGCGCATCCTCCAGCGCAATCAGAACCGGGACGTCATTGTTGATGGTACCGAGCGTCGTGTTCGACGTTCCAAAATCCAGACCGCAAATCGACATGACCGCTCCAAAAGGAGCGTTCGTCTACACAGTTCGCGGCAGACGATCCAGCACTATATTTTTGCACAGCCGCATGGCTGAAAGGCACGCAATGATCCGGAAATCCGAAAGCGTTTTCAAAGCGGAACAGGCGATCCACAGAACATTCTGCCGCCGCGATCGGGGTTGATGAATCGCCGAATGCCGGTCAATAACGCGTTTACGACGGCGGGATGACCGCCACAGACTTTCGAAGGAATGGCTACGCGTGGCAAACATCAATCTAAAGATCGCAGACGAACTTGGCGTGCGCGAACAGCAGGTCGCGGCGACGGTGGAACTGCTGGACGGAGGTGCAACCGTGCCGTTCGTCGCGCGCTACCGCAAGGAAATCACCGGCGGTCTCGACGACGCGCAGCTGCGCACGCTGGAAGAACGCCTGACCTATCTGCGCGAGCTGGAAGACCGCCGCAAGGTGATCCTGGAATCGGTGCGCGAACAGGGCAAGCTCGATGCCACCGTCGAGACCGCCATCATGACCGCCGACACCAAGGGCCGCCTCGAAGACATCTATCTGCCGTTCAAGCCGAAGCGCCGCACCAAGGCGGAGATCGCCAAGGAAGCCGGCCTGATGCCGCTGGCGGATGTGCTGCTCGCCGAGCCGCAGAACGATCCGAAAGTGATGGCCGAAGCCTATGTCGATGCCGACAAGCAGGTCGCCGATGTCACCGCAGCACTCGATGGCGCGCGCGCGATCCTTGTCGAGCGCTTTGCCGAAGACGCCGATCTCATCGGCGCGCTGCGCGAGCAGATGTGGTCGAATGGCGTGATGGCCTCGAAGGTGCGCGACGGCAAGAAGGCCGAGGGCGAGAAGTTCAAGGATTATTTCGATTTCTCCGAGCCGCTGCACAAGCTGCCGTCGCATCGCGTGCTGGCGCTGTTCCGCGGCGAGAAGGAAGAAGTGCTGGATCTCGCGATGCAGCCCGAGCCGGTGCCGGCCGTGCCCGTGCCATCAACCACGCCAAGCTCGTATGAAATGAAGATCATGCAGCGCGTCGGCGTGTCGGACAAAGGCCGCCCCGGCGACAAGTGGCTGACCGATACCGTGCGCTGGGCCTGGCGCACGAAGATCCAGGTGCATCTCAATATCGATCTGCGCATGCGGCTGTGGACCTCGGCGGAAGAAGAAGGCGTGCGCGTGTTCGCCTCGAACCTGCGCGATCTCCTGCTCGCCGCCCCCGCCGGCGCACGCGTCACCATGGGTCTCGATCCCGGTTTCCGCTCCGGCGTGAAGACCGCGATCATCGACGCCACCGGCAAGGTGGTGGCGACAACGGCGATCTTCCCGCATGAGCCGCAGCGTCAGTGGGATGCGGCCCTGGCGACACTCGGCAAGCTGGCCGTGCAGCACAAAGTCGAACTGATCGCCATCGGCAACGGTACCGCCTCGCGCGAGACCGACAAGCTGGCGAGTGATCTGCTCAAGCTGCTGCCGGATCTGAAGATGACGAAGATCGTGGTGTCGGAAGCCGGCGCGTCGGTCTATTCGGCCTCGGCCTTCGCATCGGAAGAACTGCCCGAGCTCGACGTGACGCTGCGCGGCGCCGTCTCCATTGCGCGCCGCCTGCAGGATCCGCTGGCGGAGCTGGTCAAGATCGATCCGAAGGCGATCGGCGTCGGCCAATACCAGCACGATCTCGGCGAGAGCAAGCTCGCCCGCTCGCTCGATGCGGTCGTTGAAGACTGCGTGAATGGCGTCGGCGTTGATCTCAACACCGCATCTGCCCCTCTGCTGGCGCGCGTGTCGGGCATCGGCTCCGGCCTCGCCCAGAGCATCGTACAGCACCGCGATGCCAACGGCCCGTTCAAGTCACGCAAGGGACTGAAGGATGTGCCCCGTCTCGGCCCGAAGGCGTTCGAACAATGCGCCGGCTTCCTGCGTATCAATGACAGCGAAGACCCGCTCGACAAATCCGGCGTGCATCCGGAAGCCTATCCGCTGGTGCGCAAGATCATCGAAGCCACCAAGAGCGATATCCACGCGCTGATCGGCAATGCCGAGGTGTTGCGAAAAGTGCAACCGAAGAGCTTTGTCGACGATACGTTTGGTTTGCCGACGGTCACCGACATTCTGAAAGAGCTGGAGAAGCCGGGCCGCGATCCCCGTCCCGCTTTCAAGGCCGCGGTGTTCATGGAAGGCGTCGAGAAGGTCTCGGACCTCAAGCCCGGCATGATCCTCGAAGGCACAGTCACCAACGTTGCCGCCTTCGGCGCCTTCGTCGATGTCGGCGTGCATCAGGATGGCCTGATCCACATCTCGGCGATGTCCAGAACCTTCATCAAGGATCCGCGCGAGGTGGTGAAGCCTGGCGATATCGTCAAGGTGAAGGTGCTGGAGGTCGAGGTCGATCGCAAGCGCATCGCATTGTCGCTCCGCATGGACGATCCAATCGGCGCCAAGGAAGATCGCCCGAAGGCTGATCGCGGACCGCGTTTCAGCGAACGCAACATGACGTCGCGCGCGCCCGGCAAGCCGGAAGCGGGCGGCGGTGCATTTGCAGAAGCCATGCGCCGTGCGGCAGAAAAGGGGAATGGCAAGGGGCGGTAATGCCCCTGTCGTCCCCGCCTAGCACGCCGAAGGCGTGCGCGGAGCGGGGACCCATAACTTCCGAAGAGCTCTGGCACGCTGAACCGAGAGGCCAATCATTCGACACGACGACGGTGTCTATGGATCCCCGCTTTCGCGGGGATGACATCGGAGAGGTCGTCAGACCTTGCCCAACTCCACCGCCAGCGACAGCAGATCCTCGTCGCAATCGCGTGCGGCCATAATCGACAGGCCGATCGGGCAACCATCCAGTGTTGCCGCCGGCATCGACAGTTGCGGCGTGCCGGCGTGGCCGGCGACGCAAAGCAGTTCGATCGCGCGCGCACGGAAGACGTCGAGCACTGCATCGGGCGTCTGTCGCAGCGGTGCAATGCCCGGTGCCGTCGGCAGCACGAGGATCGCGTCATCCGCGAGCAGTGCGTTGATCCTGTTGATGATGGACTGACGCAACGGTTTTGCCGCTGCGATCTCGGCCGGATCCATCACCGCCGCCGCAGCAAAGCGCTCTTTTACGCCGGGGCCGAATGACGGCTTCACCGCCGTGATCCATTCGCCCTGCACCGCCCAGGCTTCTTCCGACTGCAACACGCGAAACGCATTGCGCCACGCGTCGCGTTCGCCACCGATGACATCGACCTCTTCGCTGCTCCCCACCAGTGCGATCAGGCGATCGACCGCCGGCTGCAGTGCATCGCGCACTGTCACATCCACCGCAGCAAACAGATCACGCGCAATGAGCAGTTTCTTCGGCTTGCGCGGCGCACGGACGCGATCGAGCAGCACATTGCCGACCTTCAGCATCAATTCGGGCGATCGCGCAAACCAGCCGAGCACATCATAACTCGGCGCCAGCGGCACGGCGCCATCAAGCGGAATACGGCCATGGGTGGTGCGGATGCCATAGATGCCGCAATAGCTCGCGGGTAAACGCACCGAACCGCCAGTGTCGGAGCCGATGGCGAAATCAACGAGTCCGCCCGCCGTCGCCGCAGCCGAGCCACTCGACGAACCGCCGGGAATGCGGCCGGGCGCGGCCGGATTCACCGGCGTGCCGTAATGCGCGTTCTCGCCATTGAGGCTCCACGCCAGTTCGTCCGTATGCGTCTTGCCGACAAGCTTCGCGCCGGCACCAAGCAGACGATCGGCCGCCGGCGTGGATTGTGTCGGCACCGGATGCGTCGCCAGCCATTCCGGATTGCCAGCCGCGGTCGGCACGCCGGCGAGATCGAACACGTCCTTCAGGGCAAAATTCAGCCCCGATAGCGCACCTTCGCTCGTCGGCTGCACCTCGATGCGGCCATGGTCCACAAAAGCGCCCAGCGTATCGTCGATCGGCATCATCATTCCCTTATCAAACCGGCTTCAGCAGGCTCGCAGCCGGCCTGACGAAGGTGCGGATCCCCGTCTTGAAGCCGAATATCGGCTGCGCGATCTCGCATACCGCCTCGGCCTTGGTCTCGCAATCCAGCACCACGAGATCGGCCGAATGGCCGACGGCAATGCCGTAGTCCTTCGTGTTCAGCAGCCGAGCCGATTCCGACGTCACCATGTCGAGGCAAGCGGCAAGTTCCTCGATGCGGCCGATCTGCGCGACATTGGCATAGAGATTGATCATGCGGATCAACGACACGTCGCCGAATGGCGTGAAGGGATTCAGCACATTGTTGGTGGAGATATTCGCCGTCACGCCAAGCGCCCGCAAGCGATGCGCCGGCGTGACGCCGCGCGGCACGTTGTGATCGTGATTACGGCCAGTGAGAAACAGATCTGTGGCCGGTAACACGGTGACGGCAACGCCGGCATCAGCCAGCCGACGCGCGGCAGCTTCGAAATCCGCACGCGGCATCGCCGAGAGTTTTGTCGCATGGCCGATGGCGACACGGCCGCCCCAGCCGGTGGCTTGGGCCTGACGACACACTTCGCCGAAATTGGCATGCGCAGGATCGAGATCGAAATCGAGATGGAAGTCGATATCGACGTCGAACTCCCGCGCCATCTGGAAAATTTTGGCGATCTGACCATGGGCATCCCGGTCCAGATAAGGCACGCCGCCGACCACATCGGCACCCTCGCGCAGCGCCTGCAGCATCACCTCCTCGCAGCCGGGATCATCGAGCAATCCTTCCTGGGGAAACACGCACAACTGCAAATCGATCGCCCAGGCATAATCCTGCTTCAGTTTTTTGAGCGCGCGAAAGCTGGTGAGGCCAACGCGCGGATCGACCTCCACATGGGTGCGCATCAGATTGGTGCCGTGGCTGATCGCCTTTTCCAGCGTGCGCGCGGCGCGGCGATAGACGTCTTCCTCGGTGAAATCACGTTTGGCCTTGGCGACCTCCGCCACCGCTTCCTGCACCGTTCCGCTGTCGCAATTGCAGCGGCCGAGCAGGCAGGATTTATCGAGATGCAGATGGGTTTCGACAAAGCCCGGCAGCACCAACCGGCCGTGCAGGTTCTGATCCGGTGCTTCGCCCTTGGGCAATCCGACCTCGATGGCGGCGAAGCGGCCATCCTTGATGCCGATATCGAGAGGGCTTTCCGGCCGATCCACGATGCGGGCATTGCGTAGAATAAGGTCGAACGTCATGGAGGCTCCTGAAGGCACGCGGTGGGCCATCTCACGGCCGACCCGGTGTAGCCGAAAGCAAGAGATACGCCAATGCGCATGCGATCAGGACAGGCCACAATCGATTGAAATTTATAGGGATATTTGAACTTCAAGCGACTAGCGGCGCCCATTTTTCAGGCTGCTACAGAACGAAGTGCATACAATTTAGGACGCCCAATGAATGCAATCTGTTCCTTGCTTTGCTAGGATGTCGCCAGCCCCGATTTCAGGAGACAACCGATGTCGCAACCATCAGCAACCGCGCCCCTTACCGACGACGCCGCACTGGTCGAGCGCTTTCTGGTCGCGTCAATGATCCCAGATCCCGAAACCGCCGGGACCTTCATGTCGGCCGATGTGGACATCACATTCACAGGCGGCCGCAAGTTCAAGCACCCGCGCGACGCCACCGCCTTTAACGCCATGCGCTACAAATGGGTGAAGAAGAAGATGGAGCGTACCGACGTGGCGCCTGGTGACGGCGAGACGGTCGTCTACAACACCGGCACGCTGTATGGCGAATGGCACGACGGCACCACCTTCGAAGGCAATCGCTATGTTGATCGCTTCGTGGTGCGCGACGGCAAGATCGTGAAAATGGATGTCTGGAACGACAGCGCCGAGCGCATTCTCGTCCGCATGGATATCGAGGCCTGACAGCCGCCCGACAGTCCGGATGGAGCACCGCTCCATCCGGACAACACGCTATTTTTCTGTCTTGAGCAGCACGAGATTGGCGGCGACTTCCTTCGCCACCATGTCGTCCATCTCCTTCGTCGTCATCGGCACCGGTTCCACGCCGATCTTCTTCAGTGCCGCCTGCATCTCCGGCTTGGCCAACACTTTCAGGCCCGCATCGCGCATCTTGTCCACGATCTCGCGCGGCGTCTTCGACGGCACGAATACGCCGATCCAGCTATCGCTCACGCCATCCTTGAGCCCCACTTCGGCCAACGACGGCACGTCGGGCAACTCAGCCGAACGCTTCTCTGTCGAGACAACGAGGGCGCGTACCTGCCCTTCGCGGATGAGCGGCAAGGCCGTCGCCGCCGGGCAGAAGTAGAAATCGATGCGCCCGCCGAGAATGTCCGCGATCACTTCCGGCCCGCCGCGATAGGGAATGTGGGTTGCCTCGAAATTGCCAGCCCGGCGGAATTTCTCGGCGCTGATATGCACGGCACTGCCGATGCCGACCGAACCGAAATTGATCGATGAGCCCTTGGCCTTGGCATCCTTCAGGAAATCATCCACCGTCTTCCACGGCCGATCCTTTGGAATGATCATGATCTGCGGGCTCGCCCCGATCATGATCACAGACGACAAGTCTTTTGTCGTGTCGTAGGGCAGGTTCGCATTGATGGCCGGCGTAATCGCCAGGGCCGAAGAATGCGCCAGCACCGTGTAACCATCAGGCTCGGCCTTCGCGACCGCCGCCGTCCCGACGGCGCCGCCGCCACCCACGCGGTTTTCGACGACGATGGTCTGGCCCAGTTCGGGCCCGAGCCGTTCGAAGAAAATCCGCGGCACCACGTCGGTCGCGCTGCCCGGCCCGAAGGGAATGACGGCCTTGATCAGCCGGCTGGGCCAGTTGGTTTCGGCCTGGGCTGCCGAGCACAGCAATACGCTCGTCAGGACACAGGACCATCGCAGAAACGTTCTCATCACGCGCTCCAATCCTGCCGTCCGGTTGGACGGCAGCCCGATTTTCGGGTCAATCTTGCATGCGATGCAAGAAGCAGACCGCGCGGGGAGCCTTTCACACCGTCACTTCGCAGCCTCGCCCTTGAGCAATTCCTTGTTCGCCACGATCTCGCGGGCGAGCAGCGCATCCATCTCGGCCGACTTCAGGGGCATCGGCTCGATGCCGATCTTCTTCAGGCTGGCCTGGGTCTCCGGCGCATTCAGCACCTTCGTCCCGGACTGATAGAGCTTCTCGACGATGGCCGGCGGTGTCTTCGACGGCACGAAGACGCCGAACCAGATCGAACTATCGGCATCCTTGAGGCCGGCATCGAGGGGCGTCGGCACCTCAGGCAGATCGCGCGCACGTGTCGGCGTTGACACCACCAATGCACGCACCTGCCCCTCGCGGATCAGCGGCAGAGCCGTGGCGATCGGGCAGAAATAAAAATCGATGCGCCCACCGATAATATCCGTGATGACTTCGGAGCCCCCGCGATAGGGGATATGCGTCGCCTGGAAGCCGGCAGCCGCACGAAACTTTTCCGAACTGATATGCACGGCGCTGCCCACGCCCACCGAGCCGTAATTGATCACTGTGCCCTTGACCTTCGCCGCGGCAAGAAAGTCCTGCACCGTCTTCCACGGCCGTTCATTCGGCACGATCATCACATTCGCCGCATAGCCAATCATCACCACCGAGGTGAGATCCTTGGTGGTGTCGTATGTGAGATTGTTGAAAATGGCCGGCGCGATTGCGATCGCATTGGTCTGCGACAGCAAGGTGTATCCATCAGGATCGCTCTTCGCCACGGCGCCGGTACCGACCGAACCACCAGCACCGACGCGGTTTTCAATCACGATCGGCTGTCCGAGCTCGGCGCTCAGGCGCTCGAAGAACAGCCGCGGGACGACGTCTCCGGCACTACCCGCTCCGAAGGGATTGACCGCCTTGATCGGCTTTGACGGATAGATGTCGGCATCGGCCGCAGACGACAGTAGTAGACCGGCCAGCACGCACGCCCATCGCACAGACTTGTTCATCGCTCGCTCCTGTTGTCCCGCGCATCGCGCGGCATTCACAGGTTCAAAAGCAAGAACCGGACCGGGTTAGAAAGAAGCACCCGCGCGCCGCTTCTTTTCCGGCACTTGCTGCGGTTCGACCGGCACCGGGCCGATGCGCAGCGCCGTGATCCGGTTGCGCTCACGGCGCAATACGCGGAAGCGGAAGTTGTAGAAGGTAAAACTCTGGCCGCGCTCCGGGATCGAGCGTGCCTCGTGAATCACGAGACCGGCCACCGTCACCGCCTCATCATCCGGCAGATGCCAATCCATCACACGGTTGAGATCGCGGATCGGCACCGAGCCATCCACCACCACGGAGCCATCCGCCTGCGCGCGCACGCCGGCGACGACGTCGTCATGTTCGTCGGAAATATCGCCGACGATTTCCTCGAGGATGTCTTCCAGCGTCACCATGCCTTCCACTTCGCCATATTCATCGACGACGAGGGCGAAGTGTGTCTTGCGGCGGCGGAAGGCCTTCAGCTGATCTGATAGCGGCCGCATCTCCGGCACGAACCACGGCGGCGATGCGATGGAGGCAACATCAATTTTCGACGTATCACCTTCGGCGGCGCGGATTGCACGGAGCAGATCCTTCGCATGCAGGACGCCGACGATGTTTTCCGGCTTCTCGCGCCACAGCGGAATGCGGGTGTATTCGGTGGAGAGCACCTCACGGACCAGTTCTTCCGACGGAAGATCGGCATTCAGCATGGTCATTGCCGTGCGATGAACCATCACGTCGGAGACGGCGAGTTCGCCGAACCGAAACACGTTCTGCAAATATTCGGCCTCACCGCTCTCGATGCCACCATGTTCGGCGGACTGACCGACAAGCCCCTCGATTTCGACGCCGGTGAGAATCTCATGCGGCGACGCTTCCTTCACGCCGATCATCGACAAAACACCGCGCGAAGCCGCGTTGAGCAACCAGTTCAACGGAAAGAAAACGATATAGGAGACATAGAGTGGATAGGCGATCCATTGCGACACCGGCTCGGGCTGGCGGATCGCCAGCGTCTTCGGCACCTGCTCGCCGATCACGATATGCAATGACGAGAAGACGAGGAATCCTGTCAGAAACGAGGTGAAGTGCAGCGCCGATTCCGACATGCCGAGCGGATCGAGCACCGGCTTGAGCAATGCAGCCACCGTCGGCTCGCCCACCCAGCCGAGGCCGAGCGAGGCCATGGTGATGCCGAGCTGGCAACAGGCGAGATAGGGCTCGATATTATTCATCATCCGCTGCAGCAGATGCGCGCCAAAACTGTTGCGCTCGGCCATCGCCTTGACGCGAAAACCGCGGCTTTTCACCAGCGCGAATTCCGCAGCCACATAGAAGGCATTGGCCGTGAGGAGGAAGACGGCGAGCAGGATATTGACGGTGATCGAACTCATGGAACTTCCGTAATTATTCGTCATTGCGAGGAGCGCAGCGACGAAGCAATCCAGAGTGCGGCGAAGAAAGACTGGATGGCTTCGCTACGCTCGCAATGACGACCCCGGGAAAGAAAAACTCTACGCTGTCAGCTTCCGATGCAGGAAGTCGCGCACCGTAGCAGGATCGACATCATTGGCGATGACAGCCTGACCGATGGCCTCAAGCAAAATGAAGGTCAGCTTGCCGCGCTTCACCTTCTTATCCTGCGCCATCAGCGCCATCAGCCGGTCCGCATCCGCAAGACCTTCTTGCGTGAAGCCCGCAATGTCCCGCAAACGCGTCGGCAGACCGGCATCGATGAGATGGCGTTCAACGCGTGCGGCATCATCCACCGCGATCATGCCGAGCTGCGCCGAGAATTCGGCGGCCAGCACCATGCCGATGGAGACACCTTCGCCATGATAGAGTCGATCGGAGAAACCGGTGACGGCTTCCAGCGCATGACCGAAGGTATGACCGAGATTGAGCAGCGCGCGCTCGCCATTCTCGCGCTCGTCGCGCGACACCACGCCGGCCTTGGCGCGGCATGAGGTGGCGATGGCATGTTCTCGCGCCGAACCACCGCGGACAATGTCAGCATGATTGGCTTCGAGCCAGTTGAAGAACGCGGCGTCGCCGAGCACGCCATATTTGGCGACTTCCGCATAGCCGGCGCGGAACTGGCGCGGTGACAGCGTATCGAGCACCGCCGTGTCGGCCACCACCAGCACCGGCTGATGGAAGGCGCCGATCAGGTTCTTGCCCTGCGGCGAGTTGATACCGGTCTTGCCGCCAACCGACGAGTCCACCTGCGCCAGCAGCGATGTCGGCACCTGCACGAAATCAACGCCGCGACGCAGGATCGAGGCTGCAAAGCCGGCGAGATCGCCAACCACGCCGCCGCCGAGGGCGATGACGAGATCGTTGCGCTCGATCCTGGCCGCGACCAGCGCTTCGGAAACGGTTTCAAGGCCGGCATAGCTCTTCGAGCCCTCGCCTTCCTCGACTGCAATATGCGAAGTCGGAATACCGGCTGCAGCCAGCGACTCTTCCGTCGCCTTCAGCCAGTGTTTTGCGACCGTCTTGTCCGTGACGATCGCCGTGCGCGCGCCTGGCCGCAACGCAGCGATGCGCGCGCCGAGAGACGGCAACACGTTGCGGCCGATGACAATGTCATAGGCGCGTTCGCCCAATCCCACATTGACGGTGATCGGATCGGCGTTCTTCAGCGGTGCGGTCATAAACTCGGGCTCAGGGGATCGCCGGCCGGGGTCGGCAGTGCGGATGCCGTATGCGGGCGGAACAGGTGCTCATGCAGCGCCACGATCGCCTCATCGACGATCTTCTCATGCGGCACGTCACGGGAATCGATGGTGATGTCGGT
Source organism: Tardiphaga sp. (assembly GCF_044336785.1). Classification (GTDB taxonomy): domain Bacteria; phylum Pseudomonadota; class Alphaproteobacteria; order Rhizobiales; family Xanthobacteraceae; genus Tardiphaga. The sequence continues at coordinate 58,799 of NZ_JBIIOT010000005.1, read as the reverse complement.
CTGCTCGTAGAACGGATGCCGCGCCTCGATCAGCCGGGCAATGGTGCCCGCCGGGTCCGGCGTCTTGAGCAGCGGGCGATTCTCGCGCTTCTTGACCCGGCGCAGGATCACATCCGCGTCGGCCTTGAGCCAGAGCGAGATCGCCTTGTCATGGATGCGCTGGCGGGTGTCATCGCGCATGAAGGCGCCGCCGCCCGTGGCCAGCAGGATCGGCCCGCCCTCCAGCAACCGCGCGATCACCCTCGCCTCGCCGTCTCGAAAATGCGGCTCGCCATGAACCTCGAAAATATCCGGGATCGACATGCCGGCTGCAGCCTCGATCTCGTGGTCGGCATCGATGAAGGGCAGCCGCAGCCGCATCGCCATGCGGCGGCCGATGGTCGACTTGCCCGCCCCCATCATGCCCACCAGCACCACGGCGCGCCGGCCCAGCGCCGCGACGATCGCGGCCTCCTGGGTGGCGCCGGCCAGAGCTGGCAGAACGGTCTCGGACATCAGAAAAACACTCGTAAAATCAGTGGGCGACACTGGATCGCAGCGATTTGCCCCATTCCTGTCATTTATACTACCCCCGAAGGCAGCGTTGCCAGCACCTCGTGCAATCTGTATCCGAACGTGGTGACCGCCGCGGGCGGCCCCGAATCGCCCCATCCGCCGAGTTCCCGAGCCATGCCCAGCCTGTTCCGCTTCCTGACGGTCGTCGCTGTCATCGGCGGGGTGATCTATGGCGCCATTTTCGCTCTGGCGAATTTCGTCAATCCGAAGCCGCGGGACATGACGATCACGGTGCAGCCGGACAAATTTCTCAAGAAATAGCGGATAGGGTTTAGGCACGCTCGTCGTGTCCCCTCCCCCCAAGCGAAGCGCAGCGGGGAGGGTCAGGGTGGGGCTGCCCCACGCTCCGACGTCACGTGGGGCGCCCACCCGGCGCTTCGCGCCACCCTCTCCACTGCGCGGCTGTGCCGCTTGGGGGAGGGAAAGAACCGCGCGTCCACTTCGAGGCCCACGCATGAGCATCCCGTCCGACGCCCGCCTGTCCGCCCTGTTCCTCGACATGCTCGCAGCCGAGCAAGGCGCCGGCGCGAACACCCTCGACGCTTATCGCCGGGATCTCGAGGATTTTTCCGAGTTCGCGGCCCGTGCCAAATCCAGCTTCGGTTCGGCCGATACCCAGTTGCTGCGCGACTATCTTGAGGACCTCGACGATCGCGGCTTCAAATCGACCACCGTGGCGCGCCGGCTGTCCGCCCTGCGCCACCTGTTTCGCTTCATGCTGAGCGAGAACATCCGTACCGACGATCCCGCCGCCATCCTGTCCGGCCCCAAGCGCGGCCGCAGCCTGCCGAAGGTGCTGTCGATCGCCGATGTCGATCGCATGCTGGTGCAGGGCCGCAGCATGGCCCAGAGCACCGAGGCCACGCTGCCGCAGCGGCTGCGCCATGCGCGGCTCTATTGCCTGCTGGAGGTGCTCTACGCCACCGGTCTCCGCGTCTCCGAACTGGTCTCGCTGCCCATCACGGCCGCGCGGCGCGATGCACGTATGATCGTGGTGCGCGGCAAGGGTAACAAGGAACGGCTGGTGCCGTTGAATGAGACGGCGAAGACGGCCATGGCGGAGTATCTTGCCGTGATGGCCGAAACGCAGAAGGGCGAGAAGAAAGGTGCCACGTCAAAATGGCTGTTTCCGTCGTCCGGCGAAAGCGGCCATCTCACCCGCCAGCATTTCGCCCGCGACCTGAAGGATCTCGCCAGTGCCTCCGGCATCGCGCCGCGGCTGGTGTCACCACATGTGCTGCGCCACGCCTTTGCCAGCCACCTGTTGCACAACGGCGCCGATCTGCGCATCGTGCAGACCCTGCTCGGCCATACCGATATCTCGACGACCCAGATCTACACCCATGTAGTGGAAGAGCGGCTCAAGAGCCTGGTCCGCGACCTGCATCCGCTGGCCGAGCAATAAAGCGAAACGTGAAATGTCGAGCGTCTCTAAAGAGACGGCCTTGGCGCGAAACCGGATCATTGCCACATAGGCCTTGCCTCGATTTCACTCCATGGATTGCACCTACTTGACCAAGCATGAAATTACCCGCGTCCGCCACGAGCTGCGCCGACGCCTTCTCACCGTTTCCGCCACCGAGCGCCTCACCCCGCAGATGCAACGCATCACGCTCACCTCATCGGACCTGCACGACTTCGTCAGCGCGTCATTCGACGATCACGTCAAACTGATCTTCCCGGGAAGTGGCGACACGCCTGAAATGCGCGAATACACCCCGCGCAGCTTCGACACAGCGCGCAACACACTCGTCCTCGACTTTGCCCTTCACGAAGCAGGTCCTGCGACGGCGTGGGCAACCAGCGCCAAGGTCGGTGACACCTTGCAAATCGGGGGCCCACGCGGCTCCGCCGTGATCCCGGACGATTTCGACTGGTATCTCCTGATTGGCGACGAGACTGCACTCCCCGCCATCGGACGACGGCTCGAAGAACTGCGGCCGGGTGTACCAGTTGCGAGCTTTGTCATCGGTGAAGCGCAGCGACGAAGGCCGATTGGTCATCGCAATGGATCGCGCGTGACGGCAAGAGCGACGATGCAGCTCAGTTGCAGGCGGCACTTGAAAGCTATGCCTTCCCGCAAGGCGAAGGCTTTGTCTGGATTGCCGCCGAAGCGCAGGTTGCGCGCCAACTGCGCCTCTATGTCACCGGCACCCGCGGCCACAACAAGTCGTGGACCAAGGCTGCCGGCTACTGGACCCGCGGCAAGGCAGACACCAGCGAGAAGTCGATCGAGGATTGATCGACCCCGATCGTCATTGCGAGGAGCGCAGCGACGAAGCAATCCAGAGGGCCACAAAGCAAGGTCTGGATGGCTTCGTCGCCAAGAAGCTCCTCGCAATGACGGAGTTTTCTATTCTTGACTGTCCCGTCGCATCCCGGAACTCGGCACCAGCACCGGCTGCAGCGCCGGAATCAATTTTGCGCGCTCCCGCTTCGCCGGCAGCGCGCGATAGACCTGCTTGCTGGCCTCGACGATATGCAGTCCTGCAAACGGCATCGACAATGCCGCGCCAAAGCGCTCCCACATCAGGGCCGAGCGCAGGAACCATCCCATGCCCACCGGTGGCATAAACAGCGCTTCGCTCCAGGCGGTCGGCGTGAACCAGGTCTGCCGCAGCAGCTGCGTGATCTGCGAGCGCGAATAGGGTCGGCCATGGCCGAACGGCGTCGAATCCGAGCGCGTCCACACGCCACGCCGATTCGGAATGATCGCGATCATCTTCCCGGACGGGGCGAGCACGCGCCAGACTTCGCGCAGCAGGCCCTCGGGATCATCGGAGATTTCCAGCGCATGGACGAGGATGATCCGGTCCACCGCCGCATCCGGCAGCGGCAGCGACATCTCATCCACCAGAGTGGCCAAGGCCGGCTTGGCCGTCGGCCATTTCAGCACCCCCTGCGCCGCTGGCATAAACGCGATGCAGCGCTCGGCATTCTCCCGGAACAGGCCGAGATAGGGCGTGGGATAGCCGATGCCGAGCACACGCTGGCCTCCGGCATCCGGCCAATGCGCCTTGATGCCACGATTGATCAGCCGCCGCGCCACGATGCCGAGGCGGCGGGAATAGAAATCCCGGAGATCGATCACATCAATGGTCATGAATACGTTCTACCATGCCACATCTGGTGCACGATCCCTCAAATCGCGAATTGCTTGGCGCAACCTTAACGCTCTATGTCGGCGACATGGCGGCGCAGAGCGCGCGCAATTGACAAAACCCGTCAGGCTGCGGCTAGCTTGCATGGCGAGAATCCTGGAGAACCGGCATGGTGTCACGGCGACTTCAAAAATCCGCGGGAAGAGCGGCGATCATGGCCGCTGTGATGATGGCGGGGCTGCCGGCCCGCGCCAACCCCGCGACCGTCGATTATCTGTGCAACCCAGCGCTGCCTGGCGGCAACAAGATCTCGGTGGATTACAATTCTGGCGGCAAATCGATCACATTATTTTACCCCAATGGCGAATCGCTGCGCATGCCGATCCTGCGCTCCGGCTCGGGCTTTCGTTACGGCGAAGGCAATATCCTGATCGCCGGCAAGGGCACGACCACGATTACGCTGCAGATTGGCGAGCAACCTTCACGGCAATGCGTGACGCCGCCGCGCTAGGCGCAAAACGCTACCAATCACGACACGCGCCCCGCGATGCGGGCGCGTCCAAGAGACGTCAACGGAGTTACCATGGCTGCTGAAATTCGCGTGTTCCCCTGCCTGTCCGACAATTTCGGCTATTTGATCCATGATCCGCAAAGCCTGAAGACGGCGGCCATCGACGCCCCCGAAGCCGGCCCCATTATGAAGGTGCTGCAGCGCGAGGGCTGGAAGCTCACCGATATTCTGGTCACCCATCATCATGCCGACCATGTCGGTGGTATCGCCGAACTGAAAAAGACCTATGGCTGCAAGGTGACCGCGCCGCACGACCAGGGCACTCCTATCCCGCATGTGGATGTCCGCGTCGCGGAAGGCGACACCGTGCAGGTCGGCGCGCTGGTGGCGCGTGTGTTTGAGACGCCCGGCCATACGCTGGACCACATCTGCTACGTGTTCGACAGCGAGCTGGCGCTGTTCTCTGCGGACACGCTGTTCTCGGGCGGTTGTGGCCGGGTGTTCGAGGGCACCTATCCGATGATGTGGCAGTCGCTGAAGAAGCTGCGCATGTTGCCAGACGACTACCGTGTCTATTGCGGCCATGAATACACCGCATCCAACATGAAATTCTGCCTCGGCATCGACGCCAATAACGAGGCGCTGAAGAAGCGCTCCGACGAGGTGACGCAGCTGCGCGCCGCCGGCAAGCCGACCATTCCCGTGCTGCTCGGCCTGGAAAAGCAGACCAATGTGTTCCTGCGCGCCGATGATCCCGCCATAGCCGCCGCGGTGCGCCTCAAAGGCTATAGCGAGGACGACGTGTTCAGCGAGTTGCGCGAGCGCAAGAACAAGTCGTGACGATGCCGACCGCAGCCGACATCATCGCAACGCTCGGCCTGCAACCGCACCCGGAAGGTGGGCATTACCGGGAAACGTTTCGCGATGCCCGTACGGATGCCGATGGCCGCGCGGCATCGACAGCGATCTACTTCCTGCTGGCGTCCGGCGAACGATCGCACTGGCATCGTATCGATGCGGTGGAGATCTGGCACTATCATGCCGGCGCCCCGCTGACGCTGGAGATCGCGGACGACAACGGACAGCGCGCGATCACGCTGGGCCCGGATCTCGCAGCAGGCCAACAGCCGCAAGGCATAGTGCCGCCGCACGCCTGGCAGGCGGCATCGACGACTGGCGACTGGACACTGGTCGGCTGCACGGTGGCGCCAGGATTTGACTTTGCGACGTTTGAACTGGCGCCGAAGGGCTGGGAGCCGGGCGGCTAGCACCGCGCACTCTCCCCTCATCCTGAGGAGCCGCGGAGCCGCGTTTCGAAGGACGGCCGCAAACGCAGAGCCCGGGCATCTCATGGTTCGAGACGGCGCATCGCGCCTCCTCACCATGAGGGTTAGGAGTTTTGCCGCCAGAACATGTCCTTGGCCGCGATCAGCCCGCCGCCGGCGATCAATGCGGCGGCCAGCGCGATATTGGCGCTTGCCTGCGCAAAGCCCGCCAGGATCAGGAAACCGGTCGACAACAGCGGCGTCGCATAGGAGGCTGCACCCAGCACGCGGATATCGCCGCGTTTCATGCCGATGTCCCAGGTGTAGAACGCCGCGCCGACCGGGCCCACGCCGAGCGCGATGACCGACAGCCATTGCAGCACTGTCTCGGGCCAGATCGTCGTCTCGATGGCGAGATGCGTGATAGCGGCGAGCACGGCCGTGGCAAAACAGAATCCCGCCACTGCATCGGTCGGCACCGCCTTGAGCCGCCGCGACATCACTGAGTAGCCCGCCCAGACGAAGGCGGCACAGAAAGCCGCCAGATATCCGCCGGCATGGCCGGACGAAAAATCCAACGAGACATTGCCCCAGAGCAGCAGCACGGTGCCGGCAAGGCCGAGCAGCGCGCCGAGCATGTGATGCGGGTAGAGACGCTCCCCGGGCAGCAGCGATGAAAACAACACGATCAGCAGCGGCCAGAGATAATTCAGCAATCCTGCCTCAGCCGGCGGCGCGAAGCGCAATGCGATGAAATACAGCGCGTGATAGCCGAACAGGCCGCCGACACCGACTGCCCAGGTGAGCGGCGACTGCCGGAGCGTGCGAATCGCGTCGGGGCGCCAGATCCAGCTGAGCGCCGCTGCCAGCGCACCGATGGCGAAGGTCATGGCGGTCAATTGAAACGGCGGCATGCGGCCTGATGCCACCGTCATGACGGACAGCAGCGACCACATCAGGATAGCAGTGAGGCCGATGAGAGTGGCAGTGCGGGAGGTCATCATGGCCCTGTGTCGCAGGCCAGTTCCGGCCCTCAAGGTGAGGAGGCCGCTTCTTCAGCGGCCGTCTCGAACCATGAGATGCATGCACATCCTATGAGACGCCCGCAAGGGTGGACTGCTCAGGATGAGGATAGAGCGTGTTTCAGCTTACGCGTGATACTGCCCGCCATTCACCGTCAGCGTCGAACCGGTGACGAAACCAGCCTCATCCGCAGCGAGGAACAGCACGGCGCGGGCGATTTCCTCGGGCTCGCCAAGACGACCGACAGGGATCAGCGGCAGGATGCTCTTCTCCAGCACGTCCTTCGGCACGGCCTGCACCATCTCGGTGTTGATATAGCCGGGGCAGATCACATTCACGGTGATGCCGAGCTTGGCATTCTCCAGCGCCAGCGCCTTGGTGAAGCCGATATCGCCGGCCTTGGCGGCGGAGTAGTTGACCTGGCCGAACTGGCCCTTCTGGCCGTTGATCGACGAGATATTGATGACGCGGCCGAATTTCCGCGCGCGCATGCCGTCGATGACGGGCTTGGTCATGTTGAACAGCGAGCCCAGATTGGTGTTCACCACCGCGTGCCAGGACTCCGGCGTCATCTTATGGAACGCGCCATCCTTGGTGATGCCCGCGTTGTTGACCAGCACATCGACAGGCCCAAGGTCAGCCTCGACCTTCTTGATACCGTCGGCACAGGCCTCGAACGAGGCCACGTCCCATTTGTAGACGGGGATCCCGGTCTCGCTCTTGAATTTCTCGGCGGCGGCGTCATTGCCGGCATAGGTGGCGGCGACTTTGTAACCCGCGTCCTTCAAAGCCTTGCTGATGGCTGCGCCGATGCCTCGTGTTCCACCCGTCACCACTGCTACGCGCGCCATGATCGCTCCCTCCACAAAATCACTTCGAAATTATAGTAGCGAGTTAAGCTGGCGATAGGATGAACATCAAGAAAAAACGCCCGACGCATTGCGCCGAGCGTTTTGATTTAATCGACGATGCAACGTCAATCGCTGTGTGCAGTGCAATCGCGCGCTGACATTTTCAGCGCGCGTGCTGCCCTTTTAGTCGCGTGCAATGCACATCGCGATGCCCATGCCGCCGCCGATGCACAGCGTGGCGAGACCCTTCTTCGAATCACGCTTCTGCATTTCATGCAGCAGCGTCACGAGAACGCGTGCGCCTGACGCACCGACCGGATGCCCAATGGCAATCGCGCCGCCATTGACGTTGACCTTGGAGGTATCCCAGCCGAGATCCTTGTTCACCGCACAAGCCTGCGCAGCGAAAGCCTCGTTGGCCTCGATCAGGTCGAGATCGTTGATCGACCAGCCAGCCTTCTTCAGCGCCGCACGCGAGGCCGGGATCGGGCCGGTGCCCATGATCTTCGGATCGACGCCGGCCTGGCCCCAGGACACGATGCGCGCGAGCGGGGTGAGGCCTTCCTTGGCGGCCTGCTTGGCAGTCATCAGCACCACGGCGGCAGCGCCGTCATTGATGCCCGAAGCCGAACCCGCGGTGACGGTGCCTTCCTTGTCGAAGGCCGGGCGCAGCTTGGCCATGGCTTCGATGGTGGCGCCATGGCGCGGATATTCGTCGGTGTCGACGATGGTGTCGCCCTTGCGGCCCTTGATGGTCACCGGGACGATTTCGTCCTTGAACTTGCCGGCCTTCTGCGCGGCTTCCGCCTTCTGCTGCGAGGCAACGGCGAACTCGTCCTGCTGCTGACGCGTGATCTGGAACTGCTTGGCCACGTTCTCGGCGGTGTTGCCCATGTGATAGCCGTTGAAGGCATCCCACAGACCGTCCTTGATCATGGTGTCGACCAGTTCGGTGGAGCCCATCTTCACGCCGCCGCGCAGATACTGCGCATGCGGAGCCATGCTCATGGATTCCTGGCCGCCGGCGATGACGATCTCGGAGTCACCATTCATCAGCGCCTGATAGCCGAGTGCCACGGTACGCAGGCCGGAGCCGCACAGCATGTTGACGCCCCAGGCCGAGGTCTCGACCGGAAGGCCTGCGGCGATCGCAGCCTGGCGCGCCGGGTTCTGCCCCTGCGCCGCGGTGAGGATCTGGCCCATGATGACTTCGGAGACGCGGGCGGGATCGAGCTTCGCACGCTCGAGAGCAGCCTTGATGGCGATCGCGCCAAGATCATGCGCGGGCGTGGTTGCGAAAGCGCCGTTGAAGCTACCGACCGGTGTGCGGGCAGCGCTGACGATCACGACATCGTCTGACATGGGACATCTCCTGTTTTGTTGTTTTGAAAGTGGGCCTGTTCGACTTTGATCACGCCAGAACGGCTAAGCCGCAAGGCGCGCATCCTCTTAAAACTGGTAGCGATGTGTCAATTGAACCTGCGGGTATTTTCGGCCGCAGCGCAACAAAATTGGCACCAATGTCGCATTGCATAGCACAAAGATGCCGCGATTTTAACCGTGACGCACAAAACGGTAGCCGAGGCAGTTTGAAAGTGCTTACTTTATTGCATTGCGTTGTTCGACCACCCAATCCGATTGGCCTTTTTGGCGCGGTGCCGAAAGGTTTCCTGTTCCCGGTAGGTAAGTGAGCCATGGCGAAATCAGATCAACCCACCACCATCAAGAAATACGCGAACCGTCGGCTCTATAATACCGGAACGAGCACGTATGTGACGCTGGAAGACCTTGCCGCCATGGTGAAGGACGGCGAGGATTTTCTTGTCTACGACGCCAAGAGCGGCGACGACATCACGCGCCAGGTGCTGGCACAGATCATTTTTGAACAGGAAAACAAGGCCGGCCAGAATCTGCTGCCGACAACCTTCCTGCGCCAGCTGATCCGCTTCTATGGCGACAGCATGCAGATGGTCGTGCCGAAATATCTCGAACAGTCGATCGATTCGCTGACGCGCGATCAGGAGAAATTCCGCAAGCAGATGACGAACACGTTTTCGATGACGCCGTTCGCGCCGCTGGAAGAAACCGTTCGCCGCAACATGGAGCTGTTTCAGCAGACCTTCTCCATGTTCAAGCCGTTCGTGCCGCCGCGCGGCGGCGCTGCAGCGGAGCCGGAAAAGGCACCGGAGCCGGCAGCTGGTGGCGGCGACAATATCGACGACCTGCGCCGCCAGATGAAAGAGATGCAGGACCGCCTCGAGCGCATGTCGCACGAGCCGAAGAGCGAATAAGTCTGCATCGGAAATCGGGACGACCCGCCGACCGTGGCAAGCTACGGTCGGCTTTTTCATGCAATGAGCCGATCCGATGGCAAAGCCCGTGACACCGCTGCATCTCGACCGACTGGACACACCGATCGGCACGGCACTTTTGGTGACGAATGCAGATGGCGCACTGTGTGCGCTCGACTGGACAGACTACGAAGAGCGCCTCAATACCTCGCTGCGCCGCTATCTCAGCGCGGCACCGCTTGTGGATACGCCAGCCCCGAAATCGATTCGTCAGGCGTTGACGCGCTATTTCGGCGGCGATCTCGCTCAACTCGACACGATCCCGTGCCACATCCCTGGTACGACATTTCAGAGCAATGTCTGGACAGCATTGCGGAAGATTCCGGCGGGCACGACGCTCAGCTACGGCGCCCTTGCGGCGCAACTCGGCTCACCGGCAGCGATGCGCGCCGTCGGTCACGCCAATGGATCGAATCCTTTGAGCGTCGTCATCCCCTGCCATCGACTGATCGGCGCCAATGGCGCCCTTACCGGCTATGGCGGCGGCATCGAGCGCAAGCGCTGGCTGCTGCGGCATGAGGGTGTGGACGTGGCGTGACACCAGCCCCTCATGGTGAGGAGGCGCGAAGCGCCGTCTCGAACCATGAGCTGGCTGCGCTCCAGCGTGTACCACCATCCTTCGAGACGAAGCTCCGCGGCTCCTCAGGATGAGGATGGAGTTAAGCCGCCGGCTTTTCCGCCGCCTCGCTATTCGCCAACAGATGGATCAGCGCCCGCTTGATTGCAGCCTGCCGCGTGGGCGCCGTGATTTGCGCGCCGAGCAGATCGGTCACATAGAACACGTCACGCGCGCGCTCGCCGAAGGTCGCCACATGGGCCGAGGCGATGTTCAGGTTCAGCTTCGAGATCGCCGTAGTGAGTTGATACAACAAGCCCGGACGATCGAGACCCGAGACTTCGATCACCGTATAGCGATCCGACCACTGATTGTTGACGATCACTTCCGGCTCGACCGTAAAGGCCCTCAGCGCAGCCTTCTTCGACGAATTCGACGACGCGCGCTTCGCTACCGTCTCAGGCAGCCGCACCTTGCCTTCCAGCACGTCCTCGATCATGTCGCCGATCCGCGTCGCACGGCGGCCTTCGTCGTCATCGCGGTCGTATTCGCGCGAGATGGCGATCGTATCGAGCGCACGTCCATCGGTAGTCGTGTAGATCTGCGCATCGACGATATTTGCGCCCGCCGCGGCGCAAGCGCCGGCGATGATCGACAGCAGCCAGGGATGATCTACGGCCAGGATCGTCAGCTCGGTCACGCCCCGGGCTTCGTCGAAGCCGACATTGATCGCCAGCTTGTGGCCGGCCTCTTCGCTCGCCTGCAGGAAACGTGCATGACGTATCTTGCGTTCGATATCGACCTTGAGCCAGTAAGCGGGATAGTGCCGCGAAATGTAGGAACTGAGCTGCGTCTCCGGCCATTCGGTGAAGGCGCGGCGGAATTCCGCCTGCGCGCCAGCGATGCGCTGGGCGCGGTTCACTTCCGAGAAGCCGCCGGTGAGCACCGGCTCGGTCTCGTAATATAGCGTGCGCAGCAGCTGCGCCTTCCAGCCGTTCCAGACTCCTGGCCCGACGCCGCGAATATCAGCCGTGGTCAAAATCGTCAGCAGCTTCATCTGCTCGACCGATTGCACGACAGCCGCAAAATTCTCGATGGTCTTGGTGTCTGACAGGTCGCGCGATTGCGCCACCGTGGACATCGTGAGATGTTCCTCGATCAGCCACGCGACAAGATCGGTATCGCCCGCATTGAAGCCGAGACGCGGACACAGTCGCCGCGCCACTTTGGCGCCAGCGATCGAATGATCCTCCGGCCGCCCCTTGGCGATGTCGTGCAGCAGCACGGTGACATAGATCACCGCACGATGCTCCGGACGGATCTTGCGCATCAGGTCCGACGCCAGCGCGAACTCTTCATTGCCGCCGCGCTCGATCTCCTGAAGGATACCGATGCAGCGGATCAGATGCTCATCCACCGTATAGTGGTGATACATATTGAACTGCATCATGGAGACGATGCGGCCGAAGGCGCGGATGAAGTGGCCGAGCACGCCAGTCTCGTTCATCCGCCGCAGCACGATCTCGGCATTGTCCGAAGTCAGGATCTCCATGAAGATCTTGTTGGCTTCCGCGTCCTCGCGCACTTCCTGAGTGATCAGCCGCAGCGAGCGCGTCGCCGTGCGCATGGCATCGGGATGGAAGGCGAGATTGTTCTTCTGCGCCAGGCGGAAGAACCGCAGCAGATTGACCGGATCTTCCTTGAAGACATCGGGTGCTGCAAGATTGATGCGGTTGTTGTCGATGATGAAGGCATCGCTGCCAGGGACGCGGCGACGCTTGGTCTCCGGCCGCAGCTTGGCCATCATGCGCGTCAGCGCCGGCGCCGGCTTCGCCTGCTGGTCTTCCAGCTTGGCGCATAGGATCGCCGTGAGGTCACCAACTTCCTTGGCGATCAGGAAGTAGTGTTTCATGAAGCGCTCGACGTCCTGCATGCCGGGATGCGAGGTATAGCCCAGCCGCTGTGCGATCTCGCGCTGCAGATCGAAGGACAGCCGCTCTTCCGGCCGCTTAGTCAGGAAATGGATATTGCAGCGGACCGACCACAAGAAGTCTTCGCAGCGCTTGAAGGTACGGTACTCCTGCGCATCGAACACGCCACGCGCCACCAGCTCCTTGCTGTCGCGCACGCGATAGACATATTTCGCGATCCAGAACACCGTGTGCAGATCGCGCAAACCGCCTTTGCCGTCCTTGACATTCGGCTCGACCAGGTAGCGCGACTGCCCGCCGCGGCGATGCCGCTCTTCGCGCTCGGCGAGTTTGGCAGCGACGAATTCGGCCGCAGTGCCCTGCACCACTTCCTCATCGAAACGCGTGACGAGTTCGTCGTACAGCGCCTTGTCGCCGGCAAGGAAGCGTGTCTCGAGGATCGCCGTGCGGATGGTCATGTCGCCGCGCGCCTGACGGATCGACTCGTCCACCGAGCGCGTGGCATGACCGACCTTCAGCCCCATGTCCCACAGGCAATAGAGAATGACTTCGGCGACCTGCTCGCCCCAGGCGGTCTGCTTGTAGGGCAGCACGAACAACAGATCGATGTCCGACTCCGGCGCCATCAGGCCGCGGCCATAGCCGCCGGTGGAAACCACCGACATGCGCTCGCCGCTCGACGGCAACGGCGCGTGATAGAGATGCTTGATGGCCGCGTTGAACAGCAGGCGGATGATGTCGTCCTGCACATCGCAGAGCCGCTCGGCACAGCGCCGGCCGTGACGGTCCTTCAACAACACCGCCTCGGCCGCCTCGCGCGCCGTCATCAATTCGGCTTTGAGGAGCTTTGCCAGTGCAGCGCGAAACAGGTCGCTCTTGCCGCGATGCTCCGCGGCGAGCGCGTCGATCTCGGCGGCGATCCGCACGGTATCGAATTCCACTTCGGGGGCCGTCTCGGTCTTCAGCGCAGCACTGTCCATAGGCATCCCGGATATCGGACGGCGCAAGCGCTGTCACGGTGATTGTCATCCAACAGTTAGTTCATGCTGCCATTTGCGCAATCGAAGAAACGGCATCCTCAAAGCGAGCGCTCTGGCACGCCATATCTTCTCGTTGACGAAAGAACATAAGCAATTGAAATTACACATAGTTTTTGCATTGCAACGCGATGATGTCCGGGCGCTCCCGGCGCGTTGGACGGATGTTGTTGGCACGCAGAAACGCATGTCATGTCAGGGGAGATTCGAATGTCCAGCCTATCACGGCGCGTTGTCGCCGGTCTGATTACAGCCGCGGCACTACTGCCCGCCACCGCGTTTGCCGCCGATCCGCTCAAGGAAATCCGGCTCGACTGGGCGACCTATAATCCGGTCTCCATCATCCTCAAGCAGAACGGCTTGCTCGAGAAGGAATTCGCCAAGGACGGCATCAAGATCACCTGGGTGCAATCGGCGGGCTCCAACAAGGCGCTCGAATTCCTCAATGCTGGCTCGATCGATTTTGGCTCCACTGCCGGCTCGGCCGCATTGGTCGCCAAGATCAACGGCAATCCGATCAAGTCGGTCTATGTCTATTCGCGGCCGGAATGGACCGCGCTGGTGACGACCAAGGATTCCAGGATCGCCTCCGTCGCCGATCTCAAGGGCAAGCGCGTCGCCGTGACCCGCGGCACCGACCCGCACATCTTCCTGGTGCGCGCGCTGCTCGACGCCAAACTCACCGACAAGGACATCACCCCGGTGCTGCTGCAACATGCCGACGGCAAGGCCGCTTTGATCCGCGGCGATGTCGATGCATGGGCCGGCCTCGATCCGATGATGGCGCAGGCCGAAGTCGAGGACGGCGCAAAGCTGTTCTTCCGCAAGCCTGAGGCCAATACCTGGGGCATCCTGAATGTGCGCGAGCAGTTTTTGAAGGACTATCCGGATGCGGCCCGCCGCGTACTCGCCGTCTATGAAGACGCGCGAAAATATTCGCTGGAGAATTATCCGGAGCTGAAGAAGGCCTTTATCGGCGTCACCAAGCTGCCCGACGCGGTGGTCGACAAGCAGCTCAAGGAGCGCACCGAACTCACCCACAGCCGCATCGGCGCCCCGCAGCGCGAGTCGATCCTCGCCGCTGGCCTCGCGCTGCAGCAGGCGGGCGTGATCGACGCCAAGGTGGACGTGAAGGCGACGGTGGATGCGCTGATCGACGACCAGATCCCGCTGCCGAAGAGCTAGCTCCCTGTCATCCCCGCGAAAGCGGGGATCCATAACCTCCGACGCCGTGGTTGAAACGGGATTTCGACCACGGCGTTTTGACTATCTCTCCAGCGTGCATGGATCCTCGCCTTCGCAGGATCACGTGGGGAGGTTCGCCAACCAAGAGTCGCCATCTCTCATGACCATGACGCTGGAAACACCCGTAAGCGAGCGAGCTGCGATAGGCGAGCAGCCGTTGCCCCCTAAAAGCTGGCAGCGCCTCGCTCGTCCCCTGCTCGGCATCGTCGTCCCGCTCACTCTCGCACTCGCCTGGGAAGCCGCCGTCTGGGCCGGTTGGTCGAATGGCCGTCTCGTCCCGCCGCCATCGCGTGTGTTTGCCACCATCGCCGACCTCGCCCGCAGCGGTGAGCTCTCCAAGCACGTCACCACCACGCTATTCCGCGTGGCCGCCGGCTTCGGCTTCGGCGTCATCGCCGGCACGCTGCTCGGCGCCGTCTCCGGCTATTGGGGCATCGCTCGCCGCCTGCTCGATCCCTCGATCCAGGCATTGCGCGCCATTCCCTCCATCGCCTGGGTGCCGCTCTTCATCCTCTGGCTCGGCATCTTCGAGACCTCGAAAGTAGCCCTCATCGCCGTCGGCGTTTTCTTCCCGGTCTATCTCGGCGTGATGGGCGCCATCCTTTCGGTCGATCGCAAGATCGTCGAGGTCGGCCGCACTTTCCGCCTGTCCGGCCCCGCCATGATCCGCCGCATCCTGCTGCCCGCGGTGCTGCCGGCCTATGTCGTCGCGCTGCGCGTCGGCCTTGGGCTCGGCTGGATGTTCGTGGTCGCCGCCGAATTCATGGGCGCCTCCGAAGGGCTCGGCTATCTCCTGATCGACGGCCAGCAACTCGGCAAACCCGCGCAGATCCTCGCCGCCATCACCATTTTCGCGCTGCTCGGCAAAACCACCGACTGGCTGATCGAGCGCCTCACCGCGCCCCTGCTGCGCTGGCAGGATTCCTTCCGTCCGGGCGGAGAGACCTGATGCTGACCCTCGACCATGTCGGCAAGACCTATCCCAACGGCGTCCATGCGCTGGAGCGCTTCAACGCACGCATCGCGCAGGGCGAGATCATCGCGATCATCGGCGGCTCCGGATGTGGCAAGTCCACGCTGCTGCGCGCTGTCGCAGGGCTCGATCGCGCTTCCAATGGCACGGTCCGGATCGACGACATCAACGTCACCGCGCCGCACGAAAAGATCGGCATCATCTTCCAGGAGCCGCGGCTGCTGCCCTGGCTCAACGTCGCCGACAATATCGGTTTTGGCCTCGCCCACCTGCCCACATCCGAACGCCGCGAGAAGGTCGACCAAGCGCTGGCGCGCGTCGGCCTGTCCGACAAGGCAAAAGCGTGGCCGCGCGAACTCTCCGGCGGTCAGGCGCAACGCGTCGCCATCGCCCGCGCCTTGGTGCCGCAGCCGGAAGTGCTGCTGCTCGACGAACCGTTCTCCGCCCTCGACGCCTTCACGCGACGTGATCTGCAGGATCATCTGCTCGACCTCTGGGCCGATACGCGGCCAACGCTGATCCTCGTCACCCACGATGTGGATGAAGCCGTGGTGCTGGCCGATCGCGTGCTGGTGATGCGGCCGCGCCCGGGAAGACTGTTTGCCGAAATCGATGTCGGCCTTGCCCGGCCGCGAGATCGCGCTTCGCCGTTGTTTGATGCCGTGAAGAAACGCGTGCTGACGGCACTCGATCGTTCGCTCGATCGCAACGTGCCAGATCAGCCCCCCGCCGAGGCCGTCGGCGCCTGGTGGTGACATCGTCACGCTGCACGACTAAAAGCTGCAACTAACAAATCGCAGGGAGAGACATCATGGACGCCGCAACGCTCCGCGCCACCCAGGCACCGATCAAGGAACGCTACAAGACCGATCCGCAGGCCGCCTTCATCACGCTGAAAGCCAAGGGCTCCATCGACAATGACGGCATCGCCTGCAAGGTCGAGACCGGCCGGCAGATCGCCGCCGCCGGCCTGCATCCGGCGACGGGTGGCTCCGGCCTCGAACTCTGCTCCGGCGACATGCTTCTGGAAGCGCTCGTCGCCTGCGCGGGCGTCACGCTCAAATCCGTCGCTACCGCCGTCGAGATTCCTTTGAAGTCCGGCAATGTCGTTGCCGAAGGCGATCTCGATTTCCGCGGCACGCTGGGCGTCGATAAGGAGGCCCCGGTGGGCTTCGCCGAAATCCGCCTCCGCTTCGGTGTCGAGACCGACGCGCCGCAGGACAAGCTCGACCTGCTGCTCAAGCTCACCGAGCGCTACTGCGTCGTCTACCAGACCATCAAGAATGGCCCGAAGGTATCGGTGGCGCTCAACAGGCTGTGACGGCGGCGCGTCATGAGGACCCAACAGCCGGCCGCTTCGGCGAGAACAGGCTCACCAGCGCCCGGCGGCCCGGCATCTCCACTAGCCGGTAGCTGAGCTCCGCCAGCACCAGAATGACGGCAAAGGCGACCAGCGAGGCGGCGATATAGACCCATTCCTGCTGACCATTCAGTCGCCAGGTGCGGATGGCAAAACTCACAAAGAGCGGGTGGATGAGATAGATCGAATAGGAGATGATGCCGAGCCGGTAGACCAGCGCATTGCCGAACAGCAGCTGCGCCATCCAGCCATCGCGCGACAGGACGGCGACCAGCGGAATGTAGAGCAGATACATCAGGCGGTCGCTGGCATCGGCGATACCGACAGCGATGATGGCGAGCGGGAGCGCGATCACGAGCATGTCCTGCACCGACGCCGACAGGCGGTCGACGAGAT
Organism: Tardiphaga sp.; assembly: GCF_044336785.1. GTDB lineage: Bacteria > Pseudomonadota > Alphaproteobacteria > Rhizobiales > Xanthobacteraceae > Tardiphaga. The sequence continues at coordinate 41,644 of NZ_JBIIOT010000005.1, read as the reverse complement.
ATCCAAATCGGAAGATGACGAGGCCAAGCGCGAAGCCGCACACGGCGCGCAACATCGGATACAGCGAATTGCCATTGACCACATCGAGCGGCCCGCCCGATCCACGGCCCGTGATGCTCACCGCATAGATGCCGACAAGAGCGGCGACCACCGCCAGCAGCGCGATCCATCGATGCCTGCTCTGCGTCCATGGCATCAAGAATGGCAACAGCAGATAGGAGCCCATCTCCGCGCTTGCGGCCCAGGCCACGCCGATGATCGGGAAAATATAAAGCCCCCAGCCGGACAGCATGAACAGATTGCCGAACCAGTCCCACGCCGAATACATGCCGAGCTTTTCGCCGGAGAGGTCGGCTGCGATCTTGGCGACATAGAACAGGCCAATGACGAAATAAGCGGGATACAAGCGCGCCACGCGCTTCAGCATGAAATTGGCAAATACCCTGCCGGTGAGATGCTGGAACGTCTCGCGATAATTCAGCGCCATCACATAGCCGGACAGCATGAAGAACATGTCCACCAGCAGATAGCCGTAGGGGATGCGAAAGAACGAGCCGGTGCCGCCGGTGGCGAGCTGCACGTCACCGAAATGATAGACGACAATCACCGCAGCAGCGACGCCACGCACGCCGGTCAATGCCCTGATGTCGTCAGCCATGAAAAAAGCCCCTGCTCTGCCGGCTCATGTCTAGCGCATGAGCGGGAGAGAGGGGCGTAAAATTTCGATGAACCGTAGGGCCGATTAGCGAAGCGTAATGCGCCGCGGAGTTTCCGCTACGTGCTCGGCCGGCGGATTGCGCCTTCGGCTAATCCGCCCTACGGCTGAGCAATACTTCAGCGCTCGAACGCAGCCCGCAGACGGTTGAGCTGCGGCATCAGCGGATTGCCGATCGGTGCTGGCTCAGCGGCAGCGTGAATATTGGTATCGAGACGACGCACCTTGGTCTGCAGGGTCATCGAACGCGCGATCAGGACCTGCAACTGCTCCGGCAGCTTCAGCAGCATGTCTTCCGGGCTTGGATCTGCGGCGCTTAGCTTGACCTTGGTCTTTTCGCGATTGGCCTGCGACAGCGTCATTTCGCCCTCCTTCACCGCGCGGTGCAGCAGCAGCCACGAAGCGAGCTGCATCAGGCGGGTGGTGAGGCGCATGCTTTCGGTCGCATAAGTGAGGCTCACCGAACGATCCAGTGCCTTGGCTTCGGTGCGGCCGATGCCATCGAGATAAGCGGCGGTTTCTTCCACAAGGTCCATGCCCTCACGGAACAGCACACCGAAGGCGGCGGAGTTGGTCAGCCGCTCGCTGAACTGGACGAGAGCAGGTTCGCTCTGCAGACGATCCGTCATGGTTAACGCCTCACGCAATTGATTGAGCAACCGACTCTTTGGCCGGTCGTCTTATGATGAACAAATCATTGCGTAGGGAACGCCGAGAGTCCAGCGGCCGAAAAATTAAAGAAAGGTTTATGGTTTAAATGCGCGAGCGCACGTGACGCCAAAAAAAGAGCCGCCGTTTCCGGCGGCTTTAAAGTTGATAACAGGGAGGCGTCAAACAGAGTGGACAGGAGCCACTCGGTGTCCAAACAAGGACAATTTGAGTAATATGCGAGAAAGCTTAATTGCACGTAAATCTGTGGGGATTTGTTAGCTGTCGCAGCGTGGAAACATGTACCGAAATGGGACGCTCGCGGATGTGTGATTGATAGTTGGCGCGATAAACACGCGCTCCTCATGGTGAGGAGGCGCAAAGCGCCGTCTCGAACCATGAGATGGCTTGGCTCCGGAATTCGGCGCCCTCCTTCGAGACGCGCGCGATGCGCGCTCCTCGGGATGAGGGCGGAGTGGAAGTTGTCGTTTCAGAAAATCATCACGACTTGAAGAACCGGTCCGCCGCATCGCGCGTGGCGCGCTTCAGGTTCATGCTCGACTGCAAACGGGCGATCTCGCCGTTCAACAATTCGATCCGGGCCGCCAATTCTTCCACAGACAATTGCGAGAGGTCCTGCCCGATCTCGTGACCGACCTGCTTTTTCGGCCGTTCGTCATCTTGGATCGCCATCGTCATCTCCAGAATCGTAGCCCGGATAAAGCGCACCGCAATCCGGACATGTCGAGCGAGTTCAAGCACCGGTAGCCGGGTTACGCTCTGCTCCACCCAGGCTACACGCATCCGCCGGTTGCCAGTCCCACCGAGGCTCACTAATCAGTGGGACCACCTCATCACCCGCAAGGACAAATCATGGAACAGCTGCCCGCGCAAATGACCGTCGTCGCCATCAGCAAGCCGGGCGGCCCCGAGGTCCTGATCCCGGAAACCCGCGACGTGCCCAAGCCCGGCCCCGGTGAAATCCTGGTCAAGGTGGGCGCTGCCGGCGTCAACCGTCCGGACGTGGCGCAGCGTTCCGGCAGCTATCCGCCGCCGCCCGGCGCCAGCGACCTGCCCGGCCTCGAAATCGCAGGCACAGTGGTTGCGCTCGGTGATGGCGCCACCAAGCACAAGCTCGGTGACAAGGTGATGTCGCTGGTCGCCGGCGGCGGCTATGCGCAATATTGTATCGCACAGGACGCCCAGGCGATGCCGGTGCCCGAAGGCTTCTCCATGCTAGAAGCCGGCGCCACCGCCGAGACGCTGATGACCGTCTGGCACAATGTGTTCGAGCGTGGCGGCCTCACCGCCGGTGAAACCCTGCTGATCCATGGCGGCTCGTCCGGCATCGGTACCATGGCGATCCAGCTCGCCAAGGCTTTCGGCGCCAAGGTGATCGTCACCGTCGGCTCACAGGACAAGGCGGATGCCTGCCTCAAGCTCGGCGCCGATCATGCGATCAACTACAAGGCCGATGATTTCGTCGAGCGGGTGAAGGACATCACCAACAAGGCCGGCGTCGAGCTGATCCTCGACATGGTCGGCGGCGACTATGTGGACAAGAACTTCGACGCCGCCGCCGTCGATGGCCGGATCGTCCAGATCGCCGTGCTGAACGGCCCCAAGGCGACCATCAATCCCGCCAAAATCATGGTGAAACGGCTGCATTATACCGGTTCGACCCTGCGCCCGCGGACCAATGAGGCCAAGGCCGCCATGGTGTCGGCCATCGAGGCCAAGGTTCTGCCATTGCTCCAGGCTGGCAAGGTCAAGCCCTTGATGGACAGCACTTTCCCGCTGGAGAAGGCCGCCGACGCCCATCAGCGAATGGAAACCAGCGCACATATTGGCAAAATTGTGTTGCAGGTTTAGCGCTGGAGAACAGCGTTAAACCCTTTGATTTGTTATGCTTTCGTGTCATTTATCGAGCCTTCGATAAATGACACGCGCGGGGCGTTGGCGCGGTCCACGGATTGGTGATCGCGGAACATGACAATGCGTTTGGTCAGGTGGCTTGCGCCCTTTGCGCTCAGCCTCATGATGATGGTTGCCGCGGCTCCTGCGCGCGCCGTTGATGCTGTCAGCGTCCGCGGCGACGCGCCTGCCATCGATCTCACCGGCGTTCTCGATTTCCAGCATAGCGAGACCGACAGGATCCAGGTGTCCACCGCGCCCGGCACCGACGGCATCGTCCGCCGCGTCGAAGTGCGAGGCCGCGAAGGCGGCCAGAACTGGGTCGTGTTCGCGCTCGCCAACAACACCGACGACCAGCTCGATCGCCTGATCGTCGCGCCGCATTACCGCATGGTGAATTCGGGCCTGCTGTGGCCGGACCTCGGCCTGTCGCGCATCGCTACGATCACGCCGTCCACCGGCGATCGCCCGGAACGGCAGGACAGCGCCACCGCGGACGTGTTCCGCGTCACGCTCGATCCCGGCGCCGTCATCACTTTCGTCGCCGAGCTACGCACCGACAAGCTGCCGCAGCTCTATCTGTGGGATCCGGAATCCTACAAGGACAAGGTCAATTCCTTCACGCTCTACCAGGGCATCGTCATCGGCATTTCCGGCTTGCTGGCGCTGGTGCTGACGATCCTGTTCGTGGTGAAGGGCAGCATCATGTTCCCCGCCGCCGCGGCGCTGGCCTGGGCCGTGCTGGTCTATATCGGGGTCGATTTCGGCTTCTGGGGCAAAGTGCTCGACATGTCGCAAGGCGCCGAGCGCGTCTGGCGCGCTTCGGGCGAAGCGATATTGGCCGCGACGCTGCTGGTGTTCCTGTTCGCCTATCTCAATCTCAACCGCTGGCATGTACGCTATTCGCATATCACGCTGGCCTGGCTCGTCTTCCTCGGCTCGCTGGTCGGTCTCGCGCTGTTTGATCCCGCGGTCGCATCAGGCATCGCGCGCATCTCGCTGGTGCTGATCGCCTTCGTCGGCTTCGGCTTGATCCTCTATCTTTCGACCCATGGCTTCGACCGCGCGGTGTTGCTGATCCCGACCTGGTTCCTGCTGGTGGTGTGGGTGGTCGCATCGGGCATGGCCGTTGGTGGCGCCGTCACCAATGATATCGTGGGCCCGGCTTTGCTCGGCGGCCTCGTGCTCATCGTGATGCTGATCGGGTTCACGGTGATGCAGCACGCTTTCGCTGGCGGCGGCGCCAGCAATGGCATCGTCTCCGACGTCGAGCGCCGCGCGCTGGCGCTGACCGGCTCGGGCGACCTGATCTGGGACTGGGATGTCTCCGCCGACAAGGTTTTCACCAGCGCCGAAACCGAAGCCCTGCTGGGACTCAAACGCGGCACGCTAGAAGGCCCGGCTTCCGACTGGCTCGAAATCCTCCACCCGCTCGATCAGGATCGTTTCCGCGCCGCCCTCGACAGCGTGCTGGATCAGCGCCGCGGCCGACTTGTGCAGGATTTCCGCTTGCGCACGCCCGACGGCCACTTCATGTGGTTCGCGCTGAAGGCGCGCCCGGTGGTCGGCTCCGATGGCGAAGTAACGCGCGTGGTCGGCACGCTCACCGATGTCACCGAGAGCAAGAATGCCGAAGAGCGCATGCTGCACGACTCGGTCCATGACAATCTCACCGGCCTGCCGAACCGCAAACTGTTCATTGATCGCCTGAACGCTTTGGCCAATTTCGCCAAGACCATGCCGAATTTGAAGCCGACGATCATGGTGATCGATCTTGATCGCTTCAAACAGGTGAACGACTCCGTCGGCATCGCGGTAGGCGACTCCATCCTTCTGACGCTGGCACGCCGCCTCACCCGTATTCTCAAGCCGCAGGACACGCTGGCCCGCATCGCCGGCGATCAGTTCGGCCTGATCCTGATGTCCGAACAGGACTCGGCCAAGATCACCGCTTTCGCCGAGACGATCCGCAAGACGATCCGCGCACCGATCGCCTTCAACGACCGTGAGATCTTCCTTACGGCATCCATCGGTCTCGCGCTGTCTGATCCGACAACGCCTGTCACCGATGAGCTGATCAAGGATGCCGAGCTTGCGATGTATCACTCCAAGCGCATCGGCGGCGATCGCATCGACGTCTACAAGCCGGCCATGCGCGCCCGCAAGACCGATCGCCTGACACTGGAATCCGAACTCCGCCGCGCCATCGAGCGGCAAGAAATCACCATCCTGTATCAACCGATCGTGCGTCTCGAAGATCGCTCCATCGCCGGTTTCGAAGCGCTGGCGCGTTGGGATCATCCAAAGCTCGGCCGCATGTCGCCGGTGGAATTCATTGCGATTGCCGAAGAGATCGGCCTGATCATCGATCTCGGCATGTTCGTGCTCGACCAGACCGCACGCCAGCTCGCGATCTGGCAGCGCGCCATGCGCGCGCGCGATCCGATCTTTGCCAGCGTCAATGTCTCCTCACGCCAGCTGCTGCGCCACGATCTCCTGCACGACATCCGTACCGTGCTGTCGCGCTCCTCGGTCGCCCGCGGCACGCTCAAGCTGGAGCTGACAGAGTCGCTGGTGATGGAGAATCCGGAACACGCCGCCCAGATGCTGCAGCGGATCCGCGAACTTGGCACTGGCCTCTCCCTCGACGATTTCGGCACCGGCCACTCGTCGCTGTCCTATCTGCAGCGTTTCCCGTTCGACACACTGAAGATCGACCAGTCCTTCGTCCGCACCACCTCGCGCGGTACTCGTCCGGTGATCCTGAAATCGATCATCGCCATGGCCCACGACCTCGGCATGGATGTCGTCGCCGAAGGCGTCGAGACGGATTCGGATGCGGTGGAGCTATATCAGCTCGGCTGCGAATACGCTCAGGGCTTCGCATTCGGCGAACCGATGGACGCCGATGCGGCGATGCGGCTGCTGACGGAAGAACGGTTGGAGACGGCGAGCTGACAAAGCGCCGGCCAAAGCATTGCCCGGATGCGGCAAAGCGCCGTCCCGTTCACGCAATCACCTTAGCAGATCCTTAATGGCACGCGCGTAGGTAGCTTCCTGCACTCATCCATGAGCTGCGGGGGGATTTCGTGACAATCATCGGCATCGATGGGCCGCGGCCTGTCGCGCTCTCCGCGCGTGTGCATCCTAGATGGCTGGTGTCCTTTGTTGTCATCGCGTGCAGCATGGCGCTCGGGGCGGCCTATGCCGGCTTCGCCGGTGAAGACGTCAACTGGGATTGGCAGAACTATCATCACTACAATGTCTGGGCTTTGCTGAACGGCCGCTACGACCACGACGTGGTCCCGCCCGGCTTCCAGACCTATTTCAACGCCTACATCTATTTCCCCTGGTACTATCTGCGCGAAACGCTGCCACCGATTGCTGCCGGCACGATCATGGGCGCCGTGCACGGGCTCAATCTTGCGCTGATCTACTGGCTGGCGCGTTGCGTACTCGGCAATGCGGCCAGTGTCATGATCACCGCAGCCATCTTGCTGCTGGCCGCGTCCGGCCCGATGACGCTCTCGGAAACCGGCACCAGCTTCGCCGATATTCTCACCGCCATCCCGATCATCGCCGGCCTGATCCTTCTACTGGCGCACGACGATGTCCGGCCATGGCCCTATATCGGCGCCGGCCTTTTGATCGGCCTCGCACTCGGGCTCAAGCTCACCAACATCGTGTTCGCCATCGGCCTCGGCCCAGCAGCATTGGCCGCCTCGCGCCCGCTGCTGGCGATGATCTATATCGCCATCGGTGGCGCGATCGGCACCTTGCTCGGCGGCGGCGCCTGGGGCCTGATGCTGTGGCGGGAATTCGGTAATCCGCTGTTTCCACTACTGGCCGGCCTGTTTCCATCGCCCGAACTGCCGTCAGTGACGATCCTCGATCGCCAATTCATTCCGCGCAGTTTTCTCGACGGTCTGGCCTATCCGTTTTATTGGCTGATGGGCGATTATCGGAGTTCGGAATTCCCGTTCCGTGATGCGCGCTTCGCGATCCTCATGCTGCTGATCCCGCTCACGATCGCTGCCCACCTCAAGGCTGGGCGAACATTGTTCTCGCGGCGCGAATGGCAGCTGATTCTGTTCTTCGCTACCGCCTATGCCATGTGGTTGGCCTTGTTTGCGATCCATCGTTACATCGTGGCGCTCGAACTGCTGATCGCGCCGCTGATCGTGATAATCCTGCTGCGCTGCTGCAGTGCCCTCGGCTTGTCCGTCCGGTTTGCCGGGCTTGCAAGCCTCACCATCGCGATCGGTGCGGCGCTATGGCTGCAGCCCGCTGACTGGTGGCGAAGGCCGTGGTCGACGCCGTATCGGCCGGCCATTCCGGTCGAGCTGAAGCAAGCCGCCACCTATTTGCTGCTCGACAAGCCGCTCGCCGTGATGGCGCCGTTCCTGCCGGCGGGCTCGCGCTTCTATCAACTCGCAGACATCGCCATGCCGATCATGCCGAACGGCAAGTTCGATCGCCGCATCCGCGAGGCCATGACTATGCCGCTGCCAGGCGGAGTCTGGGCCATGCATATCAAGGGAAGACCGCCGCGCAACGAAGCATTGGCGACTTATGGATTGGTGATCGATGTGGCACGGCCGTGCGTGGAGATGGAAGGCCCGCAGCTAACGACAATCAATGTCGCCTGCGCGCTGATTCCATCTGTGCGCTGAATGTCAGGCGTGCCCGGCTTCGGCCGACAGCGTGCCCGGTGCGACGCCGATCTTCTGCAGCGCGCGCATATACTTTTCGTCGATATCGGTGCCGAAGATCAGGTCATCGTCGGCCGCGCAATGTAGCCAGCCATTGCCCTGGATCTCGTCCTCGAGCTGGCCCGGTGCCCATCCGGCATAGCCAAGCGCGAGGATTGCGTGCTTCGGCCCGCCGCCATTGGCGATGGCACGCAGGATATCGACGGTCGCCGTCAGGCAGATGCCATCATCGATCGGCAGTGTCGCATCATCAATAAAGAAATCGCTGGAATGCAGCACAAAGCCCCGCCCGGTCTCCACGGGCCCCCCCTTCAGCACTTTCATGCTTTCGGCGCTTTCCGGGAGCTTGATATTGTCGGCGTCGTCGATGATCTCGAGTTGCGCCAGCAGTTCAGGAAAGTCGATGCTGCCGGCCCGACGATTGACAATGATGCCCATGGCCCCTTCTGACGAATGAGCACAGACATAAATCACCGAACGCGCGAAGCGCTCGTCGTCCATCACCGGCATCGCAATGAGGAGCTGGCCATCGAGATAGCTGCCAGCGTCATCCACGGCACCCAGGCTGACTGGGCGGGATTTGGCGGGGCTCTTACGGCTTCGCTTGCGAGTGGGTTCCATCAGCAAGGCGCTCTCATGTTATTCGTTCATCCTGATATCGAGGCCGGTTGCTGTCAATCCGCCTTCGGCGGCGCACAGCAGAACGGCATCACAAGCAGTTCAATAGCTTAAGTTAGGTTTGGGGTTATGACAGGCTACCCTTGTAAGGACGTCTGATGATCGTTTCGGTTCCGCATCACATTGTCGCTGCCTGCGCTTCCGGCCTCTTGCTGGCCTCTCCAGCGGCGCATGCCAACGACGCGTCGCCCTGGCAGACAGACAGTCATTCGCAGATCAGGCTTGTGGCAGGCTCGCGTAGCGGTCCGGTCATGCTCGGCGGGATTGCAATCCAGTTGCAGCCGGGCTGGCATACCTACTGGCGCAATCCCGGCGATTCCGGCGTGCCGCCGCGGTTCGACTTCTCGAAATCCGACAATCTCGACAGCGTCACAATTCTCTGGCCGGCCCCGGTAAAATTCGACGATGGCGCCGGTGGCGAGTCGCTCGGCTACGAAAAGCAGGTGCTGCTGCCGATGCGCGTGGTGGCCAAGGATGCGGGTAAGCCGGTCGTGGTCCGCGCTGCGATCTCCTATGCGGTGTGCGAAAAGATCTGCATTCCGGTCGAAGCCAATGCCGAGCTGGCTTTCACCAGCGTGGCGTCCACCGAGGATGGCGCATTGACGGCCGCCCTCGATACCGTCCCGAAGCCTGCGACTATCGGCGACAACAACCCACTCACCGTCCGCGACGTGAAGCGCGAAGGTAAAAATGTATTGGTTGATGTGACGGCCCCCGAAGGCAAGACGCCGAATCTCTATGCCGAGGGGCCGACAGCGGACTGGGCGCTGCCGATCCCGAAGCTCGACAAGCACAGCCCTGCAGGTGTGAAGCGGTTCAGCTTTGAACTCGACGGCCTACCCTCCGGCGCGACCGCGGATGGCGCTACGCTGAAGCTGACGCTGGTTGGGACCGACAAGGCCTATGAGTACAATGTGACGCTGCCCTAGAGGCTGCCACCCGAAATTAACGTCTCCCTGCTACGCGAAACCTTCGCCGCCTTCCTGCGGCGGAGGAGCCCGTCGTGGCCGTGATGGATGCAGACCCCGCACAATCAACGCCACCGGCCGGGCTCATGGCCCGTCTCCGCGGCCTGTTCTCTGGCTCTGGCGAAGCTTCGCTGACGCGCCGGCTGGCCGGCACCATCTTCCTCATTCGCGTCATTTCCGCAGGCTTTGCCTATTTCTCGCAGATCCTGCTCGCGCGCTGGATGGGCTCCGGCGACTACGGCGTCTATGTCTATGTCTGGACCTGGGTGCTGCTGCTCGGCTCCATGCTCGATTTCGGCATCGCCGCATCGGCGCAAAAGATCATTCCGGAATATCGCCTGAGCGGTGATCACGCCTTGCTGCGGGGCTTCCTCTCCGGCAGCCGGTGGTTCACCGGCCTCGCTTCTGGGGCGGTCGCGCTGTTGCTCGCCGGCCTGGTGAAGCTGCTGTCGCCCTGGATCGACGCCAACACCGTTGTGCCGCTCTATCTCGGCTGCCTCACGCTTCCGGCTTTTGTCGTTGCCAATACCCAAGATGGCATCGCGCGTTCACATGACTGGATGCGGCTCGGCCTGATGCCGCAATTCATCGTGCGGCAGGGCCTGATCATCGGCTTCACCGCCGGCGCCTTTGCGCTCGGTCTTCAACTCGGGGCTGTCGTAGCGATGGGAGCGAGTGCTGCAGCGGTTTGGCTTGCGATGATCGGCCAGATGATCGTGCTGAACCGGCGGCTTGGCGCGCATGTGGAAGCCGGACCGAAGACTCATGATTATCGCGGCTGGTTGAAAGTCTCGCTGCCGATCCTGCTGGTCGAGAGCTTCTATCTGCTGCTGTCGTATACCGACGTGCTGGTGCTCGAACGCTTTGTGTCGTCCGAGGAGGTCGGCGTCTATTTCGCCGTGGTGAAGACGCTCGCACTGGTATCGTTCATTCACTATGCGATGTCGGCGACCACAGCCCATCGCTTCACCGAGTATCACGCCACCGGTGACAAGGAACGGCTCGCCGCCTATGTGATGCATTCCATCAAGTGGACGTTCTGGCCATCGCTCGCGGCGACGCTGGTGCTGCTGGCGTTCGGCAAGCCGTTGTTGTGGCTGTTCGGACCGCAATTTACGGCGGGCTATGACATCATGTTCATCGCTGCTATCGGCCTCGTCGTGCGCGCAGCGATCGGGCCGATGGAGCGTCTGCTCAACATGCTCGGCCACCAGAACGCCTGCGCGCTGGCCTATGCGTCGGCCTTTGTGATGAATCTGGTGCTGTGCCTGCTGCTGATCCCGCATTTCGGTGGTCATGGTGCCGCGGCAGCGACCTCGATTGCGCTGACGTTTGAGACCGTGCTGCTGTTCTGGATCGTGCGCCAGCGGCTCGGGCTGCATGTACTGGCGTTTGGGAAGCGCTCCTCTTAACCTCTCCCCGCATCTTGCGCGGGGACAGGTCGGCGCGCCTTCGCGCCGGGTGAGGGGCATGGCACACGGCCAGCCTAATGTTCTGAACTATCGGATCGGACTTGCAGAACTGAGCGAGCCGAGAGACTGCACTTGGTGAAAGGCCAGTGAGCCGCCCCTCACCCGCCACGCTTCGCGTATCGACCTCTCCCCACGCAAGATGCGAGGAGAGGTAAGGATCGAACTTCGCGGCTTAAGCTGCCGTCCACCCGCCATCGATCGAGAGGTTCGTGCCCGTGATCTGCGCCGCTTCGTCGCCGCACAGGAATAGCGCCAGTGCCGCCACCTGCTCCGAGGTCACGAACTCCTTGGTCGGTTGCGCTTCCAGCAGTACGTCATTGATGACCTGCTCCTTGGTCAGCCCGCGCGCCTTCATCGTGTCGGGGATCTGCTTTTCCACCAGCGGCGTCCAGACATAGCCGGGCGAGATGCAGTTGCAGGTGATCTTGTGGGTGGCGACTTCCAGCGCCACGGTCTTGGTGAGACCGGCGATGCCGTGCTTGGCCGAGACATAGGCCGACTTGAACGGCGAGGCGACCAGCGAATGCGCCGAGGCCGTGTTGATGATGCGGCCCCAGCCGCGCTTCTTCATGCCCGGCACAACGGCGCGGATACCGTGGAAGGCCGATGACAGATTGATGGCGATGATCGCGTCCCATTTCTCGATCGGGAAATCCTCGATCGGCGAAACGAACTGAATGCCGGCATTGTTGACAAGAATATCCACCGCGCCAAACGTCTTCTCGCCGAGCGCGATCATCTCGGCGATCTCGGCGGGCTTGGTCATGTCGGCCGGCGAATAGATCGCCTTGACCTTGTAATCGCTTTCGATCGCCGCGCGTTCCTTCTCGATATCCGCGGGCGCGCCCATGCCATTGATCACGACATTGGCGCCAGCACTGGCGAAAGCGCGCGCATAAGCGAGGCCGATGCCGCTGGTCGAACCGGTCACGACCGCGGTATTGCCTGTGAGATTGGTCATTCACTTGCTCCTGTTGGATTTGATCAGATGGAGAGGAAGCTCGTTGTAATCGTCGGGCGTCAGCGCGTGGGTGACCATGGATTCACCTGGCTGCGGCCCCTCGAACCAGTCCTTGTGGCGCATCGAGAGGAACACATCGCGCTCGCCGCAGCCCCAGTGCTCGACCATATTGATATGCGCGAAATTGTAGTCCTTCGACGACGACTCGTAGACCTTGCTCGTATAGATCAGGTGGATCACCGTGACGGTGTTTTCCTTGGCGGCGTCCGACAGCAGCGCCACCGACGAGTCCTGCTTGAGTTCCTCCGGCAACTTGCCGATCAGATCGCGCAGCGCCTTGCGGATATTGTGGATGCGCTTGTTCTTGTCAGTGTTCATGCGCGTCCGGCTTGAGAAGCGGATGTCCTTCTCGCGCTCCTGCGCATCCAGGATGGACTGCGGCAACAATCCGCGCGCGCTGAACAGATCGACCTGAAAGATCAGGAGATCGCTGGCCACGTCGTCGAGCACGAAATCAAGCGGCGTGTTGGAGGCGATGCCGCCGTCCCAGAAATGCTCGCCGTCGATCTCCACCGACGGAAAGCCGGGCGGCAAGGCGCCGGACGCCATGATGTGTTCGGGGCCGATCTTCTTGCCTTTGGCCTTGAAGAGCTCGTTGTCGAAATAGGTGAAGTTGCCGGTGGTGACGCTGACGGCGCCGACGCTGAGGCGCGTTTTGCAGTCGTTGATGCGATCGAAATCCACCAACCGCTCCAGCGTCGCCTTCAGCGGTGCCGTATCGTAATAGCTCAGCGACTGCGGGCTGCCCGGCGGCCATAGCGGCGCGGGCGGGAGGCGCGGCACGAAAAAGCCGGGAACGCCGAAGGCGGCGATCACCGCTGCACCCGCTTCGTTGAAATAGGTGCGCGCACGATCACCTGGCAGGAGTGGGCTCCATGGCACAGGCGCCGCCGCCATCTCCCAGAATTCCTTCAGCCGGGGCACGCGTTTCTCACGCTCATTGCCGGCGATGATGGCGGCGTTGATCGCACCAATCGAAATGCCAGCGACCCATTCCGGCTCGAAATCATGATGGCAGAGCGCCTCATAGGCGCCAGCCTGATAGGAGCCCAAGGCGCCGCCGCCCTGCAGCACCAGGACACGTTTGGCTTGGGACGGCTTTTTGGCTGCCTGATCGGTCGAAGATGCGGACATGTCTGTGAGCCACCCGAGATCGCTGATGCGAGGGAACCGGCACCGTGGCCCGCTGGCCTCGTGGCGTCAATTGCCGATGCTGCAGAGCAGCATCACAAGGAAGCCATCACATGCGACGGGACTATTTGTCCGTCGAGGCCAGGATCATGGTCCAGAACACCTTGTACTTGGTGTTGGGAGCATAGATCGCGGCAATGCCGAGTTTTGTGACACCCGATTTCAGCATATTGGCGCGGTGCGGCGGCGAATCACGCCAGCCCGAAAAAGCCTCCGCCAGGGTGTGATAACCGGCCGAGACGTTCTCGACGGCGACAGTCGCGGGATAACCGCCCGCATTGAGCCGCTTGGCAAGCGGCGCCTTCACGTCATGATCGAGCTTGTTCTTCTTCGCCATGGCGGTGGATTGATCTTCCGCCAGCGCCATCAATGCGGGATCGACCACCACGGGACCGAGGCCGTTGTTCTGGCGATAGAGCGAGATCATCGAGGCAGCAGCCTGCGGATCCAGCTTGGCTCCGCCATTGGCCATCGACAGATACATGGTCGGCTGATCAGGCGCCTGCTCCACGGTGGTTCCGCAGCCCGCCAGCAACACCATACCCAGACTGGCCAGAGCCATCCGCTTCATCGGCAATCCCCTCAAATCGAGGGGCCGTTGTTGCACAGGAACAGTGGCTGAATGGTGAACGGAGAGGAAAGAAGATTGCTCTATTGCCCGGCAAAAATCCGGTAGCGTCGCGGTTGCAGACTGATGGCGTCGCCGGTGGTCAGCGGACGATCGCGCGGTGCATCGATTTCGACCAGCGTGTCATCGCCATTCAGCGCGATATCAGCACGCTGGATCGGGCCGAAGGTACGAACGCGACGCACGATGCCTTCGAGGGCGCCCTCGCCCACCGGCCCCACTTGCATGTCATGACGACGCACGAAGAGTTTCGATGGCCCGACGGCGCTCCCGGCATCGATATTCAGCGGGCGATGGCCGAGCTTCACCTGCCCTTCGCGCACGTCGACCGGCAAGACGATGGACTCACCGATGAAGGAATGCACGAACGCCGTAGCCGGATTGTCATAGACATCGCCCGGCGTGCCAATCTGTTCGATCTTGCCCTTGTCCATCACCACCACGCGGTTAGCAACTTCGAGCGCTTCTTCCTGGTCATGGGTGACGAAGATCGAGGTGACGTGAATTTCCTCATGCAGCGTGCGCAGCCACTGGCGCAACTCCTTGCGGACTTTCGCGTCGAGCGCACCGAAAGGCTCGTCGAGCAGCAGGATACGCGGCTCGATGGCGAGCGCGCGAGCCAGCGCGATGCGTTGGCGCTGGCCACCGGAGAGCTGGCTCGGATAGCGATCTGCGAGCCAATCGAGTTGCACGAGATCGAGCAGCTCCTTCACGCGGGCGCGGATCTGCGTCTCGCTCTTGCGGATCTTGCGCGGCTGCACGCGCAGGCCGAAGGCGACGTTCTCGAACACGCTCATATGGCGGAACAGCGCATAGTGCTGGAACACGAAGCCGACATTGCGCTCGCCGGCGCCGCGCTCCAGCGCATCCTGGCCGTCGAACTTGACCTCGCCGGCATCGGGCCAGTCGAGACCGGCGATAATGCGCAGCAGCGTCGTCTTGCCCGAACCGGATGGGCCGAGCAGTGCCAGCAATTCGCCATCGGCGACCTTCAGATCGACGCCGTCGAGGGCAGTAAAGCTGCCGAATTTCTTGACAATGTTTTTGACTTCAATCGCCACGGGTCGGTTGTCCTTGATCCAGATGCCGTTCGAGGATCGCTTTCGCCGCCAGCGTGATCAGCGCCAGCATGGCGAGCAGCGATGCGACCGCGAACGCAGCCATGAACTGATACTCGTTATAGAGAATTTCCACCAGCAGCGGCATGGTGTTGGTTTCGCCGCGGATATGGCCGGAAACCACCGCCACCGCGCCGAATTCGCCCATCGCGCGCGCGTTGCAGAGCAAGACGCCATACAGCACGCCCCATTTGATATTGGGCAATGTGACGCGGAAGAACGTGGCCAGGCCGGAGGCACCGAGCGAGATCGCGGCCTCCTCCTCGGAGGTGCCTTGTTCCTGCATCAGCGGGATCAGCGCCCGCACGACGAAGGGGAATGTCACGAAGGTCGTCGCCAGCACGATGCCCGGCACCGCGAACAGGATCTGGATGCCGTGGCTCTGCAGCCACGGGCCGAAATAGCCCTGCCCGCCGAACAGCAGCACGAAGACCAGGCCGGAAATCACCGGCGACACGGAGAATGGCAGATCGACCAGCGAGATCAGCACGGTCTTGCCGGGAAATTCGAATTTAGCGATGGCCCATGCGGCGATCAGGCCGAATACCATATTGAGACTGACGGAGATGGCGGCGACCAGCAGCGTCAGCCGGATCGCAGCTTGCGCCTCGGAGTCGGTGATGGCGCGAAGATAGGCCTCGGCGCCGCGTGAAAATGCCTGGCTGAACACCAGCACCAGCGGCAGCACGACAAAGACGATCAGGAACAGGATCGCCAGCGTGATGATAATGGCACGAATCCAGCGCGGCTCGGTCAGCGTCGGGCTGCGCGCGGCGGAGGGGCGGGATGGGGGCGGTAAAATCGACATGCGGCTTTGAGACTACACCATGCGGCTCTGCGACCAGCGCTGGATGCGGTTGATCGCGAAGATGACGATGAAGGAGGCGAGCAGCATGACGACGGCGATCGCCGTCGCGTCGGCATAGCGGAATTCAGACAACCGAATCACGATGAGGAGCGGCGCGATTTCGGAAATATTGGGCAGGTTGCCGGCGATGAAGATCACCGAACCATATTCGCCGACAGCGCGCGCGAAAGCGAGCGCGAATCCTGTGAGCATCGCCGGCAGCAGGCTCGGCAGGATCACGCGCCACACCGTCTGCCAGCGGCTGGCGCCAAGGCTGGAGGCGGCCTCCTCGATTTCCTTGTCGAGATCCTGCAGCACCGGCTGCACCGTGCGCACCACGAAAGGAATCCCGATGAAGACCATGGCGACGAAGATACCGATCGGGGTGAATGCCACCTTGATGCCGAGTTCGGCAAGCGGCGCACCGAGCCAGCCTTTCTGTGCGAACAGCGAGGTCAAGGCGACGCCGGCCACGGCGGTCGGAAGCGCAAAGGGGATATCGACGATCGCATCGAAGATGCGCCGGCCGGGAAAGCGATAGCGCGTCAGTGCCCAGACGATCACCATCCCTGCGATCAGGTTGACGATCGCAGCGAGGAACGCGATTCCGAACGACGTCTTCAGCGCGTTCAATGTCCGTCGGCTGGTGAGGATGCCCCAGAACTGCTCGAATGAGAGTTCGAATGTCTTGAGCACCAAAGCCGCCAGCGGGATCAGCACGATGATCGACAGCCAGGTCAGGGTCAGGCCCATGGTGAGCCCGAATCCCGGCAGCGTGCGTCGTTGTTTAGCCGCGCTCACGCTGCCCCCTGTATATCGACGCTACGATCAGTTCTTGTAGATCTGATCGAACACGCCACCTTCGGCGAAGTGAGTCTTCTGTGCCTTGGTCCAGCCACCGAACACGTCGTCGATGGTAAAGAGGTCCACCTTGGCAAACGAGGTCTCATACTTCTTCGCGATGTCGGCATCGCGCGGACGATAGAAGTTGCGAGCGGCAATCTCCTGTCCTTCCTTGGTGTACCAGTATTTCAGATAGGCTTCCGCAGCGGCGCGGGTGCCCTTCTTGTCGGCGACGGCATCGACCACCGCGACCGGCGGCTCGGCCAGGATCGATAGCGGCGGGGCTACGATTTCGAACTTGTCTTTACCAAATTCCTTCTGCGCAAGGAACGCCTCGTTTTCCCAGGCGAGCAGAACGTCGCCGACGCCGCGCTCGACGAAAGTCACCGTCGAGCCGCGCGCACCGGTATCGAGCACCGGGACGTTCTTGTAGAGATCGCCAACTAACTTCTTCGCCTGCTCTTCCGATCCGAACTTCTTCAGCGCATAGCCCCACGCCGCTAGATAGTTCCAGCGCGCGCCACCCGACGTTTTCGGGTTCGGCGTGATCACGCTGACTCCCGATTTGAGCAGGTCGTTCCAGTCCTTGATGCCCTTGGGATTGCCCTTGCGGACAAGGAACACGATGGTCGAGGTGTAGGGCGCCGCGTTCTGCGGCAATTTCTTCTGCCAGTCTTCGGCGATCAGCTTCTTGCCCGCGATGGCATCGATGTCATAGGCCAGCGCCAGCGTCACCACATCGGCTTGCAGTCCGTCAATCACCGAACGCGCTTGCGAACCCGAGCCGCCATGGGACTGCTTGATTTCGACGCTCTTGCCGCTGTCCTTCTGATAGGCCGTGGCAAACGCCTTGTTGAACTCGACATAGAGTTCACGGGTCGGATCATAGGAGACGTTGAGCAGCGAGACGTCAGCGGCAAGGGCAGAACTCGCCCAGAGCAGACCAGCGAGAACGGGAACGATGCGACGAACCATGTGGGATCTCCGTGAACCGAAAGACTCAAATGCTTTCGGGCAAGGCGGACAAAATCGTGAACAACCAGATCGAAGTCAACGAAACCACATTTCAATGTTTCTACAGTGACGGCAGCAATCTCCCACGGATTTGCCGCATTTGGGATGCGGCATTCCGTCGGTCTTGATTGACGTCAGCGCGCACTCTCCGCGTGCCGTGCTTGCATGCGTCGATGCAGCGCGGTGATGCGGCCATCGCCTGTCGGTTGATAGAACACGGTGTAGCGTTTCACCGTGGCGGCAAACGCCTCCGCGTCTGCGTCCTTCTTCACCTCGAAAGCATCGAAACCCGCGCGGAGCATCAGCACAAACTGGTCGCGTAGCACCTGCCCGGTCGCGCGCAGCTCGCCCTTGTAACCATAACGCTCGCGTAGCAACCGCGCCTGGCTATAGGCGCGACCATCACGGAAGGTCGGAAACACCAGCGCCACCACCGCAAGTTTGTCGAGATAGGGCACGAGCTCATCGAGATCGCGATTGTTCGGCCAGATCACGCCGGTCGGGCTGTTGCGCGCCACGAGCGCTTCTGGATCGGCCAAAAACCGTACCGCCGGGATCAGTGCAGCGCCCTCAACCGGAATCTCGCTGTCATCCACCGCATGCGTAAAGCTGTCGGCAACGATCGCGCCCTTCTTAACGAGTGGCATAAACACGCTCCTTGAACGGCTCGACGCCGAGACGTTCGACGGTCTGGTAAAACAATTCATCCGGCCGCGCCCGCAGCGCCAGATAGGATTCGACGATGTCCTCGATCACATTGGCCACGTCATCATAAGGCACCGCAGGGCCGATCAACGTTCCGACCACAGCACCTTCATCAGCACGGCCGCCGATCGTGATCTGGTAGAATTCCTCGTTGTTCTTTTCGACGCCGAGGATGCCGATATGGCCGACATGATGATGGCCGCAGGCATTGATACAGCCGGAAATATTGATGTGCAGCCGGCCAATCATGTCCGCAAGGTCGTGATTGGCGAAGCGCCGCGTCAGCTCCTGCGCCACCGGGATCGCGCGCGCATTGGCCAGCGAGCAATAATCAAGGCCGGGGCACGCGATGATATCGGTGATCAGATTGACGTTCGGCGTCGCCAGCTGGAGCTTGTCGAGCTGTCGCCACAGCGCCGGCAGATCGCGCTTGGCGACATTCGGCAGCGCCAGGTTCTGCTCATGGCCGACACGGATCTCGCCGAACGAATATTTGTCTGCGAGGTCGGCGATGGCATCCATCTGCTCGGCCGTGGCATCGCCGGGCGGACCACCGATCGGCTTCAACGACAGTGTGACGATTGAATAGCCTGGATGCTGATGGGCCGCGACGGAGTTCTTCAGCCAGCGTTCGAATTGTGGATCGGCGGATGCCGCTTTCAGCTCGTCCGGTGTATCGGACAGGGTTTGATAACCGGGATACTGGAAGCGCGAGCGGATATCGGCGACGATCTCGTCGTCGAGCTGCAGCGCGCTGTGACGCATCGCCTGCCACTCCTCCTCCACCTCGGCAGAGAACTTCTCGATACCGAGTTCATGAACGAGGATCTTGATGCGCGCTTTGTAGATATTATCGCGGCGGCCATACTGATTGTAGACGCGCAGGATCGACTCCACATAGCTGAGGATGTCGGCGCCATGCACGAAGGGCTTGATCACCTTGCCGATGAAGGGCGTGCGGCCGAGACCGCCGCCAACCAGCACTTCAAAGCCGGTCTCGCCAGCTTCGTTCTTGAGAATCCGCAAACCGATATCGTGGACCTTGATCGCCGCGCGATCATGATCAGACGCCGTGATGGCGATCTTGAATTTGCGCGGAAGATACGTGAATTCCGGATGCATGGTCGAATATTGCCGCAGCAATTCCGCCCAGATGCGTGGATCCTCGACCTCGCCCGGCGCGACGCCGGCCCACTGATCAGTGGTGACATTGCGCACGCAATTGCCCGAGGTCTGCATCGCGTGGATACCGACGGAAGCAAGATCTTCCAGCGCGTCCGGCAGATCGGACAACTTGATCCAGTTGAACTGGATATTCTGCCGCGTGGTGAAGTGGCCGTAGCCGCGGTCATACTTACGCGCCACATGGGCCATCTTGCGCAATTGCGGCGATGACAGCGTGCCATAGGGAATGGCGACGCGCAGCATATAGGCGTGCAGCTGCAGATAGACGCCATTCATCAGGCGCAGCATCTTGAATTCGTCTTCGGTGAGTTCGCCGGAGAGACGACGCTTCACCTGATCGCGGAATTCGGCGACACGCTCGTTGACGAGCGTGCGATCGATTTCATCATAAGCATACATGTCGAGAACTTTCAGGCCGAGATCGGCAGATCGATGGTGACACCCTTGCGGCGGATGCGCTCGCGCAAATTGCCGGGCTCGATGGCGCCGTCGTCCTTGACGATCACCGGGGCGATATAGGGGCCAATGGCGCCGACATCATCGGCGGCGGATTCGGCAAGCAGCGCACGCGCATCATCGGCCGTGCGCACGATGGCCGCCTGGGCAAGATCATCTGTCCAGCCCTTCTTGGCATCGCGATAGATGACGATGCCATCCCAGGTGCGGTTGGCTGTCACCACTGAAGGACCGGCGATCTTGATTTTCTGTTGCAGGGGAGAGGTCATTCGGCAGCTACCAAAATGTCAGAGGCGAAAGCGTTGATATTGGCGGCGCGCCATGGCGCGGAATGCGCCACGACATCGCCGATGATGAGAACGGCGGGGCCGCCATCGATCTGCGCGACCAGCGAGGGGAGATTGTCGAGCGTGCCGACAGCTGCCTGCGCATCGGGCCGTGTTACGCGCGCGAATACGCCGACCGGCGTCTGCGGCGAGCGGCCGGCCTTGATGAGGCCTTCGCGGATCGCCGGCGCCGCCGTCATGCCCATATAGACGACCACGGTCATCTTCACGTCTGTGAGCACGGACCAGTCGACCTTGTCGGCGTCCTTCTCTTTGTGCGCGGTCAGGAACGTGATGCGCAGCGCCTCGCCGCGATAGGTGAGCGGGGTCTCGAACATCGCAGCAGCGCCGAGGCCCGCCGTGATACCGGGAATGACGGAGTAGGACACGCCGGCATCGCGGAGATATTCGATCTCCTCGCCGCCACGGCCAAAAATGAAGGGATCGCCCCCCTTGAGACGCACCGCGCGCTGGCCTGCTTGCGCGGCCTCAACGAGCAGCTTGTTAGTGGCATCCTGCCCGATGCCGGGCTTGCCGATACGGCGCCCCACCGGCACGCGTGACGCGTCACGGCGGATGCGATCGAGAATTTCGGACGACACCAGTTCGTCATAGAAAACGACGTCGGCATCCTGCAGCGCGCGCAGCGCCTTGATGGTGAGCAGATCGGGATCGCCGGGGCCGGCGCCGACCAGAGTGACATGCCCCTTCGCACCACCCGTCTGCGAGGCACCGGCGAAGGCCGCGAGATCGTTGATCGCACCAAGCGCCTGCTCGGCCTCGCTGCCGCGACCGGCCAGAACCTTGGCGCCGATGTCGCCATCGACCACGCGCTCCCAGAAGCGGCGGCGCAGCGGCGCCTCGGAAATCCTGTCATTGATCGATTTGCGCCAGCGCCCGATGAAGGTCGCGAGATCGCCGATGCGCGCCGGCAACACGCTCTCGATCATCTCGCGCACACGCCGCGCCACCACCGGCGATGTCCCACCAGTGCCGACCGCCACGACGACATCGCCGCGATCGACGATGGCCGGAAATATGAATGTGGAGTTGGCGAGATCGTCCATCACATTGACGGGTAATCCCACCGCCCTGGCGCGCTCAGCCATCATCGGCCCGAGATCGCCGGCGCCTGCGCACATCACGGCGATGACACCGGTGAGGTCCGCACTGAGCGGATTCCCCTCCGCAAATTCGATCGCATCGACAGCTGCGGCATCGAGCCCGGCGAGGTCGCGATCGCTATCGGTCGCATGCCAGCGGATGCGCGCATGGGCTGCCAGCAGCAACCGCAATTTGGCGCGCACGAGCTCACCGGCACCGATCAAAAGGATCGGTCCGGCCTGCAAGTCCAGGAAGACAGGCAGAAAGCGCATGCAAACTCCGACGCCCCGAACTTCGGGGTTGACTGGAATTATATTCTATATATCTCTCGATTACAGCACGCAAAGAGAAGATTTTTTCTTCTTTGAGCCGTTCTAATTGTAGAACTTTTTACTCTCGAACACCAGATGCCGGAGATGGTTCTTCTCTCGGACGATCGCATCAGCGGGTTGCTGCAGTAAAACGCGCAACCGCACACGATCGTTGCAGGGCAGATTTCGGACCGCCCGGCGGATAAAGTGCCGCAGCTATCCATCACCGATCCGCTCAACGCAGGGGACTATTCGTGAACCGCCTTTTGACCACTTTCGCCGCCGGCCTCGGCCTTCTCGCCGTGGGCGTCACCGCACCCGCCCAGGCGCAGACGCCGACCACCCTGCTCAACGTGTCCTACGACATCGCGCGCGAGCTTTATGTCGAGATCAATGCCGCTTTCATCAAGCAGTGGAAGGCCAAGACCGGTCAGGACATCACCATCAATCAGTCGCATAACGGCTCGTCGCGCCAGGCGCGCTCGATCCTCGAAGGGCTCGAGGCGGATATCGTCACCTTCAACCAGGTCACCGACGTGCAGGTGCTGCATGACCGCGGCAAGCTGATCCCGGCCGACTGGGCCAAGCGGTTGCCGAACAATTCGTCGCCTTATTACTCGCTGCCGGCCTTCCTGGTGCGCGCGGGCAATCCGAAGAATATCAAAGACTGGGACGATCTGGTGAAGCCGGGCGTGCAGGTGATCTTCCCGAATCCGAAAACCTCGGGCAATGCGCGCTACACCTATCTGGCTGCCTATGCCTTCGCGAAGAACAAGTACGGCGCCGACAAGGCTGATGACTTCATCAAGAAGCTGTTCGCCAATGTCCCGGTGTTCGACACCGGCGGCCGCGCAGCCACCACCACCTTCGTCGAGCGCGGCACCGGCGACGTGCTGATCACCTTCGAAGCCGAAACCGCGTCGATCCGCGACCTCGTCGGCAAGGACAAGGTGGAATCCGTGGTGCCGCCGACCAGCGTGCTCGCCGAATTCCCGGTCACCGTGGTCGACAAGTATGCCGACAAGCACGGCACCAAGGCGCTGGCGACGGCTTATCTCGAATTCCTGTATTCGCCGGAAGGTCAGGCCATCGAGCTCAAGGGCTATAACCGCGTCGTCGACAAGGACCTGATGGCCAAGAACAAGGACAAGTTCCCGGACGTGAAACTGTATCGCGTCGAGGACGAGTTCGGCGGCTGGGACAAGCTGAATGCCGAGCATCTCAATGCCGGCGCAAAGCTGGATCAGCTGTTCGGCGGGAAGTGAGGCATCGACTGTCGTCACCCGGCTTGACCGGGTGACCCAGTAAACACCGCAGCTTCAGAGTGTACTGGATCGCCCGGTCAAGCCGGGCGATGGCAGTTTGAGATTGGAACGCTCCCCCGCATTCCCTTTCCCCTCAAATCGTCTATGAAGCGCCCACACGGCTTCACTCACGGACCTCTCCTTGCGACGTAGCGTCATCCCAGGTTTCAGGCTCTCGCTCGGCATCACCCTGCTTTATCTCGGGGTCATCGTCCTGTTGCCGCTATGCGCGCTGATCCTGAAGGCGTCCGATGTCGGGCTGACGCAGCTCTGGGGCATCCTGTCGTCGCCGCGCACGCTGTCGGCCATCCGCGTCACCGTCACCATGGCCGCTGCCGCCACCGCCTTCAACGCGGTCTATGGCCTGCTGCTGGCCTGGGTGCTGGCGCGCTACCAGTTCCCCGGCAAGCGCATCCTCGATGCGCTGGTCGATGTGCCCTTCGCTCTCCCCACCGCGGTCGCCGGTCTCGCGCTGACCGCACTGCTGTCCAAGAATGGCTGGTTCGGCGCGCCGCTGGCCGAACTCGGCATCCAGGTCGCCTACACGCCGCTCGGCATCGCCATTGCGATGGCCTTCACCAGCATCCCTTTCGTGGTGCGCACGGTGCAGCCGGTGATCGAGGATCTCGGCACCGATGTGGAGGAAGCCGGCCGCTCGCTCGGCGCCAGCGATCTGCAGATCCTGTGGCGCGTGATTTTCCCTGCGATCTTCCCGGCCTTCCTCGCGGGCTGCTCACTGTCCTTCGCGCGCAGCCTCGGTGAATTCGGCGCTGTGATCTTCATCGCCGGTAACCAGCCGATGAAGACCGAGATCGTGGCACTGCTCACTTACATCCGCCTTGAAGAATACAATTATGAAGCCGCCGCGGCGATCGCCGTGGTGATGCTGGCCATGGCCTTCACCATGCTGATCATCACCAATGCCGTACAGGCCTGGAACTTGCGCTATCTCGGCCGGGGAGACGCGTGATGGCGGACAAGCGCAGCAATGGCGCATGGATGGTGACGCCGGTCGGTGCCGGACCTGTGGCGCGCCGCGTGGTGCTCGGCGTCGTCTTCGTGCTGACGCTGCTGGTGCTGATCGCGCCATTGGCACTGATCTTCTCCTCCGCGCTGTCGCAGGGCATCGCAGTGTTCTTCCGCAATCTGGCCGAGCCCGGCACCCAGCACGCGATCTTCCTGACCGTCATCGCCGCGCTGATCGCCGTGCCGGTCAACATCCTGTTCGGCCTCGCCGCCGCATGGAGCGTGACCAAGTTCACCTTCCCCGGCCGCACGCTGCTGATCGCGCTGATCGAGCTGCCCTACTCGATCTCGCCCATCGTTGCCGGCGTCGCCTATCTCTTCGTCTACGGCACCACCGGCCTGTTCGGCCCGATCATCGAGATTCTCGGCATCAAGGTGATGTTCGCCACGCCAGCCATCGTGCTGGCCTCCATGTTTGTCACAGCACCTTTTGTCGCCCGCGAACTGATCCCGTTGATGCAGGTGCAGGGCACCGACGAGGAAGAAGCCGCAGTGACGCTCGGCGCCTCCGGCTTTGCGACCTTCATCAAAGTCACGCTGCCCAATGTCCGCTGGGCCGTGCTCTATGGCGCGATCCTGTGCAACGCCCGGGTGATGGGTGAATTCGGTGCAGTTTCGGTGGTGTCGGGCAATGTCCGCGGCCAGACCACCACGCTGCCGCTGCAGATTGAACTTTTGTATCAGGACTACAATGTCGCCGGCGCGTTCGCGGCGGCGACGGTACTGACCGCGGTGGCACTGTTCACCATCCTCATCAAGGTGGTGCTGGAACGGCTCTCGCCGGATCACCACAGCCGCGCACCCGGCCACTGAGCCCGCGGGGGCTTTCCCGCCCCCCTGCTTTGGCGCTAGAACGTCTCCGGGCCTTAAAACGTCCCAAAGACGGCCGTTGTTTTGGCAGTCTTCGCCTGCACGTTCCCAAAATCAGAGCTTAATTGCCGCGCCGCGAGAGAAACGCATCATGAAACGCATCGACGCCCATGGTCTGCAGATCGCCCCTGTTCTGTACGACTTCATCGCCAAGGAAGCCGCCCCGAAGACGGGGATCGCGCCCGATGCATTCTGGGCCGGCGTGGCCGGCATCATCAACGATCTCGGCCCGAAGAACCGCGAATTGCTGAAGATCCGCGACACCCTGCAGGCCAGGATCGACGACTGGCACCGCGCCAACAAGGGCAAGGCGTTCGACCTCGATGCCTATACCGCATTCCTGAAAGAGATCGGCTACCTCCTCCCCGAGCCAGCAACCAAGACGGTCGAAACCGCCAATGTGGACGAGGAAATCGGCAAGATCTGCGGCCCGCAACTCGTCGTGCCGCTGACCAATGCGCGCTACGCGCTCAATGCGGCCAACGCGCGCTGGGGCAGCCTGTATGACGCCTTCTACGGCACCGATGCGATCCCGCAGGATCCGAGCGAAGGCGGCAAGGGCTACAACAAGGCCCGCGGCGACAAGGTGATCGCGAAGGCAAAGGCCTTCCTCGATTCCGCCGCCCCGCTCGCCACCGGCAGCCATACAGACGTGACCGGCTACAGCATCGTGTCCGGCCAGCTTTCCGCCAAGCTCAAGAGCGGCAATCTCACCGCGCTGAAGAACGAAGCCCAGCTCGCCGGCTATCTCGGCGACCACGCAGCGCCCAATGCAATCCTGCTCACCAATAACGGCCTGCATATCGAAGTGCAGATCGATCGCGCCAATCCGATCGGCAAGGACGATCCAGCCGGCGTGTCGGACATGCTGATGGAAGCCGCCGTCTCGACCATTCTGGACATGGAAGACAGCGTCGCCACTGTGGACGCCGACGACAAGGTGCTGGTCTATCGCAACACCCTCGGCCTGATGAACGGCACGCTCTCGGCCGACTTCGACAAGGGCGGCAAGACGCTGACCCGCGCGCTGAACGCCGACCGCACCTACAAGACGCCATCGGGCAAGGACCTCACGCTGCATGGCCGCAGCCTGATGCTGATGCGCAATGTCGGCCACCACATGTTCACCGACGCCGTGCTCGACAGCAAGGGCGAGGAAATCCCCGAAGGCCTGCTCGACGCTGCCGTGGCCGGCCTGATCGGCATCCACGACGTCAAGAGCACCGGTAGCTTGCGCAACTCGCGCACCGGCTCGATCTATATCGTCAAGCCGAAGATGCACGGCCCGGACGAAGTCGCCTTCACCTGCGAGATCTTCGGTCGCGTCGAAAAGATGCTGTCGCTGCCTGAGAATACGATGAAGGTCGGCATCATGGATGAGGAGCGCCGCACCACGGTGAACCTCAAGGCCTGCATCCAGAATGCGTCGAAGCGCATCATGTTCATCAATACCGGCTTCCTCGACCGCACCGGCGACGAGATCCACACGTCGATGGAAGCGGGTCCGATGATCCGCAAGAACGACATGAAGGCCACGCCGTGGATCAAGGCCTATGAAGAGTGGAACGTGGACACGGGCCTGCTCGATGGCCTGCCCGGCCATGCGCAGATCGGCAAGGGCATGTGGGCCGCGCCGGACAAGATGGCCGACATGCTGACCCAGAAGATCGGCCACCCGCAGGCCGGCGCCACCACCGCCTGGGTGCCGTCGCCCACCGCCGCGACGCTGCATGCCCTGCACTATCATCAGGTCGGCGTGATCGAACGGCAGAAAGAACTCGCCAAGGGCGGTGCCCGCGGCAAGCTCAGCGACATCCTCACCATCCCGGTGTCGCAGTCGAACTGGGCGCCCGACGATGTGAAGCAGGAGATCGATAACAACTGCCAGGGCATCCTCGGTTATGTCGTGCGCTGGATCGACCAGGGCGTCGGCTGCTCCAAGGTGCCGGACATCCACGGCGTCGGCCTGATGGAAGACCGCGCCACGCTGCGCATCTCCGCCCAGCATCTCGCCAACTGGCTGCATCAGGGCGTCATCACCAAGGATCAGGTGATGGAATCGCTGAAGCGCATGGCCGTGGTGGTCGATGAACAGAACAAGGGCGACGCGATCTACAAGAACATGGCGCCCGGCTTCGACGGCGTCGCGTTCAAGGCTGCCTGCGATTTGATCTTCGAAGGCCGCACGCAGCCGAACGGCTATACGGAGTATATTTTGACGGCACGCCGCCGCGAGGCGAAGGCGGCGGGCTGATCGACGGATCACCAAATAGCAAAAGCCCCGGTTCGCACCGGGGCTTTTTTGTTGCCTTCAGCTTGTCATCATCCGCGAAAGCGGGTGATCCAGCAAACACAGTCGCTAGTGTCTAATGGATCGCCCGGTCAGGCCGGGCGATGACAGCGCGCCCCTAAAACACCGCAATATATTTCAGCAGCGAAATCACACCGAGAATGATGACGATCACGCGGCAGATCTGCTTGGCGCGACCGTCGAGCGGTAGCATGTTGATCAAATACAAAATCAGGATGACGACGAGAAACGTGATCAAAGCGCTGATAAGTATGCCCATTTGTAGTTCCCCAGCTTGAAATCATGACATCGCGCAACAACGCGCAGATGAGTGCGATTGAGCAGCACCACTACAGATGAGAACGCAAAAGCCGGCCTTGGGTTCCATGTGCGGAACGGCCGCATATTGCGCTGCAAGAAATTTTTACCTTTCTGCGGCTAGGTCATCGCATTGACTGAGGACATTGCGATGAATCGTTTAAGCGTTTCCACTTTGCTGAAATCAGTGATTGCCGTGATGGCGGCCTGCGTCGTGGTCGTGCTCGCATCCGGCGCCTGGACGTCATGGCAACGACTGCAGACTGCCAATCGCATATCTTCGATTGCCGAAGCTTCCGGATACATCTTCAAGGCTATGCATAATCTGCGCGCTGACCGCGCATCGACGGTTCGTTCGCTGAATGCAGACAGCATCATGCAGCCCGATTTCGCAAAATATGCGCGTGCGATCCGCGACGCCGAACTGCCGGCGATGCAGAAGTCGGTTCAGGTGCTGGCCAATATCGATTTCGAGAACAAGGCTACGCTGCTGCCGCAAGCATCCCGCCTCGTCGATGAGCTGGCGAAACTTCAAGCGGAATCCTGGGAGGCCATGAACAAGCCGAAGGCCGACCGCCGCCCGACGCTCGCCAAGGACTATGCGACCAATAACGACGCGCTGCTGCCAGTGCTGGACAAGATTTCATCGGTGCTCTCAGGCGCCGTCAACAATAGCGACGCGGTCATCGATCAGCTGCTCTCCATCAAGCAGATGGCTTGGCTGCTACGTCAGACCGCCGGCGAAGCGTCGGTCCTGATCACCACCTCGCTCGGCAATGGCAAGCTGCCGGCGGATGGTCAAAGAACCTATGCCAAGCTGGCCGGCGGCACGGAGGTCGCATGGACCGCACTCGATCTGGCAACCACGGGCATGAAGATGCCGCCGACGCTCAGCGCTGCAATGGATACGGCCAAGAAAACCTATTTCGATCCCGCTCTGCTGAAGCTGCGTGACGGCCTTGTCGAAGCCCTCGCCAATGGCACCAAGCCCGAAATGTCCGCTCTCGCCTGGAGCCCATATTCCGTCGAACGCATGAGCACTGCGGTGATCGTCGCCGAACGCGCGCTCGATCTCGCCACTGAGCGCGCCGTCGATCAGATTAGCGTCGCGCAGCGCGCGCTGTTCGTGCAAACCGCGCTCCTCTTGATCGCTATCGCAGTTGCCGTGGCCAGCATGCTCGCCGTGACGCGTCGGGTCATCGTGCCGCTCAATCATATTCGCGATGCCATGCTGAAAGTCGCCGGCGGCGATCTCGCTGTCGAGTCCGGCTACAAGGATCGTCATGATGAAATCGGCGCACTCGCCGGCGCACTCGAAACCTTCAAGCAACAGGCCATCGAGAAGGCTGACATCGAGCGGCAGGAACGCGAGCGGAACGCCCAGACCGTGAACCGTCAGCAGGCGATCGAGCAATATATCGGCCAGTTCGAGGTCCAGATGCAGGACACGCTCGGCACCCTGGGCAGCGCCTCCGACCAGATGAATACGACATCAGACGGCATGGCTGCTGTCTCCAGCCAGACCAATGCGCGCGTGCAGGATGCCGCGCGTGCCTCCAGCGACGCCTCGGCAAATGTTCAGAACGTCGCCGCTGCCGCCGAGGAGCTCAGCACGTCCATCAACGATATCAGTCGCCAGGCATCGCATGCGGCCGGCATTGCCAGCCGCGCGGTAAACCAGGCGCAGCAGACCGACACCACCGTGCAGGGCCTCGCAGCGAGCGCGAACCGCATCGGCGAAGTGGTCGGCCTGATCAACGATATCGCCTCGCAGACCAACCTGCTGGCGCTCAATGCCACCATTGAGGCCGCACGCGCGGGCAAGGCCGGCCGTGGCTTCGCCGTGGTCGCCTCTGAGGTGAAATCGCTGGCCAGCCAGACCGCTAAGGCCACCGACGACATTTCCGAGCAGATCGCGGACATCCAGCGCGTGGCCAATGACGCCATTGAGGCCATCAAGGCCATCGGCGGCATCATCGGCGAGGTCAACGAAGTCGCCACGGCGATTGCCGCAGCCGTCGAAGAGCAAGGCGCCGCCACGCAGGAGATCACGCGTTCAACCCAGCAGGCTGCGGATGGCACACGCAACGTTTCCGACAACATCACCGGCGTCAGCGCCGATGCCGATGCAGCCGGTGCAGCCGCACAGGACGTGAAGATGGCGTCTGAAACGCTGGCAACACAGACGCGCCAGCTGGGATCGCAGGTGACGGATTTTATCGGAAAGATCCGGGCGGCGTAAAACGCGTCCAAACTGTCATCGCCCGCGAAAGCGGGCGATCCAGTATGCGCTGCCGAAGAGATCAATCACGATCGCCGATGTCTATTGGATCGCCCGGTCAAGCCGGGCGACTTTCAAGGCAACAATTTACTCCCGCGCCACAACCGGCACCCGCTCATATTTTGCGCTCACCGAGGCCGGGACCGGTGTCATGTTGAGCGAAGCACCGCGTTTGTCAGTACGGGTTACCGACCTCAGCCCATCCGCACCGGCCACGATATCGCCCTTTCGCAAGGTCGGATCATCTTCGATCTTGACCTGCGCAAGACCGAATTGGTCTTTTCCGTTGCAGGTACAGCCTGCAACGATCTCGTTCCTGAACTTGAAGGCATTCGGCAGCTCCGAATAGGATTTGCCATTCTCAGTCGCTGCATGATCGATGCTGCTGCCGTAGACGATCTCAGTCTTGCTCGCAGGGCAGAAGCTGTTGCATGAGGCGGCCCGGCTCTGGCTGTCATTCGCCGTGATCGGGAAATAGCGGCCATCGCAGGTCCGCACGCAATAAGCCTGCGCGCCACCGCCGGCAACACGTGGTCGCTCGGCCCGCATCGGCGGGCCGTCGTCGAACGGCATCTGCATGCTCGGCATACGACCGCGCGCGATACCGCCGAACAATTCAGAGAAGAAATCTTGTGCGTGAGCAGCAGGGATGGCGACGACAACTACGCCGAACGCCAATGCAGCTGCTCCGAAGAGCCGTCGTCCCGACATAGGGGTCATGGGGCCCGGCCCTCCAACTTTCAAATGATCCGTCTGGAACTCAGTACAGCGACGACGCCGAGAGGTTCATGGCCTGCTGTCCCGTCGCCTGCACCCGTAGCGGCTGCGCGGATGTCACTGTCCGCGAGGTCGGTGCGTTGCGTGCGATTTCGCGCGATACACCCGACTTCGGCAATACAACGACTTTGGTGCCAACGTTCACGCGGCTGAAAAGGTCCTGCACATCTTCATTGGTCAGACGGATGCACCCCGACGACACGAATTTCCCGATCGTGGTGGGATCGTTGGTGCCGTGGATGCGATAGATGCTGGAGCCGAGATACATCGCGCGCGCGCCGAGCGGATTACCGGGGCCGCCGGCCATGAAGCGCGGCAGATATGGCTGGCGGCGGATCATCTCGACCGGCGGGTGCCAATCCGGCCATTCCGCCTTCCGCGTCACCGTCTCGGTGCCAGCCCAGGTAAAACCTTCGCGGCCAACGCCGACGCCGTAACGGATCGCGCGGTTGTTGCCGAGGATGTAATAGAGCTGGGTATTGCCGGTATCGATCACGATCGTGCCCGGCGCCTGATTGCTCACATAGCTGACTTCGGTACGACGCAGGCGCTCCGGCATCACGTAGGACGCGGCATCCTGCTGCTGCTCCGGCGTGACCATGATGCTATATTCGAGGAAGCTATCCTGCGATGTCGGCGCATAGCTCATGACCTGCGCCGATGCGCTGGTCATCAAGCATGGCGCGAGGGACATGGCCGCAACAAGCGCAAACGCGCCAACGCTGCGGAGCGAAAGCTTGCGAGAAGATGCGTCTGACATGTGACTGCCCCGTGTGAATGACGCGCAGATAACATTATCTCGGTCGCACTGGTTCCGTCGCGGGTTCATCACAACAGCGATTTGTCAACCAAGCGACCATCACGCTTTCGCGACGGAACTTGTAAGGTAGTCCCGTGTTGTCGGGCGATCCTTGTGGAGCTGCAATTTGCGCTTCGCCATTGGAGGCGGCGTGCCGTGACAGATCATGAGTAAGGTCCGCGCTTTCCCTGAAAAGCCTCCGGGCACTCCCGTTTCCGAAAGCAGCATCGAACAGCCGCCGGTGATCCGGCGCGCCGAAGTCGTGGCCTTTGCGCTGGTGTCGCTGCTGGTCATCACCGTGATGGTGGTGCTGTATTTCGCCAAGGCGTTCTTTCTTCCCGTCGTCACAGCTTTTATCGTCGGCACCATGCTGTCGCCGGCGGCGAGCTTTCTCGAAAAGCGCCGCATCCCGCGCTCGGTATCGTCGGTGCTCATCGTGCTAGCGGTTGGTGCGGTCGCGGTGTTCATCATTGGGTTGATCTCGGCGCCGCTGATGGAATGGAGCGACCGCCTTCCCGAGCTCGGCGCACGGCTCAAGGATAAGCTGCAGATCCTCGATCGGCCGCTGACGCTGTGGCATCAGATTCAGGGATTGTTCGGCGACGCCGAACCGCTAGCCAATACGCAGTTCAAACTGCCGAAGATCGAGTGGGTGCAGCCCACGGTCGAATTCCTCTCCCCGACCTTCACCGAATTCCTGCTGTTCTTCGCGACGCTCGTGCTCTTTATCGCGAGCTGGAAGGACTTGCGCCGCGCGATGGTGATGAATTTCGCCGATCACGAATGGCGACTGCGCACGCTGCGCATTCTCAATGCCATCGAGACCCGGCTCGGCGATTACCTGATCATGGTGACGGTGATCAATTTCGGGGTCGGCATCGGC
The DNA here is from genome assembly GCF_044336785.1 of Tardiphaga sp. Lineage (GTDB taxonomy): Bacteria > Pseudomonadota > Alphaproteobacteria > Rhizobiales > Xanthobacteraceae > Tardiphaga. Next base: position 9,240 of record NZ_JBIIOT010000005.1, on the reverse strand, counting down.
ACCGGCATCATCTGCGCCGCTACCGGCATGCCTAATGCGGCAGGCCTCGGTGCCTTGGCGGCAACGCTAAATTACTTTCCTATTATCGGCCCGGTGGTGATGTTCGTGATCCTGGTGGTGGTTGGCATCATCTCGGCCTCCACACTCGGCGCCGGCCTGATTGCTGCGGCATTGTTTGTCGGGCTCACCTTCATGGAGGGCCACTTCATTACGCCCACCATTATCGGCCGCCGGCTGCAGCTGAATGCGCTGGCCGTGTTCATCGGCCTCGCCTTCTGGACTTGGTTATGGGGGCCCATGGGCGGCTTCCTGGCGGCACCGATCCTGATCGTCGGGCTGATCCTGAAAGAGCATTTGATGCCGCTCAATTCGCCCCAGTTGCCGCAGGAGTAATCCGGGTTTATCGATGGAACTTACGATCTGACGGCGCGTTTCTGCTGCAATTCCGGTTCTGGTTTCTAAGGGAGCTTCGCATGTCCGACGACGATGCCTTGAGCGAATTGAAGAAACTAACGGACAAAGCAACCTATAGCCGCCTGCAGAAGGATCTTGCTGCCGTGAAAAACGACGTCTCCGCCCTCACCGACCAGATCACCGACGCCCTCAATGCCTTTACCGGCCAGGCCGGCAAGCAGGCCCGCCGCGGCGTCAAGGAAGCGCGCTCGCGTGCCGATGACGTGTATTCCGACCTGCAGGATCGTGGCAGCGCTATTTATGACGACCTGCGCGAACGCGGCAGCGCCGCCTATGACGCCGCGTCGTCACTGGAAGAGACGCTGGAAGACAGCATCACCCAGCGTCCGCTCGCCAGTGTTGGTCTGGCACTCGGCCTCGGCGTGTTGATCGGCATGGCGTGGCGCAAGCGTTAACCACGGCGCCGACAATCGTGACATACGACACTGGCGGGGCCGCAAGGCGCCGCCGGTTTTCTTTATGATAAAGCAATCGATCCGGGGGCTTTGATGCTGCAGCGTTACATCGACGATCTCAAACACTCGACCGGCGCCAGCCTGCGCATGACGTCGCTGGTGGCGATCGCAGGTTTTGCCGGCTTCATCGCGCTGGGCTTTGCCTGCGCCGCGATTTTCATTGCCGTGCTGCAGGCCTATGGCGCGATCACCGCCTGCCTTGCGATTGCAGGCATTTTCCTGGTTGTCGCCGGCATTTTCGCGCAGGTTTATGCGATCAAGCAAAAGCGCGCACGAGAGCGGGCCGCTGCGGCGGCACGTGCCGCGGCACGGGCTGCCGCCAGTGCGCCGCTGATCGACCCGATGATGGTCGCAACGGGAATCCAGATCGCGCGCGCGGTCGGACTTAAAAAGCTCGTACCATTGCTGGCGTTGGTGGGCGTCGCGGTGGGCTATATGGCGAACCGCAGCACTTCTTCGGACGAAGATGAAGACGGCAACGTCGACGGCCCCGATGAGGCTGCCGGCGACTGATTTTCCCAGATTTCTTGCGGCAACTTTGTGGCAGCCCAGCGGCAAGGCTTGCTTCAAGACGTTAGGTCACGCAGCGGCCCGGCTGCAACGAACGCGCGACTTCGGTGAGCATGCTGACCGGCGGCTCGCAGGCCACCGTTGCCTTGCGCGGCTTGGTATCGATGGGGATGGCCTTGGTGCTCGCCGGTTTGTCCTGTTGAGCCTTCGGGGCACCGGCCAGACGGAGCAGCACCGACGTATCGGTCAGGCCGTGGACCTGGAAGGACAGCGTCTGTCCGGCATCGAGCTTGGCAGGGGTGGTATCGCGATCGCCCTTGGCGGTGCGGTTGACGGCAAGCGCGAACGAGGCGGTCGAGATGGCGGTATCGCGGTCTGTCAGCGTGCCACGGAGGCTGCTGCCCGAAAGATCGTTACCGGAGGCGTATTGGATGGCGCCGAACATGGCAGCACCGCTGACCAAACCCAAGACCAGACTGGACATCTTTGACATCTGAGCCTCGCTGTAACGCTCTGTGTGACGCTAACCCTGCCCACGTCTGCGCGTGGCGCTATGGCATTAGAACGTCAGTCAAGCCCTGAGGTTCACGACTGGCGTTCACTTAACCGTGCTTTAAATATTTTGGGTTCCACGGAACGCTTTTCGCGCGCCGGCGTCATCAAGACAGCCGGTCGTCCCCCTGCCCCAAAGACCGGCGACGCGGGGCGTAGCCGTGGTGATGCCGGCTGCGCCTCGCATTCTTTTTCATCCCATTAAATTATCGGATGACGTCGCGCCGGTTCGTATCGGCGACGATGATCGCTTCGCCATGTGGCAGGTCTTTCACGACGTCACGCGACAGGCCGAGATTGGTGGCCAGCACATCCGGCGGATTGGTCGAGAGCCAGGCGCTGAGATCATTGGACTGGTACTGCCCGCTGTTGAAACCGATCAGCACACGCAGCACATCACTGCCGGTATTCTTGATGTAGTGGCCCGAGCCCATCGGCGCGTAGCCGGCATCCCCTGCCTCGAACTGCTCGGTCACGACCTGACCTTCGGCGAGGAAGACGGCCATCTCGGCCGTGCCCGTGAGATAATACTGCCATTCATCGGCATTCGGATGCCAATGCAGTTCGCGCATTGCGCCGGGTTCGATTTCGAGCACCGAGCCGGCCATGGTGGTGGAGATTGGGAATTCCTTCACCGAGGCAATATATTGCACGCCACCACCGGCGATCTGGCGCGGCTGCTGTGCCAAGAGCGGATAGCGGTGGGCGCTGACGAGCTCGGGATATTTTCGCACGGCGGCATCCCATGAGCGCTCGTTCGGCACGGAGCCTGCGGCAAAATAGGCTTCGCCCTTCGGCCAGGCCTTCAGCTTGTCGGCATCGATGCCGAGATTTTGCGAGACGACGGATTGCGGCGTATGCGCAAGCCAGTCGGTGATGCTGAAGGTGTGATCTTCGGAAAAATCGCCATTGTCGAAAATCAGAACGAAGTGACACTCGCCCGGACCGATGCTCTGGATCGAATGACCCCAGCCGCGCGGGAAATACCAGATGTCGCCGGGACCGAACACGTCGATCTCCGACGAGCCATCGGGATTAAGCAGCGTGGTGCGGCAGCGGCCGGAAATCACATAGCCCCACTCAGCCGCATTCGCATGCCAGTGCAACTCGCGCATCGAACCGGGCTCGAGGCGCATGGAGACGCCGGCAATGCCGATGCTGGCCGGGAATTCATGCACCGACGCGCCGCGGGTGGTGCCACCGGAACTGGTGCGGGGCGTCTGCTTTTCCAGCTGATAGCGGAATGAGAGATTGGTCGTCGCCTTCATGGAAGCCTCCTGTTGTGTATGGTGAGAAATTAGCGACGCCGTAGCCGGAATGATTGGATCGCCGGATGCCGATTTGGCGAAATGCGTGGTGCTATCGCGGGGGCACCTTGATGATCTTGCGGAGTGCCGCAAATTGCGCGCAGGCATCGATGGCCATAAGCGCGAACAACACCACGGCACAGGCACCGAGACATGGCGCCAGTCCGAATTGCGCGAGCGATACGGCACCGCTGATCGCGCCGAGCACGATGGTGAGCCATGACGCCGCATGAAGTGCGGCTTGCCTGAACTGGCGGCGATCCTGCAATGCGAACGCCAGCGAATGACCGATGCCGAACAATTCGCCGGTGACAAAACTGCGGCCGATGGCAATGCCGGACACCGGGCGCGGAATCGCATTCTGCATGCCCATGGCCAGACAGACGGGAAGCAGCGCGATGAAGCCGTTGATCTCGCCGACCAGAAAGATGGACAGGACAATCATCGCGACTTCGAGCATCAACACGATCATCGTCGCCGATATGCGCCGCTGCGCGATCAGCGAGCCGATGAAGGCCCCCACGACGAAACTCGTGATCGCCGATGCGATCGGGATAGCCACCGCCGTGCGCCCATGCGCGACGGCAATGCCGAAGCCGATACTGTTGCCGCTCATGAAGGAGACGAAGATGCCGGACAGATAGGTGACGCCGACCGCATCGAGGAAGCCGGCGGCGAAGGTGATGATCACATCGAACAGAAACGGATTCATCGCGGGCTCCTTGCGCGTGGCGATGCGATGCCGTCAGCGGTTCTGGCTGTGCGGCGAGAATGGTCCGGGAGGGGCCGCCGTGATGCCGGCGAGCACGATCAATGCGACAACCGCGCACCAGGTGGTGAGCCAGAAGCCGTCGATGTAAGCGAGCACATTGGCCTCGCGCTGCACGAGGCCCGCGAGCGTCGCCATCGCGCGGCCACCGGCCTCGCCCACACCATGCGGCGTGAAGCCTGCGGTGAGACGCGCCAGCAGATCGGTGACATGAGTGCTGCCATTTGCGACGTGCTGGCCGAGCAGATTCGAGTGAACCTGCTCGCGCACCCGCAGCCAGGTGGCCATCAGTGCGACGCCGATCTCCGCGCCGCCGAGACGCACCACCTGGATATAGGCGGCGAACGCGGTGGCGTGCTGCGGATTGGAGTTCGCAAGCGTGATGAGAATGATCGGCAGCAATGAGAAGGTCTGGCCGACCGCCTGCAGCAACAGCAGCGGAATGAAATTGACCGCGGCCCATTCATGCGTGAGGCGCGTGCCGAGTAATCCGGCCGCGAAGAAAGCCAGCAGCCCGATCATCAACACGTAGCGGGCATCAATGATGCGCACCACGATGACCGATAGTGGCAGCATGATCAGCATCGGCAGAGCTGCCGCAAACAGGAACAGCGGACCGATCTGCTCCGCACGCAGCCCGGCAATACCGAGCAGGAAGTTCGGCACCAGCGCTGCATTGGAGAGACCGGTGAGCGCATAGAGCACGATCATCACCAGGTTGAGCCCGATATTGCGCGACAGGATCACGCGGGCTTCGGCCCAGGGATGGGCGACCACGGCTTCGTTGATGAGAAACAGCACCGCGAGCAAGGCGCCGCCGCCGAGCAACACGGTGACGGTGCCCGACGAAAACCAGTCGAGCCGATTGCCCTGATCGAGCCCGGCATAGATCATCGCCATGCCGGCGCCGAGCAGCAGCATGCCGCCCCAATCCGCATTGCGGACCAGTGCGCGATCGATCGGTTCGGCCGGCGTGCCGAGATAGACGAACAGGCCCATCAATGGCGCGATCACCACATCCTGCCAGAACAGCCACTGCCAGCCCCATTGCGACTCGTAGAAGCCGACCATGGCGACGCCGAAATTGAGGCTGAAGCCGACACGGATACCGTAGATGGCGATGGCCGGCAGCCACCAGCGCATGGGCAGATTGCGGAAGATGATCATCAGCGTCGCCGGCACGAAGGTGCCGAGCAGCAGCCCGCGCAGGATGTTGAGCGCCATCAGCGTGCTGTAATCCTGCATCAGCGGCATCAGCAGCGAGACGGTGGCGTAGACGAGACTGGGAATGCCGAGCACGCGGCGCAGGCCAAAGGCGGTGGCGAGCCATGCCACCGCGGGCGCGATCAGGATCTGCATGGCCGTGGTTGCGGTGCCGAGCCAGGATGCCTGGTCGAAGCCAAGCGAGAAGGCGCCGCGCAGATCGGGCAGCGCCACGAGAAACAGCCGGCTGTCGAAATTCGCCAGGAACGAGCCGAGCAACACGGCACCGACGGCGAAGATCGGTCGCGGCGCGAGGGCGCCGGTGGAGACCGGCCCGGACTCGATGGCGTTACTTTGCGCCATCGGACTCGTCCGCATCGGTGACATGAATGCGGGTGGTGACCGACATGCCGGGCAGCAGGCGATCCACCAGCGGCTGTTTGTCGTCGAAGCGGATGCGGACGGGAATGCGCTGCACGACCTTGGTGAAATTGCCGGTCGCATTATCCGGCGGCAGCAATGCGAATTGCGAACCCGAGGCCGGCGCGATGCGCTCCACATAGCCGGCGAGCTTCTTGCCAGAAAACGTGTCCGCCTCTATATCGACGCGCTGTCCCGGCCGCACGCGGCGCAGCTGCGTCTCCTTGTAATTCGCGATCACATAGACTTTCGGCAGCGGCACGACGGCGATGAGATTGCTGCCGATATTGACGTAATTGCCCGGCTGCACCTGCCGCTCGCTGACGACACCATCAAAAGGGGCGGTGATGCGCGTATAGCCAAGGCGCAACTGCGCAGCCTGGAGCGCGGCACCTGCGCCTTGCAATTCGGCCACATGCTGTTGCCGCGTGCCTTGCAAGACGGCGAGCTGCCGGTTCTGCGCGGCAATGACGGCGTCGCTGGCTTTCACATCGGCCTGGGCCTTGTCATAGGCGGCCGTGGCCTGCTGCAGCTTCTGGACAGTGCCGGACTGGGTCTGCACCAGCGCCTGCTGGCGTTGCTGCTCCTGCCCGGCCTCGACGGCGAGCGCCACGGCCGAGACATGCTGCGCCTCGGCCTGCGCCACCAGCGCCTTTTGTGCATCGATCTGGTTGGCGAGATTGGCGAGCGTGGCCGCGGCGGCAGCCTTGCTGGCTTCGGCCTGGGCGACCTGGGCGAGATAATCCGCGGGATCGATCTGCAACAGGAGATCACCGGACTTCACATGCTGGAAATCATCCACCGGCACCGCCTTCACGGCGCCGGATACGCGGCTGCTCAGCTGTGTCATCTGCGCGCGTACATAGGCATCGTCGGTGGCCTGGATCGGCCACTCGCCGGTCCAGCGATCCCAGCTCAGCGCCGCCACCACGACGCAGGACAGCGCGATGGCGATGGCCACGATGGATGGTGCAAGGCGCAGCCACACCGCGCCTGCATGCCGCTGCGGCACCTCCGTGGTCGAAGCTGGCTGATCCATGACGATCACGCCGCTTGCAGCTGGGCCGGCGCCTGCCCGGCATGGTTGCACTGGCTGCGGCGCCAGGCATTCGGGCTGGCGCCGGTGGCACGGCGGAATTGACGGCACAGATGCGCCTGATCGGAGAAGCCGCAATCGAAAGCGATGGCGCAGAGCGACAGCTCGCTGGAGATCATCAGCTCCTTGGCGCGATCGAGCCGGCGGGCGACGATATAGGCATGGGGCGACTGGCCGAAGCTCACTTTAAAAGCATTCGAAAAGTAGCCGGCGCTGAGGCGCGCGATGCTGGCCAGATCTGCCACCTGGATCGTGTCGTCCAGATTCGATTCAATGTGACGCTTGATCTTCTCGATCTGCCAGCGAGCCAGACCACCGCGGGCCTGGGCCGATACGGGCTCCGCCGCAGGCTTGCCGAGCAGCGTCACCGCCTGCTCGATGCAGCGAAGCGCCGCACCTGTATCAGAGCCGATGGCCCGCTGCGCGTCTAGCAGGAGTTGCGACAGCGCCATAGAATTCGCGACATTGCGGGTCGCCTCGACTGATGTCCAGTTGACGTGATCAGGCTGAGAATTGAGAAGCATGTCGATCTCTCCTTCGATGCAGTCGAAACGCCGTTGTTTCGATGGGTCGAAGGTGAGTGATTTTGGCAGGGCCGACTATTCTACCTGGATAGCAATTCAGGAAACGAAAGTTAGCACCGCCTATACCAAGGTTTATGGACGCAACGATGCCCGCGCCGACAGCCCATCCGCCAATGTCCGAACGTCGCTTTGCGGGCGTCACGAGCCTCGAAGAGGCACATGGCCCAACGCGCACCATCATGATGGTGACGACGGCCATCCTCACCGCCGTGATCTTCGCCTTCGACGTGTTCAGCCCGCTCGGCATCGCGGTCGCTGCGCTCTATATCGTCGTGCTGCTGATGTCGCTGCGGTTTTCAAATCTCAAAGGCATCGTGCTGATCGCTATCGGCTGCGTGATCCTGACCATCGCCGGCTATCTGATCGGGCACGCCCACGACACCGAGGAAGGCCCGCTGCTGCGCTGTGTGGTCAGCGTGCTGGCCATCGCCATCGCCGCCCTGCTCTGCGTGCAGATCCGCATGGCCGATGCCAAGCTTCGCCGCAGCGAGGAGCGCTATCGCAATATCTTCCAGAGCACGAGCGTTGCCGTGTGGGAGCAGGACTATACGCCGGCGGCCGAGATCTGTGCGCCGATCCTCGCGCAGGGATTGCCGCAGTTGCGCGAGCACCTGACACGCAATGAGGACTTCCTCAAGCGCTGCCTGCTGAGCCTGCGGACCATCGACGCCAATGACGCCGCGCGCTTCCTGATCGGCGATCTCAGCGAGGCGCATGCACCGGCTTCATGGGAAGCGGCACGCGTGCCGGAATCGCAGGTGGCATTCCGCGAGATCCTGCTCGCTTATCTGGATGGCCAGACCTCCTACACGATGGAGAGCGCACTGCGCGCCACCGATGGCTCGCGCCGCGACATCATCATCACCGCGACCTTCCCAAGCGATCGCACCCGTTCGGTGCTGATCAGCGCGCTCGATGTCACGGCGCAGATCACAGCCGAGCAGGCGCTGCAGCAGAGTGCGGCCGAACTGACGCGGGTGTCGCGGATCGCCACGCTGGGCGCGCTGACAGCGTCGATCGGGCACGAGGTCAATCAGCCGCTTGCGGCCGTTGTCACCAATGGCGAAGCAGCGCTGCGCTGGCTCGGACGCGACGAGCCCGATCTCGACGAGGTGCGCACCTGCATCGAGGAGACCGTGCATGAAGGCCGCCGGGCCGCCGAGATCATCCAGCGGCTGCGCTCGCTGTCGGTGAAAGGCGAATTCACCCGCAGCCCGGTCGATCTCAACGATATCGTCTCCCAGGTGCATGCGATGGCGCGGCGCGATCTCGCCGATCAGGAGATCGCCGTGACGCTGGATCTGGCGCCGGGCCTGCCCGACATCTCCGGCGATGGCGTGCAGTTGCAGCAGGTGACGATGAATCTGGTCAACAATGCCATGCATGCCATGACCGGTTCGGCGTCGCGACAGCTGCGCATCCAGACGGCATTCGAAGCCCAGGGCGGCATCCGCGTCAGTGTCAGCGACAGTGGTGCGGGCATCTCGGATGACAACATGCAACGGCTGTTCGCGCCGTTCTTCACCACCAAGAGCGAGGGCATGGGCATCGGCCTGTCGATCTCACGCTCGATCATCGAGACCCATCGCGGGCGCATCTGGGCGGAGCGGCGCCCCGAAGGTGGAACCAGCTTCCATTTCATGATACCGACGACGGACGAAACAGGATCCGTGGCCGTTGCCTAAAGACCAGGAAGCACCTTTGGTCGTCATCGTCGATGACGAAGCCGCCATCCGCACCGCGGTGGGCAGCCTGCTGCGTTCGGTGGGCTATGAGGTGGCTCATGCCGCTTCCGCAGTGGAATTGCTGGAGAGCGACGATCTCGAGCGGGCGAGTTGCCTGGTCCTGGACATCCGGCTGCCCATCGTCA
>NZ_JBIIOT010000170.1:0-5430 GCF_044336785.1 Tardiphaga sp. | reverse complement strand
GGGGAGGGAGAAGGAAGATCAAACCGGCAAGCCGTTCTTCTGTGCCAGCTCCTTCAGCGACACCTGCGGGCGTGCGCCGATATGCTGGATCACTTCCGCTGCCGCCAGCGCGCCGAGCTTGCCGGCATTCTCGTAACCGGCATTGCGGACGAGGCCGAACAGGAAGCCCGCCGCGAACAGGTCGCCGGCACCGGTGGTGTCCACCAGCTTCTCGATCTTGTGTGCCGGCACCGCGACAACGCCATCGCTCGAGGCCACGACGCAGCCCTTCTCGCTGCGGGTGACGATGCCGAGCCGGGTGTCCTTGCGCAGTTCGCCCAGAGCCGCGTCAAAATTGTCGGTCTCGTAGAGGGAGCTCAACTCGGCTTCGTTGGCGAAAATGATATCGACGGTGCCATTGCGCATCAGGTCGAGGAATTCGCTGCGATAGCGGCCGACGCAGAAGGCGTCCGACAGGGTCAGCGCCACCTTGCGGCCGGCATCATGGGCGATCTTCGAGGCCTTGACGAAGGCTTCCTTGGCGCTGGCCGGATCCCACAGATAGCCTTCGAGATAGACATATTGCGAAGCCGCGATCGCCGCCGGATCGATATCTTCCGGCGTCAGGTCCTGTGCCGCGCCAAGATAGGTATTCATGGTGCGCTCGCCATCCGGCGTCACCAGAATGTAGGAGCAGCCGGTGGCGGGGCCTGCCGCAGCAGGCTTTGTCTCATAGCTAACACCGGCCGAGCGGATATCTTGGCTATAAAGCTTGCCGATCGCATCATCCTTGACCTTGCCGACATAGGCGACATTGGCGCCGAGGCTGGCGAGGCTGACAATGGTGTTGGCGGCCGAGCCGCCGGACATTTCCGTGGCCTTGCCCATCGCGTCATAGATCGCCTTGGCGCGGGCTTCGTCGATCAGCGCCATGCCGCCTTTGTTCATCTGATGGGTGGCCAGGAAGGCGTCGTCGGTCTGCACCAGCACGTCGAAGATCGCGTTGCCGATCGCAAGCACGTCGTATTTCGCTGAAGTCATTAAGATTATCCCGTTGCGGCGATTGCGGGGGCGGGGCGAATGGTTTTCAACTCACCCCGCTGCGGCCTGATGGCTGCGACTATCACACCCCGCCCGGCGCCAGCAAGGATGCCTCCCCTGTGACGGTTCCATGATCCGCTCGATTTTGATGGTTTCCACGGGGACGCTGGCCTCGCGGCTGCTCGGCTTTGCGCGCGATGCCATGGTTGCGGCGCTGCTGGGGGCAGGCGCGGTGGCGGATGCGTTTCTGGTGGCATTTCAGCTCGTCAATGTGATCCGGCGCCTCCTCACCGAAGGCGCGCTGAATGCGGCACTGATCCCGGCCTGGTCGCGCATCAATGCAACGGAAGGACCGGAAGCGGCCGCTGCTTTTGCAGGGCGTGTGTTGTGCACGATCGGCGCTGCGGTTCTCGTCGCAGCGCTCGTGATCGGCCTTGCGATGCCCATGGTGATTGCGCTGGTCGCACCCGGTTTTATCGGCGAGCCGATGCTGCAACTGGCCGTCGAACATGCGCGGCTGATGCTGCCTTATCTCGCCTTCGCAGGACCCGTCACGGTCATGATGGGGCTCTACAATGCGCAGGGGCGCTTTGCACTGACGGCGTTTTCGCCGCTGCTGTTCAATGGCGCATTGATCGCCGTGATGACGCTATTGCTGGTGTTTCCGCAGGCGGCAACCACTGCCGCTATGGTAATGGCAGCCACGGTCGGAATTGCCGGTTTTCTGCAGTTGTCGATGCTTCTGTTGCGGCAACACAGCGGCAGACTTGCGGCACCCTTGCGGCTGTCGCTCGACGGCCAGATGCGCGGATTTTTACGCAAGGCGCTGCCCGGAATGGTCGCCAGTTCCGGTCCACAGCTGCTGATCGTCGGCGCCGCGATCATCGCATCATCGATGCCATCGGCGGTGTCATGGCTGTACTTCGCCAATCGCCTGATCGAACTGCCGCTCGGCATCGTCGGCACGGCCATGGGCACCGTGCTGATCCCCGAACTGACACGTGCGGCGCGTGACGATGATCATGCGCTGATGACCCATGCGCAATCGCGCGGGATCGAGCTGGCGATCGGACTGACATTGCCAGCGACATTGGGGCTCATCGTGCTGAGCTACCCCATCGTACGTTTGCTGTTCGAGCATGGCGCTTTCACCGCGAGAGATACCGTAGCCACCGCACAGGCAATGATCTGGCTCGCATTCGCTCTGCCTGCGCATGTGCTCATCAAGGCGCTGTCGCCGGCATTTTTCGCGCGCGAGAATACGCATGCGCCGCTGACGGCGACGATGATCGGATTGGTGGTTGCGATCGTTGCGGCTTACGGGCTCGGCGCATCCTTCGGCGCCAGCGGCATCGCGGCGGCGATTGCGCTGGCGGCGTGGAGCAGCGCGATCGTGCTGATGGTCCAGGGTGGGCGCTCATTCGGCTGGGCAATCGATGCGGATGCGAAGCGGCGACTGCCGATCATCGTGCTCGCCGCAGCGGTGATGGGCGGGCTGTTGTGGTTGCTGGCGCAAGTCACGCCGGGTGCCGATCACAAACTTGCTCAGGCTATGCTGCTGGCGCTCCAGATCGTTGCGGGGCTGGCGATCTACGCCGCTCCGCTTGTGCTCACCGGCGCCCTGCGCTGGCGGGATATCCGTGCTTCGCTCAAAAAGCCCGCGACCTGACTTCACGACATTGGTCATGGACGCCGCCCGGCAGCTATGGCAAGGGACGCGCCGGCCCGCATTCCACCCGCGGGCTTCAGAGGAACTCGGCTATGTCATCTGCTCCAACGGCATCCAACCCGCCCGCATTCACCCAGCGCGTCTTTTCCGGCGTGCAGCCGACCGGCAACCTGCATCTCGGCAACTATCTCGGCGCCATCGTCAACTTCGTCAAATTGCAGGAGCAGTATAGCTGCCTGTATTGCGTGGTCGACATGCACGCGATCACCGTGGCGCCCAGCGTCTGGGGCGGCCCGGATGAACTGCGCCGCTGCACCCGTGAAGTCACTGCCGCCTTCATCGCCTCGGGCATCGACCCGAAGAAGCAGATCATCTTCAACCAGAGCCAGGTCGCCGGCCATGCCGAGCTCGCCTGGATCTTCAATTGCGTCGCCCGCCTCGGCTGGCTGAACCGCATGACCCAGTTCAAGGAGAAGGCCGGCAAGGATCGCGAGAACGCGTCCGTCGGTCTTTACGATTATCCCGTGCTGATGGCTGCCGACATCCTGCTGTATCGCGCCACGCATGTGCCGGTCGGCGAAGACCAGAAGCAGCATCTGGAGCTTGCACGCGACATCGCGCAGAAATTCAACAATGACTTCTCGGAGTCGATTGCGAAGCAGGGTCACAATGGTCCCTTCTTCCCGCAGCCCGAGCCTGTGATCACGGGCCCGGCCACGCGCGTGATGAGCCTGCGCGACGGCACCAAGAAGATGTCGAAGTCGGATCCGTCGGACTATTCGCGCATCAATCTCACCGACGATGCCGACGCCATCGCGCAAAAGATCCGCAAGGCGAAGACCGATCCAGAGCCATTGCCGTCGGAAGAAAAAGGCCTCGAGCCAAGGCCGGAGGCCGACAATCTCGTTGGTATCTATGCGGCGCTGTCGGGCCGCGCCAAGGCCGATATTCTGAGCGAATTCGGCGGCGCGCAGTTTTCCGGCTTCAAGTCGAGCCTCGTCGATCTCGCTGTCGAGAAACTGTCACCGGTCGCGAATGAAATGAAGCGGCTGTCGGCGGATCACGCTTACGTCGATGCGGTGCTGGCCGATGGCAGCGACCGCGCGCGCGCGATCGCCGATCAGACCATGACGTCCGTCAAGGACATCATGGGCTTTGTACGCAAACGGTAATTCAAAACATTCTCCATGTCTTCGCCACAATCGGCGCGATGCAGGCTCACACCTGCGTCGCGCTTGTCGAACGCGCATGTGCCGTGGCAGCATGGAGATCGGCCAAGCATCGGGACATGCATGAGCACACAGCGACGTAGTTATGAAAGCGGCCACAAGCCGAAATGCCTCGTGGTCGTCGATGACAGCGAGGAATGGGATCGCGCGGTGTATTACGCCTCGCGCTGGGCCGTACGTGTCGGCGGCGGCGTGGTGATGCTGCGCGTCATCGATACCGAGGACCGCAACCAGCAATGGCTCGGCGTTGCCGATGTGATGCGCGCCGAAGCCGAGGAAGGCGCCAATGCCGCCCTCGACCGCGCCTCCGGCCGCGCCAATGGCCTGGCCGCGATCACGCCCGAGCGCGTGATCCGCGAGGGCGAGCCGACGGAACAGATCCTCGATGTGATCGACAAGGATGTCGATATTTCCATGCTGGTGCTGGCGGCGTCCGCCGGGGCCGAGGGGCCGGGGCCGATCGTGACCATGATGGCCAAACTGGTGGGCTCGTTCCCGGTGCCGGTGGTGATCGTGCCGGGCAGCCTGACGGATCTGGATATCGATGCGCTGTCGTGATCTTCCCTCGCCCCGCATCTTGCGCGGGGAGAGGGTGGCCGCGCGATAGCGCGGTCGGGTGAGGGGCGGGACACAAGGCCCGCCAAACCAAGACCCTCCCAAATCGCACGAATCCGATCCGAGAGACCGGCGTTCCCGGCTTCTAATGTGCCATGCCCCTCACCCGGCGCGAAGACGCGCCGACCTCTCCCCGCAAAAGGGCGGCGAGAGGTAAGAACACCTTGATTCGTGCCTTTTTCATCGCCATCTGCTAGGGACACCCCACGCGCCGGCCTTGAACCGGCGACGCAGGAGCAACCGATGTTCATCCAGACCGAAGCGACCCCCAATCCCGCCACGCTGAAGTTCATCCCGGGCCGGGATGTGCTGACCAGCGGCACCATGGAATTCACCACGCCGGACGCCGCCGAGCGCTCGCCGCTGGCGCAAAAGCTGTTCGCCGTGAAGGGCGTGACCGGCGTGTTCTACGGCGCCGATTTCGTCACCGTCACCAAGGACGACAGCGACTGGCAGCACCTGAAGCCCGCCATCCTCGGCGCCATCATGGAACACTACATGTCCGGCGCGCCGCTGCTCGCCGATGGCAGTGCGCCCGCAGGCGACATCGATGATGAAGACGAGTTCTTCGACGAGAACGACGCCGAGACGGTGGACACGATCAAGGACCTGATCGAGACCCGCGTGCGCCCGGCCGTTGCCAATGATGGCGGCGACATCACCTTCCGCGGCTTCAAGGACGGCATCGTCTATCTCGCCATGAAGGGCTCCTGCTCGGGCTGCCCGTCATCGACGGCGACGCTGCAGCACGGCATCCAGAACCTGCTGAAGCATTTTGTGCCGGAAGTGCAGGAAGTGCGGCCGATGTGATGCGGTGGGGTGGCGTTTGAGCCCTCTTGTCGTCGCCCCGCGTGACCGGGCGCCCCCCTGGACACCCCAGCCCGAAAATGTACAGAT
>NZ_JBIIOT010000154.1:0-7142 GCF_044336785.1 Tardiphaga sp. | reverse complement strand
AAGCCTGCGTATACTGGATCGCCCGCTTTCGCGGGCGATGACAGTTTGAGCGATCACCGCCCGATGCTTGCCGCTTCTTCCGCGGCGCGCTGCATGCTGGACGACATCTCGTTCGTCACCACGCTTTGCTCTTCCACCGCTGCGGCCGTCGCTGTCACATATTCGCTGACGTTCTGAATCTCGCTCTTGATCGCATTCAGCGCATCGACGACATCGCCGGAGATGCCGTTGAGGCTGCCGATCTCGCTGGAGATGCGATCGGTGGCCTGCTTGGCCTGGGTCGCGAGATTCTTCACTTCGGAAGCCACCACCGCAAAGCCGCGACCGGCCTCGCCCGCGCGCGCCGATTCGATCGTCGCATTCAGCGCCAGCAGATTGATCTGGCCGGTGATGTTGCCGATCAGTTCGACAATGCCGCTCATGGCCTGCGCCGCCGCAGCCAATCGCTGTGCCTGGCCATCGGCAATCTCGACCTTGCCGACCGCCGTCATCGCGGTCTCGCGTGACTTCGTCATGGCTTCGGAGATCTCGCGCACCGACGCGTTGAGTTCTTCGGCGCCAGCGGCGACCGATTCCATCATGCCGCGGACGCGTTCGCTCTTCATCCGCGCGATCACCTGCGCGGTGACGTCGGACGCGTATTTCACGACCTTGTAGGGCCGGCCGTTGAGATCGAAGATCGGATTGTAGGAGGCCTGAATCCAGACCTGCTTGCCGTGTTTGCCGATGCGCTGATACTCGGCGGTCTGATAATCGCCGCGGCGCAGGCTGGACCAGAAGGCCTGATAGGCATCGGTGCCGCGTTCATCGCCCGGTACGAACATGCTGTGGTGCTTGCCCTGGATCTCCGACAGCGCATAGCCCATGACCGACAGGAAGTTCTCGTTGGCATTGAGCACGATGCCATCGAGATTGAACTCGATCACGGCCTGCGACTTGCCGATCGCCTCGATCTGCCCGGAAAAATTCGCCGTACGCAGCTTCTGCTCGGTCACGTCGGAGGCAAATTTGATGATCTTGATCGGCGCGCCGGTCTCGTCAAGAATCGGATTATAGGTCGCCAGTATCCAGACTTCCTTGCCGCCCTTGCCGAGCCGTTTGTATTCGGCCGCCTGATACTCGCCGCGATTGAGGCTGGCCCAGAATTCACGATAGGTCGCGCTGTCCCGATCCGCCGGCATCACGAACATGCTGTGATGCTTGCCGCGGATCTCGCCCAGCGAATAGCCCATGGCATCGAGGAAGATCTGGTTGGCCGACACGATGGTGCCGTCCAGGTTGAATTCGATCATCGCCTGCGAGCGTTCGATGGCTGCGATCTTGCCGCTGTCCTCAAGGCCGCGCATTTTCTGCGCGGTGATGTCGCTGCAGAATTTGACGATGCGTATCGGCTTGCCCGCCTCGTCCAGGATCGGATTGTAGGATCCCTGGATCCAGACCTCGCGGCCATCCTTGCCGAGACGCTTGAATTCGCCGGACTGATAGACGCCGCGATTGAGCCCCGTCCAGAAATCGAGATAGGCGGCGCTGCCGCGCGCAACCGGCAGCACGAACATGCTGTGGTGCTTGCCCTGGATTTCGGCGAGCGTGTAGCCCATCGTCGCCAGGAAATTCTCGTTCGCACTGATGATCGTGCCATCGAGATTGAATTCGATCAGCGCCTGCGACTTGTTGATCGCCGTCGCTTTTGCAAGCGCATCGCGTGCGGCCGTTGTCGTCAACCACTGCAACATCGAAATAACTTTCTGTATGGCTTCCAGGGAAATCGCGTCGTCAAATATAAACCAGACCGGCCGGCAAAGATGGATCGGACACCTTTGCGCCTGCTGGTATCCTTCTCTCATCGATGTCCGAAAAATTGATTAAGTGGGAACCTCGATTGCACGCGATACCCGTGGCTTGCGCATGCCCGGATCTGAAATTAGCGCGGCACGTCAGGCACTTCACTATGACTTGGCGACAAAGATAAATATTATAGCTGAATGGCACCGGCCTCCCCGGACTGCTCGCGCAAGTGAAAGCGGCATGGCCTTACCCGCATCCGAATACTATAGATACGCAACCGAACGCTCCGTTCCCGCTCCGACAGAACCGCCAACGACATGCTGCTTCTCGCCATCGACACCGCTCTCGACGCCTGCGCCGCCGGTATTCTCGATACGGCCACCGGGCAGCTGATCGCGCATGAATCGCAGCCCATGAAGCGCGGCCATGCGGAGGCGCTGATGCCGTTGCTGGCGCGGGTGATGCAGCAATCCGGCATCGCTTTTGCGGAGCTCGACCGGATTGCGGTGACGACCGGGCCGGGCAGTTTTACCGGCCTGCGTGTCGGCCTTTCCGCCGGCCGCGGTATCGGCCTTGCCGCCGGCAAGCCCGTGGTCGGCGTCACCACGCTGACGGCCTATGCGGCGCCGGTGGTGACACGGAACGGCGATGCGCCCGTGATCGCCGCCATCGATGCGCGGCATGACCATGTGTATGTCCAGGCGGTGAGCGGCAACGGCACCGCGCTGCTGCGCCCCTGCGTGATCCCGATCGACGAGGCCGTCGAGGCCGCGCGCTTCGGCGCGCCGCATCTGGTGGGCAATGCCGCAAACCTGCTGGCGTCGCGCTGGCCGGCCGATGCGCCGCAACCGATCATCGTCGATGAGCAGGCCGCGCCCGATATTTCCTGGGTGGGCTGGCTGGGTGCCGCCGTCGATCCGCAGACCGCGCTGGCGCGACCATTCTATCTGCGCGCGCCCGATGCCAAGCCACAATCGAGCCTGATGGGCGGGCTCGGCCAAACACAGCCGGCCCCATGACCATCGGTTCCCTGCTTCGGCTGTTTCGACGCAGCCCTCCTGCGATCGAGCCGGCCACGCCGAAAGATGCGGCGCAACTGGCGCGCTTGCATGGCGCATCGTTTCATCGCGGCTGGGGCGACGGCGAATTCGACCAGATGCTGCGTGAGCAGAACACGCTGATCCATCGCCTCCGGCAGGGCCGCAACATCATCGGCTTTGCCGCGTCGCGGATCGCCGCCGATGAAGCCGAGATTCTCTCCATCGCAGTTGCGCCGGAGCAGCGTGGCCGTGGATTGTCGCGCACATTGTTCATGACCCATCTCGGCCATCTCGCCGGACGCGGCGTGCGTACCGTGTTTCTCGAAGTGGAGGAAAACAATATGCCGGCACGGAGGCTTTATGACCGCACCGGCTTTGCGGTGGTGGGCCAGCGCGCGCGCTATTACAAAGACGCGGATGGCACGGAATTGAACGCCCTGATCATGCGCCGCGACTTGTCCTGACGGCGCGCCGATGGCAAAAGAAGCCATAGTGAGATCGGCACCATGACGGCATTAAAATCGAGTTCTTCCAAAGTGGACAGCATCGAATCGCGTTGCGCTGCAACGGGCATGCGCATGACCGAACAGCGCCGCGTGATCGCGCGCGTGCTGGCGGAGGCCGACGATCATCCGGATGTGGAAGAGCTCTATCGCCGCTGCGTCGCCATCGACGACAAGATCTCGATCTCGACGGTGTATCGTACCGTCAAGCTGTTCGAGGACGCAGGGATCATCGAGCGTCATGATTTCCGCGAAGGCCGCGCGCGCTACGAAACCATGCGCGATACGCATCATGATCATCTGATCAATCTGCGTGACGGCACCGTGATCGAATTCACATCTGAAGCGATCGAGAAATTGCAGGCGGAAGTCGCCGCCAAGCTCGGCTACAAGCTCGTCGACCACCGGCTCGAACTGTATTGCGTGCCGCTGGACGAGGACAAGAAGGGGTGAGCCGTACCCCCTCCGTCATTGCGAGCGCAGCGAAGCAATCCAGAAAGCCAAGTGAAGGAACAGCTGGATTGCTTCGTCGCCAAGAGGCTCCTCGCAATGACGGCTGAAAGAATCATATGAGCTTCGATCTCGTCATTTTCGACTGCGACGGCGTGCTCGTCGATAGCGAGGCGCTGGCCTGCGTGGTGCACGCGGATGTGCTGACGGCCTATGGCTATCCGATCACCTCGGCACAGGTGCATGAGCGCTTTCTCGGCCGCTCGGCGCGCGAGGCGCGGGCGGAGGTCGAGGCCGAGATGGGCCGTGTGTTGCCGGACGACTATACGCATACGTTGCGCTCGACGATCGACCAGGTGTTTGGCGAACAACTGCAGCCGGTGCCGGGAATCGGCGATGTGCTGGCCGGCCTCGCGCAGCAGAAATGCGTGGCGTCCTCGGGCACGCCAACCCGCATCCGCTCGAGCCTCACCACCACAAAACTGATCCATCATTTCGGCGAGCATCTCTATTCGGCGCTACAGGTGGAGCGCGGCAAGCCGGCGCCGGACCTGTTTTTGTTCGCCGCCGCCCAGATGGGCGTCGAGCCCGCCCGCTGCGTGGTGATCGAGGACAGCATCCATGGGGTCACCGGGGCCGTGGCAGCGGGCATGACAGTGTTCGGCTTCCATGGCGGCGCCCATTGCAGCCCGGCCACCGCAGGCGCCCTGCAGGCCACTGGAGCCCATCTGGTGTTCGACGACATGCGGCGGTTGCCGGCGCTGATCGACGCCGGCGTGCCCGGCGCACGGGCGTTTGATCCGGGATATCGCATAGAAATCGCGAGAAATTCCCGCGGCCATCCTTCGAGACGCCGCTCCGCGGCTCCTCAGGATGAGGGCTGAGTATGGCTCTGTAGACGACCCTCATGGTGAGGAGCCCGCAAGGCGGGCGTCTCGAACCATGCAGGCCAAGCACCATCCCCAAGCCTTTGATCCAACCTAACCCGTTGTAACGCTTATATTTTGCCGCTGGCGCTGGATTTATCGGGTGCGAGCCTATAATTGAACGCTGCGCGCGTGACGCGCTTTCTCCAGTTTTTCGGGTTCCATGACCACCGCGCCGCGCAAGCTGCACATCAAATCCTTCGGCTGCCAGATGAACGTCTACGATGCCCAGCGCATGGTGGACACGCTGGCGCCCGAGGGATTCATCGAAACGGCCAATGCCGACGATGCGGATCTGGTGATCCTCAATACCTGCCACATCCGCGAGAAGGCCTCGGAAAAGGTCTATTCCGAGCTCGGCAAGCTGCGCCTCGCCAAGGCGGAAGCCGCCCAGCACGGCAAGCAGATGAATGTGGTGGTGGCCGGCTGCGTCGCCCAGGCCGAGGGCGACGAGATCATCCGCCGTGCGCCGGTCGTCGATGTCGTCGTGGGGCCGCAGAGCTATCACAACCTGCCGCAACTGCTCGCCAAGGCTAGAGGCGGTGAACGCGCGCTGGATACGGATTTCCCGGTCGAGGACAAGTTCGGCTTCCTGCCGGCGCCGAAGCCGGCTGCGATCCGCGCCCGCGGCGTCTCGGCGTTCGTGACGGTGCAGGAAGGTTGCGACAAGTTCTGCACCTTCTGCGTGGTGCCCTATACGCGCGGCGCCGAGGTCTCGCGCCCGGTGAGCCAGATCGTCGAGGATACAAAGCGCCTGGCCGATAACGGCGTGCGCGAAATCACGCTGATCGGCCAGAACGTCAACGGCTATCACGGCGAAGGACCCGATGGCCGGCCCTGGGCGCTGGGCACGCTGATCTTCCGGCTTGCCGAGATCCCCGGCATCGCCCGCATCCGCTATTCCACCAGCCATCCCCGCGATGTCGAGGACACGCTGATCGCCGCGCATCGCGACCTGCCGCAGCTGATGCCCTTCGTGCATCTGCCCGTGCAGTCCGGTTCGGACCGAATCCTCGCCGCTATGAACAGAAAACATACGGCAGCCGATTATCGCCGGGTCATCGACCGTTTCCGCGACGCGCGGCAAGACATTGCTTTCACGTCGGATTTCATCGTCGGCTTCCCCGGCGAGACGGAACAGGATTTTTCCGACACACTCGCGCTCGTCACACAAATCGGTTACGCTGGTGCGTATTCGTTCAAGTATTCGCCTCGGCCGGGTACACCGGCTGCGGAGTTGCAGGAGACGGTGTCACAGGCTGACATGGACGAGCGATTGGCGCGGTTACAGTCACTGATCGACAGCCAGCAAGCGGCCTTCAACAAGGCTGCCGTCGGCCAGACCGTCGATGTGCTGTTCGAGCGCGCCGCACGCAATCCCGGCCAGATCGTCGGCCGCACGGCCTATCTCCAGCCTGCTCACGTGATGGCCTCCGCCGACATCATCGGCCAGATTCTTCCGGTCCAGCTTGAAAGCCTCGAGCGCTACAGCCTCATCGGCACGCTCGCGTCAGCTTCGCATCCTAATTTGTCGCCTGAGTTATCGCAGCCAGTCCTCACCGCCACGGGAGCCTGAATTCTTGGCAAAGAGTGCATCGGATTCGTCTACGCTCGCTGCTCGCAAACCCGACTTCACCGCCTCGGCCGAGACGCAGGTCGTCATCGATTTCGATGACAACCGGGCCGCCTCCGCCCTGGTCGGCCCTTACGGCCAGAATCTCGCGCTGGTCGAGCGACGACTGAATGTCGTCGTGGACAGCCGCGGCAATCACATCACCCTCACCGGCACCCGCGACGCCTGCGATGCCGCCCGCCGCGTGCTCGAAATGCTCTATACGCAAGCCGCGCAGGGCATCGAGCTGGCACAGGGCGATGTGGAAGGCGCGATCCGCGCAACGCTGGCACAGGGCTCGCTGTTTCCGTTCGATCCCAAGAATCCATCGAAGCCGATCTCGAATTTCGAAGCCGTCAATCTGCGCAAGCGCCCGGTGCGCGCACGCACGGCGGCGCAGGACTCCTATATCCGCGCACTGAAGAGCCACGAACTCGTGTTCGGCGTCGGTCCTGCCGGCACCGGCAAGACCTGGCTCGCGGTGGCGCATGCTTGCATGCTGTTCGAGCGCAAGGAAGTCGATCGCATCATCCTGTCGCGCCCGGCCGTCGAAGCCGGCGAGCGCCTCGGCTTCTTGCCGGGTGATCTCAAGGAAAAGGTCGATCCGTATCTGCGCCCGATCTATGACGCTCTCTACGATCTGATGGATGCGCGCGTGGTCGAACGCGCATTGGCCGCCAACGAGATCGAAATCGCGCCGCTCGCCTTCATGCGCGGCCGTACGTTGACCAATGCCGCGATCATCCTCGACGAAGCGCAGAACACCACATCGATGCAGATGAAGATGTTTCTGACCCGTCTGGGCGAGAACAGCCGCATGATCATC
>NZ_JBIIOT010000124.1:0-12679 GCF_044336785.1 Tardiphaga sp. | reverse complement strand
ACGCAACATTAACCATAGCCGGGCTCTGGTAAGAGCCGCAGAAATGCGCGCGAAGCCCTTGTTTTGACATGTTGGCAGGGAATTGAGGGCCCGGCCTCGGACGGGTCATCCATGCACTGAACAAGGATATGCCCAGGCGCTATCGCGCCCGGTTCAGCGCGTGACTGCATGATCGATTGGCGGGATGTCGATCGACAGGGGAATTTGCGTTGAGAGGATACTACTCATGAATCCGGATGTCGCACAGTCAGCCATGCCGCTGGTGTCGACCGACGTATCGCTGATCGCTCTGTTCCTGCAGGCGCACTGGATCGTCAAGGCTGTGATGCTCGGCCTGATCGGTTGCTCGGTCTGGGTCTGGGCCATCGCGATCGACAAGATCTTTCTCTATTCGCGTACCAAGCGCGCCATGGATCGGTTCGAGCAGGCCTTCTGGTCGGGCGAGTCCATTGAGGATCTCTATCGCGCGCTGTCCGCCAAGCCGACCCAGTCGATGGCCGCCTGTTTCGTCGCAGCCATGCGCGAGTGGAAGCGCTCCTTCGAGAGCCAGGCGCGGTCCTTCACCGGCCTGCAGATGCGCATCGACAAAGTGATGAACGTCTCCATCGCCCGCGAGGTCGAGCGGCTGGAGCGGCGGCTTCTGGTGCTGGCAACCGTCGGTTCGGCCGGTCCGTTCGTCGGCCTGTTCGGTACCGTCTGGGGCATCATGTCGAGCTTCCAGGCGATCGCTGCCTCGAAGAACACATCGCTTGCCGTGGTCGCGCCGGGCATCGCGGAAGCGCTGTTCGCCACCGCCATCGGCCTTATCGCCGCCATCCCGGCGACCATTTTCTACAACAAATTTACGGCAGAAGTGAACCGGCAGGCCCAGCGCCTGGAGGGATTTGCCGACGAGTTCTCGGCCATCCTGTCGCGCCAGATCGACGAGCGCGCTTGATGGATAGTGAATTGAACCTTGCGATGAGCGCCCGATCATGGGGATGAATGCAGCAGCAGGCGGTGGGGGCGGTGGCCGGCGGGGACGCCGGCGTGCTGCTGTCATGGCCGAAATCAACGTCACGCCGATGGTCGACGTGATGCTGGTGCTGATGATCATTTTCATGGTCTCGGCGCCGCTGATGACCTCGACCATCGATATCGATCTGCCCATCGCCAGCGGTGGCAAGTCGATGTCGCAGAACACGCCGCCGCTCACCGTTTCGGTGAAGCGTATCGGCGGCAGCTGCAATTCGGCCGTCGAAACCTATATCGGCGACGCCCTGGTGCCGCAGAGCGAACTGGCTGCGAAGATCACAGCACTCCGCACGACGCGCTCGGAAACGGACAACACCGTGTTCCTGCGCGGCGATCGCGACGTTTGCTACACGGATATGATGAAGCTGCTCGGCACTGTGCGTGCCGCCGGTTTCAAGGCCAATATCGTGATCTTGCCGGAGCAGGGATCGTAAGATCGTGGAGCAGCAGGAGACAAGCAAGTTCAGGGATCTGATGGCGAGAGTCGACAAGACGCTCATCGCATCGATCATCCTGCATGCGCTGGTGTTCGGCTGGGGCCTGTTCACCTTCTCCTCCAAGGCGCTCGAAGTGATGCCGGAGGATTCCGTCGCCGTCGACGTGATCTCCGACGATCAACTGGCCAAGGCCATGGCTGGCGCCAAGACCGGCAAGAAGGACAACCCGAAGCCGAAGGTCGAGAAGATCGCCGAAGCCAAGCCGCCGGATGATGCGGTCGGCAAGATCGACGACAAGAAGGCGCCGGTGATCACCGAAGTCGCGCCGAAGGAACAGCCGAAGACCGAGGACAAGGCCGCTGCCGAAGCAGCAGCCAAGGCGGAGGCGGCTGCCAAGGCCGAGGCCGCAGCCAAAGCTGCGGCAGATGCCAAGGCCAAGGCGGAAGCGAAGGCCGCTGCTTTGGCCGAGGCCAAGGAGTTGGCTCAGGAAAAGGCCGAGGCCGACGCGAAGGCTGCTGCGGAAGCCAAAGCAAAGGCTGAAGCGCAGGCCAAGGCAAAAGCAGAAGCCAAGGCAAAGGCAGAGGCCAAAGCCAAGGCCGACGCGGAGGCTAAGGCCAAGGCGGAAGCAAAAGCCAAGGCCGAAGAGGCGAAGAAGGCCGAGCGCGTGTTCGACCAGTCGAAGATCGCAGCATTGATTGACAAGCGCGATCCGACCCGGACGTCGGCGACCGGCTCCGACCTCAATCCGAACGAGGCGCTGGGGCTTGCCAAGGGCAATGCCGCGAGCAACGTCGCCACCTGGGGCGCGATGTTCAAGTCGCAGGTCGATCGCTGCTGGAAGAAGCCATATGGTGGCGTCGAGGCCCAGATGGTCGAGGCCGAATTCAGCATTCGGCTCAAGCAGGATGGCACTCTGGAAGCTACGCCGACGGCGATTGGACGCCCTTCGACGCCTTATCAGCGCGTCTATCAGGAGAGCGGCTTACGTGCGATCATCGATTGCCAGCCCTACAAGCTGCCGCCGCAATTCTTCAACGAGTGGAAGTCGTTCAACCCGTATTTCACCGAAAAAATCACGTGACCCGCGCATTGCAATTTGAAGCCCGCAACATGAAAAACCCGGTAGAGATGACCTCAGATAACGAATTTCGGGAGACACTGTTGCGCCCCAGCCGCCGCCAGATCCTCACGGGCATCGGATCGCTCGGCCTGCTCGCGGGCACCGGCGCGCGCTCAGCCTTCGGCCAGGCCCGCGTCACCATCACCGGCGGCGACGTCGCGCCGATGAAGATCGCGATCCCGACTTTCAACGCCGGTACGGGGTCCGACAACGAAGTCAGCAACGGCGTCTCCCAGGTCATCACCAACAACCTGAAGCGCAGCGGCCTGTTCGCGCCGATCGATCCGGCAGCCTTCGTCGAGAAGACCGTCAATATCGACGCGCCGCCGAACTTCCAGAACTGGAAGACCGTCAATGCGCAGGCGCTCGTCACCGGCCGCATGACGCGGCAGGGCGACGGTCGCCTCAAGGCTGAATTCCGCCTGTGGGATGTGGCCACCGGCCAGCAGCTCGCCGGCCAGCAATATTTCACCTCGCCGGAATACTGGCGCCGCATCGCGCACATCATTTCCGATCAGATCTATGAGCGCCTGACTGGCGAAAAGGGCTATTTCGACAGCCGCGTCGTGTTCGTCGATGAAAGCGGGCCGAAGGAGCGCCGCGTCAAGCGTCTGGCGCTGATGGATCAGGACGGCGCCAATGTGCGCTATCTCACCCGCGGTGCCGATCTGGTGCTGACGCCGCGCTTCTCGCCGTCCACGCAAGAGATCACCTATATGGAGTTCGGCCAGGGCGATCCGCGCGTCTATCTGTTCAATATCGAGACCGGCCAGCGCGAGATCGTCGGCAACTTCCCCGGTATGTCGTTCTCGCCGCGCTTCTCGCCGGATGGCCAGCGCGTTATCATGAGCCTGCAGCAGGGCGGCAATTCCAACCTGTTCGTCATGGACCTGCGCTCCAAGTCCACCACGCGCCTCACCGATACCCCGGCGATCGATACCTCGCCGTCCTATTCGCCCGATGGCGCGCGCATCTGCTTCGAGAGCGATCGCGGCGGCAAGCAGCAGATCTATGTGATGGGCGCCACCGGTGGCGGCGCACAGCGCATCTCGTTCGGCGAAGGCAGCTATTCGACGCCGGTCTGGTCGCCCCGCGGCGACTATATCGCCTTCACCAAGCAGGGCGGCGGCCAGTTCGCCATCGGCATCATGAAGCCGGATGGCTCGGGCGAGCGCATTCTCACCTCCGGCTATCATAATGAAGGCCCGACATTCGCGCCGAATGGCCGTGTCATCATGTTCTTCCGCGATACCGGCGGTGGCCCGTCGCTCTATACGGTGGACGTCTCCGGCCGCAACGAGTTGAAGGTCCCGACCCCGGGCTTTGCCTCCGACCCCGCCTGGTCGCCCCTGCTATCGTAAAGGCTTTGTTGAAAGCCTTATGCGGATTGCCGGTGTTTACCGGCAATCTTTGCCCACTGCGCTGAATCTACAGGCAGATTCGCTGTTTATGCCGAGCCGTAAACAGTTCGCTAAGGATGTTCCCTCAGAAAGAGTTCATCAGGACCCGGTACCAATGTGCGCTGAAATGGACGCGCCAACTCCCGATGCAGCTCGCCGATCATAGCCGGACGAATAGCAAGTCGATGTCGCCGTCGATCTATACGGCGCTTGTCGACTCCCTGTTCGAAAATCCCATCCCGATGCTGGCCGGCGCCGTCTGTGCCGGCACTGGCGCCGTCATGACTGCGGTCAAGACCGGCAACCCCTTGCTGTGGCCATGCGCCGGGCTGATCATTCTCATCGGCGCGCTACGCGCGTTGCAACTCAGCAAATACGAGAAGCGCGAAACCGCGCTGACGCCGGACGAGGCGGTCCAGTGGGAACGCAACTACATGATCGGCGGCTCGCTCTATGCGGCGTCGCTCGGCCTGTGGTGCTGGGTCGTCTTGCTCGGCAGCGACGATCCGGTCGCGCATATGCTCGGTACCGCCGTCACCGTCGCCTATATCGCCGCCGGTGCAGGCCGGACCTACGGACGTCCGAAGATCGCGCAGCTGCAGGTTCTGCTCGCTTGCGGACCGATGGCCGCGGCGCTGATCATCCATGGCGACTTCTATTATGTCGGCTTCGCCTTCCTGAACGTGCTGTTCTTCATCGGCCTGCGCCGCATTACGCTGCGGCTGCACGACGTCTATGTGAAGGCCCTGCTGGCGACGGAACGGGTGGGCTCGATCGCCAGCCAGTTCGACACCGCGCTGAACAACATGCCGAACGGGCTCTGCATGTTCGGTCCGGACGGCCGCCTGGCCGTGCTCAACAACCGCTTCGCCGAGATGATGGAGATCACCGGCAATCTCGCCGTCCGCAGCGGCATCAGCATGCGCGAAATGGTCTCGCTCTGCGTCAATGCCGGCACCGTCTCGGCGGCGAGCGGAATGACCATCGTCGCCGAAATCGAAAGTTCGAAGGCGGCTGAGATCACCACGCTCGATCATGCCCATGATCTCGAGCGCGCGCTGTCGTGGAAATTCCAGCCGATGTCCGGCGGCGGCACCGTGGTGCTGCTTGAGGACATCACCGAACGCCGCAATTCGGAAGCCCGCATCAGCCACATGGCGCGCTTCGACGAGCTGACCGGCCTGCCGAACCGCATGAGTTTCCGCAACGAGATCGGGCGCTTGCTGAAGATGGGCGACAGGGCGACCATGTCGGCGCTGCTGTTCGTCGATCTCGATCAGTTCAAGCAGGTCAATGACACGCTCGGCCATCCCTGCGGCGACCAGCTGCTCTGCATGGTGGCGGAACGTTTGCGCGAAATGCTGCGGGCGGACGATTTCGTCGCGCGTTTTGGCGGCGACGAATTCGTCGTGTTCCAGCGCAACATCAAGGCCAATCACGACGCGGCGGATCTCGCCATGCGAATAGTGGAGCGGCTCAGCGAGCGCTACGAAATCGACAATCACCAGGTCGAGATCGGCGCCAGCATCGGCATTGCGCTCACCGAACCGGGCGTCAGTGCCGACCATCTGCTCAAGAATGCCGACATGGCGCTTTATCGCGCCAAGGCATCCGGCCGCGGCACCTTCTGCTTCTTCCGCGACGAAATGGCCCAGACGGTCGAGGCGCGCCGCGTGCTTGAGCTCGATCTGCGCAAGGCGCTCGCCGACGAGGAATTCGAGATCTACTACCAGCCGCTGGTCAATCTGAAGTCCGGCCGTATCTCCACCTGCGAAGCGTTGCTGCGCTGGAATCATCCGGTGCGCGGCACGGTCTCGCCGGCAGATATCATTCCGATCGCGGAAGACATGGGCCTGATCGTCGATCTCGGCCGCTGGATCCTGCGCAAGGCCTGTATCGAGTGCATGAAATGGCCGGACGCGGTCAGCGTCGCCGTGAATTTCTCGTCGCAGCAATTCCATCAGCGCGATGTGCTGAGCGAAGTGCGCTACGCACTGGAAGTGTCAGGCCTGCCGGCTCATCGCCTGGAAATCGAGATCACCGAATCGTCGCTGCTGCGCAATACGCAGTGGACCCACGACGCCCTGTCGCAGCTTCATGCGGCCGGGTGCCGGATTTCGCTCGACGATTTCGGCACCGGCTATTCCAGCCTCAGCTATCTGCATAACTTCCCGCTGCAGAAGGTAAAGATCGACCGCTCGTTCCTGGAAGGCATCGATACCCAGCGCCCGCTGACGCTGCTGCGTGGCGTCGCGCGCCTCAGCACGGATCTCGGTATGACTGTGGTGGTCGAGGGCATCGAGACCAACGAGCAGCTCGAACTGATCAGCGCCGACGGAACCATCAGCGAGGCCCAAGGCTATCTGTTCAGCCGCCCGGTGCCCGCCGCGCGCATCCGCCAGTTGCTGGACGCCTCGCATGGACGCCGCGTCGAGCAGGAACCCGAGCTGAACGCCGAGACCGCCCGCACCACGGCCTGAAATTCTCCAAGCACAGATAAAGCCGGCACGATTCATCTCATCTGCCGACCGTTGGTAAAAGGTTAACCAAGTTACGGCAGAACCTTTGACAACTTTTAAGAAAGCTTTAATCTTTACCTTACTCAAATACTGGTGGCGTTTCGTGCGCGTGGAGATGGAATGATGGCTGCGGCCGATCAAGTGACGGAAATTTCCTCGCGCCATCAAGATATTCTGGACAGGGTCGACTACCGCCTAGCCGAAACCGAGGCCGAAAAAGAAGCCATCTATAGCCTCCGCTACCGGGCCTATCTGCACGAAGGCGCCATCGAGCCGCGGACCGAGCGTCGGCTGAAGGACCGCTTCGACGACATGCCGAATTCCTGGACGTTCGGCATCTATATGGACGGCGAACTGGCGAGTTCGCTGCGCATCAGCGTCGGCTCCCCGGACAATCCGGACACTCCGGCGGTGGACGCTTTCGGCGACATGCTGCGTCCGCAGATCGAGGCCGGCAAGACCATCGTCGATCCCAACCGTTTCGTGGCCGATCCGTCCAACCGCACCAAGTTTCCAGAACTGCCATATCTGACGGTACGCCTTGGCTACGTCGCCTGCGCCTATTTCAATGCCGATATCGGCACCGCGACCGTCCGGGCCGAGCACCGGGCCTTTTATCGCCGCGTGTTCCTGCAGACGCCGCTCTGTGAGCCGCGGCCTTATCCGACGCTGGTGAAGCCGCTTTGCCTGATGGCGGCGGATTTCAACATGGTTCGCGAGAAGATCTTCGAGCGTTACCCGTATTTCCGCTCCAGCCAGTTCGAGCGGCGGGCGCTGTTCGAGCGCCAGAGCGAGCCGCTCGCGCCGGATCTGCACAGCTCCGAGTTCCAGCTCCGCCACGCCACGTCGGCGCATCAGCAGTAAACGACGCCCGCCACGGATCCGGTTGTCGACACCAGGCGGTCGCTACAGAGATGTGGCGGCCGTTTTTCGCGAATTCTCGCGAAAAATCAGACGCATCCGCTTTCGCTTCACCGTCGCGCCATATTTCCAAAGCATTAACCACGTCGGTGCTTTTTGGCGGCCTGTGGCTTTTGATCGGTTTTGGCAACACCTCGTCAAGGTTGACGGAACGTTCGCTTAACCAACGCCCTGTAGACCGAATGACAGTTGGTTAAAGCGTGAGCGTGGAGGCTCCGGGAATGGTTCAGCAAATGCGTATCCTCCAGGGATTGAAACTGGCTGCCGTGTTGGTTGTGGCGCTCTCGATGGGTGCCTGCGCCAACAAGAACGGTCTCGGCGGCGCCGATGGTGCGATGGCAGGTAATGCCGCGCCGGGCAGCCAGCAGGATTTCGTGGTCAATGTCGGCGACCGCGTGTTCTTCGAAAGCGATCAGACCGAATTGTCGCCGCAGGCCATGGCCACCCTCGACAAGCAGTCGCAGTGGCTGCAGCAGTACAACCGCTATTCCTTCACCATCGAAGGCCATGCGGACGAGCGCGGCACCCGTGAATACAACATCGCGCTTGGCGCCCGCCGCGCCCAGTCGGTGCGCAGCTATCTCGCCTCGCGCGGCATCGATCCCGGCCGCATGCGCACGATCTCCTACGGCAAGGAGCGTCCGGTCGCGGTGTGTAACGACATCTCGTGCTGGTCGCAGAATCGCCGCGCGGTGACCGTGCTCAACGCCGGCGCGTAACGCTGCTCGATGTGATATCAATGACGGCGTCTGCCTGATCGGGCAGGCGCCGTTTTTGTGTCTGGTTATTTGTGTCTGTAGGCGGCTTTGTCGCTGCCCTCAGTCACAATTCTGGCGTAGTGCAGCACTCATCGTTTTGAGCGCCAATCAGGCGCGTTTCAGTCATCGCTCAGGCCAAGATGTCATTCAAATTCCAGTCGCTCGCCGGTGCCGCGTTTGTCGCTTCAATCCTTGCCTCGGCGTCGCCGGTCTCGGCGCAGTTCTGGGGACAGCAGCAGCAGGAACAGCGGCAGCCGCAGACCTATGGCCAGCAGGATGGCGGCGTCGATCCGGAAATGCGGATCGAGCAGCTCGAAAACCAGTTGCGCAAGCTGACCGGCCAGAACGAAGAGCTGCAATATCGCAACCGTCAGCTCGAGGATCAACTGCGCCAGTTGCAGGCCGGCGGCGGCGCGCCGCCTGCCGGGGGCGCCCGTCCGAATATGGCCGCAGCGCCGGTCGCGCAGCCGGGCCCGCAGCAGATCGCGCCGCAGGGTGGTTACGCGCAACAGCCGCCGATCGCTGCTCCCGCTCCGATCGTACAGGATCCCGCGCCGGCGCCGCGTGGCGGCCGTCGCAACGATGCATTCGATCCGGGCGCCAATCCGAATGCGCCGGGCGTGCCGCGCGCGCTCGGCGGCGGACAGCAGCCGATGCAGGCCAATGCGCCGGCTGGCGTGCCCGGTGGGCGCGAAGCGGGCGAACCGCTGCCGCTCGGCAATGCCGGGCAGGGCGCCGCGCCGGCTCTGACCACGCTGCCGCCGGGGGCGACTCCCAAGGACGAATTCGATCTCGGCCTCGGCTATATGCAGCGCCGCGACTATGCGCTGGCCGAAGAAACCATGCGCAATTTCAGCCAGAAATATCCCAACGATCCGATGATCGCGGATTCGCAATACTGGCTCGGCGAAAGCTACTTCCAGCGCCAGAAATATCGCGATGCCGCCCAGTCCTTCCTCGGCGTCACCAGCAAATATGACACCTCAGCCAAGGCGCCGGATGCGTTGCTCCGCCTCGGCCAGTCGCTTGCCGCGCTGAAGGAAAAGGAAGCGGCCTGCGCTGCCTTCGGCGAAGTCGCCCGTAAATATCCGCGCGCCTCCACCGGCGTGAAGCAGGGCGTCGACCGCGAGCAGAAGCGCAACAAGTGCTAATGCTTGTTCTGCAACGCTGAAGAAGTGCGGTGGCGCTCGTCACCTCTCCCCACCGGGGAGAGGTCGACCGGCGAAGCCGGGCGGGTGAGGTGGCCCCCGGGCGAGGCGGGGGGGGTGCGGGGCGCCATAAATGAC
Source organism: Tardiphaga sp. (assembly GCF_044336785.1). GTDB lineage: Bacteria > Pseudomonadota > Alphaproteobacteria > Rhizobiales > Xanthobacteraceae > Tardiphaga. The sequence goes on along the minus strand of NZ_JBIIOT010000124.1, from coordinate 3,224 downwards.
ATCGCGTGCGGCAGCCCCCTCACCCGGCGCTACGCGCCGACCTCTCCCCGGTGGGGAGAGGTGTATTGCGCCTCATTCCCTTCGATGTCGGAGGATCGTACTTCAGAGGCACCATGTCTGACGACGACCATCTGCCGATCACGGCCCAACAGGCCAAGCAACTCTTCGCCCCCTGGGCGAACGCGCCGGCATTGATTCTCGCCGTATCGGGCGGCCCGGATTCGGTCGCCCTGTTGTGGCTCGCCGCGCGCTGGCGGCGCAGCCTGAAGCGCGGGCCCGTGCTGACGGTCGTGACGGTCGATCACGGATTGCGCCCGGAATCGGCACGCGAGGCGCGCGACGTGAAGCGCCTCGCGGCGTCGCTCGATCTGCCGCATCGGACCATGCGCTGGACCGGCGACAAGCCCAGGCGCGGAATTCCGGCCGCAGCGCGCACGGCGCGTTATGCGCTGCTCGCCGATGCCGCGCGAAAAGCGGGGGCTGCTCATGTGATGACGGCACATACGCGTGACGATCAGGCCGAGACCGTTTTGATGCGGATGGCCCGCGGCAGCGGCCTGGCCGGTCTTGGTGCCATGAGCATGGAAACCGAGCGCGACGGCATCCGCATCGTGCGTCCGCTGCTGCAGGTGTCGAAATCCCAACTGATCGCGACGCTCGGCAAGGCGAAACTTGGCTTCGTCGTCGATCCCACCAATGCAGATCCGAACTTCACCCGGCCGCGGCTGCGGGCGCTGATGCCTGATCTTGCCGCCGAAGGCATGGATTCCCGCACTCTGCAGCGCCTCGCGACGCGGATGGCGCGCGCCGATGCCGCGCTCGACCTGATGACCGACGGGGCCGAGCGCTTCCTGGCCCTCCGCAATCCCGGCCGCTCGCCGGAGGCCATCGATGCGGAGGCGTTTCTGGGCCTTGCGGAAGAAATCCGGGTCCGCTTGTTGCTCCGCATGCTCAACGAGGTCGGCCATGAAGGGCCTGCCGAGCTTGGCAAGGTCGAAAGCCTGTCATTGGCCATGGAACAGGCGATGCAGCAGGGCGGAAACGGTATTCTGCTGAAACAAACCCTCGCTGGCGCGGTGATTTCGCTCACTCGCACACGGCTGAAGATTGCGCCGGCGCCGCCGCGGCGCGTGGTTGCGCGCAATAGGCCTTAACCACCTGCGAAGATGAGGGCCGCCGCCGCCATCATTTCAACCGGAAATAGGCCTAGATGCGCTAAATAGTCCGTCCCAGTTCCCTTGGCATCGGCGCCGGTCGCACTTAAATTGCATCAGACTGACCCAGGGTGATCGCCTTGTGGCGTATCACGGGAAGAGAGCCGCGCATTTCAGCGGTGACGAAGGAAGATCGATGAACGCGAATCTGCGCAATTTCGCCCTCTGGGTCATTATCGTGCTGCTGTTGCTGGCGCTGTTCACGCTGTTCCAGAATCCGGGCCAGCGCGCTGCTTCGCAGGATATTCCGTTCTCGCAGCTCCTGACCGATATCGATCAGAACAAGGTGCGCGACGTCGTCATCCAGGGGCCGGAGATCAACGGCACCTATGTGAACGGCTCCACCTTCCACACCTACGCGCCGTCGGACCCGACGCTGATCAAGCGCCTGTATGACGCCAAGGTCTCCATCACCGCGAAGGCGCCCGGCGATAACGTGCCATGGTTCGTCTCGCTGCTCGTCTCGTGGCTGCCTTTCATCGCGCTGATCGGCGTCTGGATCTTCCTGTCCCGCCAGATGCAGGGCGGCGCCGGCAAGGCGATGGGTTTCGGCAAGTCGCGGGCGAAGATGCTCACCGAGGCACATGGCCGCGTGACGTTCGAAGACGTCGCCGGTGTCGATGAAGCCAAGCAGGACCTGCAGGAGATCGTCGAATTCCTGCGCGACCCCGGCAAATTCCAGCGCCTCGGCGGCCGCATTCCGCGCGGCGTGCTGCTGGTCGGCCCTCCCGGCACCGGTAAGACCCTGATCGCGCGTGCGGTCGCGGGCGAAGCCAATGTGCCGTTCTTCACCATTTCGGGGTCGGACTTCGTCGAAATGTTCGTCGGCGTCGGCGCCAGCCGCGTCCGCGACATGTTCGAGCAGGCCAAGAAGAACGCGCCCTGCATCATCTTCATCGACGAAATCGACGCCGTCGGTCGTCATCGCGGCGCCGGTCTTGGCGGCGGCAATGACGAGCGCGAGCAGACCCTCAACCAGCTGCTGGTCGAGATGGACGGTTTTGAAGCCAATGAAGGCGTGATCCTGATCGCCGCCACCAACCGCCCCGACGTGCTGGATCCCGCATTGCTGCGTCCCGGCCGCTTCGACCGTCAGGTCGTGGTGCCGAATCCGGATGTCGTCGGTCGCGAACAGATCCTCAAGGTCCATGTCCGCAAGGTGCCGCTGGCGCCGGATATCAACCTCAAGACCATTGCCCGCGGCACTCCGGGTTTCTCCGGCGCCGACCTGATGAACCTCGTCAACGAAGCCGCTCTCACTGCCGCGCGCCGCAACAAGCGCATGGTGACCCAGAGCGAATTTGAGGAGGCCAAGGACAAGGTGATGATGGGCGCCGAGCGCAAGTCGCTGGTGATGTCCGAGGAAGAGAAGATGCTGACGGCCTATCACGAAGGCGGTCATGCCATCGTCGGCCTCAATGTCCCGGCTACCGATCCGATCCACAAGGCCACCATCATCCCGCGCGGCCGTGCGCTCGGCATGGTCATGCAGCTGCCGGAACGCGACAAGATGTCGATGTCGCTGGAGCAGATGACCTCGCGCCTGGCCATCATGATGGGCGGCCGTGTTGCCGAAGAACTGATCTTCGGCCGCAACAAGGTCACGTCTGGCGCTTCGTCGGATATCGATCAGGCGACCCGTCTGGCGCGCATGATGGTGACACGCTGGGGTCTCTCGGAAGAGCTCGGCACGGTCTCCTATGGCGACAACAATGACGAGGTGTTCCTCGGCATGCAGATGAACCGCACCCAGGCCGTCTCCGAAGCCACCGCGCAGAAGATCGACCAGGAAGTGCGTCGCCTCGTCGAGGATGGCTACAAGGAAGCGACCCGCATTCTCACCGAGAAGCGCGGGGATCTCGAAACGCTGTCCAAGGGCCTGCTCGAATTCGAGACGCTGTCCGGCGACGAGATCAAGGACCTGCTCGACGGCAAGAAGCCGAATCGCGAGTCGGTGCTGGAGCCCTCCACCCCGCGTTCGTCCGCCGTGCCTCCCGCCGGCAAGCAGCG
>NZ_JBIIOT010000188.1:0-3247 GCF_044336785.1 Tardiphaga sp. | reverse complement strand
GTGGGGAGAGGTGTCCGCGCCTCATGGATGGCATTTCGTCTGGAGCGCGCATCCTCAATGTCCCAGATACGCTTCGATCACGGCGGGATTGGCACGGACTTCGTCGGGGCGGCCCATGGCCAGCACCTTGCCTTCGGCCATCACCATCACGCGCGTACACAGCGACATCACGAATTCCATATTGTGCTCGATCACCACGAAGGTGGCGCGCTTCTCCTGATTGATGGCGCGGAGGCGATCCTTGAGATCGGCCAGCATCGTGAGATTGACGCCGCCGGCGGGCTCATCGAGCAGCACCAGACGCGGCCCGCCCATGAAGGCCATAGCGGCGTCGAGCAGCTTCTGCTGGCCGTACGAAAGTCCGCCAGCGGGCTCATCGGCGAGATGGTCGAGCTTGAAGAAGCCGATCATCTGATTGGCCGCGTCGGTGAGGCCGGCATCGGAGGGGCCGACCAGCCGCGTCAGCATGTTGCCCTGATGCTCCTGCCCGGCGAGGATCAGGTTCTCGCGCACCGAGAGTTTTGGAAACACCTGCAGCAGCTGGAAAGTGCGGCTGACGCCGAGCTTGTTCAGTTCTGACGGGCGCAGTCCGGTGACGGTCTTGCCATCGAGCTTCACTTCGCCATCCGATGGGGTGAGCTGGCCGAGGATGCAGTTGAACAAAGTGGACTTGCCGCAGCCGTTCGGTCCGATCAGGCCGAGGATCTCACCTTCCTGCACATCGAAGGACACGCCATTGACGGCGGTGATGCCGCCGAAGCGCTTGCTGATATTGGAGACTTCGAGGACGGCGCTCACGGCGTCACCTCCAATTTGGCGGTCGCGGTCGCTCGCTTGGCCGACGCGGCCTTGGTGCGGCGTTCGGCCATGAAGCGATCGAGGATGCCGAGAATGCCGGATGGCGAGTAGATCAGGAGCCCGATGACGGCGACCGCATAGATCATCAGGTAGTAGCCTTGCGTGAAGCGCAGCCATTCCGGCAGCAGCACGGCGATCATCGCCCCGAGGAACGGGCCGAAGAAGAAGCCGGAGCCGCCGACGATGACCATCATCAGCAAGTCGAGCGAGAGCGACAGGTGGAACGGCACGGGATCGACATATTGCGTGAGCGGCGCATAGAGCACGCCGGCGACGCCGCCGAGCGCCGAGCCGATCGCAAACGCCATCAGCGTGTAGTGGCGGGTGTCGATGCCGAGCGAGAGCGCGCGGATCGGGTTTTCACGCAGCGCCACGAAGGCGCGGCCCCAGGGCGAGCGGATCAGCCACCAGACCGCGAGCGAGACGAGGCCGAGCGAGCCGAGGCAGAAGTAATAGAATGGCAGCGGGCGCCGCGTGGGATAGCCGAAGATCTCCGGCCGCGGGATGTTGCTGATGCCATAGATGCCCTTGGTGAGCCATTCCTCGTTGCGGAAGACGAGGAAGGCGAGCGTCGAGAAGGCGAGGGTGACGAAAGCGAGATAATGATGCTGCACGCGGAGCGCGGGATAACCGAGGATCCAGCCGACCGCGAAGCACAGCACGATGGCGACGCCGAGCGCTGCGATCAGCGGCATGCCTGACGAGGTCATGATCGCCGCCGTATAGGCGCCGATGCCGACAAAGGCGCCCTGCGCCAGCGAGACCTGGCCGGCATAGCCGAGGGTGAGGTTGAGGCCCATGGCGGCGATGGTCATGACCGCCCACTGGCTGAGGATGAACAGGCCGTAGCGGTTGAAATTCATCGGCACGATGATGAGCGCCGCAATGGCGACGACGCCGAAGCCGAGCTTGAGGAGTTTCGTGTTCATACGGTGCGCTCCTCGGGACGGCCGAGCAGGCCCTGCGGACGGAACAGGATGATCGCGATCAGCAGCACCAGCGGCACGGCGGCGCGATATTGCGTGGAGACGTAGGCGGCGGCGAGATTATCAACGACGCCGATCAGGAGGCCGCCGGCGATGGCGCCGCGGATCTGGTTGAAGCCGCCGACAATGGCCGCGATGAAGGCTGCCTGGCCGAGCACTTCGCCGTTGGAGAATTTTGCCAGATAGATGGGCGTGATCAGCAGCGAGGCCAGCGCCACGAGAAAGGCGTTGATCAGGAAGGTCAGCAGGATCATGCGTTCGACCGGGACGCCGACGATGCGGGCGACCGTCGGGTTCTGCGCCGCGGCCTGCATCTGGTGGCCGATGGAGGTGCGGTTCAGGAGCGCGGTGAGCGCGACAACCGCGATGACGGCGACAGCGAGCACGCCGATGCTCTGCAACGCGACGGCGCGGCCGAGAATGAAGATATCACCAGCGGGAACGATGGAGGGGAAGGGCGAGGCTTCCGCGCTCCAGAACTGTTTGGCGGATTCCTTGATGCCGATGGCGAGCGCCATGGTGGCGATCGCCAGCGGCAGCACGCCGTGGCGCAGCATCGGATCGACCAGCAGCATCTTGAAGCCGAGGCCGAGCAGCAGCATCGACAGCGCGATGCCGACCAGGATGGCGACCCAGAACGGCGCGCCGGTATGCAGCACGCCGAGCATCAAAAAGGCCGGCAGCATGACGAATTCGCCCTGGGCGAAATTGATGGTCTGCGAGGTCTGCCACAGCAGCGTGAAGCCAACCGCGACAATGGCGTAAATGGCGCCGGTGGCGAGACCTGCGATGAGGAGGTCGAGAAGATTGGACATGGTGGTTCTCTCGGTACTGCGCGCATGCGCAGTTAAAGGCTGGTAGTCGCGACGCTCCGACCGTGCGCTCCCTCGCCCCGCTTGCGGGGAGAGGGCGGGGTGAGGGGAGCCTCCGCAGGCTCCGAGCGTGTGGAGAGCCCCCTCACCCGACTTCCACGCGCTGCGCGCGTTACAGTCGACCTCTCCCCGCAAGCGGGGAGAGGTTAGAAATTGCGTTTCAATTATTCAGCTTCGGCAGCACCTGTTTCACCACCTGCTTGCCTTCGACGATCTCGACCAGAAAACCCTGACGGTCGATGTCGCCATTGGCGTCGAAGGTGGCGTCCATCAGGATGCCCGGCTCCTTGGCCGTGGTGATGGTGAAGCCATGCAGCGCGTCGGCAAAGCCCTTGCTGTCCACCTTGCCCATTTTCTCGGTGGTGGCCTTGATCATGTAGATCGCGAGCCAGCCCTTGAGGCCGGTATGGTCGGGGACGTAGTTGTACTTTTTCACGAACTTTTCGCGGAAGGCCTTGATGAGATCCACCGGGGCATCAGTGGTGAGGCCGACATGGCCGCGGGCGCCGTTGGCCGCATCGCCGGCGAGCT
>NZ_JBIIOT010000123.1:0-12844 GCF_044336785.1 Tardiphaga sp. | reverse complement strand
AGCGCGCCACCACCTCGCAGAAATGCGTGCGCGCCGGCGGCAAGCATAACGACCTCGACAATGTCGGCTACACCGCGCGTCATCACACCTTCTTCGAGATGCTCGGCAACTTCTCTTTCGGCGATTACTTCAAGGAACGCGCCATCGAGCTGGCCTGGAATCTGATCACCAAGGAATACGGGCTCGCCAAGGATCGGCTGCTCGTCACCGTCTATTCCGAGGACGATGAAGCCTTCGCGCTGTGGAAGAAGATCGGCCTGCCGAATTCCAAGATCATCCGCATCCCGACCTCGGACAATTTCTGGCAGATGGGCGACACCGGCCCGTGTGGCCCGTGCTCGGAAATCTTCTTCGACCATGGTGACAAGATCCCCGGTGGCCCTCCCGGCTCGCCCGATGAAGACGGCGACCGGTTCATCGAGATCTGGAATCTCGTTTTCATGCAGTTCGAGCAGATCGCACCGGGCAACCGCCTCACGCTGCCGAAGCCGTCCATCGACACCGGTATGGGCCTCGAGCGCATCGCTGCGGTGCTGCAGGGCAAGCACGACAATTACGACATCGACCTGTTCGTCGCACTGATCCGTGCCATTGCCGATCTCACCGGTGCCGATCCGCACGGCCCGATGAAGGCCTCGCTGCGCGTCATCGCGGATCATCTGCGCGCGTCGTCGTTCCTGATTGCCGACGGCGTGCTGCCGTCGAATGAAGGCCGCGGCTATGTGCTCCGCCGCATCATGCGCCGTGCCATGCGCCACGGTCAGTTGCTCGGCGCACGTGAGCCGATCATGTGGAAGCTGGTCGCGGCACTCGTGCGCGAGATGGGCGAAGCCTATCCGGAATTGCAGCGTGCGCGCTCGCTCATCGAAGAGACGCTGCGCCTTGAAGAGACCCGCTTCCGCCGAACGCTGGAAAAGGGCCTCGGCATTCTCGACACCAAGAGCGCTACGCTGAAGCAGGGCGACATGTTTGATGGCGAGACCGCCTTCACGCTCTATGACACATTCGGCTTCCCGCTCGATCTCACCCAGGACGCGCTGCGCAACCGCGGCATCTCCGTCGATATCGCATCCTTCACCGATGCGATGGAGCGGCAGAAGCAGAAGGCGCGCGCCTCATGGTCCGGTTCGGGTGAAGCCGCCACCGAGACAGTGTGGTTCGGCCTGCGCGAAAAGCTCGGCGCCACTGAATTCCTTGGCTACGAGACCGAGAGCGCCGAAGGCGCCGTGACTGCATTGGTCAAGGACGGCAACGAAGTCGAGAGCCTCAAGGCCGGCGACACCGGCGCCATCGTCTTGAACCAGACGCCGTTCTATGCGGAGTCCGGCGGCCAGGTCGGCGATCTCGGCGTGCTCACGGGCGAGGGCGTCACCTTCCGCGTCACCGATACCCAGAAGCGCGCTGGCGATCTGTTCGTGCATCTCGGCACGGTCGAGAGCGGCGAGCTCAAGATCGGCACCGCGCTTGCGCTCGATGTGGATCATGCCCGTCGCTCGGCAATCCGCGCCAACCACTCGGCGACGCATCTGCTGCACGAAGCGCTGCGTCAGGTGCTCGGCGACCATATTGCGCAGAAGGGCTCGTCGGTGGACGACAAGCGCCTGCGCTTCGATTTCGTGCATCAGAAGCCGATCACGGCCGAAGAGCTGCGCCAGGTCGAGGACATCGCCAACAATGTCGTGCTCGAAAATGACGAAGTCACTACGCGCCTGATGGCGGTGGATGATGCCCGCGAAGCCGGTGCCCGCGCGCTGTTCGGCGAGAAGTACGGCGATGAAGTTCGCGTCGTTTCCATGGGCAAGATGCCGCGCGACTCTGGCAGCAATGCGCTCGGCTGGTCGGTCGAGCTCTGCGGCGGCACCCATGTGAAGCGCACCGGCGATATCGGCATGATCTCGGTCACGGCCGAGAGTGCAGTGGCCTCCGGCGTGCGCCGCATCGAGGCGCTGACCGGCAATCAGGCGCGTCATCAGGCCAATGGCACGATCGCGCTAGCGAAGTCTGCTGCCAATGAACTGCGCACGACCATCGACGACATGCCGGCGCGTATCGCTGCGCTGATGGAAGAGCGCAAGAAGCTCGAGCGCGAGCTGTCCGAAGCCAAGAAGACCATCGCCATGGGCGGCGGCGCCGGTGGTGCTGCGGCCGGCGCAGGCGGCGGCGACGTCATCGATGTCGGTGGCATCAAGCTGATGGCGAAGTCGGTCTCGGGCATCGAGATGAAGGATCTCAAGAGCCTTGCCGACGCCGGCAAGAAGCAGCTCGGCTCCGGCGTCGTCGCGATCATCAATGTCGGCGAAGACGGCAAGGCCGGCGCCGTGGTTGGCGTCACCGAGGATCTGGTCTCGCGTTTCAGCGCCGTCGATCTGGTGAAGATCGCGTCCGAAGCCCTTGGCGGCAAGGGCGGCGGTGGCCGTCCGGACATGGCACAGGCTGGTGGCCCCGATGGCAGCAAGGCGAATGATGCGCTGAAGGCGATCGAAGCGGCGCTCGCGAAATAGCCGCGCGTCGTCCCCGCGCAGGCGCAAGCCAAGACTATCGCATATGGCCAAGCGCGGATGATGATAGTGCTCGGCCTGCATGGTTCGAGACACCCGCTTCGCGGGCTCCTCACCATGAGGGTCTTCTATAGCGCTATACTCTTCCCTCATCCTGAGGAGCGGCCTTCTTAGGCCGCGTCTCGAAGGATGGCGGCAGGCTGCGTTGCCAATCATATGCAACAGCCCGCACCTGCGCAGGGACGGCACGGTATGATACGAGATCAGCTGTTTTAATTAAGAACTGCATCGTCTCATCACAACCGCTCCTCGCGATAACGACATCGTTTCGGGCTGCGACCATGAGTAGCCTCACTTGAGTCTGGCATCCCACGCTCCCATGCGGCAAAAAGCGGCATGGAGCACAATACCCCTCTGATTTCGACCGTCGTTGTCGGCCTCGTTCTGGCTTTCATTCTCGGTGTGGTTGCACAGCGCATCCGCGTCTCGCCGCTGGTGGGTTATCTCCTGGCCGGCGTGCTGATGGGGCCATTTACGCCGGGTTATGTCGCGGATCAGAAACTCGCCAATGAACTCGCCGAAATCGGCATCATCCTGCTGATGTTCGGTGTCGGCCTGCATTTTTCGTTGAAGGATCTGCTCTCGGTCAAGAACATCGCCATCCCCGGCGCCGTCGTGCAGATCGGGGTGGCGACGCTGCTTGGGATCGGGCTTGGCGAGCTGCTGGGCTGGGGGCTGGGTGGCGGTCTTGTGTTCGGCCTCGCTCTGTCGGTCGCGTCCACCGTCGTTCTGCTTCGCGCGCTGCAGGAGCGCCGCCTGCTGGATAGCGAGCGCGGACGGATCGCCATCGGCTGGCTGATCGTCGAAGACCTGGCCATGGTTCTGACGCTGGTGCTGCTGCCAGCCATTGCACCTTTGTTGAAGGGGGAAGGCGGCGGCGATCTGTCAGCGCTGGCGATGCCCTTGTTGGTCACCCTCGGCAAGGTCGCGGGCTTCGTCATCTTCATGCTGGTGGTCGGCCGTCGCGTCATTCCGGCCTTGCTGCATTACGTCGCGCATACCGGCTCGCGCGAGCTGTTTCGGCTGGCCGTGTTCGCGATCTCGCTCGGCGTGGCCTTCGGTGCGGCACTCGTCTTCGATGTTTCGTTTGCGCTCGGCGCGTTTTTCGCCGGCATGATTCTCAGCGAGTCCGAGCTCAGCCAGCGCGCTGCCAACGAGACCCTGCCGCTGCGCGACGCGTTTGCCGTGCTGTTCTTCGTCTCAGTCGGCATGCTGGTCGATCCCAGCATCATCCTGCGTGATCCGCTGCCGCTCTTGGCCACGGTCTTCATCATCCTGATCGGTAAGTCCGTTGCAGCTTTCGGCATCGTGCGCCTGTTCGGGTATCCGCAATCGACGGCGCTGACGATTTCAGCGTCGCTCGCGCAGATCGGCGAGTTCTCGTTCATTCTTGTCAGCCTCGGCGCGAGCCTCGCGCTGCTGCCGGATCGCGGCCGCGATCTCGTGCTGGCCGGCGCGATCATCTCGATCATGATCAATCCGGTGTTCTTCGCGCTTCTCGATCGCATCGTCGCCAAGGAGGACGCCGAGCCACAGCCCGTCGGTCCGCCCGATCCGGCCAAGCCGGTGGTGCGTGATCCCCATCCGATCTCCGAACTCACCAATCACGTCGTGCTGGTCGGCCACGGCCGCGTCGGCAGCGTGGTGAGCACGGCGTTGCGTGCAGCCAAACTGCCGTTCCTTGTCATCGAGGATACGCCGGGTGTGGTCGAGCGGCTGCGCGAAAGCCATGTGGATGTGATCACCGGCAATGCCGCAGCGCCGGACATGCTGCAGGCGGCGAACATCACCCATGCGCGGGGATTGCTTGTCGCCATCCCCGACGCGTTCGAAGGTGGCCAGATCGTCGCCAAGGCGCGGGCGCTGGCGCCGACGCTGCCGATCATCGCCCGTGCGCATTCCGATGAGGAAGTCGCCCATCTCAAATATCACGGCGCCAATGTCGTGATCATGGGCGAACAGGAAATCGCCAAGGCGATGCTGCTGAAGATCGGCGCGACGATGGCGGTTTAATCGTTTCCTCTATTGTCGTCACCCGGCTTGACCGGGTGACCCAGTAGACACCGCAGCTTCTGAGTTTACTGGATCGCCCGGTCAGGCCGGGCGACGACAGGTGAGATTACACAGATCGTGTCATTCCGCCATCGACGCGGATGTTCTGGCCGGTGATGTAGCCCGCGCCTTCCGACGCGAGGAAAGCCACCGTGGCCGCAATCTCTTCGCTTTTGCCATAGCGCTGCATCGGTACGCTCTCGCGACGCTCTTCGGTGGCGGGCAGGCTGTCGATCCAGCCCGGCAGCACATTGTTCATCCGTACATTCGACGCTGCAAAGGCATCCGCGAACAGTTTTGTGTAGGATGCAAGCCCCGCGCGAAACACCGCCGAGGTCGGAAACATCGCCGAAGGCTCGAAGGCCCAGGCGGTGGAAATATTGATGATGCTGCCCGCCTTCTGCGCCTGCATGATCGGCGCGACAAGTCGCGTCGGCCGGATGACGTTCATCAGATAGACGTCCATCCCGGTGTGCCACTGCTCGTCGGTGAGCTCGGTCACCGGCGCGCGCGGGCCATGTCCGGCGCTGTTCACCAGCACGTCGATGCGCCCCCATTTGGCGGCAGCGCCATCGACGAGGCGCTTGAGATCATCATTCGACTGGTTCGAGCCAGTGATGCCAAGCCCGCCCAGTTCCTGCGCCAGTGCTTCGCCTTTGCCGGACGACGACAGGATCGCGACGTGAAATCCGTCGGCGGCGAGGCGACGCGCAGATGCGGCGCCCATGCCACTTCCGCCTGCGGTGATGATGGCGACTTTGCCTGCTGACATGGTGATGCTCCTCTTGATGAAGCGAGCCTAGCTCGCAATCGTCCTGCGCAGGAAGGCGTAACCGAGCGCCTGGCTCTGTGCCTGCTTGCTGTTGTCCACCGCGCCTGAATGGCCTCCGGCCACGGTCTCGTTGAACCAGGCCGGGCAACCCAACTCCTGCAGCTTGGCCACCATCTTGCGGGCATGGCCGGGATGCACGCGGTCGTCGGTGCGGTTGGTGGTGATCAGGATCGGCGGATAATTCTGGCTCGCCGTCGCCAGATGATAGGGCGAGAATTTCTGCAGATACGCCCACTCATCCGGAATTTCCGGATCGCCATATTCGGCGATCCAGCTCTGGCCCGCGAGCAGCTTTGTGTAGCGCGACATGTCGAGCAGCGGCACGCTGCACCAGATCGCGCCGAACAGCCGCGGATAGCGCGTCAGCATGTTGCCGACCAGCAGGCCGCCATTGCTGCCGCCATGGCAGGCGAGCTTGGCCGCCGTGGTCACGCCGGACGCAGCGAGATCGCGCGCCACGGCCGCGAAGTCATCGTGCGCCACATGCTTGGTGTTCTTGCGCGAGGCCAGATGCCAGCTCGGCCCGAATTCGCCACCGCCGCGGATGTTGGCGATGGCATAGACATGGCCGTGTTCGAGCCACAGCTTGCCGGCGATCGCCATGTAGGACGGCGTCAGCGAGACTTCGAAGCCGCCATAGCCATAGAGGATCGTCGGTCGCGGCGCGCCCTTGGCAGACAGGTTCTTGCCGATCAGGAAATACGGAATCTTGGTGCCATCTTCGGCCACCGCATGGCGCTGCTGCACCTCGATGCCCTCCGGATCGAAATTGCGCGGCGCGCTTTTCAATGGCTCTGGTGCACCATGGCCATCCCACAGTGCCGTCGTCGTTGGCCGGTCGAAGCCTGTAACGGTGAGCAACAGTTCTGTGCCGAGATCAGGATCGTCCTCTCCACCAAAGCTCTGCGCGGAGATTGAGGCATTGTCGGGCAGGCCGGGCAGGGGCGTCTCGGTCCAGCCGGCTTCGCTCTTTTGCATGAGCACGAGACGGCCGCGGACATTATCGAGCAGTTCGAGCACGATGCCGTGGCGCGTTTCGGTCCAGGATTGCAGCGCCCGCGTCGGCGTCGGCGCGAACACGATCTCGAAATCGCGTGCGCCGGACAGGAAGCGGTCGAGATCGATCGCCGCGACAGCACCCGCGGGAATCTTGAGATCGCCGAGCGTCCAGTCCTGCTTCGGGCTGATTAGCAGATCTTCCGCCTCCGCGCCGACATCGATTTCCTCGGGCAGTTCTAGCCGCAGCCGCTTGCCCGCATGCGGGCCATGGCGGCGCTCGACAAAGATATGCGAGCGGGTGAAATCGAGCGCCCGCCAGAACATCATCCCTTCGTGGCCCGGCCGGCGATTGACGCCGAACCAGACCGCAACGTCCTGCTTCTCAACCTCGAACACCACCGCGGCGGCATCCAGCGGCGTGCCGCGCGTCCAGCGCCGGACGGTCCGCGTGTAGCCGGCCTCGGTCGTGTGGTCGGGCCCGGAGGCGCTACCGACCAGCAGCGTGTCCTGATCGACCCAGGCGACTTGCGTCTTCGCTTTCGGAATCACGAAGCCATCAGAGACAAAGCTTTTCGCGGCGATATCGAACTCGCGCACCTCGATGGCATCGGTGCCATTGAAGGACAGGCTCACCAGCGCCCTTGTCTTGTCCGGCGAGCGCGCAGCTCCGGCGAAGGCCCAGGAGACGCCCTCGGCCTTGTTAAGCGCATCGATGTCGAGCAGCACGTCCCAGTCGGGCTCGTCGGTGCGGTAGCTCGCAAGCGTCGTACGACGCCACAGCCCGCGCGGATGCTTGGCGTCCTTCCAGAAATTGTAGAGGTGGTCGCCGGATTTGCCGACAAAAGGGATGCGGTCGTCGGCATCGAGAATTGTCATGACGGCGTCGAAATCGCGCTTGTAGCCGTCGTCGATCAGAAAATCGTCGGTGCGCTTGTTCTGCGCCTCGACCCAGCCGACCGCCTTCTCGCCCTCGATCTCCTCGAGCCACAGATAGGGATCGTCGTGGCCGTCGGCGGGATTTGATGCGGTCATGCTTACCTCGGAGGGAGTGCGGTTCTCATGCGTGATTACGGGCCAAGCATGGGCAGAGCAAGGCGGCGCGTTCCGGTTGTGGTGACGGCGCTTCACTCATCTTGGTGATGCAGAATGTCGCGGCCTAGACGAAAGTCGAAGGACATTCACGCCGATTCGAAGAGCATCATGATCACCCCAAGTCTCGTCCAATGTCCCACCTGCCATGAGCGTCGAGATTTTGTCCGCGCCGAGCCTGCCGTGCCGAAGAAGGATGGCACCGAAATTCGCACCTTCGCCTGCCGTCCCTGTGCCAGCGAGATGCGTTACATGATCACCCGCCACGGCTTTACGCTTCTCGCCTCCTGAAACGAAAAAGTCCGGGGCGCCTGAGCACCCCGGACCTTTGTCCGTTCGAGACTGAAGGCCTGAAATCAGGCCGCCAGTTCCTTGGTCAGGTTTTCGGCGACCTTGTCCAGAAAGCCCGTGGTCGAGAGCCAACGCTGGTCGGCGCCGACCAGGAGCGCGAGATCCTTGGTCATGAAGCCGGCTTCGACTGTGTCGACGCAGACCTTCTCGAGGGTCTTGGCGAACTTGGCCAGCTCGGCATTGTTGTCGAGCTTGGCGCGGTGGGCGAGGCCCTGAGTCCAGGCGAAGATCGACGCGATCGAATTGGTCGAGGTCTCCTTGCCCTTCTGATGCTCGCGGTAGTGACGGGTCACCGTGCCGTGGGCGGCTTCGGCTTCCACCACCTGGCCATCCGGCGTCAGCAGCACCGAGGTCATCAGGCCGAGCGAGCCGTAACCCTGGGCAACCGTGTCGGACTGCACGTCGCCGTCATAGTTCTTACAGGCCCAGACATAGCCGCCCGACCACTTCATCGCAGCGGCGACCATGTCGTCGATCAGGCGGTGCTCATAGGTGAGGCCGGCGGCGTCGAACTTGGTCTTGAACTCGGCGTCGTAGATCTCCTGGAAGATGTCCTTGAAGCGACCGTCATAGACCTTGAGGATCGTGTTCTTAGTGGAGAGATAGACCGGCACCTTGCGCGACAGGCCGTAATTCAGCGAGGCGCGGGCGAAGTCGCGGATGGAGTCGTCGAGATTGTACATGCTGAGGGCCACGCCGGCGCCCGGAGCCTGGAACACTTCGCGCTCGATGGTGGTGCCGTCCTCACCGACGAACTTCATCGTCAGCGTGCCCTTGCCCGGGAACTTGAGGTCGGTGGCGCGGTACTGGTCGCCGAACGCGTGGCGGCCGATGATGATCGGCTTGGTCCAGCCGGGGACCAGGCGCGGCACGTTCGAGCAGATGATCGGCTCGCGGAAGATCACGCCGCCGAGAATGTTGCGGATGGTGCCGTTCGGCGACTTCCACATCTGCTTGAGGTTGAATTCCTTCACGCGCGCTTCATCGGGGGTGATGGTCGCGCACTTCACGCCGACGCCGTATTTCTTGATGGCGTGGGCCGCATCCACGGTGACTTGGTCGTCGGTCTTGTCGCGGTATTCCATCCCGAGGTCGTAATAGTGCAGGTCGATATCAAGGAAGGGGTTGATCAGCTTGTCCTTGATGTACTGCCAGATGATGCGGGTCATCTCGTCGCCGTCGAGTTCGACGACCGGGTTGGCGACCTTGATCTTTGCCATGTGGTTCGGGCCTTTAGCGCGTTGCGGGAGGGATGATGACCGCGGCTATAGCACCGTGCATGGCGGGGCGGAAGCGCAGCCGCTATGCAGTTTCGGTCCAAAATTCATGTCGGAATGCAATGTGATAGAACCGCTCGAAATCACGGCCGAAAACGCCCGTCTTGCGCTCCCGGCAAACCTCCCATAAGCCCCGCTGCGGCGATCGGCGCGGCCCCGCCGGTCACATCCTGTTAAGGATTCACGGTTCCAGCCAAGTTCCTCATATCATTCGGAAAAACGCCGCCCTGCGAGATATCGCGCGAACACAGGTTAAACTCTTGAATCCGGTCCTCCCCAGGTTGATTCAAGATCTTGAGACCAAGACCTTCAGAGATTGAATCGGAAAGTGAAGACATGAGCGGCTCCGGCACCGATCGCAGCAAGCCCCACAGCGATCTCATCGGCCCCGTCGTCATTCTGGTCGAGCCGCAGCTCGGCGAGAATATCGGCACCGCCGCGCGCGCCATGGGCAATTTCGGCCTGACCCGCCTGCGCCTGGTCAAGCCCCGCGACGGCTGGCCCAATGTCCACGCCCAGCGCGCCGCCTCCGGCGCCGACCATGTGCTCGACGCCGTCGAACTGTTCGACACGGTGGAAGCGGCGGTCGCCGACTGCACCCTTCTTTATGCCACCACCGCCCGCGCCCATGACCAGGCCAAGCCCGTGGTCGCCCCCGAGGCCGCAGCCAGCGAGACCATCGCCCATATCAAGACCGGCGCCACCGCCGGCATCCTGTTCGGCCGCGAGCGCTACGGCTTGCAGAACGAGGAGGTGGCGCTGGCCAACCGGATCATGACCTTCCCGGTCAACCCCGCTTTCTCGTCCCTGAACCTCGCCCAGGCGGTCCTGCTCTGCGGCTATGAATGGTTCAAGCAGGCGACCGGGAACGCGCTGCCTTACGCCATGCCCGAGCGCTCCGAGCGCGCGTCGCAGCACCAGATGACGTCCTTCTTCGACAATCTGGTCGCCGAGCTCGACAAGGTCGAGTTCCTCCGCCCGCCGGAAAAGCGCGACACCATGCTGGTCAACCTGCGCAACATCTTTACCCGGATGGAGCCGTCCAAGCAGGACATGCACACGCTGCACGGCGTGGTGATGGCCATTGCCGAAGGCCGCAAGGGCCCGGCCAAGGGCGGCGTGCTCGATGGCGAACAGGCGACCCGCCTGCGCGCGCTTCTGGCCGAACACGGCAAGGGCCAGCAGCCCCATGAAAGCGGCACCGTCCGCGGCCTCGCCCGCATGCTCCGCCGCAACCCGACCGATGCCGAGCGGCTGCTCTGGGACGCGCTCCGCGCCGACCGCCGCTTTGCCGGTCAGTTCAAGCGCCAGACCCCGGTCGGCCGCCACATCCCGGATTTTGTCAGCTTCCCCGAGCGCATCGCCATCGAGCTGGTCAATCCCGGCGAGACCGAGGTGATCGTCTCCGACCGCGCCAGCCGCCAGACCTGGCTGGAAGAGCGCGGCTACCGCGTGCTCGCGATCCGCGCCGAAGACGTGACGCGCGACATCGGCCCGGAGCTGGACCGGCTGGAGGCGCTGCTCAACAGCGGGATGCCGGGGTGACAGCGAAGCTGTCATTCCGGGGCGCGCCGAAGGCGCGAACCCGGAACCTCGATCAGCGACGCTCCTCTTTCCGCGCGTGAGGTAAGCGGAGCTTCATCACACTGAGATTCCGGGTTCGCGCCTCTGGCGCGCCCCGGAATGACAGTGTGGTCATGCGCGCCTCCCGCGCTACACTGCCCCCACCAGCCGCGACCAACGCGGCGGCCGAACAAAACCGGGAGCCCCGCCATGCCGATCTCCACCGCCGAGAAGCGCGCCAACTTCCGTGCTCTCCATGCCGCCGGCTGTTTCGTCCTCCCCAACCCTTTCGATGTCGGCTCCGCCCGTTATCTCGCCCACCTCGGCTTCAAGGCGCTGGCCTCGACCTCCGCCGGCTATGCCTGGTCCACCGGCCGCCCCGACAACAAGGTCACGGCCGACGACGTCATCGACCATCTCGCGCTGCTCTCCGCCGCCACCGATCTGCCCGTGAATGCCGATTTCGAGAACGGTTTTGCCGATGACCCCGCCGGCGTCGCCGCCCATGTCGCCCGCGCCGTGGCGAGCGGCATCTCCGGCCTGTCCATCGAGAATTCCACCGGCCGCGCCGACCAGCCGCTCTATGACGACGTGCTCGCTGTGGAGCGCATCAAGGCCGCCCGCGCCGCCATCGATGGGGTCGATCCCGCCGTCATGCTGGTGGCGCGCTGCGAAGGTTTTTTGCATGGCGAGCGCGACCTGACAAAGACCACCGCGCGGCTGGTCGCCTTTGCGGAGGCCGGCGCCGATTGCCTCTATGCGCCGGGTGTCGCCTCCGACGCGGAGATCACCACGCTGGTGCAGGCGCTGGGCGGCAAGCCGCTCAATGTCCTCACCGTGCAGCCGACCATGACCGTGCAGCATCTGGCCTCGCTCGGCGTCCGCCGCATCAGCGTCGGCGGCTCACTGGCCCGCATGGCCTGGGCGGGGTTCATGGGCGCGGCTCAGGAGATCGCCGGGCAGGGGACGTTTACGAGCTTTGCAAATGGGGCGAAGGGCGGGGAGTTGAATAAGTTGTTTGGGAGCTAATTAGCTTCGGGGGATGAGCGGGGCAGCAACAATATTAGATACGTGCCGAGGCGAGAGGTAGCGACTTGCTTTTGTTTCTATCAACAATTTGCTCGGTTTGGCTGAAGTACAAAACTCCAAAGAGGCAAAGAGCTGTTTTTGCTGTGGGCGTCAATAATTGGGAGGAGCCAGTCCGGCCTTAGCTCTGCTTCCGTTTGAACCACGCCCTCTTCGCTTAGTGTTCTAACTGCGTAGTCTCGAGAAAACATTGTGCTAAGCGTTCCCACTATTTCAAATTCTTGATCAGGGTTCGCGTGTTCGCGTGGAGTCCATTCAAGTTCGATTGCATCAAGCGTGCCATTTGAAGTCAGCGCTGTGGGCTCGCTGCATTTCCAGTCGCCGAAGTTCATGAACGTCCATGCGATATGTTTCTCAATCGGATCAGTAATTTCGGTGTTCACGCAATATAGAGCAGCTCGTTCTGCTGTAAATTGAACTTTGCCATCTGGATCAATCGTTCGCGGATGTGCAGAGCTCGCGATTACACGAAATCGAAGTGGCGGTTTTGTTGCCACTATGCGGTCTCCCAAAACCGCCATTTCGTTGACACGCATAGCTTGAAGCATATCGATAGTCCAACGCTGGCCTACTCGAGATAGCTCTGAGTGATCAACGACTGTCCATATGCTCCATCGAGCCCAATACAATGCGAATTTTAATTGGCATCCAACGATCCTCGCATAATTGATCATTCGCGAAAGGTAATCGTCTTTGGCAGAGAACCGCTGCAATGATGGATTTTGATTGTAAACGTTTTTGACCTCGACGAGCCACTGCGTGCCATCTTTGAGAACTGCACGAAAGTCCGGAGCGATATAGCTTCCGGCTGGATGAACCGTTCCGAGGTCTTCTTTCTTCAGCAAAGTGTAGTGGCCGAGACTCACGGTCAGTGCCTCGAACATTCTTTCGGTGCGCTGCCCGTGTAGCAGTATGTCGCTATTAACCGCCTGTGATAGCGCTTGCTCGGCATAAGACATAAACGCCTTCAACGATGCCGGGTCACGTAGCGAAACGCTATGTTCTTTGCCGAAATTGGCAAAAACGTTGAGCAAGTC
>NZ_JBIIOT010000122.1:0-13055 GCF_044336785.1 Tardiphaga sp. | reverse complement strand
GAGCGTCGCTGCCAAATATCGCTGTAGTACAAATAAACAGAAGGAACGGCGGATCTGCGATAAGGTCCGTCGATGAGAAAAACTATCACCCCATGACGACCCATATCCCACCCGCGACCGAGGTTCTTGCCGTCGCCGACTGCTGGTCCGCCGAGCCTGAGGCCGATGCGATCATCCATCGCGCCATCGAGGCCGCATCCGGCATGGTCGAGGACGACACCGCCGACGCCGAACTCGCCATCATGCTGACCGACGATGCCGGCATCCGCACGCTGAACAACAACTGGCGCGGCATGGACAAGGCGACCAATGTCCTGTCATTCCCCGCGCTGCAGCCGCCGGAAGGCGCACAGGTGGCGGACGATATCCCGAAAATGCTGGGCGATATCGCGATCGCCTATGAGACGACGCGCCGCGAGGCGGATGACGAAGACAAGCCCTTCGCCAATCATCTCAGCCATCTCGCCATTCACGGCTTCCTGCATCTGGTCGGCTACGACCACGAGAATGACGCGGAAGCCGAAGAGATGGAGCAGAAAGAGCGCGAGATCCTGGCCACCCTCGGCATTCCGGATCCCTATGCCAATCAGGGCGAGGTGATCTGACATGCCGGAGGGCGATAGTAACAACACGACGAGCAACCTTCCCGCCATCGTGCATGAGGGCGAGGTCATCCGCCCGTCTGCCGAGACCTGGCTGACGCGCGCGATCCGCTCGCTGTTCGGCTGGAAGACCGGATCGGTGCGTGCCGATCTGCAGGTGGTGCTCGATGCATCGGAGCCGGCAGAGACCGGCTTCTCCACCGTCGAGCGCACCATGCTGCGCAACATTCTCGGCCTCAACGAGCGCCGCATCGCCGACGTGATGGTGCATCGCTCCGACATCGTGGCGGTCAAGCAGGACATTTCGCTTGGCGAATTGATGAGCCTGTTCGAGAGCGCCGGCCATTCGCGCCTCGTGGTCTATAACGAGACGCTCGATGATCCCGTCGGCATCGTCCATATCCGCGACATGCTCGGCTACATGACCATCAAGGCCCGCAAGGAGCCGAAGCCCGCGGCTGCGACGACGGCGCCAACGACGACGACCAGGCGCAAGAAGGCGCTGCCGGCAGGCCTCGACCTGCGCAGCGTCGATCTCGCGCAGGCGCTGATCGAGACCGGCATCATCCGCAAGCTGCTCTATGTGCCGCCATCCATGCGCGCCATCGACCTGCTGGCACAGATGCAGGCCGCTCGCCTGCATCTCGCGCTCGTGGTCGACGAATATGGCGGCACCGACGGCCTCGTCTCCATCGAGGATATCGTCGAGCAGATCGTCGGCGAGATCGATGACGAGCATGACAGCGAAGAACCGCCCTCCATCGTCAAGCAGGGCGACTATTTCATCGCCGATGCCCGCACCAGCCTCGACGAAGCACGCAAACTGATCGGCCAGGATTTCGAGACCGGCGAAGACGGCGAGGATGTCGAAACGCTGGGCGGCTACATCGTCACCCATGTGGGTCGCCTGCCCGTGCGCGGCGAAGTGATCGCCGGCCCCGGCGAATTCGAGATCGAGGTGCTTGATGCCGATCCGCGCCGCGTCAAACGGCTGCGCATCGGCCCACGCAAGGAGCGCCCTGCTCCGCGCGCGCCGCGCAAGCGTGGCACCGCCCCCGACACCGCCAATTCGCAATCCACTGACGCTGCGAATCCGCCCCCCTCCGGAGACAGTGCGGGAACGCCGTGATCCCCAAACAACTGCGCAATGTCGCACTCAGCATCATTCTTGCCTGGGGCTGGAAGCGTGCAGCCATCGCCGTCCTTGCCGGCGCCGTCTCGTCGCTGGCGATGGCGCCGTTCAATGCGTGGCCGATCCTCTTCGTCACATTCCCCGTCGTCGTCTGGCTGATCGACGGCGCGGCTGCCGGCAAGATGCGCGGCATTCCGGCGGCCGCCATGGCCGGCTGGTGGTTCGGCTTCGGTTACTTCGTGCCGGGCCTGTACTGGATCGGCTACGCTTTCCTCGTCGATGCCGACACATTCGCCTGGTTGCTACCCGCCGCGATCTGCGGCCTGCCCGCTTATCTTGCGCTCTACACCGCGCTCGGCTTTGCGATCGCGCGCCTGCTCTGGACCAAGGATGCCTCGCGCGTGCTGGCGCTTGCGGCCAGCCTCACCGTCGGCGAGTGGCTGCGCGGGCACATGCTCACCGGCTTTCCATGGAATTCGTTTGGCTATGCACTGACCGAGCCGCTGGCGCTGGCGCAGACCATGTCGCTGATCGGCCTGTGGGGCATGACGTTCATTGCCGTGGCGATCTTCGCATCGCCGGGCGTGTTGATCGACGGCCGCTCGCGCACGCGGCACCCGTGGCTCGCGCCTGTGCTGGCCTTGTCGCTGCTGATCGTGATGGGCATCTACGGCGCCATCCGTCTCGGCAGCACGCCGACAGAATTCGTCGCCAATGTGAAGCTGCGGATCATGCAGCCCAACATCTCGCAGGACAAACGCTTCAACTATTCCGCCAAGGCGGATGTGATGAGCAAATATCTGGCGCTGTCCGATCGCTCCACCGGTCCCGAGAACAGCGGCGTCGGTTCGGCCAATGTGCTGATCTGGCCGGAATCAGCTTTCCCGTTCTTCCTGTCGCGCGAAGCCGATGCGATGGCGCAGATCGCGGACCTGCTGCCGAAGGGCACCGTGCTGATCACCGGCGCCGTGCGCCCGCCGGACCAGCCGCCCGGCACGCGCGTCACCCGTGCCTATAATTCGATCTTCGTGATCGATCACGACGGCACCTTCCTCTCCGTCTATGACAAGCTGCATCTGGTGCCGTTCGGCGAATATCTGCCGTTCCAGAATGTGCTGGAAAAGATCGGCCTGCAGCAGCTCACAAAAGTGCATGGCGGCTTCATTCCGGGCCTCAGGCGCAAGGTGATGGATGTGCCCGGCGCACCAAAGATGCTGCCGCTGATCTGCTACGAGGCGGTCTTCCCCGACGACATCGTCATCCAGAATGATCGTCCCGGCTGGATCGTGAATCTCACCAATGACGGCTGGTTCGGCATTTCCACCGGGCCCTATCAGCATCTGCAGCAGAGCCGGGCTCGCGCAATCGAAGAAGGGCTCCCGCTGGTTCGCGCAGCGAATACCGGGATTTCCGTGGTCGTCGATCCCGTCGGCCGCATCGTCGCGCAGCTCGGTCTTGGTATCGAAGGCGTGCTGGATTCCCGCCTGCCTGCGGCGATTCAGCCCACTTTTTACGCGAAGACCGGCGATCTTCCCGCAACGATTGGTATCGCCCTGGCAATCGTTTTCGTGGCGCGCCGCCGGACCAAGTCCCGCGTTTGATTAGTATCTTAATTATTTTAGATAGTTACGATCGTCCCTGCGCATTTGATATTTCGCAGGATGCCTAAGCCTAAAGGCTTTCTTAGCTAGCTTTATTCGCTTTAGTTCTCGATATTTGAGAAATAACTATCTTTGGGTGCAAATTTTCTACTTAGGAAGATTTACGCGGCCGTTATATAGTCTATTAGGATACCGTCGGCTCGCCACTGATGCCGATCTGCGACGGGCGTCTTCTCTGCTCCGTCTCCCCTATTTTGTGATCAGGAGTGTTTGAGATGTCGACGAAAGCGCCCAATCCTGTTGACAAATATGTCGGCAGCCGTGTGCGCATGCGCCGCATTATGCTGGGCATGAGTCAGGAGAAATTGGGCGAAGCGCTCGGTCTGACATTTCAGCAAGTACAGAAATACGAGAAGGGCACCAACCGCGTCGGTGCCAGCCGCCTGCAACAGATCTCGGAGATCCTGCAGGTGCCCGTGTCGTTCCTGTTCGAGGGCGGCCCCGGTGCTATCGAAACCGCCAACGGCTTTGGTGAAGCGGCTTCGCCGACTTATGTCTCGGACTTCCTCGCCACATCCGAAGGTCTCGCACTGACACGCGCATTCACGCGCATCAGCGATGCCAAGCTTCGCCGCAGCATCGTCGACCTCGTCGAACAGATCGCCGCGCGGGAAGTGACCGAACAGAAGTAGAGCCTTTTTGGATTGAGACCACCACCGTCCTCATGGTGAGGAGCGCGCCCTTTGGCGCGCGTCTCGAACCATGGCGTTTATCGCCCATCCCTTGCGAATGGCTACGCCATTCGCTGGGAGACGCCGCGCAAACGCGCGGCTCCTCAGGATGCGGGAGAGTGAGCGGAGAGGACGCGTCTTTTCCGGCCGGTATTCGTCATCGCCCCGATAGCGTCGCGCGCATTTCGGCGCTATCACCCCGCCATGACGACTGACGACACCACCGACGATTCCAAACGCTATACCGGCTCCTTCTTCGGACGCCGCAAGGGCCACAAATTGCGCGACCATCAGGCCGGCCTGATGGCCGAGCTGCTGCCTGCGCTGACCGTGGACATCACGCAGCCCGCACCCGACGATCTGCGCAAGCTGTTCGATGCAGGGATCGACACCGTGCGCCTCGAGATCGGCTTTGGCGGCGGCGAGCATCTCGTGGCCGAGGCGCTGGCGCATCCACATATCGGCTTCATCGGCTGCGAGCCCTATATCAACGGCATGGCCAAGATCCTGGTGCAGATCGAGGCGCAGAACATCCGCAACATCCGCCTTGTCGCAGGTGATGCGGCGGAGCTTTTGAACTGGGCACCCGCGCAATCGCTGACGCGCATCGACCTGATCCATCCCGATCCGTGGCCGAAGAAGCGACACTGGAAGCGCCGCTTCGTGCAGGACAAGACCCTCACCGAAATGACGCGCGTGCTGGTGCCGCAGGGCGAGTTTCGGTTCGTCTGCGATATCGAGAGCTATGTGGCGTGGACGCTGTGGCACGTCACGCGATCGCCGGCTTTCGTGTGGCTGGCCGAGCGCGCCGATGACTGGCGCCTGCCGTGGCCGAACTACACGATGACGCGCTACGGCCGAAAGGCCACGCGCGAGGGGCGCAAGGCGGCGTATTTGATGTTTCGGTTGAAGTGAGAGCTACCACTACCTGTCATCGCCCGGCTTGACGGGGCGATCCAGTAACACCGGAGCTGATACTGCACTGACGTCAGTTACTGGATCACCCGCTTTCGCGGGTGATGACAGTTAGAGCGTATCGATGACGACGCGCCTCACAACATATTCGCCAGCACGCGATCCGGCGGCTTATGCGCGTCCAGGAATGCGCGGATGTTGATGATCACTTTCTCGCCCATCTCGACGCGGCCTTCCACTGTCGCCGAGCCCATATGCGGCAGCAGCAGCACCTTGCCGGCCTTGGCGAGACGCACCAGTTTCGGATTCACCGCAGGCTCGTGCTCGAACACGTCGAGCGCGGCGCCGGCGATGTCGCCGGCCTCGATCAGCTTGGTCAGCGTTTCCTCGTCGATCACCTCGCCGCGCGCGGTGTTGACGATATAGGCATCCTTGCGGATCAGCTTGAGACGGCGCGCCGACAACAGGTGGAACGTGGCCGGCGTATGCGGGCAGTTCACCGAGATGATGTCCATGCGCGCGAGCATCTGGTCGAGCGAGTCCCAATAGGTGGCGCCGAGTTCGTCGGCGATGACCGGGGCGACCGGCTTGCGGTTGTGATAGTGGATCTGCAGCCCGAACGCCTTGGCGCGACGCGCCACCGCCTGGCCGATGCGGCCCATGCCGATGATGCCGAGGCGTTTGCCGCCAAGGCGCCGGCCGAGCATCCAGGTCGGCGACCAGCCCTGCCAGTCCTCGCGGCCCTCGGTGAGAATGGCGGCCCCCTCGATCAGGCGGCGCGGCACCGCGAGGATCAGCGACATGGTCATGTCGGCCGTATCTTCGGTGAGCACTTTCGGCGTGTTGGTGACGGTGATGCCCTTGGCCTGGGCTGCGGCGACGTCGATATTGTCGACGCCATTGCCGAAATTGGCGATCAGCTTCACCTTGCAGTCGGGCTGATCGAGCAAGTCCTTGGTGATTTCGTCGGTGACGGTGGGGACCAGCACATCGGCGGTGCGGATCGCCTCGGCGAGCTGTTCCTGGGTCAGCGGCACATCATCGACATTGAGGCGGGCGTCGAACAATTCGCGCATCCGCGTCTCGATGGAATCCGGCAGACGGCGGGTGACGACAACGAGGGGCTTTTTCTTGACCGTCATATCCTGCTCACTCGCGCCTTGTTCGTTCAGTCCGCATTAACCCGGTTGATCGAAACTCCGGCAGCCGCGCAAATGCACCGTTTCCTCGGGTTCCCCGACACTTAACCGAGTGTTTTGGGGCCTTGGTCCTCTCTATCAGAGAACCGGGCCGAAACAAGAACCTGCGGGCGAGCGTGCAATGCGACAAACATGGAATGGGGCGAGGTTGGGTTAATGGCGTCGGGGCGTTTTGCGTATGCGGGTTTGGCGGCAGCACTCATCGTCACCGCGATCGGTCCGGCCTTCGCCGCGAACACGCTCCCCATCGGTGCCAGCGGCCTGCCGGTGCCGCGCTATGTCAGCCTGAAATCCGACCATGTGAATGTCCGCGCCGGCCCCACCAAGGATAACGACGTGGCCTGGGTCTATACCAAGGCCGGGCTGCCCGTGGAGATCACTGCCGAATACGAGAACTGGCGCCGGGTCCGCGATTCCGAGGGATCGGAAGGCTGGGTGTATCACTCGCTGCTGTCCGGCCGCCGCACCGCGGTGGTGACCATGAAGCAGAAGGACGAGCTGGCTTCGATCTATGACGATCCCAATGCCAGCAGCGCCGTGGCCGCGCGGCTGCAGGCCGGTGTCGTGGCGCAGGTGAAGCGCTGCAAGGATGGCTGGTGTCGCGTGATCGGCAACGGTTTCGACGGCTGGATCCAGCAGGAACGCCTGTGGGGCGTTTATCTCGACGAGAAGGTCAACTGACCGGATGCGCAGCGGCCTGCTGGCCTTTGCCCTGGCGCTGCTGCCGCAACTGGCGCTCGCGCAATCGGCGGCGGACAAATGTCTCGCTGTCGGGCAGCGCCTGACAGAGGCGGCACCGCTTGCTCGCACTGCGAATGCGCTTCAGGCCAATGGCTCCTTGCGCATCGTCGCCATCGGCTCGTCATCGACGCGCGGACTGTGGCAGACCGATTCCGCACTGACTTATCCGGGCATGCTGAAATCCGAACTGGAGCGGCTGAGGCCGGGACTGCAGGTCGCGATCACCAATAGCGGGCGCAATGCCGATACCATCCCCGGCAATGTCGCGCGGTTCGAGCGCGATGTGTTCGCGCACAGACCGGATCTCGTGGTCTGGCAGATCGGCACCAATGACGTGACCTGGCTGCAGAGCAGCGGCAGCCTCACCGGGAAAATCGTCGAGGGCATCCGGCAGATCAAAGCCAAGGGCGCCGATGTGGTGCTGATGGACCAGCAATATGCGCCGGTGATCCTGGCCTCGAACTACAGCAAGATGCAGGCGAGCATTGCCGACGCGGCGAAGCAGGAGAATGTGCCGCTGTTCTCGCGCTTCGACCTGATGCGCCGCGCTGTGGAAGGCGGACTGTCGATGTCCGCGCTGACGAGCATGGATGGATTGCACAGTTCGGCCGATGGCTATGCCTGCACCGGCCGCGGGCTGGCCCGCGCGATCGTGGCGGCGATGCCTGCAAACGAAAACGCGCCGGCGAAACGCCAGCGCGGAAAATAGCGACCTACTCCGCCCTCATGGTGAGGAGCGCGCGCTTGCGCGCGTCTCGAACCATGGAAGCGAACTCCGCGGCTCATCCTTCGAGACGCGGCCGAAGATGGCCGCTCCTCAGGATGAGGGGGAGAGTATGTCGCGAAGAATTTTTAGCTCAGCGCTTCTTGCGCAGGCGGACGACCATGTCGATGCGGCTGATCTCGAAGCCTTCCGGCACGTCCGGCATCTTGGTCAGAACGAGGCTCTGGTTCGGGATATCGACCAGCTCGTGATTGTTCTCGAAATAATAGTGGTGATGCGTGGTCACATTGGTATCGAAATACGTCTTCGTACCATCGACGCTGACCTGGCGCAGCAGGCCGGAATCGGTCAGCTGGTTCAGCGTATTGTAGACGGTCGCGAGCGACACCGGCACCTTGGCCAGGGTGGCTTCCTCATAGAGCATTTCAGCGGTGAGATGGCGGGCACCCTTGCCGAACAGCAGCCAACCCAGCGCCATGCGCTGACGGGTGGGACGCAGGCCGACCGACTGCAGCATCTCGTTGACGTCATGCCACGGGCAACCAGTCAGGGCCGGCTGGCGGCCATGATTGATTTCGGCAACCGCGGTTGCATCGTCCATCGTTGAAATGCTGTCGCTCATATCCACGTCGATAATCCCATCACTTCCACGCAATTCTACTCGGAAATTCTCCAATAATATAAAATCGATGGCCGCCAGATGCAAGAATTTCGCAACTAGGCGGTCGGACCTGTGGAACCGTGCACCGCAACACCGGGGGCAAACCCAAATATGCCGTTAAAAGCGGATGATACGCCGCTTTGCCGCCTTATGAGCGTATGATAGAGAGCCCCGAACCGGGACAGGTTCCCGCGTATTTGGAACAATTCTATACGGCTCATCTTGGTTAAAGTCAGCCGTTAGACAGCAATGGACCCAGAAAGCCCGGTATGCTTCAGGATAAAAAGAACAGCTACGCCTATGAAGATCTGCTGGCTTGTGGCCGCGGCGAGCTGTTTGGACCGGGCAATGCGCAGCTGCCGCTGCCGCCGATGCTGATGTTCGACCGCATCACTTCCATCACGGAAGATGGCGGCGAATACGGCAAGGGCTTCATCCAGGCCGAACTCGACGTCAATCCGGACCTCTGGTTCTTCGCCTGCCACTTCAAGAACGATCCCGTGATGCCGGGCTGCCTCGGCCTCGATGCCATGTGGCAGATGGTCGGCTTTTTTCTGGGCTGGTCGGGCGGTATTGGTCCCGGCCGCGCGCTCGGGCTCGGTGATCTGAAATTCTCCGGCCAGGTGCTGACGAATGTCAAAAAGGTCGTCTACACCATCGATGTGAAGCGCGTGATGCGTTCCAAACTGTGGCTCGGCATTGCCGATGGCTCGCTTTCTGCCGATGGCGAGATTATCTATCGGGCAAAGGATTTGAAGGTCGGCCTGTTCAAGCAGGACACCGCAGCGCAGTCGGGAATGTAACATACCCTCTGCGATTCACGGCGGTCTCCGAGGGGGCGACCGCCAAGTCCACAACACGTTAGTTCAAAGGGCGAGACGATCATGAGACGGGTTGTCGTCACCGGGATGGGCATTGTCTCATCCATCGGAAACAACACGCAGGAAGTGCTTGCGAGCCTCCACGAGGCCAAGTCCGGCATTACGCGCGCCGAAAAACATGCCGAGTTGGGTTTCCGCTCGCAGGTGCAGGGCGCGCCGACCATCAATCCAGCGGATGTGGTCGATCGCCGCGCGATGCGCTTCCTCGGCGAAGGCGCCGCATGGAATCACATCGCCATGGAGCAGGCGATCCAGGACTCCGGCCTGTCGCCCGAAGACATTTCCAACGAGCGCACCGGCATCATCATGGGCTCGGGCGGACCGTCGGCCCGCACCATCGTCGATAGCGCCGACATCACCCGCAGCAAGGGCCCGAAGCGCGTCGGCCCGTTCGCGGTGCCGAAGGCGATGTCCTCCACCGCCTCTGCGACGCTCGCCACCTGGTTCAAGATCAAGGGCGTGAACTATTCGATCTCCTCGGCCTGCGCGACCTCGAATCATTGCATCGGCAATGGCTATGAGATGATCCAGTGGGGCAAGCAGGACATCGTGTTTGCCGGCGGCTGCGAAGAACTCGACTGGTCCTTGTCGGTGCTGTTCGACGCCATGGGCGCGATGTCGTCCAAGTATAACGACAATCCCTCCACCGCTTCACGCCCCTACGACGTCAATCGCGACGGTTTCGTCATCGCCGGCGGCGCGGGTGTGCTCGTGCTCGAAGAGCTCGAACACGCCAAGGCGCGCGGCGCCAAGATCTATGGCGAAATCATCGGCTATGGCGCGACGTCGGACGGCTACGACATGGTCGCACCGTCGGGCGAAGGTGCGGAGCGCTGCATGAAGATGGCGCTGGCCACCACCGGCGGCATCAAGATCGACTATATCAATCCGCACGCGACCTCGACGCCGGCGGGCGATCCGCCGGAAATGCAGGCGATCCGCAACGTGTTCGGCGTGGGTGACAAGTGTCCGCCGATCTCGGCGACCAAGGCCCTCACGGGCCACTCGCTCGGCGCCACCGGCGTGCAGGAGGCGATCTATTCGCTGCTGATGATGCAGAATGGTTTCATCTGCGAGAGCGCGAATATCACCGAACTCGATCCGGTGTTCGCCGACATGCCGATCGTGCGCAAGCGCATCGACAATGTGAAGCTGAATGCCGTGCTATCGAACTCGTTCGGGTTCGGCGGGACGAATGCGACGCTGGTGTTCAAGCGGATGGATGCGTAAGCGGCATCGATTGGCTCTGCTGTCATCCCCGCGAAAGCGGGGATCCAGTAGACACCGGCCTCGCGGATAAAACACTAGCAGCAGCGTTTACTGGGTCACCCGGTCAAGCCGGGTGACGACAGGGAGTATCACTCCCCATTCCACCCACACACCCGCATCCGTTCGTGCAGATGCGGCGGCACCGGTGCTGTGACCCGCACCGGCTCCTTGTTCTTCGAGATCGGAATCACGATCTCCCGCGCATGCAGATGCAGGGTCGGTTCGCCGAAGCGCGGGCCATTGCCATAGATATTGTCGCCGACAATCGGATAGCCCGAGGCCGACGTATGCACGCGGAGCTGATGCGTGCGCCCCGTTACCGGCTCCAGTGCCAGCCACGCCATCCCACCACCGCGGCCGAGCACCTTGAAATTCGACACCGACGGCAGCCCTTCCGGATCCGGCTTCATCCACCAGCCGCGTTCGGCATTGAGACGCCCCAACGCCATGTCGATGACGCCCGCGTCGGCCTCCGGCCCACCTTCGACCACCGCCCAGTAAGTCTTGGAAATCCGGCTGTGCTTGAACAGGAGCCCCAGTGACGCCGTGGCCTTGCGATGGCGGCCGAGCACCAGGCAGCCCGACGTGTCGCGATCCAGCCGATGCGCCAGAACGGGCGCGCGCGGCAGGCCGTATTGCAGGAACCGAAACGAATTCTCCAAATTCGGCCCACCTTTGGGGCCACGATGCACGGGCAGGCCGGCCGGCTTGTCGATCACCAGCATCAAACCGTCCCGGTGCAACACCCGCGACAGGATGTCGGCTTCGGTCAGGTCGCCGACAAGGGCCGGCTCGACGACTGCGACCGGCAGGGCATCGACGTCACTTTCTTCGCTGTTACTTTGATTCATGGCGCGAAACGGCTAACACACCCCCGACATGAGTGACACTCCCGAAACGCCAAAAGCGAGCTGGTGGCGACGGCTCTCCGACGGCCTGAAACGCACATCGAGCTCGATCGGCTCGGCGGTCGCCGATCTCGTGACCAAGCGCAAGCTCGACCGCGCGATGCTCGAGGATATCGAGGACGTGCTGCTGCGCGCCGATCTCGGCTCCGACGTGGCCGCACGGATCGCCAAGGCGGTCGGCCAGGGCCGCTTCGACAAGGCGATCTCTGCCGATGAGGTGAAGGCCGTGGTGGCCACCGAGGTCGAGAAGGTGCTGGCGCCCGTCGCCCAGCCGCTGGTGATCGACACCGCGCAAAAACCCTTCGTGCTGCTCGTGGTCGGCGTCAACGGTTCCGGCAAGACCACCACCATCGGCAAGCTGGCATCAAAGCTCACCGCCGAAGGCCGCAGCGTGATGCTCGCCGCCGGCGACACGTTTCGTGCGGCAGCCATCGAGCAGCTGAAGGTCTGGGGCGATCGCAACAAGGTGCCGGTGATTGCCGGCGCGCAGGGCTCGGACTCCGCCAGCCTCGCTTTCTCGGCCGTCACTGCTGCCCGCGACGACAATCGCGACGTGCTGCTGATCGATACTGCCGGCCGGCTGCAGAACAAGGCCGAGCTGATGAACGAGCTCGAAAAGGTCGTGCGCGTCATCAAGAAAGTGGACGCCACGGCTCCCCACGCCGTGCTGCTGGTGCTCGATGCCACGGTGGGACAAAACGCGCTGTCGCAGGTCGAGGCGTTTCATCGTACGGCTGGCGTGACCGGCCTCGTGATGACCAAGCTCGACGGCACCGCGCGGGGCGGCATCCTTGTGGCGCTATCCGAGAAGTACAAACTGCCGGTGCATTTCATCGGTGTCGGCGAAGGCATCGACGATCTCGCGCCGTTTACGGCCAGCGATTTCGCGAAGGCCGTTGCAGGGATTGACGCGTAGTCGCCATCCTTCGAGACGCGCGCCGATGGCGCGCTCCTCTGGATGAGGGCGGAGTGTGGTGCGGCTGCAAATAACGTAGAAGCCCTCACCCTGAGGAGGCGAGCAGCGCCGTCTCGAAGGGCGAGGCCGTGAGAGGATCGATGGACAAGCAACAACCCCACCCGCTGTTCAAGCTCGCCACCGAGCTTGGACCGTTGATCATCTTCTTCGTGGCGAATTCCAAATTCGGCCTGTTCGCGGCCACCGGCGCCTTCATGGTCGCCATCGTCGTCGCGATGATCGCGTCCTATGTGGTCGTGAAGCATGTGCCGATCATGGCCATCGTGACGGCCTTCGTGGTGCTGGTGTTCGGCGGGCTGACGCTGTGGCTGCATGACGAGACCTTCATCAAGGTCAAGCCGACCATCATCTACAGCCTGTTCGCCGTGGTGCTCGGCGGCGGATTGTTGTTCGGTCGTTCCTTCATCGCCATCATGTTCGATCAGGTCTTCAACCTGACGCCGGACGGCTGGCGCGCGCTGACGCTGCGCTGGACGCTGTTCTTCGCGGCGATGGCCGTGCTCAATGAAGCGATCTGGCGGACGCAGACAACGGATTTCTGGGTGACGTTCAAGGCGTTCGGCGTGATCCCGCTGACCATGGCCTTCGCAGTGGCGCAGATGCCGCTGATCAAGCGCTACACCATCGAGCCGGCAACGCTTGCGGAGAGCGAGCGCGATGCCGGGAATGTGGGGAAGTAATTTCCTAACCTCTCCCCGCTTGCTGGGAGAGGTCG